>NZ_JAFLDR010000026.1 GCF_017302275.1 Sulfuritalea sp.
GCCACGGCGGCAGCGTGGTCGCGCAGGCGGGGACGGCCTCGCCGCAGCGGTCGGCGAAGCGGCAACCGATGTGGCGCACATCCGCCGCCGGCACGCTGCCCGGTATCGTCGTCAGCCGGCCGCCGCGGCTCCCGGCGTCGGGCAAGGCCGCGAACAGGCGCACCGAGTAAGGATGGGCCGGCCGGGAAAAGAACGCCTCGCGCGATGCCTCCTCGACCAGTTGCCCGGCATACATGACGCCGATGCGGTCGGCCATGCGCGCCACCACGCCGAGGTCGTGCGTGATCAGGAGCAGCGCCATGCCCTGCGTGCGGCGCAGTTCGTCCAGCAGGTCGAGCACCTGCGCCTGTATCGTCACGTCGAGCGCCGTGGTCGGCTCGTCGGCGATCAGGAGGCGCGGCGAACCGGCCAGGGCGCTGGCGATCATCACCCGCTGGCGCAGGCCGCCCGAGAGCTGGAAGGGGAATTCGTCGAGACGGCGTTTCGGGTCGGGGATGCCGACCTGGTCCAGCAGTTCCTCGGCCCGCTCGCGCGCCGCCATGCCGCGCAACGGCGAGTGCAGTTCCAGCGCCTCGATGATCTGGCGCCCGACCGTGAGCACCGGATTGAGGCTGGTCGCCGGCTCCTGGAAGATCATGCCGATGCCGCCGCCGCGCATCTCGCGCATACCCGACTCGGGCAAGGCCAGCAGTTCGCGGCCCTCGAAACTGACGCTGCCGCTGGCGACCTCCGCCGCAGCCGGCAAGAGGCGCATCAGGCCCAGCGCCGTCATCGACTTGCCGCAACCGGATTCGCCGAGCAGCGCATAGCACTCGCCGGCGGCGATGTCGAAGCTGATGCCGTCGACCGGCCGCGCAGCCCCGATATGCACCGACAGGTCGCGTACCGAAATAATGCTCATGGCCTTATCTTCGCGTGAAACACAAGGATCGAGACCCCCCGTGATAAACGCGCGCAGCGCGCTAAACAATAACCCCCCGCGAGGGGGGAAGGGGGGCGGGCGACCAATTGGCTTTTCGCGTGTTCCATCTGCGGCGGATGTCGCTGTGCAGGATGAGCGTCAATACTCATGCCGACGCCCTCGGATCGAAGGCGTCGCGCACGGCGTCGGCGAACAGGTTGGCGGCCAGCACCAGGGCGAACATGAAGCTGAAGGCCGCCGCCAGCGACCACCAGACCATGGGTTCGCGCGCCAGTTCCATGCGAGCCGTGTTGATCATGGTGCCGAAGGAAATCGTGCTCGGATCGACGCCGACGCCGACATAGGACAGCACGGCTTCGGCCAGCACCAGGCCGGAGAAATCCATGACCAGCGCGATCAGCACGATGTGCATCAGGTTGGGCAGGATGTGGCGGCGCATGATGGCGAAGCGCCCCACCCCGAAGGCCTGCGCCGCCTGGACGAATTCCAGTTCGCGCAGCTTCAGCGTCTCGCCGCGCAAGAGGCGCGCAACCCCGGTCCAACTGGTCATGCCGAGGATCAGGCACAGTGCCAGCAGGCGCGCATCGGCACGCTCGGCCGAGGTGGCGAACCATTCCGGGTGGGTGTCGATGATCACCTGCATCATCAGCACCGCCGCCGCGATCAGCAGGACGCCGGGGATGGAACTCAGCGTGGTGTAGAGGTACTGGATCACGTCGTCGACCCAACCGCCGACGTAGCCGGCGAGGATGCCGAGCAGCACGGCCAGCGGCAGCATCACCAGCGTGGTCAGCGTGCCGATCAGGAGGCCGGTGCGGATGCTCTTGAGCGAGAGGTAGAGCACGTCCTGGCCGACCTTGTCGGTGCCGAAGACGTGGTAGCCGCCACCCAGTGAAATGGCGATGCCGAGCAGCAGCAGGATCGGCAGCAGGGTGAGAACCACGGGACGAATCGCCGTCCCGCCGGCGCCGACTTTCAGCATTTCGATCACTTCGACGCCGCGCAGCCGGCACCACGCGGCAACCAGCAGCAGCCAGACGACTAGCCCGCCGGCACAGCCGCGCGAGACGCGCACGGCGATGTCGAATTCGTGGCCGGAGAGATCCTTGCCCAGATGCGCGCCACCGTGCTTCAGGCGCGGAAACTCGCGCTGCGCCGAATCCGCCAGCGCCTCCTTGGAGTAAAGATGCGTCGCCAGCGGCGCCGAATAGGTCTTCTCGCCGCGCGACCGCATGCCCGCCAGCAGGGCATCGAGCGCCGAATGCACCTCCACGGCGTAACGCACCGGCTCGCCCGGTTTGACGTCGAGCCGCGCGCGGTAATGCAGCGAATCGAGCAGGCCGACCACGATGAAGGCGGCCAGCACCGTCGCCGCCGCCATCGCCACGGGGTCGCGCGCGACGCGGCCCCAGGCCGCGCGCAGTGCCTCCTGCCGCCGCGCCCAAAACGCCAGCGCGAAAATCGCCGCGAACAGCACGAACAGCAGCGCGTCCGACCAGAGCAATACGGGCTGGAAGCTCACGCGCCCTCCGCCGGGCCGCCCCAAGGAGGGCGCATTGTTTCAACCGAAAGCCGCGCCAGCGGCTGCACCGTCGTTATCCCCTTCCGTGGGAAGGGGGCTAGGGGGAAGGTCGTCATTGCAGCCTCACCCGCGGATCGGCCAGGGTGTAGGAAATGTCGGTCAGCAGCAGGCCGACGATGTAGAGCACCGAGCCGATGAAGACCATGGAGCGCACCACGGCGAAGTCCTGCGCGTTGATGGCGTCGATGGTGTAGCTGCCCAGGCCCGGGATGCCGAAGAAGGATTCGGTCAGCAGGCTGCCCATGAACAGCGTCGGGATCACCACCACCACGCCGGTCAGGATCGGGATCATGGCGTTGCGCAGCACGTGGCGGAACAGCACCACGCGTTCCGGCAGGCCCTTGGCGCGCGCGGTGCGCACGTAGTCGCGGGTGATCTCTTCGAGGAAGATGGTGCGATACCAGCGAGTTGATGCGCCGATGCCGCCGAAGACGCCGATGATCACCGGCAGGATGAGGAATTTCGCCGCGTCCAGCCCGCCGCCGTAGCCGGATATGGGCGCGAGATGCCAGACCTTGGACACCAGCCACTGGCCGCCGATGATGTAGAACAGGCCGGAAATCGACATCATAGCCACGCACAGCACGACGCCGGCGAAATCCAGCGTCGTGGCGCGGAAGAAGACCAGCAGCAGGGCAAACGAGATCGCCACGAAAAGACCGAGGACGAAGGTCGGCACAGCGATGGCGAGGCTGGGCCCCATGCGCGTGGTGATTTCGCGCGCGATGTCGCGGCCGTCGTCGGCACGGCCGAAATCGCCGACGAACATGCGCACCGACTTGGCGAACAGGATGGTGTCGGTCACCGCCGCGCTGCCCCCGGCCTTGGCGTTCCACAGCAGGGGCTTGTCGTAGCCGCGCTCGGCCTTCCACTTCTCGATCGCCTCGGGCGTCACGCGTTTGACGCCGAGCTGCATGCGCGCCATGTCGTCCGGCGTATTGACCACGAAGAAAAGCGCGAAGGTGAGCAGGTTCACCCCGATCAGGATCGGGATCGCGTAAAGCAGGCGGCGGATGATGTAGGCGAGCATCGAACTAGCGGACGGCGGTCAGGTCGCGGCCCAGCAGCATGGCCAAAAAATCGCGTCGCATCGCGGGTGAGAATTCGTGGCGGCTGACGAACTCCGTCGCCGCGCCGGGACCGCGCCATTGCAGGCCCCAGATCGGCGCGATGACGGTAGGCTGCATCGCGTAGCGCGCGTCGCCGACGAAACCGGGATGCCGGCGGTCGAGCACCAGGAAGCCGTCGGAGAAGGCCCGGAAGCGCTCGATGTCGCCCAGGCGGCGCGCGTCGCCCGCCGCCACCGCCTGCGCCGCGGCCATGTCGAACAGCGGCGCCGATTCTCCCGGGTAGTGGCGCAGCGTCGGCCCGAGGTGGAAGGCATCGACCTGCACCCGGCCGTCATGCACGTACAGCGCGCGCCACAGCAGCAGGTTGGCCATCGACGGCTTGACCGAAAGTTGCGTCGCCTGGTGGCCGCGCGCCTGCACCAGGGCCAGCGCCGCCGCCTCGCCGCGCTGCTGCTGCATGAAACTGAATCCGAAATAGGCCATGCCCAGCGCGAGGCCCCAGGCCACCGCCTTCGATTTCGGATCGCGCAGGAAGAAATACAGCGGCAGCGCCAGCAGCAGCGTGAATACCGGATCGACCACGGCGATCAGGTTCCAAGCCTCTCGCCGCTGCAGCACGGGCAGCCAGAGGTAGGTGCCGTAACTGGTGCAGGCATCGAGCAGCGGATGCGCGAAGTAGGCGACGAAGCTGCAGAGGTAGAGCCGCCAGAAACCCATGCGTCGCCGCAGCAGCGGCCACAGCAACAGCGTCGCTACCAGCGCGCCCACCGGCACGAAGGCCAGCGCATGGGTGAAATGGCGGTGGTAGTCGAGCACCAGCAGCGCGTCGGCGCCGCTCTGGATCAGGGCATCCGCATCGGGCAGCACGCCCGCCGCGGCGCCGGCGATGGCGGCCGTACGCCGTAGCGCCAGCGCCGACTCCTGGCCACGGTGGCGAAGCGAAACGACGCCGCTGGCCAATGCGGCGCCCATGACGGCATGAGTCAGGGTATCCATGCGCGGATGATAGAGCCTCTCAGGTCGAATTTCCGCCGCCATCCGCAGGCGGTTTGCCGGCAAGACGGCCGAGCAGTCCCCTGGCCTTCTGGCGCGCGATGAATGCCTCGTTGCGCGGCCAGGCACCGGTGGTCCAGCGCGCACGGAGGGCGGCACCGGCGCCGCCGACCAGGGCCATCACCAGCAGCAGGACGATGAAAGGCGCGAGGCTGGCGACGACCAGCCATTCCGCGGCCTTCATCCATCGCGCCAGGCGCGGCGGTCCGCCCAGCGCCTTTTGCAGCAATGCGACGGTCGCGTAACAGACGAAAGCATCGACGACGAGGGCGCCGAAGCCGAAAGGTAGGCGGCAGGCCAGCCCGGAAACGTCGGCAGCCCCCGACAGCCAGGGCAGGGAAAAGCTGCCGGCACAGGCGCGCTCGCCGGCGCCGAAGGCGACCCAGTTGCCGATGGCCGCCAGGCCCGCCGCCGCCAGGACACCGAACAGGCCACCAGCCAGCGGCGCCTGCGGGCCGGCGATGAGTGCCGCGCCGCCTGCCGCGAAAATGCCGCCGGCGACGAACCCGATCCAGGGCGGACCGTTGATGTCCTCTTGCCGCAGCGGTCCGACGTCGAAAGCAGCCAGCATCGGCAGGATGCCGGCCGCGATCAGCAGCAGGCCGAGCAGATGCGCGGTGCCAGGCGTCAGTTGCTGCCGGTCCATGATGTCGCCGCTTCGGCGCCGATCGCCTGCGCGCGCCGGGAATGCGTACGCGCCTACTTGAACTTGTAAAAGGCCTGGTTCAGCCAGGCGGCGACGTGTTCCTCGTCTTCCGGGAACCAACTGGCATTGGTCTGCGTGCTGCATACGGCGACACGCTGCCGCAGCGCCGTCGCGCTGTTGATCAGGCGCGGCTTGCGCGTGTACATGCCGGAACCGTCACCGCCCAGCAGCTTGACGTGGCAGGCCACGCACTGCTTGTCGTGCAGCGGTTTGCCCAGTTTCGGGTCACCCGCGGCCTGTGCCGGGAGCGCGATCAGGATGCACAACAGGGATAGCGTGTAACGCATGGCATTGCTCCCGAAATTGCCGCTTGTTCGCCTATTGCAGGTAGCTGATCTCCATCTGCGAATCGAGCCCGGTCACCATGTCGAGGATTTCCTCGGTGAATTCCTCGTCCTCGTCGCTCCAGGTGGCGTCCGGCGCATTCGAGACCGTGACCAGCGGCGTGATGTCAAAATCGACGAAGCGATCGCCGACCTTGAGCACGAAAATGCCGGAGGAATGCTCGACCAGCTCCCAGTCGTCGGGAATTTCCAGTTCCGCATTGAGTTGCAGCGACAGCTTTTTCATTTCGATCTCCGGCACAAGTAACAATACGCGCATCCTAAAGCATCGCGCCGCGACGCGATAGGATAACGAACCAACTTTCGACCGCCGCCGCCATGATCAACCCGCTCCTGCTGCTGGACAACGCTGCCGTGCGCCGCCACCTCTCGCTCGACGCCCTGCTGCCCGCCATCGCGCAGGCCCTGATGGACCTTTCCGCCGGGCGCGTGGTGCAGCCCATGCGCACCGTGCTGGAGCTTGCCGAACCGGGCAGCCTGCTCTTCGTCAAGCCGGCGCGCACCGCGGGCGCGCTGGCGACCAAGCTGATCACCCAGGTGCCGGGCAATCGCGCGCGCGGCCTGCCGACCATGATCGCCACCCTGATCCTTCTCGATCCGGCCACCGGCGTGCCGCTGGCGGTGATGGATGCGACCTGGCTGACCGAACTGCGCACCGCCGCCGTGTCGGCCGTGGCCACGCGCGCCTTGCGCGACGGCAGTCCTAAGCGTCTGGCCATCCTCGGCTCGGGCGCGCTGGCGCGCAGCCACGCGCTGGCGCTGAGCGCCGTCGTGCCGCTGGCCGACATCCGCCTCTGGAGCCCGACCCGCGCCCATGCCGAGCGCTGTGCCGCCGAGATCGGCGGCATTGCCTGCCCCGATGGCGAATCCGCGGTGCGCGACGCCGACCTCGTGGTCACCGTCACCAATTCCAGCACGCCGGTGCTGCGGGGCCGCTGGCTCAAGCCCGGCGCGCTGGTGCACGCGGTGGGCGCGCCACGCCCCACCTGGCGCGAACTGGACGACGAAGCGATGCGCAACTACGTAATCGCCGACCATCGCCGCGCAGCGGACACCGAGTCCGGCGACGTGATCCTTTCTGGCGCAACCGTACAGTGCGAGATCGGCGAGGTCCTCGCCGGCACGGTTCAGGTACCCGCTGGCACGACTGTGATCTTCAAGGCCCTGGGCCAGGCGGTGGAAGATGCCGTGGCGGCGCAACTGGTGTATGCCGCGGCGACCGGCAACGGGGCGCCGGCCAGGGCCTGACGCCCAGCGCTCAATGCGCGCGCCGCGCGCGCTGCCAGGCAACCACTGCCTGGTTGGCGTGGGCGAACATCGGCTCCGAGATTTCGCGCGGCAGGTTCTGGCGCAGGGCCGTGAACAGCGCCGCATTGGTTTCGCGCGCCTGTTCCGTGCTCGCCGCCGCATCGCTCAGGCAGCGCAACTGGATGTGCGCCAGGGTATCCGCCGCCAGGCGCCAGCCCAGCAGCGGCATGCGCTGCACCAGCCCCACCAGCATGCCGCCCAGCGCAGCGAGGATGGGCGCCGCGTCGTCGGCGTCGTCGCAGGCGATCATGGCGTGCCACAACGCCATGTGAATGTTGCGCCGCAGTTCCATCTTGAAATCGACGGCGTCGCACTCGGCCTGCTCGATGGCCGCATGCATGCGCTGGAAGCGGGCGTCCGCGGCCGCGTCGAGGCCGTTGCGCAGGCCGCCGAGCAGGACGCTGACGGCCGGCAGCGCGGCGAGCTCGAACGCCTGCACATAGGCCAGCCCCCACTGGTCGATGCCGCCCACCAGCAGGGCCAGGCGCAGCGCCCGCGCGTCGTCGTCGGCTGCGGCACGCGCCCAGTTTCCGGCGCGCGCACCCAGCTCCAGCAGCGCCGCATGCAGCGCGGCCTCATCGCCTTCCATGCTCAGGCGAAAGATGCGCGTGAAGGCATCCTGCGCCATGCGTGCGGCCAGGCGCTGCACTTCGGGATCGACCAGCGCGGCCAATCCATCATTGGGCGGCGTGAAAGCGCCGCTGGCGTCGGGTGACATGTCGCTAGGATACCGTCCTCGCGTCCCGCGGGGACATAATTGGGGTTCCCAAAACCAAAACCCGCATTATGCAGATCTGGGTCGATGCCGACGCCTGTCCCGGCGTGATCAAGGAAATCCTGTTCCGCGCCGCCACGCGCCATGCGCTGGCCGTCATCCTCGTCGCCAACCAGATGCTGCGCGTGCCACACTCGCCGCACATCCGCGCGGTGCAGGTGCCCAGGGGCTTCGACGTGGCCGACAGCTACATCGTCGAACAGGCGGCGGCCGGCGACCTGGTGATCACCGCCGACATTCCGCTGGCGGCGCTGGTGATCGACAAGCAGGCCTTCGCCATCAATCCGCGCGGCGAGCTGTATAGCGCGGAGAACATCCGCCAGTTGCTGGACATGCGCAATTTCATGGACACCCTGCGCAGCAGCGGCGTCAACACCGGCGGCCCACCCGCCTTCAGCCACGCCGACCGGCAGTATTTCGCCAACCAGCTCGACCGCTTCATCGCGCGGCGACCCAAGCCGGCCTGAAGCGGCAACGATGCGCCGTGTCGCCGGCGCCGACTCTTGATCTGGCACATGGCACGGGGCGAGCGGGGCGAAAACCCCGGCGACTATAATCGCGGCTTCCCCGCCCATTCCCCTCCATGCAACGCTTCCAGCTCCAGGGCGAGTTCATCGAACTCAACGTCCTCCTCAAACTGCTCGCGCTGGCCCCTTCCGGCGGCGCCGCCAAGGCCATGATCGCGGGCGGAACCGTGATGGTGGACGGCGCGGTGGAGACGCGCATCCGGCGCAAGCTGCGCGCCGGGCAGACGGTGCGCATCGGCGAGCAACGCATCGGCATCGCGGCGGCGGCCGCCTCGAGCGGGGGGAAGGCAGACCAATGACCATCCAGTGGTTCCCCGGCCACATGACCTCGGCGCGGCGCAAGGCCGCCGAGACCATGGCGCTGACCGACGTGGTGATCGAGGTCTGCGACGCGCGCCTGCCCGAGGCCAGCAGCAACCCGATGATCCGCGAGTTGCGCCTGCATCGCCAGCGTCCCTGCCTCAAGCTGCTCAACAAGTCCGACCTCGCCGATCCGGCGGCAACCCAAGCCTGGCTCGACCATTACAACAGCCAGCCCGGCGTCAAGGCGGTGGCGATTTCGAGCAAGAGCCCCGCCGAGGCGGCGCGCGTGCCGGGCCTGTGCAAGGGGCTGGCGCCGCATCGCAATGACGGCGTCAAGCCCCTGCGCATGCTTATCATGGGCATCCCCAACGTCGGCAAGTCGACGCTGATGAACGCGCTGCTCAAGCGCCGGGTCGCCGCGGTCGGCGACGAACCGGCCGTGACCAAGTCGCAGATGTGCATCGACCTGGGGCCGACCATGAGCATCACCGACACGCCCGGCCTGATGTGGCCGAAGATCACCCATGACAGCGACGGCTTCATGCTGGCCGCCAGCCACGCCATCGGCCGCAATGCGGTGATCGATTCGGAAGTCGCGACCTTCCTTGCCGACCTGCTGCTGCAACGCTACCCCGCCGCGCTCGGCGCCCGTTACGGGTTTGCAACGACCGGCATGGACGGCATTGGCGTGCTGGAGGCCGTAGCCAGAAAGCGCGGCTGCATCGTCAAGGGCCGTCGCGGCGGCGAACTCGACCTGGAAAAGGCCGCGATGGTGTTGCTCACCGACTACCGAGGCGGCAAGCTCGGCCGCGTCAGCCTGGAGACACCCGAAAGCCGCGCCGCGATGCTGGCGGCCCCGGTGGCGCCGCGAATCCCGGCCGAGTGACAGACTTCGGCGTCGAACGCGACGGGACCAACCAGAACGAAAACGGGAGCCGAAGCCCCCGTTTTCACTGCAACGCAATCCGGTTCAGGAAGCGCGGCCCATGCGGCGACGCGCCACCAAGCCCATCAGGCCGAGCCCGACGAGCAGCATGGCATAGGTCTCGGGTTCCGGAACCGGCGTCGTGACATGCGCCTCGGCATCGTGCGAGAAAGGCGCGAACTTGTTCACGTCGAGTTCCAGTCCCTTGGAGAATTTCTCGTTGTACAGGTCGAAATGCACCGACAGCCCGGGAGTCAGGCCGCTGACGTCGAAATCGAAACGCTTGTAGTACATGGCCGTGCCTGGTGTAGGGCCGGAGCCAGCATCGTCCTGGGTGTTGTACTGGCCCGATTTGTCGGCGGCACTGAATTTGAAGCCGAGTTCCTTGAAGTAGGCGGGGAAGATGCCATGCGGCGACAGGTCGCCCGGATCCCACTCGGCCGCAATCGAATCCAGGGGCGGCGTGCCGTACAACATGTCGCTCGTCGCGTTGATGGTATTGCCATTCACCGTGAGGGACCCGTAATTGCCCCCGGGTTGCGCGATTCCGAGCAGGGCAACCGACAGATAGTAGGTGTCGGTCAGCGACGCGGTGCCCACCAGCCCATAGGCGTACAGCGAGAAGCTGTTGCTTGAAGCCAGGATCGACTGCGTGGAGCCGTCGTAGGTGCCACCCTGAATGTCCAATTGCAACGCCGGAACGGCCCACGCCGACGCGGTCATCCATGCGAGGGACAAGCTCAGGGCGGTGCGCTTCAAGGATGTTCGGAGTGTGGACGTCATTGCTTTCTCCCTTGTTTCGGGATTCCCGAAACCGGGAATCCATGCAAATACCTGTTTGAATATTATCGTCGATACCACGCGCCGGCAATGATCCGTTCGGACCAAGGGCACGGTGGCATGTCCGCGAACTGCCTCCTCTCGGTGCAACCGGACAAGCCTCCCGCGCTGGGATGCATCTCGTTTTGCAGTGCAGCATTCGTCCTCACACCTGCTTCCGCTGCGACAACCCGCCTGACCAACCCGAACTCCCGTGTACGGAGCGGGTTTCTGAAGGGCCGGAGGAAAAAGCCAAGGCATCCGGCATGAAAAAAGTCGTTTACAGCCCCCGGTACAATCAGTATGATTTCGATTGTATTACAGAACTTGGTTCCACTACGCAGAACTATATAAATCGGCGGCCGATCGTCACTGCCGAGCAAACACTCAGAGGAGACTTCAATGAAGAGCCCGTTGTTCAATCGCCTCGCGCTTGCCGCGAGCGTCATGCTGGTCGGCGGCAGTGCCTGTGCCCAGGTCAAGATCGCCTACATCGACCCGCTTTCCGGTCCCTTCGCCAATGTCGGCGAGGCCGGCCTCAAAGGCTTCAAGGAAGCCGCCGAGATCCTGGTGAACCAGAAGGGCGGGATCATGGGCCAGAAGCTGGAATTCACCGGCTTCGACAACAAGGGCAGCCCGCAGGAAACCCAGTTGCAGCTCAAGGCCGCCATCGACCAGGGCTTCCGCTTCGTCACGCTCGGCAATGGCTCCGGCGCCGCGCATTCCCTGATCGACGCGGTGAACAAGTGGAACGCACGCAATCCGGACAAGACCGTGCTGTTCTTCAACTACGCGGCGGTCGACCCGACCCTGACCAACGAGAAGTGCAGCTTCTGGCACTTCCGCTTCGACGCCAACACCGAAATGAAGATGGAAGCGATCAGCAACTTCATGGAGAAGGACAAGACCATCAAGAAGCTCTTCATCATCGGCCAGGACTACGCCCACGGCCACCAGGTGGCGAAATACACCAAGGAAATGCTGGCCGCGAAACGCAAGGACATCAAGATCGTCGGCGAGGACCTGCACCCGATCGGCCGCGTCAAGGATTTCGCGCCCTACATCGCCAAGATCAAGGCTTCCGGCGCCGACACGGTGATGACCGGCAACTGGGGCAACGACCTCTCGCTGCTGATCAAGGCGGCCAAGGATGCCGGCCTCAAGGCGCGCTTCTTCACCTACTACGCGGGCGGCCTCGGCACGCCGCAGGCGATGGGCGCGGCCGGCGAAAACCAGGTCATTCAGCTCACCGAATGGCATATGAACGTGCCGACCAAGAACACCGAAAAATTCGCCCTGGACTTCAACAAGAAGTATCCCGGCGTCTGGTTCTACTACCTGCGGGTCAACAACATGGTGCAGATGGTGGCCCAGGCCATGAACACCGCCAAGTCGACCGACCCCAAGGCCGTCGCCCTGGCGCTGGAAGACATGCGCATGCCGGTCGACACCGGCGAAGTCTGGATGCGCAAGAGCGACCACCAGGCCATGCAGCCGCTGTACATCTCGATCTTCAGCAAGGCCGACGGCAAGACGGTCAAGCATGATTCCGAAGGCACGGGCTACGGCTGGAAGACCCTGGCGACGATCTCCCAGCGCGATTCGCAGCTGCCGACCTCCTGCATCATGGAACGTCCCTGAACCGGGCTCGCCCGGCAGGGTCCTTTGCGGCCCGCCCCTCCCAACCTCCCCCTCGCGGGGGAGGCGATTGAATTGCTCGCTACGCTCGACCATTAGCCCGAGATTACCCGTACTCGGATTGCCCTTCGTCATTCACCGCCTTTGAGGATGCAATGGAGTTCGTCGTCATCTCGCTGCTGAACGGCATCACCTACGGCCTGCTGCTGTTCATGCTGTCCAGCGGCCTGACGCTGATTTTCAGCATGATGGGCATCCTCAATTTCGCGCACGCCAGCTTCTACATGCTGGGCGCCTACTTCGCCTACCAGATCAGCACCTGGGTCGGCTTCTGGCCCGGCCTGCTGGTGGCGCCGCTGCTGGTCGGCGCCGTCGGCGCGCTGGTCGAGCGCTACGGCCTGCGCCGCGCGCACAGGTTCGGCCATGTCGCCGAACTGCTGTTCACCTTCGGCCTCGCCTTCGTCGTCGAAGAAGTGGTGCACCTAGTCTGGGGCAAGGTGGCGGTCGACTACCGGATTCCGGTGGAGCTCGACGGCACGCTGTTCACCCTGTTCGACACCTCCTTTCCGATCTACAAGGGCTTCATGATGCTGATCTCGGTCGGCATGCTGGTCGCCCTCTACGCGCTGCTGACGCGCACCCGCATCGGCCTCATCATCCAGGCCGCGCTGACCAAGCCGGACATGGTCGAAGCGCTGGGCCACAACGTGCCGCGCATCTTCATGCTGGTGTTCGGCGGCGGCACGGCGCTGGCCGGACTGGCCGGCGTCATCGGCGGCAATGCCTTCGTCACCGAACCGGGCATGGCGGCGGCGGTGGGCAGCATCGTTTTCGTCATCGTCGTGGTCGGCGGCCTCGGCTCGCTGGGCGGCGCCTTCGTTGCCTCCCTGCTGATCGGCTGCATCCAGACCTTTTCCGTGGGCCTGTCGATCTCGATCACCGACGTCTTCGCCCTGGTCGGCATTGCCCTGCCCGCAGGCTCGCAGGTGGCGCGCCTGACCATCACTCAGATGGCCCCGGTGCTGCCCTACCTGTTCATGGTGGCGATCCTGATCTTCCGCCCGCGCGGCCTGATGGGGGCGCGGGAGTCATGAGCACCGTGCGACGGGCCGCCCCTGGTGCCAGCAGTTGCCGCCATGGTACGAGCCGGCGCCAGCCAACAGCGCGGAGGCTGCGCCAGCAGCCGAACCCTGGTCACCCTCTCGCTTGGCGAGAGGATCGGGGAGAGTGCTCGTGAGCAGCCGCCTCGTCACACGCAGCCGCCTGCTGCTCTGGGGCGGCTGCCTGGCCCTGGCCCTGGCCCTGCCGCTGATATTCAGGAGCAGCTTCCTGATCTCGCTGCTGTGCCAGATGGGCATCATGGTGGTGTTCTCGCTGTCCTACAACATGCTGCTCGGGCAAACCGGCCTGCTGTCCTTCGGCCACGCCGTGTATTACGGTCTCGGCGCCTTCGCCACGATGCACACGCTCAATGCCCTCGGCAAGGACGGCGGCCCGCTGGTGGTGGCGCTGCTGCCGGCGGTCGGCGCCTGCGCCGGGCTGGCGGGCGGCGTGGTGCTGGGCTACGTCACCACGCGCAAGGCCGGCACCACCTTCGCCATGATCACGCTCGGCATCGGCGAACTGGTGGCGGCCTGCTCGTTGATGTTCCCCGGCGTGTTCGGCGGCGAGGGCGGCGTCTCGGGCAATCGCGTGATCGGCAAGGAGAGCTTTCTAGGCTTCAACTGGGGGCCACAGGTCGAGATGTACGGGCTGATCGTAATGTGGGCCTTCGTGTGCACCGTCGCCATGTTCGCTTTGACGCAAACGCCGCTGGGGCGCATGGCCAATGCCGTGCGCGACAACCCGGAGCGCGCCGAATTCGTCGGCTACGACACCGAGCGCGTGCGCCTGCTGATGGTGATCCTGTCCGGAATGTTCGCGGGCGCCGCCGGCGGCCTCACGGCGCTCAACTACGAAATCGTCACCGCCGAAACGCTCAATGCCCACACCTCGGGCGTGGTGCTGCTGATGACTTTCGTCGGCGGCATCGGCTTCTTCTACGGACCGATCATCGGTGCGATCCTGATCACCGTGATGCAGATCGTGGTCGGCGGCATGACGCACGCGTGGCTGCTTTATTTCGGCCTGTTCTTCCTTTTCATGGTGCTCAAGGCGCCCGGCGGCATCGCCAGCCTGATCGCCGTGCAGCGCAACCTGTGGAACGCCGGCCTGTTCGGCCGCATGCTGCCGCATTACCTGGCCATGATGCTGCCGGTCCTGATCCTGCTGGCCGGACTGGTCGGCGTGGTGGAACTGAGCTATGCCCTGCTCGCCGGTGACGGAGTCGGCGCTGGCGACACGGCTACCCGGGTACTGGGCATGCAGTTGAAACTCGGTACGCCGGCGCCCTGGGTGACGGCTCTGGCGGTGACCGGCGCCGGCATGATCCTGACGCGCTGGATCGGCGGTCGCGCCGGCACGGCATGGAATTCCACGCTGGCGACGCTGCATGGGGACAAGGCATGAGCGCGCCGGCGATCCGCCTGCAAGGGCTGAAAAAGAGTTTCGGCGCCAGCGAGATCATCCGCGGCGTGGACCTCGACATCCATCGCGGTGAACGCCACGCCATCATCGGCCCCAACGGCGCCGGCAAGTCCACGCTGTTCCACCTGATCAGCGCGCGCCTGCCGGTGAGTGCCGGCACGATCGAACTCAAGGGCGCAAACGTGGTCGGCCTCAAGCCCTTCGAGATCACCCGCAAGGGCCTCTCGCGCAGCTTCCAGATCACCAACATCTTCCACAATCTCTCGGTGTTCGAGAACTTGCGCTGCGCCGTGCTGTGGTCGCTGGGCTACCGCTACTCGTTCTGGCAGCGCCTGGCCGGGCTCACAGATGCGCGCCAGCGCGCCGAGGCGGTGATGGAGGACATCGGACTGGGCAAGCGGCGCGACACGCCGGCCGGCATCCTCTCCTACGCCGAGCAGCGCGCGCTGGAGATCGGCATCACCATCGCCAGCGGCGCCGACGTGATCCTGCTCGACGAGCCGACCGCCGGCATGAGCAATTCCGAAACCGAGGAGGCCGTCGCACTCATACGCCGCGTCACCGAGGGCAAGACCCTGGTCATGGTCGAGCACGACATGGGCGTCGTGTTCGGGCTGGCCGACCGCATCTCGGTGCTGGTCTACGGCCAGGTCATCGCCACCGACACGCCGGCCGCGATCCGCTGCAACGCCGCAGTGCAGGAAGCCTACCTCGGTACATCCGTCAGCCATGAGTGAATCGACCCAAGCCATGCTGGAAATCGTCGACCTTCACGGCTACTACGGCAAAAGCCACGTCCTGCATGGCGTGAACCTCCATGTCAATGCCGGCGAGATCGTCTGCCTGCTCGGCCGCAACGGCGTCGGCCGCTCGACCACCGCCAAGGCGGTGATGGGCCAGGTCGTCGCCAAGGGCGCGGTGCGCTTCAAGGGGCGCGACATCCTCGGCATGAAGGCCTACGAAATCGCGCGGCTGGGCATCGGCCTGGTGCCGGAAAACCGCGACATCTTTCCCGACCTCACGGTGCGCCAGAACCTGATGCTGGGCGTCAAGGACCCGCGCGCCGTCGGGCGCTGGAGCATCGACGACATGTATGCGCTGTTCCCCCGCCTCAAGGAACGCGACGGCACACCCGGCGGCGTGCTTTCCGGCGGCGAGCAGCAGATGCTGACCCTGTGCCGGACCATGATGGGTGACCCGGATTTCGTCATGATCGACGAACCGACCGAGGGTCTCGCGCCGAAGATCGTCGCACTGGTCGGCGAGTTCCTGCAGGAAGTGCGCAAACGCGGAATCTCCATCCTGCTGATCGAACAAAAGCTGGCCATCGCGCTGGACATTTCCGAACGCCTCTACCTCATGGGCCACGGCCGCATCGTTTTCGAAGGCACGCCGGCCGATCTGAAGAACAACGAAGCCATCCGCAAGGAATGGCTGGAAGTATGATTTCCACCCCACCGACACATACCACCTGTCAGGAGTCAGCATGAGCAGCGCCAAGTACGAAGTCATCGGCAGCACCGCCGTCATCACACTCGACAATCCCCCGGTCAATGGCCTCGGCTACGACCTGCGCTGCGGCATCGTCGCCGGCATCGACCAGGCCGCGGCCGATCCAGCGGTCAGCGCCGTGGTCATGATCGGCTCGGACCGCGCCTTTTCGGGCGGCGCCGACATCCGCGAGTTCGGCTCGCCCAAGTCCTACGCCGAGCCCAACCTGCTGACCGTGATCCGCATCGTCGAGGCCTGTCCCAAGCCCGTCGTCGCCGCGATCGGCGGCGTCTGCATGGGCGGCGGCCTGGAACTGGCACTGGGCGCGCATTTTCGCGTCGCGGTGGCCGGCGCCTCGATCGCCCTGCCCGAGATCAAGCTGGGCCTGCTGCCGGGGGCCGGCGGCACGCAGCGCATGCCGCGCATCATCGGCGTCGAAGCCGCGCTGAACCTGATCCTCTCCGGCAATCCGGTGCCCTCTGATAAGTTCAAGGGCACGCCGCTGTTCGACGAGTTCATCGACGGCGACCTGAAAGCCGGCGCACTGGCCTTCGCCGCCAAGGTGGTCGCCGAGAAGCGTCCGCTGAAGCGCATCCGCGACATCCGGATCGACATGCCGAACCAGGAGGCCTTCTTCCAGTTCTCGCGCAACATGGTCAAGGGCGTGGCCGGCCCCTTCCCCGCCCCCTTCAAGTGCATCGACGCGGTGCAGACCGCCGTTAGCAAGCCCTTCGACGAAGGCATGAAGATAGAGCGCAGCTACTTCCTCGAACTCATGGGCACGCCGGAATCGCGCGCCCTGCGCCACGCCTTCACCGGCGAGCGCGCCGCCTCGAAAATTCCCGACATCCCCGACGACACGCCGACGCGCAAGATCGCCAAGGTGGGCGTGATCGGCGCCGGCACCATGGGCGGCGGCATCACCATGAACTTCCTCAACGCCGGCATCCCCGTCACCATGCTGGAAATGAAGCAGGAGGCACTCGACAAGGGCATCGCCACGATCCGCAAGAACTACGAGAACAGCATGAAGAAAGGCAAGCTGACCCAGGAAAAGCTGGAGCAGCGCATGGGCCTGCTCAGGGGCACCCTGTCCTATGACGATTTCAAGGATGCCGACCTGATCATCGAGGCGGTGTTCGAGGAAATCGGTGTCAAGGAGGCCGTGTTCAAGCAACTCGACGCCATCGCCAAGCCCGGCGCGATCCTCGCCTCCAACACCTCGACGCTGGACGTGAACAAGATCGCCAATTTCACCAAACGCCCGCAGGATGTGGTCGGCATGCACTTCTTCAGCCCGGCCAACGTGATGAAGCTGCTGGAAGTGGTGCGCGGGGCGGCGACCGCGAAGGACGTCATGGCCACCGTGATGCAGGTGGCGAAAAAGATCAAGAAGACCGCAGTGGTATCGGGTGTTTGCGACGGCTTCATCGGCAACCGCATGATCGAGCACTACGGCCGCGTCGCCGGCTTCCTGCTTGAGGAAGGCGCGACGCCGGCGCAGGTGGACAAGGCGCTGGAGAAGTGGGGCATGGCCATGGGTCCGTTCCGCATGGGCGACCTCGCCGGCAACGACATCGGCTGGGCGATCCGCAAGCGCCGCTATGTCGAGAAGCCCTCGATCCGCTACGCCAAATTCGCCGACAAGCTTTGCGAGCAGGGCCGCTACGGCCAGAAGACGGGCAAAGGCTGGTACCTCTACAAGGCCGGCGACCGCAAGGCGATACCCGATCCGGAAGTCGACCAGATGCTGGAGGATTACCGCAAGGAACTGGGCATCACGCCGCGCAAGATTTCCGACGCCGAAATCGTCCAGCGCTGCATCTTCGCCCTGGTCAATGAAGGCGCGCGCATCCTCGAGGAAGGCATCGCCGCCCGCGCGTCCGACATCGACATGATCTACCTGACCGGCTACGGCTTCCCGCTGCACCGCGGCGGCCCCATGCTCTATGCCGACGAAGTGGGCCTCTACAACGTGGCGCGGACCATGCAGGAGTTCGCCGCCAGTTCCGGCGACAGCTTCTGGGAGCCGGCGCCGCTGATCGCCACGCGCGTCGCCGAAGGCAAGCCCCTTGCGTCGGCCTGAACCCGACGAACCGAATCCTGGAGAATCCCATGACTGATGCCGTTATCGTATCCACCGCCCGCACCGGACTCGCCAAGTCCTGGAAGGGCGCTTTCAACATGACCCACGGTGCCACGCTCGGTGCGCATTCGGTGAAGCATGCCGTGGCCCGCGCCAAGCTGGACCCGGCCGAGGTCGAGGACGTCCTGATGGGCTGCGCCACGCCGGAAGGCGCCTGCGGCAGCAACATCGCGCGCCAGATCGCGCTGGCCGCCGGGCTGCCGGTCACCGTGCCGGGCGCCACGGTCAACCGCTTCTGCTCCTCGGGCCTGCAGACCATCGCCCTGGCCGCTCAGCGCATCATCGCCGGCGAATGCGACATCCTCGTCGCCGGCGGCGTCGAGAGCATTTCCTGCGTGCAGCAGGAAGCCAACCGCCACATGATCACCGACCCCGCCCTGCTCAAGGCCAAGCCGGAGATCTACTGGAACATGCTGCAGACCGCTGAGCAGGTCGCCAAGCGCTACAAGCTCGGCAAGGACCGCCAGGACGAGTACGGCGTGCGCAGCCAGCTCAATGCCGCCGCCGCCCAGGCCGCCGGAAAGTTCAATGACGAGATCGTGCCGATGACGGTGACCATGGGCGTCGCCGACAAGGCCAAGGGTGCGCTGGGCACCCACGAAGTCACCATCGCCGCCGACGAAGGCATCCGCGCCGACACGACGCTGGAAGGCGTCGCCAGGATCCGCTCGGCGATTCCCGGCGGCGTCATCACCGCCGGCAACGCGAGCCAGTTCTCCGACGGTTCCTCGGCCTCCGTGGTGATGAGCGCCAAGGTCGCGGCGCAGAAGGGCCTGACGCCGCTGGGCATCTTCCGCGGCTTCGCCGTCGCCGGCTGCGAGCCCGACGAAATGGGGATCGGCCCGGTGTTCGCCGTGCCAAAACTGCTGAAGAAGGCCGGCCTCACGGTGCAGGACATCGACCTCTGGGAACTTAATGAAGCCTTCGCCGTGCAGGTGCTCTACAGCGCCGACACGCTGGGCATTCCGATGGACCGCCTCAACGTCAACGGCGGCGCGATCGCCGTCGGCCACCCCTACGGCGTTTCCGGCGCGCGCCTGGTCGGCCATGCGCTGATCGAAGGCAAGCGGCGCGGCGCGAAACTCGTGGTCGTCACCATGTGCATCGGCGGCGGCCAGGGTGCGGCCGGTTTGTTCGAGGTTTGCTGAGAGCTCGACGCAGACTCTTTCAACACGGAGAACACGGGGGCACAGAGATCACAGAGGAAGATCAGCTCTTGTATTTCTCCGTGTTCTCTGTGTCTCGGTGTTCTCTGTGTCTAAAGCGGTTAAAGTTTTGAAAGGAATCCAATGAGCGTCAAACAACTCTTCGATTTGACCGGCAAGGTCGCCCTGATCACCGGCGGTTCGCGCGGCCTTGGCCTGCAGATGGCCGAAGCGCTGGGCGAAATGGGGGCGAAGCTCGCCATCACCGCGCGCAAGGCCGACGAACTGGCGGAAGCCAAGGCGCATCTCGAAAAACAGGGCATCGACGTATTGACGGTGGCCAGCGACCTGTCGAAGTTCGACCAGATCCCCGGACTGGTCGATGCCGTACTCGCCCGCTACGGCAAGCTCGACATCCTGGTGAACAACGCCGGCGCGACCTGGGGAGCGAAGGCCGAGGATTACCCCGACGACGCCTGGATGAAGGTGATCAACCTCAACGTCAACGGCATGTTCTTCCTCACCCGCGAAGTCGGCAAGCGCTGTTTCATCCCGCAGAAATCCGGCAAGGTCATCGTCACGGCCTCGATCGCGGGGCTGCGCGGAAACCCACCACAAATGGGCACCATCGCCTACAACGCCAGCAAGGGCGCCGACGTGAACTTCGTGCGCGCCCTGGCCTCGGAATGGGGCCGCCACAACATCAACGTCAACGCCATCTGCCCCGGATTTTTCCCGTCGAAAATGGCCAGTGGCCTGATCGACAAGCTGGGCGAAATGATCATCGCCGGCACGCCGCTGGGTCGCATCGGCGGTTCCGAAGACCTCAAGGGCCTGGTGGTGTTGCTGGCCTCGGAAGCCGGTCGCCACATCAGCGGCCAGGCCATCGCCGTTGACGGCGGATCGAGCTGCTTCTAGTCGGCTACCGGCGCGAATTCGATGCAAACGCAATGGTTTGTCATTCCGGGCTTGACCCGGAATCCAGTAGCGACTGCGCACTGGATTCCGGCTTGCCACCCCGCGCAGCGGAATTCAAGGCATGCAGAGCCGCCGGACTGACGGGAGCCTGTCGATGAGCAGCTCTGCCGACTTCTTCGGCCTCAAGGTACCTTTTCTCAAGCATCTCGGCGTGAAGGCCGAGATGGCCGAGGGCGGCCGCTCGCGCATCTCGCTCGAACTGCGCCCGGAACTGATGAACAGCTTCGAGGTCTCGCACGGCGGCGTCATCATGACCATGCTGGACGTGGCCATGGCGGTTGCCGCGCGCACCGCACACGACCACGTCGGCGGCATCATGACGGTGGACATGTCGCTCAGCTTCATCCGCCCGGCCAAGGGCCGCATCGTCGCCGAAGGCCGCCTGCTGCGCGGCGGCAATTCGCTGCACTTCTGCGAGGGCGAGGCCTTCGACGAATCCGGCGAAC
Source organism: Sulfuritalea sp. (assembly GCF_017302275.1). GTDB lineage: Bacteria > Pseudomonadota > Gammaproteobacteria > Burkholderiales > Rhodocyclaceae > Sulfuritalea. The sequence goes on from NZ_JAFLDR010000026.1 coordinate 20,705, forward strand.
TGGTCACCAAGGCCCTGGGCACCTTCAAGCTGCGGCGCGAAACGCGCGGCAAGGCCGGATAGGCAGACAATCGCCGTATCGCCAGCGCCGACTTTCCACAACCCCACAACGGATACCCATCATGGAAAAGAACCAGAGAATCGTCCTCGCCAGGCGCCCCACCGCCTGGGTCGAGGAAAGCAACTTCCGCTTCGAGGACAGCGACATCCCGCAGCCCGGCGACAACCAGGTCCTGGTGAAGAACCACTGGCTCTCGCTCGACCCCTACATGCGCGGCCGCATGTCCGACGTCAAGTCCTATGCCACGCCGGTGCAGATCGGCGAGGTCATGGTCGGCGGCTGTGCCGGCGAAGTAGTGGCGTCGAAGCATCCGAAATTCGCGCCCGGCGACAAGGTGGTCGGCGCCCTGGGCTGGCAGCTTTACGGCGTCGCCGACGGCAACGCGCTGCAGAAGGTCGATGCTTCGATGATCCCGCTCTCCGCCTACCTCGGCTCCGTCGGCATGCCCGGCGTCACCGCCTGGGTCGGACTCAACGACATCTGCGCACCCAAGGAAGGCGAAACCGTGGTGGTCACCGCCGCCTCGGGCGCCGTCGGCAGCGTGGTCGGCCAGCTGGCGAAGCTGAAGGGCGCGCGCGCGGTGGGTATCGCCGGCGGCGCCGAGAAGTGCCGCTACGTGGTCGAGGAACTCGGCTTCGACGCCTGCATCGACTACAAGGCCGGCAACCTCCGTGGCGACCTCAAGACGGCGACGCCCAAGGGCATCGACTGCCTGTTCGAGAACGTCGGCGGCGAAATCTTCGACACCCTGCTCGGGCGCATGAACCCCTTCGCCCGCATCGCCGTCTGCGGCCTCATCGCACAGTACAACTCCGCCCCCTACCCGATGCAGAACATCGGCTCGGTGCTGATCAACCGGATCAGGATGCAGGGTTTCATCGTTTCGGACGACATGAGCCGCTGGCCGCCGGCATTGAAGGAGCTCGGCATGCTGGTCGCCACCGGCAAGCTCAAGTACCGCGAGACCGTGGCCGAAGGACTGGCCGCTGCGCCGACCGCCTTCATCAGCCTGTTGAAGGGCGGCAACTTCGGCAAGCAACTGGTGAAACTCGTCTGACCATGAGCAACGCACACATGGGCACCCGCCCAATCACCGAAAGGGACGGCCTCGATACCGTCCGCCTCGCGGCGTGGATGAAAGCCCACGTTGAGGGCTTTTCCGGCGACCTGCAGGTCGATAAATTCAAGGGCGGCCAATCCAACCCGACCTTCATGCTCAGTGCCGGCGGGCGCAAGTACGTAATGCGCAGGAAACCCCCGGGCAAGCTGCTGCCGAGCGCCCATGCCGTCGACCGCGAATACAAGGTGATCACGGCACTGGCCGTTACCGATGTCCCGGTGGCGAAAACCTGGGCGCTGTGCACCGACGAGAGCATTGTTGGCACCATGTTCTACATCATGGATTGCGTCGACGGCCGCATCATGTGGGACCCCTCGCTACCCGGCATGAGCCCGGTGGAGCGCGCGGCGATCTTCGACGAAATGAACCGCGTCATCGCCGCCCTGCACACGGTCGATTACGCCGCCGTGGGGCTGGCCGACTACGGCAAGCCGGGCAGTTACTTCGCGCGCCAAATCGACCGCTGGAGCAAACAGTACCGCGCCTCGGAAACCGAAAAGATCGAGGCCATGGACAAGCTGATCGAGTGGCTGCCGCGGAACATCCCGGCCGGCGACGAAACCCGCATCGTGCATGGCGACTTCCGCCTCGACAACACGGTGTTCCACCCCACTGAGCCGCGCATGCTGGCGGTGCTCGACTGGGAACTGTCCACCCTGGGCCACCCGCTGGCCGATTTCGCCTACCACTGCATGACCTGGCGTCTCTCGCCCGGGCAGTTCCGTGGCCTGGCGGGCAGCGATCTCGCCGCGCTCGGCATTCCCACGGAAGCCGAGTACGTCGCCGCCTATTGCAGGCGCACCGACCGCGCGCCGATTCCGCCGCGCGACTGGGAGTTCTGCATGGCCTTCAACATGTTCCGCCTGGCCGGCATCCTGCAGGGCATCATGGCCCGCGCGTTGCAGGGCAACGCCTCCAGCGCCGAGGCCATCGAAACCGGCAAGCGCGCCCGCCCGCTCGCCGAAGAAGCCTGGCGCCAGGTCGAGCGCCTGCTCGCCGAACACTGAATTTTTCGAGAAAAGGAAACACCATGGACTTCGATTACTCACCCAAGGTCAAGGAACTGCAGGCCCGCCTCAATGCCTTCATGGACCAGCACATCTATCCCAACGAGAAGGCCTTCCACGCCGAGATCGAGGCCAACCGCGCCAAGGGCAATCCCTGGGTGCCGACGAAGATCATGGAGGACATGAAGGAAAAGGCGCGTGCCGCCGGGCTGTGGAACCTGTTCCTGCCCGAATCGAAATACGGCGCCGGCCTCACCAACCTCGAGTACGCACCGCTGTGCGAGATCATGGGCCGCTCCTCGCATTTCGCGCCGGAAGCCTTCAACTGCGACGCGCCGAACACCGGCAACATGGAAGTGCTGGTGCGTTACGGCACGCCCGCCCATCAGCAGGAATGGCTGGTGCCTTTGCTGGAAGGCAGGATCCGCTCCGCCTTCGCCATGACCGAGCCCGGCGTGGCATCGTCCGATGCCACCAACATCGAGGCGCGGATTGAGCGCGCGGTTGGCAAGGATGGTGACGAATACATCATCAACGGCCGCAAGTGGTGGACCTCGGGCGCGCCCGATCCGCGCTGCAAGATCCTCATCTTCATGGGCAAGACCGATCCGGACAACCCCAGCCGCCACAACCAGCAGTCAATGGTGCTGGTGCCGATGGATACGCCGGGGGTCAAGCTGGTGCGCCCGCTCACCGTCTTCGGTTACGACCATGCGCCGCACGGCCACGGCGAAATGCTGTTCGAGAACGTGCGCGTGCCGGTGTCCAACATCCTGCTCGGCGAAGGCCGCGGTTTCGAGATCGCCCAGGGCCGCCTCGGCCCGGGCCGCATCCACCACTGCATGCGCCTGATCGGCGTCGCCGAACGCGCGCTGGAACTGATGTGCAAGCGCGCGCTGAACCGCGTCGCCTTCCACAAGCCGGTGGCCGACCAGGGCGTGACCCGCGAGCGCATCGCCAATGCCCGCATGCTGATCGACCAGGCGCGCCTGCTGACGCTGAACGCGGCATGGAAGATGGATACCGTCGGCAACAAGATCGCCAAGCAGGAGATCGCCATGATCAAGGTGGTGGCGCCCAACATGGCCTGCCAGGTGATCGACTGGGCCATGCAGGTGCACGGCGGTGCCGGCGTCTGCGACGATTTTCCGCTGGCCGACGCCTACGCCAACTCGCGCACCCTGCGCTTCGCCGACGGCCCGGACGAGGTGCATCGCAATTCCATCGCCAAGCAGGAACTTGGGCGCTATCTGGGCAAGTAGCCACGCAAGGAAACGACATGTCTGAGCGTCATTTCGCCCACTGGCCCAAGGGCCTTCCGCGCACCATGACCGTGCCCGAGACCGACCTGTTCCATAACGTCGAAGTCTCGGCGCGGCGCTATCCGGCCAAGCCCTTTCTGGTCTTCTACGACACCCAGATCAGCTACGCCGAGTTCAAGGACGAGGCGGAGCGGATCGCCGGCTGGCTGCAGGCGCAGGGCGTGAACAAGGGCGACCGGGTGCTGCTCTACATGCAGAACAGCCCGCAGTTCGTGCTCGCCTACTACGGCATCCTGCGCGCCAACGCCGTGGTGGTGCCGGTGAATCCGATGAACATGACGACCGAATTGCGCCACTACGTCAGGGATGCCGGCGCCCGGGTGGCCATCGTGGCGCAGGACATCCTGCCGCAGATGCAGCCGCTGCTCGGCCCAGCGGACGACCAGGGCCTGGAGCAGATACTCGTCGCCATCTACTCGGACTACCTCAAGGCGCCGACCGAGATGAAGGTGCCGGATTTCGTCAAGGCGCCGCGACAGTCCTTCGCCGATGCCGGCGTCACGCCGTGGAACGACATGCTGGCGGCGAACGCCCGTCCCGGCCCCATCGAAGTCGGCCCCGACGACCTCTGCGTGATGCCCTACACCTCGGGCACCACCGGCCACCCCAAGGGCTGCATGCACACCCACCGCACGGTCCAGCACACGCTGATGGCCGGCTACCAGTGGTTCGGCATCCAGCAGGACGCGGTGTACCTTGCCGTGCTGCCCTTCTTCCATGTCACGGGCATGCAGGGCAGCATGAGCGGCCCGCTGCAATCCGGCGCCACCGTGGTGCTGCTGCCGCGCTGGGATCGCGAAGCCGCGGCACAGTGCATCGCGCGCTACGGCGTCACCTCGTGGACGGCGATCCCGACCATGATCATCGACTTCCTGATGAACCCCAACCTGGGCAACTACGACCTGAGTTCGATCACGCGCATGAGCGGCGGCGGCGCGGCAATGCCCGAGGCCATCGCGCAGAAACTGCTCGACATGGGCATCACCTATGTCGAGGGCTACGGCCTGTCGGAAACCATCGCCCCCTCGCACATCAACCCGCCCGACCGGGCGAAAAAGCAGTGCCTCGGCATTCCGATCTTCGACGTCGAATCCATGGTGGTCGACCCCAACGACTTCAAGGAACTCCCGTCCGGCGAAGTCGGAGAAATCCTCACCCGCGGGCCGCAGGTGTTCAAGGGCTACTGGAACAACCCCGAGGCCACGCGCAATGCCTTCGTCGAACTCGACGGCAAGCACTGGTTCCGCACCGGCGACCTGGCCTACGTCGATGAGGACGGCTACTTCTTCATGGTCGATCGCCTCAAGCGCATGATCAACGCCTCTGGCTTCAAGGTCTGGCCGGCCGAAGTCGAAGCCCTGATGTACCAGCACCCGGCGATCCAGGAGGCCTGCGTCATTTCGGCCAAAGACCCGCATCGCGGCGAAACGGTAAAGGCCATCGTGGTGATCAAGGAAGCCCAGCGCGGCAAGGTGACGGAGCAGGACATCGTCGACTGGGCCCACGCCAACATGGCGGCCTACAAGTCGCCGCGCATCGTCGAGTTCGTCGAGTCCCTGCCCAAATCCGCCACCGGCAAGGTGATGTGGCGCGCGTTGCAGGAGAAGGAAGCAGCCGGCACCTGAGCCGCCCCGCGCGGCGGCCGCAGTAGCCGCCGCTGCTTCGGATTCGCCGTGCCGCCAGCGCCGACTCTTGTGTAGTTGCTGGAACACCTGGATGCCGGGCGCTCCGTCCGCACGGCCAAAACGGCCAACACGGCATTGCCGCTATGTAAGCACATGGCTACAGTAGCGTCAGGGTCGAAATTCGCATAACTGAGCTTTTCGCTCAATGGATGGATGCCTTGCGCGACCTTCAGGCGAGAGCTGACCTTTCTGCTGGCCGGCGGAGACACGACCACCCAACCCAGGGACATCGAGGCGGCACTGCGCCGCGCACGCAATCTTTCGGAACAACCACCATGGCCAAGACTGTTAACACGCGCTATGACGTCGCCGAACACCTCAGGATCCCGGAGGAGACGGCCGCCTATCTTGAAGCCTGCCTTGAAGAAGCCAACGGAGACGCCGCATTCATCGCCGAGGCGCTTGGCGATATCGCGCGCGCCAAAGGGATGTCACAGGTCGTGCGCGATGCCGGACTGTCTCGCGAAAGTCCTTACCAAGTACAAAGCGCTCTCCGGTGAGCGTAGTCCATGCTTCGATACCATCCTCAAAGTGATCGGCGCGCTTGGGCTGAAGTTGCATGCCGAAGCTGGTCGCAGCTGACGAGATGCCGGACCTTGCTGGGCAAGGAACGCTGGACTTCGCGTTGGTACTAAGCCAATATTTGTTCCACGCGTCTTGCAATAGGACAGGCGACTCTGACCCGGAAAGGTCGATAGCTTGGTTAGTGAAGTAATCGGCCTGTGGCCGCAAGACGTTTGGAAGAAACATGTGGCAAGTATGCCACTGATGTAAGGTGGAATGCCGCGTCGGAGAAGACCGATAGGCCACTGGAGCGTGCCTGCCCGAGGGTTAGCGTGGTCCTGGGTCACGTCGACGACATTGGTGAGGTCGCGGGGCGTATTCCGCGTATTCCGGGACAGACCACGCTTACCCAAGCGATAAGGAACTTGCCGTCCATTTGCATAGCGCAGGAAAGTCGGCGCTGGCGGTACGGCGATACGCCGTCGCAGGCGGCAAGAAGCATCCCCACAACATTTCCTGCGGTAGCCGGCAACGTGTGGAGGATCGCTTATCGCGCCCACTCGTCTATCCAGCGCTCCGTTGCCAGGCGCGCTTTGGAGGCGATGATGGAGATGACGAAGATCGACATCGCAACGATCGAAGCGGCCCGGCGCGGCTGATGCCCGGCCGCGTCCGTTTGCGCTCGTCCCGCTGCCAGGACTCGTGGTAGAAACACGGTTCGCAGCCGATAACCCGGGAGACACACAATGTTCAGTCACATCATGGTCGGAACGAATGACATCGAGCGCTCGAAGCGCTTCTACGACGCCGTGCTCGGCGTCCTGGGAGCCGGAGCGCCCCTGCGCAACCAGGCGAAGACCGGGCATGCCCGGCTGTTCTATCGGCACGACGGCTCGACCTTCTGCGTCAGCGAGCCGATCAATGGCGAACCGGCCTGTTTCGCCAACGGCGGCACCACGGGATTCAAGTGCGGTTCGCCCGAGCAGGTGCGCCAGTTCCACGACACGGCAGTCGCGCACGGCGGAACCTCGATCGAGGACGCCCCGGGCCTGCGCGAAGGCAGCCTCGGTGCGATGTACCTGGCCTATGTTCGCGACCCCGACGGCAACAAGCTGTGCGCGCTGCACCGACCCAAAGTCTAGCGAAGCACTGATCAATCAGTTCGCGTCGAGCCGGTCGAAACGCAAGCCATCTGCATCAAGGGTTTCGACAAGCTCAGCCCGAACGGGGAGATGCTTGCCCAGCATTTCCCACGCGCCGGGTTCGGCGGATTCCGCGCGCGTCCGTCATTCGTGTCAATTTCGATGACCGGCCCGCTTCGCGTTAGCCGGAACCCGCAAGGAGTGCATTCATCAGCACCAGGCGTACGGCATGCGATGCATGACTTCAAGGATCCGTGTGGCGCTGAAGTCAGTGGCCACTTCGCACAAGGTGCGCGTCATCAGTTCGGATATCGGTTTCGTGTTGGCGCCCGTGGGGCGCGACTTTTCGGCACTGTGTCCGGGGCGCTCGCATCCGTGATCGCGGCCGGGCGGAGCGAAGTATCCCCGGCGGCCCCGGCCAAGCCGATCTAGCCGGACCGTCCGCCGGAAGCCTGAGCGAAGCCGCCCCGCTCAGTTCGGCCCGGCGTTCGATGTCGTCGAGAACTGCGTGCCGCCGAGGCCGTCGGCGGTGAAGCGGACTACGACCTGCGTCGGCTTGTCGCAAGCGGTATAGGTCCAGGCCTCTTCCCACTGCCCGGCGACGAGGTAGGCGCGCTCGTAGCCGGGGATGCGGCTGGGCAGGTAGACGGCGTCGCCGAGCGGCTTGCTGACCTTGATCGAGACCAGGCGCGGCGGTGGCAGCTTGGCGGCGTCCTTGGCGTCGCGCAGGCCGCAGGCCTGCATTGCCGCAGCGAGCATCTGCGGCGGCTGCGCGTCGACGAAGGCCTGCGGGCTGGCGTTGCTCTGGCCCAGGGTGTCCATGTAGCTGGCGATCTTGTGGTAGTTGAGCAGGGCCGGATAGGTGACGTTGGGCAGCTTGGCCATCAAGGCCTGCAGGCGCTGGCGGTTGCCATCGCCGATCGAGGCGCCCATGCTCAGGGCCAGCGTCATCATGGCCGGCGGGAAGGACTTGTCGGCCGACCAGTAGAGCGCATCGCGGGCTTCGGTATCCATCGCGCGCTCGGCCAGCGGGCGGCCGGCGAGCTTCATGTAGCGCTGCCGGTCCGGCTTGCCGTTGGCATCGAGGTAGCCCAGGAATTCGCCGGTGAGGATCACCGACAACAGAAAGGCTCCTTCCGCGTCGCCCTGCCGCGCGGCTCGCCGCGCCAGCCCCAGCGCCTTGTCGCGGTCCTTGGCCACGCCCTGGCCGCGGGCATGGGCCTGGGCCAGGCGGGCGTCGGCATTGATCACGCCGCCCTGGGAAGCTTTCTCGAAATGCTTCACCGCCTGCGCGTGGTCGGTCGCGACGCCATGCCCGTTCTGGTACATCACGCCGAGGATCATGCTGCCGCGCGGCTCGCCGGCATCCGCGGCCTTGCGCGCCTCGCTCAGGGCAAGGGGATAGTCTTTCGCCTGGTAGGCCTTGAGCGCCTCCTCGAATCCCGCGCGGCCGACGCCGGGGAGCATGAACCCGAGAACAAGCACCAGCAGCACCGGCAATCGCGAACCCGACATGAGACGCTCCCTGAATAAGTTCGTCCGATTGTAGGCGAATGCCAGCAAGAGCACCCGTCTTGCCCTGGCGGCCGGCACTGGGGTAGGCTGCGCGGGTCAGCAGATTCCAAAGGGCGCACCGCGCCCGTGCTCGATTCCCGTGCAGGAGCCATCATGCCCGCCCGCCGTAAGTTCCTCGGCAGCGCCCTGGCGCTGCCGATCATGGCCGTGATGCCGTCGCCCGCCGGCGCCGCCGCAACCCCTGCCACGCGCGAGTTGCCCGGCGACCGCCGGCCGCTGCCGGTGATCGGGCTGGGCACCTGGCGCAGCTTCGATGTCGGCGCCGACGCCACGGCGCGCGCCGGACTCGGCCGCCTGCTGGGCCGCTTTGCCGAACTCGGCGGCACGGTGGTGGACAGCAGCCCGATGTACGGCAGCGCGGAAGCGGTGCTCGGCGACCTGGCCGCCGAGCGCGGCCTGCGCCCGCGCCTCTTCCTCGCCACCAAAGTGTGGACGCAGGGACGCCAGGCCGGCATCGCGCAGATGGAGGAATCGCTGCGCCGCCTGCGCGCGCCGGGTATCGAGTTGATGCAGGTCCACAACCTGACGGATTGGAAGCAGCACCTGCCGACCCTGCGCGCTTGGAAGGCCGCCGGCCGCATCCGCTACCTCGGCATCAGCCACTACAGCAGCGGCGCCTACGCGGAGGTCGCGCAAGTCCTGCGCAGCGAGGCGCTGGACTTCCTCCAGATCAACTATTCGCTGGCGGAGCAGGATTCCGCGCGGCGCCTGCTGCCGCTGGCGGCGGAACGCGGCGTGGCGGTGATCGCCAACCGGCCCTTCGCCGAAGGCGCGCTGTTCGACACGGTCAAGGGCAAGCCCCTGCCCGCCGCCGCCGCCGACCACGGCTGCCGCTCCTGGGCGCAACTGTTCCTGCGCTGGATCCTGGCGCATCCGGCGGTGACCTGCACGATTCCGGCGAGCACCCGCCTCGACCACCTGGAAGACAACATGGCGGCCGGCCTCGGGCCCCTGCCGGATTTCAGGGAGCAGAAGGCGCTGGCGCGCATGGCGGGGTTCTGAGCGCGCAAGGCAATGCGAAATGTCGGCGCCGCACCGGGACTTCCTTCGGTCGCTGGCGACACGGCGCCTGACTGCGTCGACCCGTTTCACGGAAGCAAAAAAAGCCCGGCCGAAGCCGGGCTTTCTGCCGATGCCGGGAAGTGCGCGACTTAGATCAATTCCCAGATGGTGGTGATGCCCTGGCCGCCACCGATGCACATGGTGGCAAGGCAGTACTTGCTGCCGATGCGCTTAGCTTCGTAGAGCGCCTTGGTGATGATCACCGTGCCGGAAGCGCCGATCGGGTGGCCGATGGCGATGGCGCCGCCGTTCGGGTTGGTCTTCTTCGGGTCGAGGCCGAGCACCTTGGCCACGGACAGCGACTGCGCGGCAAAGGCTTCGTTGGACTCGATGACGCCGATGTCGTCGAGCTTCAGGCCGGCCTTGGCCAGCGCGATGCGGGTCGACGGGATCGGGCCTTCGCCCATGACGTCGTTGGGCACGCCGCCGATGCCGTAGGCGACCAGGCGGGCCATCGCCTTGTGGCCACCGGCGGCGGCTTTGGCGGCGTCGGCCAGCACCAGGAAGGCGGCGCCGTCGTTGATGCCGGAGGCATTGCCGGCGGTGACGGTGCCGGCCTTGTCGAAAGCGGGCTTCATCTTGGCCAGGGTCTCCATCGTGGTGCTGCCCTTGACGTGCTCGTCGGTGTCGAACACCACGTCGCCCTTGCGGCCCTTGATGGTGATCGGGACGATCTGCTCCTTGAAGTAGCCGGCGGCGATGGCGGCCGCGGCACGACGCTGCGATTCGCAGGCGAACTCATCCTGCTGCTCGCGCGTGAAGCCGTGCTTCTTGGCCAGGTTCTCGGCGGTCACGCCCATGTGGCCGACGCCGAAGGGATCAGTCAGGGCGCAAACCATGGAGTCGAGCATCTTGGTGTCGCCCATGCGCGCGCCGGAGCGCATCGCCGCCGACATGTACACGCCGCGCGACATCGACTCGACGCCGCCACCGATGGCGAAGTCGGCGTCGCCGAGCAGGATGGCCTGCGCCGAACTGACCACGGCCTGCTGGGCCGAACCGCAGAGGCGGTTGACGGCGAAGGCGACGGAATCCATGGTCATGCCGCCCTGGATCGTGGCGTTGCGCGCGACGTAGGCGTAACGGGATTCGGTGGGGACCACGTTGCCGACGGTGGCGAACGTGATGGCCTTGGGATCAACGCCGGAGCGCGCAATGGCCTCCTTGATGACGATGCCGCCCAGGTCGGCCGGTTCCATGCCGGCAAGTGTTCCATTGAAGGTGCCCACGGCGGAACGCGCCGCGCTCAGTACAACGACTTCTCTCTTGTCAGCCATCAAAAAACTCCTTTTTGTTATGCCCCCGGCCGCGCCGGGAACGGAATCCACCACGAAAAATCAACCGCCGACCCAACTGGAAATCCAGACCAGTGTGAGCACCGCCAGACCCAGCACGAGACTGCGCCAGACCAAGCCTATCGTGCTCTGCATGAAATCGGGATCGGCATCCTCACCCAAGCCCAGTTCCGGGCGATCGGCAGCTTCACCGGAACCGGGAAACGCTTCGTGCACCGGCATGCCCAGCCTTACCCCGAGCGCGCCGGCACCACTGGCAAGAAGTATACCGGAGCTAGCTTCCGGCCACCTTACAGCCTGGGTGCGCCAGCAATGCACGGCGTCCTCGAAATCTCCGACCACGGCGAAGGAGGTCGCCGTGACGCGCACCGGCAACCAGTCGATGAGGGCAAAGGCCTGCCGGGAAAAAGCGCCGAACTCGCCGAACTCGGTTTCACTGCGCCCGCCCCAGAGTTCATCCATCCCGTGCGCGAGACGGTAGAACAAGGCCCCGCCGGGGCCCAGCGCGACGAACCAGAGCAGCGGCGCGAACACATGCCGATGCGAGGCAAGCAGCGCCTGCTCGATGGCGAGGCGCGCGACGTCGCTGCTGCTCAGGCGATCGCCGCCATGTCCGCGCCACTGGGCAAGCAATCTGCGCGCCTCGTCGATGTCGCCGCGGCGCAGCGCGAGGTGGATGTTGGTGAAGAAGTGGCTGAACTGGCGAAAGCCCATGGTCAGGTACAGCGCCGCAATGCCCAGCAGGAAAGCCAGCAAGGGCTGGAAATACAGCAGCAGGCCGTGCAGCAGCGCCAGAAATGCGGCCGGCAGCGCGACGCCGAGGCCCCAGGCGATGGCGCCATGGCTGCGCCCGCCGTCGTTGAACTTGTCTTCGAGGAAGCCGGCCAGCGCCGCCTGCGGCCGGCGCAAGGCACGTTCGACCGGCAGCGCGTGCAACTGCTCGAGGACCAGCGCGATGACGATGGAAACCAGGTTCATTGGACCACTTTCCCTTCGTCCCCGGCCCCACGGCTGGCTCTGCATAGCCAGCCGGCTACGGCAGCGCGGAGCAGTGCTCCGTGAAACCCTGACTTCGCCCCAAGGAAGGGGGTGAAGAGGGTTCGCCGCGTCGCGGCTCCGATCGCTGGCGGCGCTCCCCTTGGGATCCCCCAGGGCGACTTCCTGCGGGGCGCGGCCCACCGGCGGGGAGTGCTCACGTCCCGGCCTCGACAAGCAGGAATCGCTGCAAGGTCACCAGCATGCCGGCGGTGGCGCCCCAGATGAAGTAGCCTTGCCACGGCATGGCCCAGTATTCGTGGCGGGTGCCGCGCACTTCGAGGCTTTGGCGCTGGTGGTTGGCGGTATCGAGGAGGAATTCGAGCGGCGGCTCGAACACCTCGGCGACTTCGAAGTCGTCAAGCTTGAGGTTCAGCGGCGGCGTCACCAGACCGACCACGGGGGTGATGACGAAGCCCGTGCCGGTTCGGTATTCCGGCAGGCGGCCGAGGATTTCGACCTGGCTGGAGACCAGCCCGACTTCCTCCTCGGCTTCGCGCAAGGCTGTGGCCTCGGGCGAGGCATCGCCCAGTTCGCAGCGTCCTCCGGGAAAGCTAACCTGCCCGCCATGGTCGCGCAAATGCGCGGTGCGCTGGGTCAGGAGCATGGTGGGACCGGTCTCACGCATGATCACCGGCACCAGAACGGCGGCGGGGATCATTTCCTTGCCCTCGCCGAACGAGGATTCGCAGACCGGAGGCGCGACAAGGCCTTCGCGGAATCGACGACGCATCAGGGAAAGCAGACCTCCGCTAGAATTCGGGCCCGCGCTAACTAGAGACTCCGGCATGAAACCGATCGCAATCTTCCGTCATAGCCCCGGCGAGGGACCCGGCTATTTTGCCACATTCCTCGACAGCCAATCCCAGCCCTGGACGCTGTTCAAGGTCGATGAGGGCGTTGTGCCGCCGCCGACCCCCGAGGGATTCTCGGGCCTCTGCTTCATGGGCGGACCGATGAGCGTGAATGACGACCTGCCGTGGATCGAGCCGGCCCTGAAACTGATCCGCGAGGCCGACCGGCGAGGCATCCCGGTGATCGGCCATTGCCTCGGCGGACAACTGATGGCCAAAGCCTTCGGCGGCACGGTGGCGCGCAATCCGGTCAAGGAAATCGGCTGGGGCATCGTCGAAGCCAGCGTCGACGCCGCGGCCGCGGCCGCGGATTGGCTGGGAGATACCGGCAGCTTCGAAGCCTTTCACTGGCATGGCGAGACATTCACGATTCCAGCGGGCACGACGCGCCTGCTGCAAAGCGCCCACTGCGCCAACCAGGCCTTCCTGCGCGGTCCGCACCTCGGTTTGCAATGCCACGTCGAGATGACCCATTCGATGATCCGACTGTGGGGCCGGCAATGGGCCGCGGAGGGCGTGCCGGCATCGGCATCGGTGCAGACCCCGGATCAAATGGAAGAGAACATCGAGGCACGCATCACGGCGATGCGCGCAGTGGCGGACCGGCTTTACACGCGCTGGAGCGCCGGCTTGCGCCGCGACTGAAAAGTCGGCGCCGGCGGTACGGCATTCAGTCGCGGAAATTGCCGTACTGCAGCGGGAAGTCGGTGATCGACTTTTTCACCAGCGCGATGGCGTCCTGCAGCAGGTCGCGCTTGGCGCCGGTGACGCGCACGGCATCGCCCTGGATGCTGGCCTGTACCTTGATCTTGCTGTCCTTGATCAGCTTGACGATCTGCTTGGCCAGTTCCTGCTCGATGCCGACCTTGATCGTCAGCACCTGCTTCGACTTGTTGCCGCCGACCGATTGCACGGGGCCGTGATCGAGGCGCTTGGTGCTTTCGCGTTCCTTCTTTTCCATCTCCGGAAACAGGATGTCCTTGATCTGGCCGAGCTGGAATTCGGAATCACCGTGCAGGGTGATGAGCTTGTCCTTCTCGTTAAGCTCGACGCGCGCCGAGGTGCCCTTGAAGTCATAGCGGTTGCCGATGTGGCGCCCGGCGACGTCGACCGCGTTCTTCAGCGCCACGATATCCGCTTCGGAGGTGATGTCGAATGAAGGCATATCGTACTCCCCGGCTTATGCGAAATGGCAGACGTAGTGATAGGGCTCGCCGCTGACTTCGATGTCGAAGCTGGAATTGCCGGGCACCTTGAAGCTCTGGCCGGCGCCGCAGCTTTGCCAGTCTTCGCCCTTGATGCGGTAGCGGCAGGCCCCGGAGACGGTCTCCATGATCTCGGCGACGCCGGTGTTGAACGTCAGCGTAGCCGGCAGGATGACGCCGACGCTCTTCTTCGTGCCGTCGGCGAGCTGGACGGTATGGCTGACGCATTTACCATCGAAGTAGACGTTGGCCTTCTTGAAGACGGCGACACTATCGAATTGCGACATATCAGATCCCCCACAATTTCTGAATGATGAATTTTGCTACGAAGCCCAGCATGCCGAAAGCCAGAACGAAGAACAGGATGAAGGTGCCGAGCTTGCCCGCCTTGGACTTCCATGCCAGTTCGCCGATGATGAACAGCATGTAGAGCATGAAGGCGCCGAGGCCGAAGGTCATGCCGAACTCCGCCAGCTGTTCCTCGGAAAAGCCGAACATGGGCGCCTGCCCTCCGCGTCGCCTGCCGCGTCAGCCTTTCTTCCTGCCGGTCCGACTCTCTGCCCGATTGGCCGCAATCCGCATGCGTAACGCGTTGAGCCGAATGAAGCCGTGGGCATCCTTCTGGTTGTAGGCGCCGGCATCGTCCTCGAAGGTGGCGATGGTCGGGTCGAACAGCGAATCGGTCTTCGAATCCCGGCCGCACACGATCACGTTGCCCTTGTAGAGCTTGAGCCGCACCCAGCCGTTCACGGTCTGCTGGGTGTGGTCGATCAGGGTCTGCAGCGCGCGGCGCTCGGGGCTCCACCAGTAGCCGTTGTAAATCAGGCTGGCATAGCGCGGCATCAGGTCGTCCTTGAGGTGGGCGACTTCGCGGTCAAGGCAGATCGACTCGATGGCGCGGTGGGCACGCAACATGATGGTGCCGCCCGGGGTTTCGTAGCAACCGCGCGACTTCATGCCGACGTAGCGGTTTTCGACCAGGTCCAGGCGGCCGATGCCGTGCTTGCCGCCGAGCCGGTTGAGCGTGGCGAGCAGGTCGTGGGCCCTCATCTTCTTGCCGTTCAAGGCCACCGGATCGCCATTGCGGTATTCGATGTCGAGATATTCGGCCTGGTTCGGCGCCTTCTCCGGCGACACGGTCCAGCGCCACATCGACTCCTCGGCCTCGGCCGACGGATCTTCGAGATGACGACCCTCGTAGGAAATGTGCAGCAGATTGGCGTCCATCGAATAGGGCGAACCGCCCTTCTTGTGCTTCATCTCGACCGGGATGCCGTGCTTCTCGGCATAGGCCATCAGCTTCTCGCGCGAGAGCAGGTCCCACTCGCGCCAGGGCGCGATGACCTTGACATTGGGCATCAGCGCATAGGCGCCGAGCTCGAAGCGCACCTGGTCGTTGCCCTTGCCCGTGGCGCCATGGGAGATCGAGTTGGCGCCGACCTTCTTCGCGATCTCGACCATGCGCTTGGCGATCAGCGGCCGGGCGATCGACGTGCCGAGCAGGTATTCGCCTTCATAGACGGTATTGCAGCGGAACATGGGAAAGACGAAGTCGCGCACGAATTCCTCGCGCAGGTCGTCGATGAAGATGTTCTTTGGCTTGATGCCCATTTTCAGGGCCTTGGTGCGCGCCGGTTCGAGTTCCTCGCCCTGCCCCAGGTCGGCGGTGAAGGTCACCACTTCGCAGCTGTAGGTGTCCTGCAACCACTTGAGGATCACCGAGGTATCCAGCCCGCCCGAATAGGCGAGGACGACCTTGTTGCTTTCCGCTTTCTTTGCCGCTTTCATCTCTCTTCCCTTAGTCATCCATCCTGCCCAGGAGCAGGAATTCCATCAAAGCCTTCGTGTGTGCAGCCTGTTCGGCCACTCAGTCCTCCACGCGACCCAGCAGCAGGAACTCCATCAGGGCCTTCTGCGTGTGCAGCCTGTTTTCCGCCTCGTCCCAGACGACACTGTGCGGCCCGTCGATCACCTCGGCCGCGACCTCCTCGCCGCGATGGGCGGGCAGGCAGTGCATGAACAGGACATCGGAGCGCGCAGCGCGCATCATTTCCGCGTCGACCTGCCAGTCGGCGAAATCGCGCAGGCGTTCCTCGTTCTCGGCCTCGAAACCCATCGAGGTCCACACGTCGGTCGTCACCAGGTCGGCGCCGCGCGCCGCCACCATCGGGTCGGCGAACTGCTCGAAATGGTCGGTGCCGTGCAGGCCCGCGCGCTCCGCCTCGACCTCGTAGCCGGGGGGCGTCGATACGCGAACCTTGAAATCGAACACCTCCGCGGCCTGCAGCCATGTGTTGCAGACGTTGTTGGAATCGCCAATCCAGGCCACCGACTTGCCCTGGATCGGGCCGCGATGCTCGATGAAGGTAAAGATGTCGGCGAGTATCTGGCAGGGATGGTATTCGTTGGTGAGCCCGTTGATCACCGGCACCCGCGAATGGCTGGCAAAGCGCTCGATGATTTCCTGCTCGTAGGTGCGGATCATGACGATGTCGCTCATGCGCGAGATCACCTCGGCCGCATCCTCCACCGGCTCGCCACGGCCCAGCTGCGAATCGCGCGTGTTGAGGTAGATCGCCGAACCGCCGAGCTGGTGCATGCCGGCTTCGAAGGAAAGCCGCGTGCGCGTGCTGGCCTTCTCGAAGATCATGACCAGGGTACGGTCCTGCAGCGGCCAGTAACGCTGGTAGGCCTTGAAACGGGCCTTGATGATGCGCGTGCGATCGAACAGGTAGGCGAGTTCGTCCTTAGCCAGATCCTTCATCTGCAGGAAATGCCGCAACGTCGCCATGATCAGGCTGCGAGGAACTCTTCGATCAGGGGCACCAGTGCGGCGACCAGTTCGGCACCTTCGGCATCGCTCATCACCAGCGGCGGCAGCAGGCGCACTACCCTCTCGGCAGTGACATTGATCAGCAATCCAGCGGCCAAGCCTCGCGTCACCAGGTCGGCGCAGGGTCGATCGAGTTCGACGCCGATCATCAGCCCGTCGCCGCGTACCTCGACAAAGCCGCTGATCCCGGACAAACCGGCGCGCAAGCCGCCGCGGATGGACTCGCCGAGGCTCACCGCACGCGCCATCAGCCCCTCGGATTCGATGACGTCGATCGTGGTCACGGCGGCCACGCAAGCCAGCGGATTTCCGCCGAAGGTGGAACCGTGGTTGCCGGGTTTGAACACCCCGGCAGCACGCCCGGCGGCAAGGCAGGCACCGACGGGAACCCCTGAACCGAGCCCCTTGGCCAAGGTCATCACATCGGGCGCGATCCCCGCATGCTGGTGGGCAAACCAGGCGCCGGTGCGCCCGATGCCGCATTGCACTTCATCGACCATGAACAACCAGTTCTTGCGGTCGCAAATAAGGCGCAATGAACGCATGAAATCCCGATGCGCCAGGTTGATGCCGCCCTCGCCCTGGATCGGCTCGAACAGCACCGCAACGATGTTCGGATTGCGCTCGGCCAGTTGCTCGATCGCCGCAAGGTCATCGAAGGGAACGCGCACGAAACCAGAAACCAAGGGCTCGAAACCGGCCTGAACCTTGCGGTTGCCGGTGGCGGAAAGCGTCGCCAGCGTGCGGCCATGGAAGGCATGCTCCATGACCACGATGGCCGGCTGCTCGATGCCCTGCTGATGGCCGAACATGCGCGCTAGCTTGATTGCCGCCTCGTTGGCCTCACAGCCGGAATTGCAGAAAAACACTTCGTCCATGCCGGACAGCGCGGCGAGGCGATCGGAAGCCGCCTCCGCTTCGCTGATGCGATACAGGTTGGACGCATGGATCAGACGCGCAACCTGCGCGCCAAGGGCCTTCACCAGCCGGGGATGGTTGTGGCCGAGCGTATTGACGGCAATCCCCGCAAGTGCATCGAGGTAGGTTTTGCCGTTCTCGTCGAAAAGGCGGCAGCCTTCACCGTGGGTAAAGGCGACCGGCAATCGCCCGTAGGTATTCATCAGATGCGGCATGAAAGAACTCCGCGAAATCTCAACGCAGAAAAACATACGGCGGCCGAAGAGCAACGCGGCCGCCGTGCTAAAAAACGCCTCTATACTAAGTGAAAAATCTGGCTCTGTACAGAGCGGGAATGCGAAGGAGCCGGCGGTGCGCATGGCGGTTTTCAACCAGAAAGGCGGGGTGGGCAAGACCACCACCGCGCTGAATCTTGCCGGCGCACTCGGACGCGAATCCGCGCCGACGTTGTTGGTCGACCTCGACCCGCAAGCACATCTGACGGCGATCCACGGCAAGGTCATCGGCGAAGCGCACCACAGTGTATTCGCCCTCTACCAGGACAATCGGCCGCTCGCTGAACTGGCGCTCGAATGGGAAGGAATCGGACGCCTGATTCCGGCACATGCCGAACTGATCAAGGTCGATTCGATTTTCGGCAAGGGCCCGGCGATCCTGAATAGGCTGAATTCCGGTTTGCAGGCGTTCGAAGCCGCCGGCGGCGAGAAAACCACCATCATTGACTGCTGCCCGTTCCTTGGCGTGCTCTCGCTCAATGCGATATTCGCCTCCGACCGGATTTTGGTTCCGGTGTCATCGGACTACCTCTCCTTGCGCGGTGCCTTGCAGATCGAACATACCCTGAAGGCGCTGGAGCCCGTCATCAAGCGGCGCATCGAGCGCCGCTACGTACTGACGCGTTTCGACCGCCGGCGCAAGATGAGTTTCGAGATCCGGGATCGGCTGAGCCTGCAATTCGGCGTCGAGCTATGCGAAACGGTGATTTCGGAGAATGTCGCGGTTGCCGAAGCACCAGCACTGAATCGCGACATATTCGCGCACAATCCGAACAGTCGGGGCGCGGCGGATTACCTTGAACTGATGGAGGAATTACGGTCGGCGCGGTTTCTTTGACCGTCCGGACCGGAGATCGGCCGGACTGGCGAAACGCCCTGCCCTGATTCAGCGAACGATGAGGTTCGCGACTTCCTCGAAACTAGCCACCGGAACCCTGACGCTTCCGTGATGGCAAATGCATTCGATGATCTGGCAGTCGTGATACACCTGCCGCAGTTTGCGCTGGGCCTCGTGTTCGTCGCGGCCATGGATCATGAGGTTATCCACAACCACGCCAAGCTTGGTCCGGATTCGAAACGCATATTTAATGAACTGATGGGATTGCATGAAACCCCTTTCACTTCAATGTAGTTTTTGGATTATATGCAGCCCTTTCCGCAAATTCAACCTATTTAGTTAATTTAAAAGGAGAAATAATTCACGGATATGATGAAGGGCTCTGCACCATGATTCCCTCCCGAAATCCGCCACCAAAATAAAAAAGGCTGCCCGATCGGGCAGCCTTTTGATCTGGAACGGAACGCTGCTCAGAGCGCCTTGATGGCAGCCGACAGCCGGCTCTTCTGGCGCGCGGCCAGGTTCTTGTGCACGATGTTCTTGTCGGCGATCGAATCGATCACCGGCTGGGATTCCTTGAAAACTGCCTGAGCGGCCGCCTTGTCGCCTGCGTCGATCGCCTTGCGCACTTTCTTGATCGCGGTGCGCAAGGTGGAGCGCAGACTCATGTTGTGAGCGCGCTGCTCGGTTGCCTGGCGGGCACGCTTGCGGGCTTGAACGGTATTGGCCATGTCTTATATCCGGTAGAGCTTTGGGAAAGCGGGCGATTATAAGGGGGTCTTCCACCCATTGCAAGCCGCTTCTGAGCAGACCATCGCGTCTACCATACCTGACATGAATCTACTGCGCGCCCTGGCCACCGTCAGCGGGATGACCCTGCTCTCGCGCATCCTCGGCTTTGTTCGCGATTTCGTGATTGCGCGTGTCTTCGGCGCCGGCATGGTGACCGATGCTTTCTTCGTTGCCTTTCGCCTGCCCAACCTGCTGCGCCGGCTGTTCGCCGAGGGCGCGTTTTCCCAGGCCTTCGTGCCGGTGCTCGCGGAGTACCGCAATCGGCGCGGGGAAGCCGAAACCAAGACTCTCGTCAACCGCGTTGCCAGCGTCCTGTCACTCGTTTTGGTTGCCGTCACGGCACTCGGCACGGCAGCCGCGCCCCTGCTGATCGCGGTCACGGCACCGGGCTTTGCCGCTGATGCAAACAAGTTTCAACTGACAGTGGAACTGACCCGGATCACCTTTCCCTACATTCTTTTCATGTCCCTGGTGGCCCTGGCCGCCGGAATCCTCAATACATGGAGCCGTTTCGCCCTGCCGGCCTTCACGCCGGTCCTGCTCAACCTGTCTTTCATCGGCATGGCCCTGTTCGCGGCGCCGTGGTTCGATCCGCCGGTCATGGCCCTGGCCTGGGCGGTCTTCATCGGCGGCGGACTGCAACTGGCGATACAGCTCCCGGCGTTGGCGAGGATCGGCATGCTGCCCCGCTTCGACCTGGCTTGGCGCGACGAGGGCGTGCAACGGGTCCTGAAACTCATGGCGCCGGCGATCTTGGGTGTTTCGGTGTCCCAGATTAGCCTGCTGATCAACACGATCTTCGCTTCCTTCCTCGAAAGCGGCAGCGTATCGTGGCTCTACTATGCCGACCGGCTGATGGAATTCCCGGCCGGTTTGCTCGGTGCCGCGCTCGGCACCATCCTCCTGCCAAGTCTTGCCAAGACCCACGCCAGTGAGCGGCCAGAGGATTTTTCGGCCTTGCTCGACTGGGGCCTGCGCCTGACCCTGCTGCTGACGCTGCCGGCATCGCTGGCTCTGGCGCTGCTCGCCGTGCCGTTGCTGTCGACCCTGTTCCAATATGGCGCTTTTGCCGCCTCCGACGTGCTGCGAACACGCGAGGCACTGGTCGCCTATTCAATCGGCCTGACCGGCCTTATCCTGGTCAAGGTGCTGGCACCCGGCTTCTATGCCCGTCAGGACATCCGTACGCCGGTAAAGATCGCGCTGGTCACACTGGCCCTGACCCAGTTGATGAACATCGCCTTCGTCGGCTGGCTCAAGCATGCCGGCCTGGCGTTGTCGATCGGCCTCGCCTCCTGCTTCAACGCCGCGATGCTCTGGCGCGGCCTGCGTCGGAGTGGCGTCTATCGGCCTCGACCAGGCTGGCGCATCTTCATGCTGAAACTCCTGATTGCACTTGGCGCGCTTGGCGGCATCCTGTGGCTAGGCTGCGACAATGATTCCGCGTGGCTGGCCATGAACGGTGGCCAGCGCATGTTGCAACTAGCAGGTCTGGTTCTGGGCGGGATGGCCGCCTATTTCGCCACGCTTTGGCTGCTCGGATTCCGTTTGCGCGACTTCCGTCTGCGCGGCGCCTGATCATTCACCGCCGGCGCTTCCTTCACGACGCGGGTCCGCCACGCCGATCCAACCGTTCGCGTGCCGCAGGATCACGTGCAGGCCGCTGGTCATGTCGCCGCGCTGCAACTCGTGCCCGCGCCGTTCCAGTTCCTGCGCCACGACCTCCGGAAAGCGACTTCGCTCGATCTCCGTCGCACCATTGCGGTTGCCGACGTGCGGCATGGCAATGGCGGTTACCGGATCGAGGCCGCCGTCCAGGACCGAAACAATGGTGCGCGCCACATAGTTGATGATGCGACTGCCGCCTGGCGAACCGAGCACGGCATGCAAACGCCCGCCGGCATCGAAAACGAAGGTAGGCGCCATCGACGATAGCGGGCGCTTGCCCGGTTCAAGGCGATTGGCGACCTTCCTTCCATCGCGCCCGGCAGCGAGGGAAAAATCGGTCAACTGGTTATTCAGCAAGTAGCCATCGACCTGGATACGGCTGCCGAATGCGCTTTCGATCGAACTGGTGAGCGCCACGGCATTGCCGGCCTGGTCGACGATCGAAAGGTGTGTGGTCGAGGGAAGTTCGGGCGCGTCGTCGTCCGCCTGCGCGCGATGGGTCGGTAGTTCCCCGGGCTTGGCGATTCCCATGCTGCGTCGGGTATCCAGAAGACGTGACCGTTGCCGCAGATAGCGTGAGTCGACCAATGCCCGCTGCGGAACCTCGATGTAATCGGGGTCGGCAAGGTAGCGGGCGCGATCAGCGTAGGCCAGTCGGCCAGCCTCGGCGAAGTAGTGCGCCGCATCGGCCGCGGCGGTCTGGGCGGAGGACAAGCCGGTGTGTTCCAGAATGCCGAGTATCTGCAGGACCCCGATTCCACCCGCCGACGGGGGCGGCATGCCGCAGACGCGCCATTGACGATAGGGACTACATACCGGCTCGCGTTCTATTGGCCGGTAGTCACGAAGGTCCTCCGCCCGCAGCGATCCGCCACGATCGGCGACCACGGCCACCATGCGCTCCGCGGCCTGCCCGCGGTGCAAGGCTTCGGCCCCACCGGTCGCGATTCGTCGCAGGGTCGTGGCGAGCTCCAGATTGCACAGGGTGTCGCCAGCTTGCAGCGGCTCGCCACTTTCCCTGAAATACAGTGCTCGTGCGGCGGGGTCGCTGCGTAGCAGCGGATCGTCGCGCAACAGGAGGTGCAGGCGCGGCGAGACGGCAAAGCAGTTTTCCGCCAGCCGGATCGCCGGTCGGAACAACCTTTCCCAGCGCAATTTGCCGTGCTGCCGGTGGGCCTGGTCGAGCATGGCGACCAGACCGGGCGCCCCGACTGCCTTTCCAGTTGCCAGCAATTCGGAATAGCCGGCCATGCTCCCATCGGCGCGCAGGGCAAAGTCGGCGCTGGCGGCACGGGGAGCTGCTTCGCGTCCATCCCAGGCCGACACCCGCCTGCGCGCCGCGTCCCAGTGCAGCAGGAAGCCGCCGCCGCCGATGCCGGAAGATTGCGGTTCAACCAGATTCAGGACCCATTGCGCGGCGATCGCCGCGTCAAGCGCGTTGCCACCGAGACGCAGGATTTCCAGCGCAGCGTCCGTCGCATTGACGTTCGCCGTAACCGCCATGAACTTGCCACCGACGACAGGCGGTTGCTGCGCATAGCCGCTGGATGCTTCGGGCTGTGCCGTTTGCGGCCATGCCGGCGTGGCGAGAAAGATCGCAGTGAGCAGGATGCCCAGGCTGACGCCCAAGGATGATCCACGCCAGGAAAAACGGGCAGCCCGCAGGCTGCCCGTTTGATAGAACATGTTGCGGATCACACCACCAGCGGCAGGATCAGCAGGGCGACGATGTTGATGATCTTGATCAGCGGGTTGACCGCCGGGCCGGCCGTATCCTTGTACGGGTCGCCTACGGTATCGCCGGTGACGGCGGCCTTGTGTGCCTCCGAACCCTTGCCACCGAAATTGCCGTCCTCGATGTACTTCTTGGCGTTGTCCCAGCAGCCGCCGCCCGTCGTCATCGAAATGGCGACGAAGATGCCGGTGACTATGGTCCCCATCAGCACGCCACCCAGGGCACGAACGCCCGCGCCGGGACCCATCAGCATGTTCATGCCGAAGGCCACGACCACCGGAACCAGCACCGGCAGCAGCGACGGGATCATCATTTCCTTGATGGCGGCCTTGGTCAGCATGTCGACACAGGTGCCGTATTCCGGCTTGGCCGTGCCTTCCATGATGCCCTTTATCTCCTTGAACTGGCGGCGCACCTCGACCACCACCGCGCCTGCGGCACGGCCGACGGCCTCCATGCCCATCGCGGCAAACAGGTAGGGAACCATGCCGCCGACGAACAAGCCGATGATCACGGCCGGATCAGACAGGTCGAAGGCGAATTTGACGCCAGGCTTGAGCGATTCCAGGCCATGCGTGAAGTCGGCGAACAGCACCAGTGCGGCGAGACCTGCGGAACCGATGGCGTAGCCCTTGGTCACCGCCTTGGTCGTGTTGCCCACGGCGTCGAGCGGATCGGTAATGCCGCGAACGGAATCCGGCAACTCCGCCATTTCGGCAATGCCGCCGGCATTGTCGGTGATAGGTCCGTAGGCGTCAAGTGCAACCACGATGCCGGCCATCGACAGCATCGACGTCGCTGCGATCGCGATGCCGTAGAGGCCCCCCATCGTGTACGAGGCCCAGATCGCGGCGCACACCGAGAGAACCGGCCAGGCGGTGGATTTCATCGAGACGCCTAGACCGGCAATGATGTTGGTGCCGTGACCGGTGGTCGAAGCCTGCGCGACATGCTGCACCGGCTTGAATTCGGTGCCGGTGTAGTACTCGGTGATATAGACCATCAAACCGGTCAGCACCAGGCCGATAACCGCCGTGCCGTAGAGCCGCATCTGCGCGCCACCATTGATGTTCAGCACGCTGTCGAGCAGGTGGTCGTTAACCAGCCAGGAGGTCATCGGATAGAAGGCCACCAGGGCCAGCACGCCGGCGACGATCAGGCCGCGATACAGCGCGTTCATGATCTTGCCGCCCGGCGAGGCCTTGACGAACATCACGCCGATGATCGAGGCAATGATCGAGAAGCCGCCCAGAGCCAGCGGATAGATGACGGCCTGTTCGGCGAAAGCGGGGTTCGCCTTCAGGAGCAACGCGCCCAGCAGCATCGTCGCGACGGTCGTCACCGCATAAGTCTCGAACAGGTCGGCCGCCATGCCGGCACAGTCGCCGACGTTGTCACCGACGTTGTCGGCGATCACGGCCGGATTGCGCGGATCGTCTTCGGGAATCCCGGCTTCCACCTTGCCCACCAGGTCGGCGCCGACGTCGGCGCCTTTGGTGAAGATGCCACCGCCAAGTCGGGCGAAGATCGAAATCAGCGAGGAACCAAATCCGAGCCCGACCAGCGGATGGATGATGTCTTCCATCTTCGCGCCCGTTCCGGCCACTACTTTCAGCAGTGCGTAGTAACCAGCGACGCCAAGCAGGCCAAGGCCAACGACCAGCATGCCAGTGATGGCGCCACCCTTGAACGCCACATTGAGTGCCTCGTTGAGGCCGACCCGTGCGGCTTCAGCGGTGCGCACGTTGGCGCGAACCGAAACGTTCATGCCGATGTAGCCGGCCGCGCCAGAAAGCACGGCGCCGATGATGAAACCTATGGCGGTGAAGGTCCCCAGGAATATCCAGATAAGTATCGCTAGGGCGACACCGACGATACCAATCGTGGTGTACTGGCGATTCAGATAGGCTTGGGCGCCTTCCTGAATAGCCGCCGCTATGGCTTTCATGCGATCGTTGCCGGCCGGTTGGCGGAGAATCCACTGGCTCATGACCCAGCCGTAAGCAATCGCAGCCACCGCGCAGATCAGCGCAAACATCAGTCCTGCTGTCATACACCCCCCTATTTAATTGATGAACTCAGCCGAGAATTTTATCACGTGATTCCCAGCGAGGAACTGCAGCCTTGAGAACTAAAATGGTTCGGGCATGATAACTCGACCCGTCGCGCCAAGGGTTCCGGGGCCTTTCGTCTCCCTGCACCACCTAACTCCAATGGAACCCCCGGTGACCAGATTCTCCTAATGCACGAATCCGCCTGATGGATGCTTAGCGCCCCATTGACGGTTATAGTGAAATTTTAGTATCGGTCAAATCGCATCGGATCATTCATCTCACGCAAGCGAAAGGAACGCCAGATCATGCCGCAGGGAAAAGTATTGGTCGCGCAGGGAGGGGGGCCCACCGCCGTCATCAATCAATCGATGGCTGGAGTTGTCCTCGAAGCCCGCAAATTCCGCAACGTCGAACGGGTCTATGGCGCCTATCACGGGGTGTCCGGCATCCTCAAGGAGGAGTTCCTCGACCTCACTCAGGAAACCAGCCATAACATCGAAATGGTGGCCTCCACCCCCTCTTCGGCATTGGGCTCGACGCGCGACAAACCCGACCTCAAGTACTGCCACGAGATTTTCGAAGTACTCCGGGCGCACGGGATCGGCTATTTTTTCTACATCGGCGGCAACGACTCTTCGGACACGGTCCGCATCGTCAGCGAAGAAGCCCGGCGCGCCAACTATTCACTGCGCTGCATCCATATCCCGAAGACCATCGACAACGACCTGGTCGGCAATGACCACACGCCGGGATTCCCGTCGGCGGCCCGCTTTGTCGCCCAGGCCTTCATGGGCGCGAATCTCGACAACGCCGCCCTTCCCGGCGTCTATCTGGCGGTGGTGATGGGACGGCATGCCGGCTTTCTGACCGCCGCCTCCGCGCTAGGCAAGAAATTCCCGGATGACGGCCCGCATCTGATCTACCTGCCGGAGCGCGTCTTCAACGTCGGGAAGTTCCTCAGCGACGTGAAAGCGACATATGACAAATTCGGCCGCTGCGTGATAGCCGCCTCGGAAGGCATCCATGATGAACAGGGAACGCCGATCATCACGCAGCTGAGCAGCCACGTCGAGCGGGATGCCCATGGCAACATCCAACTCTCCGGCACCGGAGCGCTGGCCGACCTGCTCTGCGACGAGATCAAGAGCAAGCTCGGCATCAAGCGGGTACGGGGCGACACCTTCGGCTATCTGCAGCGCTCGTTCATGGGCTGCGTATCCGATGTCGATCAGCGCGAGGCGCGCGAAGTCGGCGAAAAAGCCGTCCAATACGCCATGTGGGGCGAACGCGACGGCTCGGTGGCGATCAGGCGAACCGGCTTCTATTCGGTCGATTACCAGTTGGTGCCGCTTGAAACCGTGGCCGGGAAAACCCGAACCATGGAAGACGAATTCATCGCCGCCAGCGGCACCGACGTCACCGACTCCTTCCGCCTCTATCTGCGCCCCCTGCTCGGTTCGGGCATGCCCGACGCGTACCGGTTGCGGCTCAACACGGTCGACAAGATTCTGCGACCGGAAAAATAGAACCGTCAGGAAAGAGCGATTGATTCCGGGCCCGATGGCCCGCTATCAATCGCCGAAACAGATCCCCAGGTCCCTGCCGGTCTGTACCGTATCGCTGTCCAGGGGCACACCTTTCATCCGGCCGGCAACCTCTTCCAGCGCCACGTAGTTCACGTTGGGAAAGCCCAGTGCAACCATGATCCCGGATTGCCCCTCATCGAGCGCCCGCACGGCCGCGGTACCGAAGCGCATGGCGGCCAAACGGTCGAATGAAGTGGGGCTGCCGCCACGCAACAGATGGCCGAGGACCACCACTCGAACATCCTTCCCGCTGCGGTCGGCAAGAACCCTGGCGATGCGGTCGCCGACTCCGCCCAGCCGCTCAGCGTGACCGATCTCCGCCGGGGCGAGAATTTCCCGATGTCCGTGTATCGGTTCGGCGCCTTCGGCGACCACCACAAGCGAGTACATGCGCCCTTCGCCGTCGCGCGCACCGATCTTCGCCGCGACCTTGTCCACGTCGAAAGGAATCTCGGGAATCAACACGGCGTGCGCGCCGCCGGAAATCCCGGCATGCAAGGCGATCCATCCAGCATAGCGGCCCATGACCTCGACCACCATTACGCGCTGATGGCTTTCGGCGGTGCTATGCAGGCGGTCAAGACACTCGGTGGCAAAGGCAACGGCCGAATCGAAGCCGAAGGTGGTGAAGGTCTTGTCCAAGTCATTGTCGATGGTCTTGGGCACACCCACCACCCGCAAGCCCTTCTGGTGCAATGCATGGGCTATGGTGAGTGATCCGTCGCCACCGATCGAAATCAGCGCATCGATTTCCTTGCGGGCAAAGAATTCCAGGATCTCATTTGTGCGATCCGTGTCTCGCATCGTCCCGTCCGGCATTTTCAGCGGGAAATGCAGGGGGTTGCCCTTGTTGGTGGTGCCGAGGATGGTCCCACCCAAGTGAGCTATGCCG
Source organism: Sulfuritalea sp. (assembly GCF_017302275.1). Classification (GTDB taxonomy): domain Bacteria; phylum Pseudomonadota; class Gammaproteobacteria; order Burkholderiales; family Rhodocyclaceae; genus Sulfuritalea. Next base: position 48,162 of record NZ_JAFLDR010000026.1, read on the forward strand.
CGGACGCTATCCCGCGTGAGGCGCACCACTCCCCCGTCGGGATAGCGCTCCGGAAACAGGATGCCATTGAATCCATCGTGGATGCCGTAACATTCCCAGCCCCGATTTGCCGCAGCAATGGCCGCGGCGCGAATGACGGCATTCAGCCCGGGGGCGTCGCCGCCGCCTGTGCATACTGCGATGCGTCGGATATGGCTGGTCATGGATACCTCCGCAATTGAATGGATTCTTCAGGATCGATCAGGAGAGTGCCGCGAACACCGTACCCCGGATCGAATCAAGCGAACCGATCCCGGAAACCCTGCGATGCTTCGGCGCACCCTTGGCGCCCGAGTCGGACCATTTCGAGTAGTACTCGATCAGCGGCCGGGTCTGGCTATGATAAATGGCAAGGCGCTTCCTGACCGTTTCTTCCTTGTCGTCGTCACGCTGGATCAATGCTTCACCCGTGACATCATCCCTACCCTCGACCTTGGGGGGATTGAACACCACGTGATAAGTGCGGCCCGATCCCGGATGCACCCGTCGCCCACTCATGCGACGGATGATTTCGTCATCACTGACGTCGATTTCCAGTACGAAATCCAGTTCAACACCCTGTGTGCGCAAGGCTTCGGCCTGGGGAAGCGTGCGGGGAAAACCGTCCAGCAGAAAGCCCTTGGCGCAATCAGGCTGTTTCAGTCGTTCGGTGATCAGGCCAAGAATGATGTCGTCGGATACCAGGCCGCCGGCATCCATGACCTTCTTCGCCGCGAGGCCCATTGCCGATCCTGCCTTGACGGCGGCGCGCAGCATGTCGCCGGTGGAAATCTGCGGAATCCCGTACTTTTCCGTAATGAACGCCGCCTGAGTTCCCTTGCCTGCGCCTGGGCCACCCAACAGGATCAATTTCATAATTAATTCCCTCGCAATTAATATCTATATGTTTTAGCAGTGTTTTTATAACTTTTCCATTGCCAAAACTTACTCTGAATCTTTCGCTGCGTCAAACAATCGGCGAACCCGCTCAAGGTCCTCGGGCGTATCGACGCCCGCTGCCGGGGCACGATCGACGCCGACTACCTGAATCGGATAGCCGTGCCAAAGCACGCGCAATTGTTCGAGCGATTCGCAGCGTTCCAGCGGCGACACCGCGAGTTGCCCATAGCGGCGCAGGAAGCTTACGCGATAGGCATACAAGCCGACATGGCGCTGCGCTGGCAGGTTGGCGGGCAACAGTTCTGGCTTCACGGCCAACCGGTCCCTGTCCCATGGAATCGGCGCACGGCTAAAGTACAGAGCGCGCCCACGCGCATCGCAGACCACCTTGACCACGTTCGGATTGAAGTAGTCCTCCATCACGGTCAATGGATGGCAAGCCGTTGCCATCACGGCATCAGGATCGTCAAGCAACGCGCCAGCGACCGCTTCGATCAAGGCAGGGTCCAGCAACGGTTCGTCACCCTGAACATTGACCACGACATCTGCATCACCCCACCCGAGTTGCCCGGCTACTTCGGCTATTCGATCGGTTCCACTGGGATGATCGGCCCGGGTCATGACGACCTCGTAACCGTGCTGACGCACGACATCGGCAATGCGCTGGTCATCGGTAGCAACCCATACACCAAGCGCCGCCGCGCGACATGCCGCCGCGGCAACGCGCACAATCATCGGCCGACCTGCAATGTCGGCCAACGGCTTTCCAGGCAACCGCGAAGACGCAAACCGGGCCGGGATGACGATGCGAAAGCCGGGCATGACGGCGACTCTGTCGCGTCAAACGCCCGAGCCGGCAGGCGCGGGACGGTGACCAGAATCCATCAAACCTCTTCCGGTCCGAGTTGGCGCGCTTCGTCTTCCAGCATCACGGGTATGTCGTCGACGACCGGATAGGCCAGGCGACAGCCCTTGCAGACAAGCTCGGCGGCTGGCTTGCGATTCTCCAATGGCCCCTTGCAGACGGGACATACGAGTATTTCAAGCAGACGAACATCCATTGAGCTTCTCCAGGACAAATTCAGCAAGATCCGGGCTGACTTCCGCCGCCACGGGCAGGACCCAGACCGGCAGCGGCAGGGAAAGACGCGCCAATTTTACGGCATCCTTTTCCGTCGTAAGCAGAACACCGCCGGCGAAAGCGAGTTCGTCGACACCATATTGGTAATGATCGGGAAAGGCGTGCTCGACGACATCGAGTCCCATCGCGCGCAGGGTGTCGAAAAACCGCTGCGGCGCACCGATTCCCGCCACCGCATGCAATTCCGCGCCCGCCAGATCGGCCGCATCGCAGGTCGTTCGCGGGTCGTTGAGGCGGGAAAAATATCTGCCCTGCAATCGCATCGAAAACACCGGACGTCCGAGAGTCGGCGCTGGCGACACGGCGTTTCCGTTCAGCACCAGACCATCGATCCGCGCCAGGCGCGTCAGTGGCTCGCGTAACGGTCCCGCCGGCAGGCACCAGCCGTTCATGACACCACGCTCGTCGAAGACGGCCAGTTCAAGATCGCGCTTCAAGCGGTAATGTTGCAATCCGTCATCGCAAAGAACCACGTCGCAATCAGGATGCGCGGCAAGGAGCGCGATCGCCGCCGCCGTGCGATCCCGCCCGACAAATACCGGGCAGCCTGTGCTGCGAGCCAGCATCACGGGTTCGTCGCCGACCACGGCCGGATCGCTGCCGGCCGTCACCGCGGCGACCCGCCGTGTGGTGCCGCGATAGCCCCGACTGACTATCCCGGGACATCGGCCCCGAGCTCGCAACGCCGATGCAAGATGAATCACCAGCGGCGTCTTGCCGCTGCCGCCCACTGTGAGGTTGCCGATCACCACTACCGGTACCGACACACCTCGACTGGCGATCAGGCCGATGCGATACGCGACCTGGCGCAGGGCGACCAAGGCGCGAAAAACCAGCGATATGGGAAACAGCAGGCAGGCCAGCGGGCCGCGCTGCCGCCAGACGGCGATCAGCCCTCCAGGCTCAGCGCTGCGCCTGTTGCGTGGCAAAGGAAATGTGCGACAGCCCGGCCTGTTGTGCCGCCTGCATGACATCGATCACGCTCTGGTGAGCAGCCTTGGCGTCGGCGTTGATGATAACTACCGGTTCCTTGCCCGCACCGACCGACCGCTTCATCGCCGCCGCGATGGACTGGATGTCGCGTCCACCGATTGGCGCCTTGTTGACGGTGATCTCGCCGGCGGCGGTCACCGCCACATTGATTTCGTTGGGTTGTTCCTTGCTCTGCGGTGCGTCAGCCGTTGGCAGGTTGATTTCAAGTCCGGAAAATTTCGAGTACGTGGTCGTGATCATGAGAAAGATCAGGATGACCAGAAGCACGTCGATCATCGGAATCAGGTTGATCTCGAGCTCTTCACGGTGGCGTCCGCGCTGGAAATTCATCGTGTCCTCCCCCTACTTGCGCTCGCCGTGCATGACTTCGACCAGTTTCACCGCTTCCTGCTCCATTTCGATCAGGAAACCATCGACCTGTGCCCGGAAGTGGCGGTGGAAGATCATGCTCGGAATGGCGATGATCAGGCCAAAACCGGTGTTGTAAAGCGCCACCGAGATGCCATGCGCCAAAGCCTGCGGGTTGGTACCCGAGGACGTTGGCGAACCGAAGATCTCGATCATCCCGACCACGGTGCCGAACAAGCCCATCAAGGGTGCGATCGAGGCAATCGTGCCCAGCGTCGTCAGAAAACGCTCGAGCTCGTGGGCCACGCCCCGGCCTGCTTCCTCGATCGCCTCTTTCATGATCTCGCGGGAAGTCCGCGCGTTGCGCATGCCCGCGGAAAGGACTTTGCCGAGCGGAGAATGCGCCTCGAGCCGGGTCAGCTGCGCTTCCGAAATGCCGCTCTGGCGAAACTCGGCAACCGTGGCTTGCAGCAATCCGGCGGGAACGATCTTGAGGCGCCGCAGCGCAACCGCCCGCTCGATGATCAAGGCCACGGCGATGACGGAGGCGAACAACAAGGGCCAGATGGGCCAACCCGCAGCCTGAATGATTGAAAACACGAGGACAGCTCCGGTAAGCGGAAAGCGCGAACTTTAGCCGGAGTGGACCGATTCGGCAATACAACCCGGAAGGCAGCAGACGCGCCCGGGCCCGCTACCAAAAATCTTTCCGGTTCGTTCATGGATCGCGCGACCGATTTCGATCAGGATGTATCGCACCGGCGATTATCCACAAATTCTGTGGATAAACCTGTGCACCATTTGCGTCGCGCCTCGCCAATCAGGGCATGGCGACACCGCGACCATTTTTAGATCAGGGTCGGCTTGATCCATGGACCGCTTCCGGAACGCCCTGTTTCCTTTTTCCCGTCGGCGTCCTTCAGACAGAAATCGTGCCCGGAAATAGCAGCGAACCGTTGTGATGTAGAATTTTTTTCGCGCCCCTTGCGTTTCCGGAATCCTACCGTCCATGCTCGATCCATCGATTGTCCTCAGTGTCAGCGAGCTGAACCGCCTGGTGCGCCGAACACTGGAACAAGGGTTTCCATTGTTGTGGGTCACTGGTGAAATATCCAACCTTACCCGCGCCGCCTCAGGTCACGTCTACTTCTCGATAAAGGACGATTCGGCGCAGGCACGTTGCGTGATGTTCCGCGCGCGCGCGATGGCCATTCCATGGAAACTGGAAAACGGATTGCAGGTCGAGGCGCGGGCGACGGTCTCCCTGTACGAGCCTCGCGGTGAATTCCAGCTAAGTATCGAAACACTGCGCCAGGCTGGACTCGGGCGCCTTTTCGAGGCCTTTGCGCGCCTCAAGGCCCGGTTGGCAGGCGAAGGCTTGTTTGCGGCGGAAAGGAAGCGCGAACTGCCGCGGTTCCCGCGGCGCATCGGAATCGTCAGTTCGCCGAAAGCCGCGGCCCTGCGCGACGTACTGGTCACGCTGCGACGACGCGCGCCCCACCTTCAGGTAATTCTGTATCCGACGCTGGTGCAGGGTGACAAGGCCGCGGCGGAAATCGCCCAAGCGATCGCCGTGGCCGCTAGGCGGAATGAGTGCGACTTGCTCCTGATCGTGCGTGGTGGCGGCAGCATCGAGGATCTTTGGGCGTTCAACGAAGAAGTCGTGGCCAGGGCGATTCTGGCGAGTGCGTTGCCGACCGTATGCGGCGTCGGACATGAAACAGATACCACCATCGCCGACTACGTCGCCGATCTTCGCGCAGCAACACCTACGGCCGCTGCGGAACTGGCCACCCGGGGATGGCATGACGCCGCCGGTCTACTGGCTGAACGGGGCGGAACCCTCGCGCGTGCGATGCAGTCCCGGATTGTCGTCCAGCAACAGCGGCTGGATCAGATCTCCTTGCATCTGATCCACCCGGCCGTTCACCTGAACCAGTCTCATAGTCGCCTGACGCTGCTTTCCTCTCTGCTCGATGCCTCATTGGCGCGCCATCTGGGCAGGTATCGGGAACGCCTGAATCGAGCCGTCCGCATTTTCGAGCGCGTTCGCCCTCGCACCGATAGACATAACGGACGGCTTGGGCTTCTCGCGCAGCGCCTTGCGGCAGCGGCGCGCCACCAGCAGCAGCGACGCCACATCCGGCTGGGCAGCCTCGCCGCCGCACTCAGGCAGTTGGACCCGGAAGCCACGCTTGCCCGCGGTTACTCCATAGTTCGTGACCGGAACGGCGCCCTGATAACCGACGGCGCGAGCCTGCACCCGGGCCAGGTTGTCAGCCTGCAACTTGCCCGCGGCAGCGCAGAAGCGAGCATCGTTAGTGCGGCGTCCGCAGTACGACCAATTGCCACCTGAATTATTCCTGACTATAATAGTCAACTTTAAAGCCCTCTACCCTCACGCAACAGGAGAATCGCCATGGAACACACGCTCCCTCCCCTGCCGTATGCAATGGATGCACTTGCTCCGCACATGTCAAAGGAAACCTTTGAATACCACTATGCCAAGCACCATCAGGCCTATGCGACCAATCTGAACAACCTGATCAAGGGCACCGAATACGAAGCCCTCGGTCTCGAAGAAATTATCAAGAAAGCGCCTGCCGGCGGAATTTTCAACAACTCGGCCCAAGTCTGGAACCACAGCTTTTTCTGGAACAGCATGAAAGTCGGCGGTGGCGGCACGGCAACCGGCGCCCTGGGCGAAGCGATCAACAAGAAATGGGGAAGCTTCGACGATTTCAAGAAAGCCTTCCAGGCTTCCGCCGTCGGCAATTTTGGGTCGGGCTGGACCTGGCTGGTGAAAAAGCCGGACGGCTCAGTCGACATCGTGAATACTTCGGGTGCCGGCACGCCGTTAAACACGGAAAACAAGGCCCTGCTCACGGTCGACGTCTGGGAACACGCCTATTACATCGACTACCGCAATGCCCGCCCCAAATTCGTCGAAACTTTCCTGAACTCCCTGGCCAACTGGGATTTCGCGTCGAAGAATTTCGGCTGACCCTTGCCCGACTGCCGGCGAATTGCCGGCTTGGCCAAAGGGCGCCGACTGGCGCCCTTCTCTTCTATCCGGGTAGTCCGCGTGGAATCCAGAATCAGCGAGCTCGAAATAAAACTCGGCCTGGCGGAGGACCATCTCGAGGCGTTGAATCGCACCGTCTTTCGCCAGCAGCAGCAGATCGACATCCTTCAGGCGCAGATCCGCGAACTGGCCAAACTGATGCATTCAGCTGAGTTGGGCGAACCGCGTAATCCGGCTGAAGAGATCCCCCCCCACTACTGAAACGACTGAAATCTGTCGCCGCCTTGTATCGACAACGCAAACCCGCACCAGGCACTATCAACGGCCGGACGGCGCCTTGCCGATCCCCATTATCGTGGCACCGGCGCCAAGACCACGGTTCTTGAACCAGCCAAGGTTCATTTCCAGCGCATACCGTGCTGGTTGCACCGCGCAATGGTTGTCCTCCGTTCGCGGCTGCATGTCCTCGACGTTGATGATCTTGCCGCCTTCATCAAGAAATGCCACCGAAAGTGGCACCAGGGTGTTGCGCATCCACATGCAGTGCTTCGAGACTTCGGCAAACACGAACAGCATTCCTCGTTGCGGAGGCATGATGGTACGCAGCATCATTCCGACCTGGCGGCTCTCGGGCGTGGCGGCCACCTCGGCTTCGATACGATGCATCCCCGCAGATAGTTCGACGATTGGCAATTGCGGCTGCTGCGCCACTCCCGGCATTGACATTGCCACCAAGCTGACGAAAAAGATGCTTCGCAACATAATGATGTTCCCCATGGGCGATCCTGTGGCGAGAGCGCCGTTCAACGCGGTGACGCGCAGACGCGCGCAGGCAATACTATTCGATGATCGCCCGGAATCCTGCACACGATTCATGTGAAAAGGACGAAAAAAATGGCAGGTCTCCCTGCCATTTTTTTCCCGAGACGGGAATTACTTGGCTGCGTCGGCTTTCTTGGCCTTCTTGGCTTTCTTGGCCTTCTTGGCCTTGCCTTCCATGCCCGACATGCCGGCCATGCCCTTCTGACCCTCCATGCCGCTCATACCGGCCATGCCCTTCTGGGCAGCGGGAGCCGCAGCCGGAGCGGCGGCGGGGGCAGCGGCAGCCGGAGCAGCAGCCGGAGCGGCCTTCGGCGCGTCGGCAGCAAAAGCGGAAGTGGCGATCAGGCCGGCAAACAGGGTGACGAGAAGCTTGTTCATGGATTTTCCTTAAATTTGTATTTGGGTTGAGTGCTATTAACACCACGATTAAATGAGGCGTCACGAGCTTTAACGCGGTGCTTCCCCTGTGGTTGACCTGGGATTGCAAGTTCCCGCCACTGCCCGGGAGCAAGCCCCTCCAGGGTCCAGTCACCTACTGCCCAGCGAATCAGCCTTAGCGTCGGGAAACCGACGCGTGCGGTCATGCGCCGGACTTGGCGGTTCTTGCCTTCGCGCAATACCAGTTGCAACCAGCTGGTCGGAATCGAAGCGCGGATCCGAATCGGCGGATTGCGTTCCCAAAGACCCTCCGGTTCGGCAACGCGGCACGCCTCGCAGGGGCTAGTCACGAAATCAGCCAAGTCGACGCCGGTAGCCAGAGCACGCAGAGCGTCGTCCGTAACCAGGCCCTCGACTTGCGCCCAATATGTCTTTGCAAGCTTGTGTCGGGGATCGGAGATCCTTGCCTGCATTGCACCGTCGTCTGTCAACACCACCAAACCTTCGGAATCGGCATCCAGACGGCCTGCGGCATACACGCCAGGAACAGGAACGTAGTCCGCCAATGTCGGACGTCCCGCCGTATCGCTGAACTGGGTCAGGACACCACAAGGTTTGTTGAAGAGTATCAGGCGGGTCAAACGGACCGGTCGTCGCGGTAGATATTGCAGAAGCGCATGGCTTCGGGGTAGGGGAAGAAATCCTGCATCGCCCCCTCGCGGACCTTTTGCTGGGTGTTTTGCCAGAACTCGGCGTCGAACAGGTCCGCATGATGGCGCATGAAGGCGTCGCGAATCCTGTCCGAAACCAGAAGAAAGGTTTCAAACTCTTCCGGAAAAACGTCCAGTCGCGACACCGAGTACCAGACATCTCCAGACATCTCCGCCTCGAAATTGGGTGGTGGCGGGATGCGTCTGAACTTGCAGTCCGTCATGAACTCGATTTCATCGTAATCGTAGAACACCACCCGACCGTACCGGGTAACACCGAAATTCTTCCACAACAGGTCGCCAGGAAAGATGTTGGCAATCGCGAGTTCGCGGATCGCATTGCCATACTCGAAAACCGCATGCTCCACCAGATCATCGCGGCCTGCCTTCTCGGCTTTTTCGAGGTACAGATTCAGTGGTTCCATCCGCCTTTCAATATAAAGGTGCCGGATTATCAGATCGTCGCCATCCTCCTCGATGAGCGATGCCACCTCACGGTACAACTCGTCGATCAGTTCCCTGGAAAACCGGGCGCGTGGAAGCGCGACCTTTGAGAACTCAAGCGTATCGGCCATCCGCCCGACGCGATCCACCTGCTTCACCAATTGGTACTTGCGCCGCACCGTATCGTGGTCAACTTCCTTGGAACTGCCAAATACGTCCTTGATGACCTTGAATACATAGGGATACGAAGGTAGCGTGAATACCAACATGACCAATCCGCGGATCCCCGGCGCGACGATGAACTGATCAGCCGAATGATGCAGGTGGAAGATCAGGTCACGAAAGAACATGGTCTTGCCCTGCTTGCCCAATCCCAGCATGGTGTATAGCTCTGAGCGCGGCTTGTTGGGCATGATCGACCGCAAGAACTGCACATAGCTGGACGGCACGTCCATGTCGACCATGAAATAGGCCCGAGAAAGAGAAAAGAGCACGCCAATGCGCCAGGCGTCGAGGATGATGGTGTCGAGATAGAGCTTGCCATCCGCCGAGTGCAGCACGGGGACGGTGAATGGATACTCGAATGCACCGTTTACTGCCTTGCCGATCACGTAGGCGCCCTTGTTGCGATAAAAGGCCGAGTTGAGTACCTGTATCTGCAGGTTGGCCTCTCGCGCCGGTACTGATCCTAGATGAGTTCCGATGCTGCGCAGGATGAGTTCCACGTCGCGATCAAGATCTGCAAACTCGCGCGCCCAGCCGAAATCGACAAACAACTGGCGGATCGATGCGCGAAATCCAACCTGGTTGGGGTAATAGCACCGATAGGTGGGCGGATCCGATCCGATGTACTCGGTCGAAACTGCCGGCCGGACAAAAATGAAATCATTGTGAAAGTAGGTGCGGTGCAATATCTGGCAGAACACCGAATTGAAGAAGGTTTCCGCAAGCTCGGGCTGCTTGTGGTTGGTCAGCAGTCCTATGAACTGGAGCTTTGCCTGTTGCCAGACGATGTCGCTCAAGCTGTCCGCATTGAACTCGCCATGAAGTCTTTCGGTGGTTTCCTTAACGCGATCGTCATAGAACTGTATGCGATCGCGCACGGCCTGCTGCACCTCCTGCCAGCGCGCCTGTTCAAATCGCTGCTTTGCCAGTGCTGAACTCTCGCGGAACAGGCGATAGTGCTTGTCGAAACCATCCACCAGCACAG
>NZ_JAFLDR010000027.1 GCF_017302275.1 Sulfuritalea sp.
TAAAAACTACGTTGCTCGTCATCTTTTCGCTTGTTAACCCATTTTCGCAAACGATCAAGTTCGGTGGGCTCCAAGAGTGCATAAAGAGGGAGCATTCGGGTAGAACTTTTCGTTTTGAGGCGACGAGATGCCGTCGGGCGAATGAGTAGGAATGCGGGATCGTGCATCAACTGATCGCTAAGTTCGAGCTTTAGCACTTCCATCCGTCGTAGTCCGCAACGATAAGATAACGTCAGGAGTAACCAACCAATTTCAGCCAACTCAGGATCAATTACATCGATAACGCGGGCAACGAATTGATCACGGATTCGAACAAACTCTTCATGGGAGATGATATTGGCATCAACGGGGACGAGTCCATCTGATGTGCCAAACACTTCAGAGGCATTCATTGGGGAGGCGTCGCGTTCTGCTTCCAAGTAACGCTGAAATTCACGCAGAACTCTCAGCATTTTTCTGCGAATACTTGGCGTTTCAGCATCGCTTAGTGTCTCCTCATACAAACCGATCCATTCATCTTCGTCATAGTCCGAGGCGCTCTCGCCCATCAGTCCTCCGAGGCGCTTGGCGGCCTCGGCATCCTGAACCATCAGGCCGACGCCCATGACGACGGCAAAAAGTGCGATTGCTATGCGTTTCATCGTGAATCTCCTTTAGTGGAACCGGGGTGCGTGTCAGTCGCTGCTGTTCATGAAGCCGAGCAGCTGCAACAGGCTGGTGAAGAGGTTGAAGATGGCGACGAACAGCGTGACCGTGGCCATCACGTAGTTGGTTTCACCGCCGTGGATGATGTTCGAGGTCTCGTACAGGATCAGGCCGGACATCAGCAGCACGAAGGCGGCCGAGACGGCCAGCGACAGAGCCGGGATCTCGAAGAAGATCGCCGCGAGGCCGGCGACGAAGGCGACCAGGATGCCGACCATGAGGAAGCCGCCCATGAAGCTGAAGTCCTTGCGCGTGGTCAGCGCGTAGCCGGAGAGGCCGACGAAGATCGCGCCGGTGCCGGCCATCGCGGTCATCACCGTCTGGCCGCCGTTGGGCAGGCCGAGGTAGTGGCTTACGATGGGGCCCAGCGTGTAGCCCATGAAACCGGTGAGGGCGAAGACCGAGACCAGGCCCCAGCCGCTGTTGCGCAGCTTGGTGGTGGCGAACAGCAGGCCGAAGTAGCCGATCAGGGTCACGATCAACCCCGGATGCGGCAAGTTCAAGGCCACGGCCCCGGCGGCCGTGGCGGCGGCGAACAACAGGGTCATCGACAGCAGCAGATAGGTGTTGCGGATCACCCGGTTGGTGGCGAGCACGGATTCCGTGCCGGTGCGGGGCAGGGCGATGGCTTGGGTGTTGGCTTGGCTCATGTGTGTCTCCTTTTGAAAATGGACTGCCTGGGTGGTGACTTCAGTTGCCGCGGACCATGGCCATGACGCGGCCCATGTCGAGCGTTTCGGCCTGCTGCCGGATCTGCGGCAGGTACTGCGCCTGCATCTGTTTGGCGGGTTCCAGCAGGTTCTGGAAGCTGTCGCGCAGCATGGCCGGCGTCATGGTCCGTCCGCCGGCGTAATAGCGCCGGGCGGCCTGCCCCAGCGCGTAGGTGGTGGCGAAGGAAAACGCCATGCCGGTGGCGGCGCCGCCGAGCTTGCCGATCGTTTTGCCGGCGACCTTGCCGAGCAGGCCGCCGAGCAGCTTGCGGCCGAACTGTTCGAGGTACTGCGAGGTGAGCCCGACCCCGGCGGCGGCGATGAATTCCTTGATGTGGCCCTGGTCGAGCTCGACCCCGTGGGCCTTGCCGATGCCATAGACCATCTTGACCTGCAGCGGAATGATGGCCATCGAGGCCCAGGATTGCGGCAGCAGTTCGAGCGCGCCGTTCACCATGGCGTAGTTGAGGATGGATTTGTCCAGCTCGGCGGCGGAAACCGACGGCACGGCAGCGACGACCGGGCCGGCGGTGGCGGTGGCGGCTGTCGCCGGCGGCACCGCCGATTCCATTTCGCCGACCAGGGTGTCGATCTCTTTTTCGACGAACCCGGTGACGGCGCTGTCGAGCTTGAGCAGCGCTTTAAGTTCATCGAGGAAGCGCCGTTCGGCATCGCACAGGCGGCCGTCGGCTTCACAGACGCAAACCGCCATTTCATAGGCGAGCTGGCGCTGGCCGGAGTCGTCCAGCGCGGCGGCCGCGCCGGCGAGACTGGTGCGCTTGAGGAGCACGTCCTGGTACAGGCCGGCGAGGTCGATCCCGCCCCCGGCATCGGCCAGCGATGCGGCGATGCGGCGGACTTCTTCGCGCTCGCGCTCCGCCTTGATGCCGTCGGCAAACGCGGCATACAGGGCGATAACGAGGATGGACTGCTGCTCTTCCGGTTTCATGGTTGCGCTACCTTCGTTTCAACAAGTCGGTGATGTCGGGCCCGTCAATCGGTGCCCATCACCGCGGCGGCATCGCGCTCGGAATAGGCGGCGGATGCTTCCCGGCCGGCAAGCCGGGCATGGGGGAACTCGCGCAAACGTTCCAGGCGGCGCACCACCGCGCGTTCGGCCCGCTCGGCGGCGCGATCGATGGCGACGTAGAGATCGGCCTCGGTATCCTCGATCACCACGTTCCGGGTGCCGGCGAAGGGGACCTGGATGCGGCAGCGCTTGTCGCGGCCGCCGCGCGGCCCGTTGATGTCGGAGAGGCGCACGCTGACGGCGCGGACATCGTGGTTGGCCCAGCCGAGGGCGAACTGCAGGCGCCGCTGGGTGTGCTCGCGCAGCCCTTCGGTCAGGTCGAATCCGCTGGCCTTGATGTCGATACGCATGACGCTTGCTCCTTTCGGGTTGAACACGGAGCGGATGCTAGGGTGCGCTGACAGATCGAACAAGTCGATTATTTGGAGCTGATACATCGATAAGTTCGATGTTATGCTTTGCCTGCGCAGATGCGCGAATCGCGCGGGCCATGGAGGATGACAGGGTGGCGGCACTCAACTTCAAGCACTTGAGATATTTCTGGATGGTGGCCAAGACCGGCAGCATCGCGCGCGCCGCGGAGCAGCTGCACCTGACGCCGCATTCGATCAGCGGGCAGTTGCGCGAATTCGAGGCGAGCCTGGGCGTGGAACTGTTCCGCCGCGTCGGCCGCAACCTGGAAACCACCGATGCCGGACGCAGCATCGTCAGCTACGCGGAGGAGATCTTCACCGTCGCCGACGAGCTACAGGAGGTCTTGCGCGGCCAGCAGACCAGGAAGTCGCTGCCGTTCCGGGTCGGCATCGCCGATTCGGTGTCCAAGTCGGTGGCCTACCGGCTGGTGGATCCGGCGCTCGGGCTGGACGAGCCGGTGCGGCTTATCTGCCGCGAGGGGCGCCTGGCGACGCTGCTGGCCGACCTGGCTATCCACCGGCTGGACCTGATCATCGCCGACCGGCCGATGCCGACCAACCTGAACGTGCGCGGCTACAGCCACCTGCTGGGCGAGAGCGGCCTGACCGTGTTCGGCACCCGCGATCTGGCGAAGAAACTGTCCGGCGGGTTTCCCGCCCTGCTCGACGACGCGCCCTTCCTGCTGCCGGGCGAGGACGTCGCGATCCGGCCGAAATTGCTGCAGTGGCTGGATGCGCAGGGCGTGCGGCCGCGCATCGTCGGCGAGTTCGACGACAGCGCGCTGATGAAATCCTTCGGCCAGGCCGGCGCCGGCCTGTTCGTCGCGCCGACCGCCATCGCCGCCCATGTCTGCGAGCAATACAAGGTCACAGAAATCGGCCGCATCGATTCGGTGGTCGAACACCTCTACGCGATCAGCACCGAGCGCCGGCTCACCCATCCCGCCATCGTGGCGATCAGCAAGGCAGCGCGGCGCGACGTTTTCGGCAGCGTCAGGCGCTGAGTTGCATTTCCGGGGCCAACCGCGGGCTGTGTGCGTGATTCTTCGAGCGGGCGGCGCTGCGGTGGTGGATTGGATTCGCCGTACCGCCATCGCCGACTTTCGAATCCTGACCCAAATCGCCGGGGCCTTGAATGCCTGTTCGTGCCGCGCTCGCAGGTCAGTGCCCACAGCACGGTGGCGACCACGCCGAAAGCCGCGTCGCTCGGTAAATGGACCTGAAGCCGGGTACGCGAGAACGCGACAACGAGCAGGGCGACGATTACCGTCACGACCTGGCGCCGGGGATCATGGATCGGCCAGCGTCCCCAGCCATCGAGGATTACCCGTGCCGTTGAGCTGGAACAGGCTGCCACCGCCGGATGCGGTGGGGCCCGCGGTAAACGCGGTGATGGTGAACTGGTGGGTAACCAGCACGACAGGCAGGCCGTCGGCGGGCAGGCGGGCGAGGAATTCCCTGAGCTTGGCGAGCCGCGCATCTCGGTCTTCCGGGCGCGGGAAAAAGGAGTTCAGCGCCGGCAGCGGTTCGACCGGGCCGAGGCCGAGCAGCCGCGCGGTTTCGAGGCAGCGACACCACTGGCTGGAATACACCCTGGCGCGCACGATGCCGCCGCGCGCCAGGCGCTGCCCCAACTCGGCGGCCTGGCGGCGGCCCTCGGCGTCAAGGTTGCGCTGGGTGGCACAGTCGTCGATACGGAAGCCTGGCGGATCGCCGTTTCCCGGCGCGGTCGCGTGGCGCAGCATCAGCAGCCGTCCCGGTTTGGCCAGTTCGGCGACCGCTTGACCGGCACCGGACGGGAGTGCGAACGACAGCAGGGTAATGGCGGCGAGCAGGGTACGCGGCAACGTGGTCAGGCGAGCAAGGATCACCGTGGCTGTCCTCCGCGATTCCACGCACGGTCCGAACTGACCGTGCATGCATTATGCCCACGGACGAAAGGACTTGCGACTTGCCGGCAACCACCCGGGCGGATGGCGGAAAACTCGACGGTTTGGGCGGTCAGTGATGGGCCAAGACGTTGCCGCGGGTCGCTGGCGGGCCTTCATGCTGGCTTTCCTGCGGCCTCGACACTGGCGCGCGGACGGCGCCCGATAGATGTGAGGTCAGTTCCCGGTCGACCACGATCAGTTGCGCCAGAAGGCGCCCGCGATCGAGCTCACGGGCGCTGTTGCGCAGGGATTCCAGTTGCGCGATCACGGTATCGTGACGCGCGCGATGCCTGGGATCCGCGATCGAGGTCAGGCATTCCATGAGCTCTTCTTCCTGGCGGAAACTGGCGCGGGTGCATTCGATGAGGCGATCCAGCGCGACGACGAAGCGCTCCGGGGGCTGCTTTTCGATGTACATGCGCAGGGTTTCGACCTGCGCATCGACCAGATCATGGCGCAGTCCCTGCCATTCGTCCTTGGCCTGCTTTGGTGTGCCGGACCTGCCGGCCGACGAAGCCTGGGATGAATTCTCGACCTTGCCGCTTTGACTCGACACTTGAAACCTCCCTAGGATGGAACCGGGAAACTAACATTTTGAGTGTAGCCATGATTTTAGTGTGGTCAAACTATTCGGCGGGTCAACTCGCACTGATGCGGTTCGCGCCGACCTTGCGTTGCAGCGCCTGTTCAATGCGCTGTTTTTCCGCAAGCACCCGGTTGGCGTAAGCCTGATCCGGGTCGTCGATGACGCCGCCGTAATATTGCAGGCCTTCCATCAGGCCACCCTGACGACGGACGGCTTCCTGCAGGATTCGGGCGCCTACCTGGACGTTGATGACGGGATCGAGGAAAGCCTGTTTGCCGGCGTCCGCGGGCAGTTTGTCGAGGTGAAAGCGCGGTATCACCTGCATCAGGCCCAGCGCACCCATGGGGCTTTGGGCGTAGGGATTGAATCCGGATTCGATGCCGATGATGGCGATGAGCAGCAGCGGGTCGAGATTCCGGGCGCGGGCGGCGCCCTGGGCTGCCGCAAATATCGGTTGCAGGGCTTCCGGCGACACGCGATAGCGTTGCGCGACGGCTTCGAGAGCGGTGGTCAAGGCCGGTGTCAGCAGGGGCCTGACGGCGGTGCCGGCAGTGTTTGCCGCGGCTGCATCGGCAGTGCTTGTCGCGTCGGTCGCCGGCATTTTCGACAGCGATGGCAAGCTGACTTCGTTCGCCAGTCCCGCGGCGAGCAACAGCACGCCCGCGAACGCAATCACGGCGAGGTCGATATGCAGATAGCTGAAGAAAGTTTCCTTGCCACGGAACAGCGAGATTCGCTGTGAAAGTGTTGCCGTCATGATTCATCCTTTGCTGCGGGAGCGCGGCGGCGGCCTTAACCCGGATGGAGCCAGGATCAACTGCCGGACCCGCGCCCGACCGGGGCTTAAACCATGCGTGGCGCGCCATGTGCCGCCGCAGTCGATCGGGGCTACTCCCTGCTAGATTCGGCCGGCCGAATCACGCGGCACGGTTCGTTTTCAGCGGAAACGGATCGGGTACCGATCCGTCCCTGGAACTTGTCAGCGCGCCCGGGGTGGCGTCTGTGTTGAGCCTGCCAGCATCTTTGCCAGCACGGCGAGGTTGGCCTCCGCGACCTCATTGGCTTGCCGTGCCGCGAGGTTCATGCGGTCAAACGCCGCATTCGCCGCAGTAACGGCGGAGCGCAAGGAGTTCAGGGCGAGGTCGGCGCCGACAGGCGCCTTGTCCGCAGCCCGATCCAGCGCCTGATCCAGCGATTGCCGGAGTTCCGTAACGCCGGATTCGACCAGCTTCGAAACCGTCGCTCCGGTCTGGGAGGCGATTTCGACCACGCGCCTCGAATATTCCGCGGCTTCCCGCGTATCCGTGCGGCTGAGCCGGGTCTGGAGCGTCACCAGGGCTTCCGGGTTCTTCGCCTCCAGCAAGGCCCGACTGGTAGCCGCACCCTGTTCAAGCAGGTTGCGGGCGGTATTCAGATTCAGCGCCGCGAGGCGCTCGGCGCCGGCGAAGGCGATGCCGGCGAAACGCTCGAAAGCCTGGATGCCAGCTTCATTGGCGTTGTGGGACTGTTGGGATGTCTGGTGCATGGGGACCTCCATAAAGATCTGAAACCCTGAGCTCGCGAAACCCGCGATCACACCCGAATGCTGCGCTGCAATATTCGTAACTTACTTGCTAATACATGGCTTGTCAAGCTTGGTTGGTGCGATGCAGCAACACCTGATCGCCGGGCCAGCTACCCGGCGGATTGCTACTGGCAGAACCGGCTGTTGTGGCCGTAGGAGAGCAATGCGAAAAAAACCCGGTACCTAGGTACCGGGTGAATCCAATCCATGCGGATCGGAGGAGGAGTAAGTAAATGCTAATACTCCCTTGGCGCAAAGAGTAGGCGCCTTCCTCTAACCGGCATGGGGACGGCGCCCGCGGTCGCGATCAGACGTCGATATTCCTCGCGTACAGTGCGTTGGACTCGATGAACGCCCGCCGCGGTTCGACGTCGTCGCCCATCAGGGTGGTGAAGATTTCGTCGGCGGCAATGGCGTCGTCGATCTGTACCCGAAGCAGGCGGCGGACCGCCGGGTCCATGGTGGTTTCCCAAAGCTGTTCCGGGTTCATCTCACCGAGGCCTTTGTAGCGCTGTTTGGCCAAGCCTCGCTCGACTTCGTTCAACATCCATTTCATGGCTTCGGCGAAGCTGGTCACGGCAAGGGTCTTTTCGCCGCGACTGATGGAAGCGCCTTCGCCCATGAGCCCGGCGATCATCTGCGCCGTGCGGCGAATCTGCAGGTAATCGCCGGACAGCAGGAAATCCTCGTCGATGCGACCGACACGCAGATTTCCGTGCCGCATGCGGATCACGGCAAGCATCCAGCGCTCGTGCGTGTCGTCGAAGCGCGGTTCGATGCGGACTTCGGACGATAGCCTGGCGCTTATGCGCTCGGCGCTATCGCGGGTGGCGGTCTCGCTCGAGGTATCGATCGAAATGTCGTGGGCCAGCAAGGCGTGAAGCACTTCACCGTCGATGAAATCGGTGACACGCCGGATCACCGCTTCGGACAGCAGATAGGCGCGGGCCAGGGCGCCGAGAGCCTCGCCTTCGACCACGGCGGCAGCGGAGCGCGGCGTGAGTTGCGTGCCCTCCAGGGCCAGGCGCAGCAAATGCTGGTTCAGCTCGTGGTCGTCCTTGATGTAGGTTTCGCTCTTGCCATGCTTGATCTTGTACAGCGGTGGCTGGGCAATGTAGATATAGCCGCGCTCGACCAGCTCCGGCATCTGCCGGTAGAAAAACGTCAGCAGCAGGGTGCGAATGTGGGCACCATCGACGTCGGCATCGGTCATGATGATGATGCGGTGGTAGCGCAGCTTGGCGATGTCGAAATCCTCGGTGCCGATGCCGCAACCCAGCGCTGTTACCAGCGTGACGATCTGTTCGCTGGAAATTAGCTTGTCGTAGCGCGCCTTTTCCACATTGAGCACCTTGCCGCGCAGCGGCAGGATGGCTTGGAACTTCCGGTCGCGTCCCTGCTTGGCCGAACCTCCGGCCGAATCGCCCTCGACGATGTACATCTCGCACAGGGCGGGATCCTTTTCCTGGCAGTCCGCCAGTTTGCCCGGCAGGCCGAGGCCGTCCAGCACACCTTTGCGCCGGGTCATGTCGCGCGCCTTGCGCGCGGCTTCACGAGCACGGGCGGCCTCGACGATCTTTCCGGTAATGATCTTGGCGTCGAGCGGCTTTTCCTGGAGATAGTCGGCCAACCTCTGCGCCACCACTTCCTCGATGGCGGGCCGGGCTTCCGAGGAAACCAGCTTCATCTTGGTCTGCGAGGCGAATTTCGGATCGGGCATCTTCACCGAAAGCACGCAAGCCAAGCCTTCGCGCATGTCATCGCCGGTAATCTCGACCTTCGCCTTCTTGGCGATCTCGTTCTCTTCGATGTATTTGTTGATCACCCGCGTCATTGCGGCACGCAGGCCGGTGAGGTGGGTGCCGCCGTCCGACTGCGGGATATTGTTGGTAAAGCACAGGACCTGTTCCGCGTAGGAGTCGTTCCATTGCATCGCGACTTCAACATCGATGTTGACCCCGTTCTGCACGGAAACCCCTGAGGAGTGGAACACGGAAGGGTGCAGCACGGTCTTGGTGCGATTGATGTACTCGACGAAACCCTTGACGCCGCCGGAGAAGGCGAAGTCTTCTTCCTTCATGTTGCGCTGGTCGATGAGCCGGATCTTGACGCCATTATTCAGAAAGGAAAGTTCGCGCAGGCGCTTGGCCAGGATGTCGTAGTGATACTCGACGTTGCCGAAGATTTCGTCGTCGGCCATGAAATGGACTTCGGTACCGCGCTTTTCGGTGTCGCCAAGGACTCGCAATGGCGATACCTCGACCCCGTTCTGGACTTCAATGACACGATCAACCGCGTGGCCGCGATTGAATTCCATCTGGTACTTCTTGCCGTCGCGCCGGATGATGAGGCGCAACCACTTGGAAAGGGCATTGACGCAGGAAACGCCGACGCCGTGCAGACCGCCGGAGACCTTGTAGGAATTCTGGTTGAACTTGCCGCCGGCGTGCAGGACGCACATGACGATCTCCGCCGCCGAGCGCTTCGGTTCATGTTTATCGTCGAACTTGATCCCGGTCGGGATGCCGCGACCGTTGTCGGTCACCGAGATCGAACTGTCGGTGTGGATCGTGATGACAATGTCGTCGCAGTAACCGGCCAGCGCCTCGTCGATGGCGTTGTCTACGACCTCGAACACCATGTGATGCAGGCCGGTGCCGTCGGAGGTGTCGCCGATGTACATCCCCGGGCGTTTGCGGACTGCCTCGAGGCCTTCTAATTGCTGGATGCTGGATTCGTCGTAAGCGGGTGCGTTCGGGATCATGAAATGGTTCTGGGCTGGTGCATCAAATTCGCATCGGCATTACAACGTATTTGAACGTGTCGTTGCCAGGAAGGATGAAAAGGGCACTGGAATTGGCGTCGGCCAGGTGCAGCTCGATTCCTTCATTGCTGACGTTGTTGAGGACGTCCAGTAAATAGGTGACGTTGAAACCGACGTCGAGCGCGTCCCCGGAATAATCGATTTCGATCTCTTCCTGTGCTTCTTCCTGTTCGGCATTGCTGGAGATGATTTTGAGGCTGCCGGGAGCAAGGACCAGGCGCACGCCGCGAAACTTTTCATTGGTCAGGATCGCCGCGCGCAGCAGGGAGTGCAACAGTGCATTGCGCGAAAGGCGAATGAGCTTGCTGTGATGCTGCGGAATCACGCGCTCGTAATCTGGAAATTTTCCGTCAATCAGTTTCGACACCAGTTCGATGCTGCCGAAACTGAAGCGGGCTTGGGTCGGCGTCAGGCTTATTTCAAGTGGATCGTCGTTGTCCGCAAGTTGGCGCGATAGCTCAAGCACTGTCTTGCGCGGCAGGATGACTTCGATCGGCGACGGTGCTTCCTCGAGGGTTTCAGCAGCATAGGCCAGACGATGGCCATCGGTAGCCACCATGCGCAGTTCCTTGCCTTTTGCCACCAGCAACAATCCATTCAGGTAATACCGGATGTCCTGTTGTGCCATGGCGTACTGGACCAGTCCCAAGAGGCGTTTCATTTGCCGCTGCGTGATGGACAACCGGGAAGCTTGCCCGTCGGCCGTGCTCATGCGCGGAAAATCCTCGGCTGGCAGGGTTTGCAGGTTGAAGCGGCTTTTCCCGGCCTTCAACTGTAGCCTTTTGTCGTCCACGGCAAGGCTGACCTCAGCCGTATCCGGGAGCGAGCGCAGGATATCCTGCAACTTCCGGGCACCGACCGTCATGGTTGCCTTCTCAGGCCCCACTGTCGGGGTTTCAGTCGTGATCTGTATTTCTATATCGGTCGCCAGGAGGGTCAACTTCTCTCCATTCTTTTCCATAAGAACGTTGGAAAGGATGGGGAGTGTATGTCGCTTTTCTACGATGCCGCAGACGGATTGCAGAGGTGAAAGCAATTGATCGCGTGGACCTTTGAATAGGATCATATATAGAACTCTTATGATTAATAAGGGAAGCGCTTGTCTGTGGAAAACCGACTATTTTTCATTAAATACAATAAATTATAACGTGAATAAGCGTGTTGATGATCGTGTGTTCCAAATGTGCGCAAATGTGGATGAAAGCTGATGCGAGATTTGAGGAAGCTACTTATCCACAATTTTCAATAGCGTTTCGGTTAAATTGATCACAGGCTAGCCTTTGATGGTCTGGATCAGAACATGCAGGTCATTGTTGAGTCTTGAATCCTTGCCGCGTAAATCCATGATTGTGCGGCAAGCATGCATCACGGTCGTGTGGTCTCTACCACCAAAGGCTTCGCCTATTTCCGGGAGGCTGTGAGAAGTGAGTTCGCGTGTCAGCCACATTGCCACTTGGCGGGGGCGGGCTATGGCACGTGTGCGCTTCTGGGAATACATGTCGGCGACCTTGATCTTGTAGAAGTCGGAAACGGTCTTTTGTACCAGTTCGAGCGAGATCTGGCGATTGGTGGCGCCAATGATGTCTCGCAGGGCTTCCTTGGCGACATCGAGGTTGATCTCGCGGCCGTGGAAGCGGGCGTAGGCGATGACGCGATTCAAGGCACCTTCAAGCTCCCTGACGTTTGAGCGAAGATTTTTTGCTATCAGGAAGGAAACTTCATCAGAAACGACAATTTTCTCGGCTTCCGCCTTTTTTTTGAGAATCGCGATACGCATTTCGAGTTCAGGCGGCTCGATCGCGACCGTCAAACCCCAGTCGAAACGTGACACCAGGCGTTCTTCCAGACCTTGAACGTCTTTTGGATAGGTATCACACGTAATGATGATCTGTTTCTTCGCTTCAACCAGCGCATTGAAGGCGTAGAAGAATTCTTCCTGGGTCCTGTCCTTCCGGTTGAAAAACTGGATGTCGTCTATCAGGAGCAGGTCCAGGGAACGATAGTAGTGTTTGAACGCTTCGCGCGAATTCTGCTGGAAGGCTCGCACGACGTCGGAGAAGTAGTCTTCCGCATGGACGTAGCGAACTTCCATGCCGGGATTTGCGGTGTAAATCGAATTGCCGATGGCGTGGATCAGGTGCGTCTTGCCGAGGCCAACACCACCGTAAATGAAAAGTGGGTTGTAGGAAACCCCCGGATTCAAAGCGACCTGTTGGGCGGCGGCGCGGGCGAGGTCATTGGCGCGTCCGGTTACGAGGTTGTCGAAGGTGAAATCGGCGTTCAACCGGGTCTTCTCATATCCGGAATCGGTGATCGCGGCTCGAGCGGGCGGTTTGGGAATGCTCGCTTCCGCCTCGGGTTCGACGACTTCGGGTGGTGGTGCCTCGGCAGCTGGTTCAGCGACAGCCAGTTTGATGATTTTCGGCGTTGGGAAATGAACCTGTGCCATGGCCTCGATCTTCGCCAGGTATCGTTCCCTTACCCATTGCATGACGAAGCGATTGGGTGCAAGGAGTTTCAGGTTATCCGGCTCCGCTGGGTCGGCCTCAAGCCTAAGGCCTTTGATCCATGTGTTGAATTGTTGTGTGGGAAGGTCTTGCCCGAAGCGAGTAAGGCAGAGCGACCAAAATTCGTTCATGACGATCTATTCAACTCGGGACTTGTATAACCAGGGCGCGGAAGGCACGGAAGTTCGTTGTTATTTTGCAGGCCGTTTCCGGTCTGGCCAAAGCTCATTCTAGCGGTTTCATGAAAAGTTATCCACAGGCCCGCAGAGCTGTAGCGCTTGACAAAACGACGGCAAAAGGCTGTAATCCGCCGCTTTTCTTGAATAAGGGGTTTTGCCATGAAACGCACCTATCAGCCATCGGTCGTGCGCCGTAAACGCACCCACGGCTTCCTCGTGCGCATGCGTACCCGCGGTGGTCGTGCTGTGATCCGTGCGCGTCGTGCCAAGGGTCGTCATCGTCTCGGAGTCTGAACACAAAACCCCTTTTGGTTTTGCTCAACGTTTGCACCGGCCGGGAGAGTTTTTGGCCGTGATGGAAGCAAGGCGAGTTGTCAGGGGTGAGTGTTTCGACTTGCACTTCGGTCCTGATGCGACGGGAGGAGTAGCTCGACTCGGATGGATCGTACCGAAGAGGCTGGCGCGAAGCGCATCGTTGCGCAATGCGGTAAAGCGGCAGGGACGGGAGGCCTTTCGGCTTCTAGCAAAAGAGCTGGTTGCCCGTGATCTGGTTTTTCGGTTGAAACGAGGGATTAGCCAGGTCCGGGCCGCGGATGCTTTGCAACGCAGGAACTGGCGTTCGGAGATTGAAAGCCTCCTGCGCAAGCTGCCGGTTATTTCGAATTCAAGATGAGTTGGTGGCGACCCGTCCAACCGCTGCTGTGGCTGATACGTGGCTACCAATTGGCGATCAGTCCCATGCTGGGCAATCGCTGCCGTTTTCATCCCAGTTGTTCCGACTACGCCATCGAGGCATTGCGTCGCCATGGCCTCTTCAAGGGCCTGTGGCTCGCCGTGCGCCGCGTCGGGTCCTGCCACCCGTGGCACCCGGGCGGTTATGATCCCGTACCCTGAAAAGCCCGCCTTACTGAATTGAAAGATTGCCGAGACCGTAATGGATAACCGACGATTGATCCTGCTTCTGGTTTTCAGTTTCTCGCTGATCATGCTCTGGGACGCATGGCAGCGACAGAACGCGCCAAAGCCCGCTGTCTCGGCTCCGTCACCGACCGCAACGGCACCTGCGGCCGGTGTGGTACCCACGCCGACGCTACCTGCTGCCATGACGGGAGTCGCTGCAGTGCCGGCTGCGATAGCGGTCCCGCTGGGCGCGGTTACCGCGAAAATTCGGACCGATCTGCTGGTCGTGGATGTTTCTTCACAAGGCGGCGACATTACACGGGTCGAGCTGGTCCGTCATCGGGATTCGGAGGACAAGTCGAAAAACTTTGTCCTGCTCGAAAACGGCGGCAAGCATGTTTATCTGGCTCAGTCCGGGGTGATCGGCGACGGCCTGCCCAACCACAAGATGGAATGGAAGCTGACGCCGGGCGAGCGGGTGCTCAAGGATGGCGAGGACAAGCTCGAACTCCGTCTGGAGGCGACCGCGGCTACTGGTGCGAAAGTTGCCAAGACCTACGTTTTCAGTCGCGGCAGCTATCAGGTCGAGGTTCGGCATGAAGGCGTGGCGCCCGGCGCACATGCTTACTACCAGATCACGCGGGATGGCAAGCCCGCCGGCGAACAAAGCAACGCGATGATGATGGGTGTGGTGACGTTTACCGGCCCCGCCGTTTATACGGACGCCGAAAAATTTCAGAAGGTTGAGTTCGCGGACATCCTCAAGGGCAAGGCGAAGTTCGCGCAGAAGGCCGATAACGGCTGGGTTGCGATGATCCAGCACTATTTTGTTTCGGCATGGTTGCCGCCGGCGGGCACCGCGCGTGAGTTCTTCATGCGCAAGGTTGGCGAGGATCTCTATTCCGCGGGTGTCATCGTGCCTGTTGGCGCGGATGGGAGGAGCTCGGTATCTTTTTACGTCGGTCCGCAGGAGCAGGAGAAGCTGGAAAAGGTGGCTCCCGGGCTTGACTTGGTGGTGGACTACGGTTGGCTGACGGTGATCGCTGCGCCCTTGTTCTGGGTGCTTGCAGCGATTTATAAACTGGTCGGCAATTGGGGTTGGGCGATCATGGGTCTCACGCTGCTGCTCAAACTGGCGTTTTTCCCGCTTTCGGCGGCAAGTTACAAGTCGATGGCGAAGATGCGCGTCCTGACACCCAAGCTGGTGAAGCTAAAGGAGGTGTATGGCGACGACAAGCAGCGCCTCAACCAGGAAATGATGGCCCTCTACAAGAAGGAAAAGGTCAATCCCCTAGGCGGCTGCCTGCCTGTGCTGGTGCAGATCCCGGTCTTCATCGCTCTGTACTGGGTGTTGCTGGGCACCGTGGAGATGCGAAACGCTCCCTGGTTGGGCTGGATCACCGACCTTTCGGTGAAGGATCCCTACTATGTGCTGCCGCTTATCATGGGCGCTACGATGTTCATCCAGACCAAGCTCAATCCGACGCCTCCGGATCCCATCCAGGCAAAGGTCATGTTGTTCATGCCTATCATTTTTACCGTGATGTTCCTCTGGTTCCCGGCTGGCCTGGTGCTCTACTGGACGGTGAACAACATCCTCTCGATCGCGCAACAGTGGCAGATCACCCGCCTGGTCGAGGCCGGCGAAAAGAAGTAGGCGTGATTTCGATCCTGCCTGTCGGGACGTCGGTCTACTCACCGCGCTGACTACGGAAAGGCAGGATGGGTAAGCCGAGCACCGGGACTATCGCTGCCATCGCAACGGCGGCGGGTCGAGGCGGAATCGGGGTGGTTCGGGTTTCCGGTTCCGGGCTGTTACCCTTCGCACAAGCGCTTTGTGGGAAGACTCCCGTACCGCGGTATGCCCAGTTGTGTCGGTTTCTGGGTGCTGACGGGGTGGCCATTGACCAGGGTATCCTGCTCTATTTCCCGGCGCCGCATTCCTTTACGGGCGAGGATGTGCTCGAGTTGCAGGGCCACGGCGGGCCGATGGTGATGCAGCTGCTGCTGGCGCGGTGCGTGGAACTTGGGGCGCGCTTGGCGGAGCCCGGCGAATTTTCGCGGCGCGCGTTTCTCAATGACAGGCTGGACCTGGTTCAGGCCGAAGCCATCGCAGACCTGATCGAAGCGGGTACCGCGGCTGCGGCGCGTTCGGCGTTGCGCTCGCTGTCAGGCGAGTTCTCGCGCGAGGTTCGCGCGCTGGTCGCGCGCCTGGTCGAATTGCGCATGCTGGTGGAAGCGACGTTGGATTTCCCCGAAGAGGAAATCGACATACTGCGCGACACGGATGCCGCCCTGCGTCTGGAGCGGATTAACGCGGACCTGGCCAGCCTTCTCGGGCGCGCGCGGGCCGGGCGATTGTTGCGGTCGGGATTGCACGTGGTGATAGCGGGGTTGCCCAATGTTGGCAAGTCTTCGCTTTTGAATCGGCTGGCTGGTGATGAACGGGCGATCGTCGCCGATGTTGCCGGAACCACTCGTGATGCCGTGCGCGAAACCATCCAGCTTGAAGGCATTCCACTGCATGTCGTGGATACGGCCGGTTTGCGGGATACCGAGGATGTGGTGGAGCGGATGGGCATCGAACGCACCTGGCGCGAAATTGAACGTGCTGACGTGGTGTTGCAACTGGTCGATGCGCGGACCGGCGAGACCGCGGCGGACCGGGAAATTGCGGCTCTGCTTCCGGCGGGGGTTGAGCGCATCGTCGTGGAGAACAAGTGCGACCTTGCGCTGCGGGAGGCTGAACGCCGCGCGGGGGAGGGCGGGGTGAGTATTTGCTTGTCGGCCATGAATGGCGATGGCATCGACCTGCTGCATGATGAACTGCTGCGGGTGGCGGGCTGGAGCGGACATGGGGAAGACGTCGTCCTGGCGCGGGAGCGTCATCTCGAGGCGCTCGGCATCGCCGCCGAAAAGTCGGCGCTGGCGGCACGGCAGCTGGACCGGATCGAACTGTGCGCGGAGGAGCTGCGGCTTGCGCAGGAGGCGCTTTCCCGCATTACTGGCGAATTTACCGCCGACGATTTGCTGGGAGAGATTTTTTCCCGGTTTTGCATCGGCAAGTAGGCGCATTTCTTGTCTGAGATAGACCTGATCCTGTTGTTGGTTGCCGCACTATTCGCCGGGTTCGTCGATGCGGTGGCAGGCGGGGGCGGGCTGATCCAGGTTCCGACGCTGCTCGTCGCGCTGCCGGCCGAGGCTCCGGCGACGGTATTTGGAACCAACAAGCTTTCCAGCATTTTTGGGACCGCCAACGCTGCGCTGCGATACGCGCGGCGGATCGCGTTGCCATGGGGAATCGCCTTGCCGGCCGCGGGCGCGGCTTTCGTTTTTTCTTTCGGGGGAGCGGCGGCGGTAGCTTGGATGCCGAAAGATATCGTGCGCCCGCTGGTGCTGGCCATGCTGGTCCTGGTCCTGATTTATACGGTGGCCCGGCCGGATTTCGGCCACGTTGCCGGCGCGAGGTTGTCCGCTGCCCTGGAGTTGAAATGCGGCATGATTGCCGGCGCGATGCTGGGTTTCTATGATGGCTTTTTCGGTCCCGGGGCGGGCAGTTTCATGATTTTTGCATTCGTGCATTTTTTCAGGCTGGATTTCCTTCATGCGTCAAGTGCGGCGAAGGTGGTCAATTTTGCGACGAATGCCGCTGCGCTGGCCTATTTTGCGCCGACCGGTCACGTGCTGTGGATGGTTGGTCTGGCGATGGCCGTATTCAATATCGTCGGTGCCGTAATGGGGTCGCGCCTTGCGCTGCATCACGGCAGCGGTTTCGTCCGTGGCGTTTTCATTGTTGTGGCGGGGGTCCTCATCGCTCGATTGGGCTACGATACTTTTTCCTGAAAGCCTGCGACTGGGCAGGTTCGTGGCGGTCGAGTCGGCCGCGCGTGCCGGCATCGCCGATATTCTTCAAGACCTTTCGCATCAGGAAAAGGCGAATGCTTGTTTATCTTTGACAATGTCTTGCGAGGGGTTTTCGGTAAATGTATACTGTATACTTAATTGCATCCGGGCAGATTGGCAATCAGTCGGCCGCCAGATGATTAGGCGGCCGAAGTTTGTGCGGGGTTGTCCGGGGCGGCTTCCAGGCTAACGAGAGAGCGGAGTTATGGACCTGCAAATTGCGCTGTTGCTGGGGCAGGATGGAATAACCAATGGCGCGATCTACGCGCTACTGTCCTTTGCTCTTGTCCTGGTTTTTGC
The DNA here is from genome assembly GCF_017302275.1 of Sulfuritalea sp. Taxonomy (GTDB): domain Bacteria; phylum Pseudomonadota; class Gammaproteobacteria; order Burkholderiales; family Rhodocyclaceae; genus Sulfuritalea. Next base: position 17,553 of record NZ_JAFLDR010000027.1, read on the forward strand.
CGTTACGCGGGTGATTTATATTCCACAGGGGGAGTTTGTCGCCTATGGCGCGCTGACGCTTGCCAGCTTTCAGGCGGGCAAGACGCCGGGTACCTTGTGGCTGTTGATCGGCGCCGGACTCGTTGTAGCCATGGTCGATCTGAGCCAGGCCTTGCGATCGCGTACGGCGCGAAGAATCCCCAGGATCTTGGCCTGGAATCTGGTGTACCCGGCGGTGGCGGCGGCCATTGTCTTCCTGCTCAAACCCGGCGAGTTGCCATTGCTGGCACAGATCATCCTGGCCCTGGTTCTGGTGGTTCCGCTCGGACCCATGATTTATCGCTTGGCCTACCAGCCTCTCGCCGAAGCCAGCGTCCTTGTGTTGCTGATCGTTTCCGTCGCCGTGCATCTGGCGATGACGGGCCTCGGGCTGCTCTTCTTCGGGGCGGAGGGTTCGCGCACACCGGCATTTTCCGATGCGAGTTTCGACCTTGGAATTCTTACCGTGAGCGGGCAGACAGCGTGGGTTTTGGGTGCCAGCCTGTTCCTGATCGTCGTGCTGTACCTGTTCTTTGAGCGGACGATCTACGGCAAGGCCTTGCGTGCCACCGCGATGAATCGCACGGGGGCGCGATTGATGGGAATTTCCACGGTGATGGCGGGCAAATTGTCCTTTCTGCTCGCCGCATTGATAGGCACGTTTTCGGGGGTCCTGATCGCACCGATAACCACCATTTACTACGACACCGGATTCCTGATCGGCCTCAAGGGGTTTGTCGGTGCCATTGTCGGTGGCCTTGGCAGCTACCCGATGGCGGCAGCAGGTGCGATTCTGGTCGGTTTGCTGGAAGCCTATTCTTCCTTCTGGGCATCGGCGTTCAAGGAGGTCATTGTTTTCACGGTAATCATTCCTGTCCTGATCTGGCTTTCCCTGACGACTCGTCACGTCGAGGAGGAAGAGTGATGGCGCCGCGATTGCTGCCCGGGATTTTTCTGGTTTTGGTGGCCGTCGCACCAAATGTGGTTTCCGAGTTTTACGTCACCCTGCTCAATTACATTGGTCTTTCGGCACTGGTGGCATTGGGTTTGGTGTTGCTGACCGGGGTCGGTGGCCTGACTTCGTTTGGTCAGGCTGCCTTTGTGGGGCTCGGTGCCTATGCAACGGCGTATTTGTCGATTGGCCAGGGACTTCCTGGCTGGCTGGCGTTCCTTGGCGGCTCGCCCTGGTTGGGGTTGTTGGTTGGGTTGTTGCTCACCGCGGTGGTCGCCTATGTTCTCGGCTTGCTGACCCTGGGGCTATCCGGGCATTTCCTGCCCTTGGGGACGCTGGCCTGGGGGCTAAGCCTGTACTTCCTGTTCGGCAACCTGGAGTTTCTCGGCGGACACACGGGGTTGGCGGGGATACCTGTCTTGTCCTTGTTGGGGATACCGTTCAAGGATGGGCGCATTTTTTTCTACTTGATCTGGGCGGTGGTGCTTGGAGCTGTCTGGCTTAGCAAGAATCTGCTGGATTCGCGTGAAGGGCGGGCAATTCGGGCGTTGAAGGGGGGTGTCGTCATGGCGGAGGCCATGGGGGTCGACACCACGCGGTCGAAAACCGTGATCTTTTTGGTCGCCGCCTTGTTCTCCTGTATTTCGGGTTGGCTGTACGCGCATATGCAGCGATTCGTTAACCCGACGCCTTTCAGTCTTCACTTGGGCATCGAGTATCTCTTCATGGCGGTGGTCGGTGGTGCGGGTCATGTCTGGGGTGCGATTGTCGGTGCGGCGGTGATAACGGTGCTCAAGCAGTGGCTTCAGGATATTCTGCCGGGCTTGCTTGGCGCTTCAGGCAATTTCGAGATGATCGTGTTCGGCATCATGATGGTCCTCGTTCTGCAGCGCGCACGAGAAGGGCTGTGGCCGTTGCTGATCCGCTTTGTTCCCCAGGGCCGCCCGGCATGCATTGTCGTCGATGCTCAGGCCATGGCCAGGAAGGCGCTCCCGGAATCGGGGCAGGTTCTGCTCGAAGCGAAAGATATCGTGAAGCGATTTGGCGGGTTGATAGCGAACAACAACCTGAGCCTTAGCGTGAAAGCCGGGGAAGTCATGGCCTTGATCGGGCCCAATGGCGCGGGCAAGTCGACGATGTTCAACTGCATTTCCGGGGTTGATTCCGCAAGCGAAGGTGAGGTTCTGTTTTGTGGTCAGGCGATCACTCGGCTGAATTCAAGGCAGATTGCACGCCTTGGGATGAGTCGTACATTTCAGCATGTCCGCATATTGCCGGCCATGAGTGTTCTGGAGAATGTCGCCATTGGCGGCCACTTGCGCGGAAGCAAGGGTGTCCTTCCCGCAATGCTGCATATGGATCGTGGGGAGGAAAGGCGTTTGTTGGCGGAGGCCGCGCGCCAGGTCGAGCGTGTCGGCCTCAAGGATTCGATGTTTGAACCGGCGGGAAGCCTGGCTCTGGGACAGCAAAGAACCCTCGAGATCGCGCGGGCGCTTTGCGCTGACCCGTGTTTACTGTTGCTTGATGAACCGGCGGCGGGTTTGCGTTATCTTGAAAAGCAGGCGTTGGCCGAGTTGCTGCGCAAACTGCGGGCTGAAGGGATGGGCATCCTGCTGGTGGAGCACGACATGGATTTCGTCATGGGTCTGGCGGATCGTGTGGTCGTCATGGAGTTTGGCGAAAAGATTGCCGAGGGCTTGCCCGATGAGGTGCAACGCAATCCGGCGGTGCTTGAGGCCTATCTCGGGGGCGTAGACTGATGAGTGATGTGCAGCCGGTTCTGGAAGTGGAAGACCTATGTGTTGCCTATGGCAAGGTCGAGGCTTTGCATCACGTTGGGTTGCGGGTGGGTGAGGGGCAGATCGTCACCGTGATTGGGCCCAATGGAGCAGGGAAGACCACGATGCTTTCGGCGATCATGGGTTTACTGCCGCACACCAAGGGCGGGATTCGGTTTCTTGGGCATGATGTTGGGGATAGCGAGGTCGAGCAAATGGTGGCCAGGGGCATTACATTGGTACCTGAGTCGCGCGCTCTATTTGGGGAAATGAGCGTTGAAGACAACCTGCTGCTGGGTGCGTTCATGCGAAGGCGTTTGGGTTTCCATGACCACGAAAACACCATGGCAGAGGTGTTCGCGATTTTTCCTCGCCTCAAGGAGCGTCGAAACCAGTATGCTGGAACCCTCTCCGGTGGCGAAAGGCAGATGCTTGCGGTCGGGCGCGCGTTGATGGCCAAGCCGAAACTGCTGATGCTGGACGAGCCGAGCCTAGGGTTGGCGCCACTGATCGTCAAGGAGATATTCCGGGTTATCGCGAACCTGAAGAGCACCGGTGTTTCGATCTTGCTGGTGGAACAGAATGCCCGGGCGGCGTTGAGGGTGGCTGACTACGGGTATGTTCTTGAGACCGGTGAACTGGCGTTGGAGGGTCCGAGTGGCGTCTTGCTTGATGATCCGAAGGTGGTTGAGTCGTATCTGGGTTTGGGTGGCAAGCACTGATTCTTGCGCGGGCGTAATCGTTTCACGTGAAACAGCTTGTTGTGAGTTTCACGTGAAACCATTGGTCGGGGTGGCAGGCCCTCCCCATTGAATTCCGGTCGGTTCTTGATGGTTTCGATCACTGCGCTTTTCCGATGAGAGGCGTATGATTGCGCCTCTTTTTGGTACCGCCATTTTCTTGATGGGTACCAGTCGGCAACAATCCCTCAGGACCGAGCAGCGTGCGCTTTCCGGAATCGTTCGATGTGATAGTAATTGGCGGGGGGCACGCCGGCACCGAGGCAGCTCTTGCTGCCGCACGTTCGGGCGCGCGAACCTTGCTGCTGACCCACAACATCGAAACCCTGGGCGCAATGTCCTGCAATCCGTCGATCGGCGGCATCGGCAAGGGCCATCTGGTGAAAGAGGTGGATGCGCTGGGCGGTGCAATGGCCTTGGCGGCCGACATTGCTGGCATTCAATTTCGCATCCTGAATGCTTCCAAGGGTCCGGCAGTCCGCGCCACGCGAGCCCAGGCAGATCGTCAGCTCTACAAGAAGGCCATACGGGACCGGCTGGAGAACCAGGCGAACCTCACACTGTTCCAGCAAGCCGCCGATGACCTGATCCTGAAAGGCGAGCGGGTTGCTGGCGTAGTCACCCAGCTGGGTATCCGCTTTGAGGCTCCTGCTGTAGTTTTGACGGCAGGTACCTTTCTCAATGGCCTGGTCCATGTCGGCATGGCCAACTATCGGGCAGGGCGCTTCGGTGACCCGGCGGCAACGTTGCTTGCCGAACGCCTGAAGGAAATCCGTTTGCCGGTGGGGCGCCTGAAAACTGGGACGCCGCCCCGTCTTGATGGTCGCAGCATCGACTTTTTGATCATGCAGGAGCAAGCCGGTGACGACCCCGTTCCGGTGTTCTCCTTCCTGGGTTCACGCAACCAGCACCCGCGTCAGGTGCCCTGCTGGATCACGCATACCAATTCACGAACCCACGACATCATCCGTTCCGGGCTGGATCGTTCTCCCATGTTTACCGGAGTCATCGAAGGTATCGGCCCACGCTACTGCCCGTCGATCGAAGACAAGATCCACCGCTTCTCTGGCAAGGACAGCCACCAGATCTTCCTCGAGCCCGAGGGTCTGGATACCCACGAGTTCTACCCACAAGGTGTATCGACCAGTTTGCCCTTCGACATCCAGCTGTCCCTGATACGGTCCATTCGCGGGCTTGAGAGCGCGCATATCACTCGCCCCGGGTATGCGATCGAGTACGACTATTTTGATCCGCGCAACCTCAAGGACAGCCTTGAAACCAAGTCGATCGGCGGCTTGTTTTTCGCGGGACAGATCAACGGTACCACGGGTTACGAAGAGGCTGCCGCACAGGGATTGCTGGCCGGGATCAACGCAGCGCGCCAGGCACGCCAGCTGCCTTCATGGGCGCCGCGCAGAGACCAGGCTTACCTTGGCGTGCTGGTGGACGACCTGATAACGCGCGGTGTTTCGGAGCCCTACCGTATGTTTACCAGTCGCGCGGAGTATCGCCTTTCCTTGCGCGAAGACAATGCAGACTTGCGCCTTACCGAAGCTGGACGGGAACTTGGCCTGGTGGACGATGTGCGCTGGGGCGCGTTCAATCGAAAGCGCGACGCGGTCGCGCGCGAAGCGGAGCGCCTTAAATCCACCTGGGTCAATCCGCGTCAACTCCCGGAGGCCGACGCGCTGCGCGTCCTTGGACAGCCGATGGAACGCGAATACCGTCTGTTCGACCTGTTGTGCCGCCCGCAAGTCAGCTACGCCAGTTTGCTGACGCTACCCGGAGCAGGCGAGGGCGTTGCGATGCCCGAAGTCATCGAGCAGGTCGAGATCCAGGCCAAGTATCAGGGCTACATCGCGCGGCAGCAGGACGAGATCGACAAGAGCATGGCCCACGAGTCGATGCCGCTCCCTCTGGACCTCGATTACGCTCAGGTGCATGGCCTCTCGTTCGAAGTCCGACAAAGGCTTACCCAGGCACGTCCGCAGACACTCGGCCAGGCATCGCGACTGCAGGGCATTACGCCCGCGGCGATTTCGCTGCTGTTGGTGCACATGAAGCGACGCAAGGCGGCATGAGCCTGTCGCAACAACTGGGCGACGGACTCGCGGCGATGGGACTGGACCTCCCTGTGGCGTCGCAGGCGACGCTGCTCGCCTATGTCGGGCTGCTCAAGAAGTGGAATCGCACTTACAACCTGACTGCAATCCGCGATGAGGCCGAGATGGTCGTGCAGCATCTGCTCGACTCGCTCTCGGTGCTGCCCGCGGTTCAAGAGTCGGCGCTGGCGGGACGGCGTTGGGCGGATATCGGAAGTGGCGCTGGACTTCCTGGAATACCTCTGGCCATCGCGCGCCCGGAGCTCACCATGACCTTGATCGAGGCGATCGACAAAAAGTCGGCTTTCCAGCGTCAGGCAAAGATTGAACTCGGCTTGTCGAATGTAGCCGTGCTGAATCGCCGCGTGGAAGAAATGGACGGTGGAGGTTTTGACGCGGTCGTATCCCGTGCTTTTGCCGAAATTGCCGATTTCGTCCGCCTGGCCGGACATTTGCTCGCTCCGGGCGGCCATCTCTATGCAATGAAGGGTCGCCTTCCGGATGACGAATTGGCTCGATTGCCGTCGGGCTGGACTACCGTCGCATGCGCGCCGCTCAAGGTACCGGGTTTGATTGCCGAGCGTCATTTGATAGTTCTAGGGAAGGCCTGAGGATGCACATATTCGCGATAGCCAATCAAAAGGGCGGGGTGGGCAAGACTACCACCGCAGTGAATCTTGCCGCCGCGCTGGCCGCCAACGGCCAGCGCACCCTGCTGGTGGATCTCGATCCTCAGGGCAATGCCACCATGGGGAGCGGCGTCGACAAGCGCAGCCTCAAGTCGTCGGTCTATCAGGTTCTGTTGCATCTCTCCAGTTTGGCCGACGCCCGCGCAGCATCGCCCTCCGGAAGATACGATGTGTTGCCGGCAAATCGCGATCTGGCCGGCGCGGAAGTCGAGCTGGTCGACCTGGAGGCCCGCGAAATGCGCCTCAAGGCGGCTTTGGCGAAGCATCGCGACGAGTATGACTTCGTCCTGATCGACTGCCCTCCATCGTTGTCGATGCTGACGCTGAACGGCTTGTGCGCCGCCCATGGCGTCATCATACCAATGCAATGTGAATACTATGCGCTGGAAGGCTTGTCCGACCTGGTGAATACCATCAAGAAGGTTCATGCCAACCTGAATCGCGACCTGAAGATCATCGGCCTGCTGCGCGTGATGTTCGATCCGCGCAACACGCTCTCGAACCAGGTGTCGGCGCAGCTTGAAGAACACTTCGGCGACAAGGTGTTCAAGACCCTGGTGCCGCGCAACGTGCGGCTGGCAGAGGCACCAAGCTACGGCGTCCCCGGCGTGCTGTTCGACAAGGCGGCAAAGGGAGCGCAGGCCTACATGGCCTTCGCCGTGGAGATGATAGATCGCGTCAATTCGTGGAAGGAAACCGCGTGAACCCACCAAAACAAAAGGGCCTCGGCCGCGGGCTCGACGCCCTGCTCGCCGCCAATGTGACGTCCGAAACGCAGCGCCAGGAAACCCTTGCCGTGGGTGCGCTGCAGCCCGGCAAATACCAGCCGCGAACCCGCATGGACCCGGGGTCGTTGGAAGAGTTGGCGGCCTCGATCAAGGCCCAGGGACTGATACAGCCTATTTCAGTGCGGCCGGTCGGAGCGGGCCGCTTTGAAATCATTGCCGGCGAGCGCCGCTGGCGCGCGGCGCAAATAGCCGGACTCGGCGAGGTGCCGGTGCTTATCCGCGACATACCCGACGATGCGGCGCTGGCGATGTCCCTGATTGAAAACATCCAGCGCGAAGATCTAAATCCGCTTGAGGAGGCTGCCGGCATACAGCGCCTGATCGACGAATTCCAGATGACCCATCAGCAGGCTGCCGATGCCGTCGGACGCTCGCGTTCCGCGGCGTCCAACTTGCTGCGCCTGTTGCAGTTGGCCAAGCCGGCGCAGGACATGTTGATGGCTGGCGACATCGAAATGGGCCACGCGCGGGCGCTGCTGCCGTTGTCAAAGGGAGAGCAGGGCAGGTTGGCGGCGCTGGTGGTCGACAAGGGCTTCTCTGTGCGGGAAACGGAAAAGCTGGTTGCACGCGAACTCAATCCGCCACAAAAAAAGGAATCCAACAAAAAGCCGGATCGGGACCTGCTTCGCCTTGAGGAGGAGCTCTCGGACCGACTTGGGGCGACAGTGAACATCAGCGCCAATCGCAAGGGAAGCGGCAGCCTGACGATCCGTTTCGGCAGCCTCGACCAGCTGGATGGATTGCTGGCGCGACTAGGCTGAAACCGAGGTAGCAACGGGAATCAATTAAAATGGCGCGCTGCAACATAAATTAATTGACAACCTATGATCAATGCCCTATATTCGCGGGCTTTTGGAAGCGGCCTGGCATAGATGTTCAAGGCTGTTTTTCATCAAAGCCTCGCAACCCTGATCGTCGTCGCCCTCTCGTGGTTCTGGGCAGGACAGCACGGCGCCGCTTCCGCGGCACTGGGCGGAGCGGCAGTCGTGGTGCCGAACCTGTTTTTCGCCCTGAGTCTCTGGGCGGCGGCGAAGAGCGGCAGGCCATCGGTGGCGAGGTTTTTTGTCGGTGAATTGATCAAGGTCGCGGCAACGCTGGCGTTGCTCGTGATAGTGGCGGGGGCGTATCGGGAACTGAATTGGCTGGCTCTGCTGGCCGGACTGTTTCTGGCGCTAAAGGCAAACCTGATAGTGATTTTGATGAAGGCCTGAACGAGCATGGCAGCCCAAGGTCCCAACGCATCCGAATACATCGTCCACCACCTGACCCACCTGAAGAGCGCCAAGCAAACCGCGCTGGTCGATTGGTCGGTATTCCACCTCGATACCCTGTTCTGGTCCGTCTCGCTCGGACTGGTCGCCATTCTCATCCTGGCGCGGGCCGCCTCAAAGGCCACCTCGGGCGTACCCGGGCGCTTCCAGGCGGCGGTCGAAATCCTGGTGGAGATGGTCGAATCGCAATCGAAATCAATCGTCCATGGCGACCGCAGCTTCATCGCTCCGCTGGCGCTGACGGTCTTTGTCTGGATCTTCTTCATGAACGCGATGGACCTGTTGCCGCTGGATCTGGTCCCGAACATCTGGGCCGCGATCTTCGGCGCCGCCGGCCATGATCCCCACCACGCCTACATGCGGGTGGTGCCCACCGCCGACCTTAATGCCACGCTCGGCATGTCGCTCGGCGTACTCATTCTCTGCCTCTATTACAGCGTCAAGATCAAGGGCTTCGGCGGCTGGATGCACGAGTTGTTCACCGCGCCCTTCGGCAGTCATCCGGTGCTCTACCCGATCAACTTCGCCATGCAACTGATCGAGTTCGTTGCCAAGACCGTCTCCCACGGCATGCGACTGTTCGGCAACATGTACGCCGGCGAGCTGATCTTCATGCTGATCGCGTTGATGGGCGCGGCATGGGCCGGAACCGCGGGCAGCGGTTTGCTCTGGATCGGCGGTGTCCTCGCCGGTGCGATCTGGGCCATTTTCCACATTCTGATCATCACGTTGCAGGCTTTTATCTTCATGATGCTGACGCTGGTTTACATCGGCCAGGCACATGAAAGCCACTAGTCTCAATATCTCAACTTAACCTTCACTTTTACACACAAGGAGTCATCATGGAAGGCAACATCGTTGGTTTCGTAGCGCTGGCCGCCGGTTTGATCATCGGTCTGGGTGCCGCGGGCGCTTGTATCGGCATCGGCATCATGGGCAGCCGTTTTCTGGAAGCGTCCGCCCGTCAGCCTGAGCTGATGAACACGCTGCAAACCAAGATGTTCCTGCTGGTTGGTCTGATCGATGCTGCGTTCATTATCGGTACCGGTATCGCCCTGTGGTACACGACTGCCAATCCGTTCATCAAGTAATCGACTCCCCTAACCGCTAAGGAGCGATTACCGTGAATCTGAACGCAACGCTGTTTGCCCAGCTGGTTGTGTTCCTCATCCTGGCGTGGTTCACGATGAAATTCGTGTGGCCGCCCATCATGAAGGCACTCGACGAGCGCGCGGGCAAGATAGCCGACGGGCTTGCGGCCGCGGACAAGGCCAAGACCGACCTGGCGCATGCCGAGAAGAAGGCTGGCGAGGAGCTGCGCAAGGCGCGCGAATCCGCCGCCGAGTTCCGCAGCGGCGCCGAACGCCAAGTGGCCCAATTGATCGAGGAAGCGCGTGTCGAGGGAGCCCGCATTGTTGCCGCCGCTCGCGAAGCAGCAGAAACCGAAGCGGCATCAGCGTCGCAACGCGCCAAGGAGGCCCTGCGCGAGCAGGTCGCTGCGCTGGCCGTGGCCGGTGCCGAGCGGATTCTGCGCAAGGAGATCAATGCCCAGGTCCACGCCGAGCTGCTGACGCAACTCAAGTCGGAGCTCTGATCCGCCATGGCCGAAAACGTCACCCTTGCGCGCCCCTATGCCGAGGCAGCGTTCCAGCTCGCAAAGGGCGGGAATGCGCTGCAGGCGTGGTCCGACGCACTTTCGCGCCTGTCGGCGGTAGCCGCCACCCCGGAGATGGAGGAGTGCATCGGCAACCCGCGCCTCTCCGCTGCCCAGGTGGCGCAACTCTGCCTCGACGTGGCCGCTTCGGGCGGCAAGTCTGACCTGTCGGCCGACCATCAGAACTTCGTCCGCGTCCTCGCCGACAACGACCGCCTGGTCGTGCTGCCTGAGATCAGCGGGCTCTTCGAAGAGCTCAAGCACGCACAGGAAGGGGTCAAGGATGCAGAGATCTCATCCGCCTTCGCGCTCGACGATGCGACGCTGAAGAATCTCGTGGCGGACGTGGAACGCAAGTTCGGCTGCAGGATTCAGGCGACCGTCAAGGTCGATGCAGAACTAATCGGTGGCGTCCGTATTGCCGTCGGCGATGAAGTGATCGATGCCTCGGTCCGCGGCAAACTTGCCGCGATGGCCACCGCGCTAAAGAACTAGGAGCAATTCCATGAATCTCAATCCATCCGAAATCAGCGACCTGATCAAGAGCCGGATCCAGAACATGCAGCTGGCCGCCACGGCCCGCAACGAAGGTACCGTGGTTTCGGTTACCGACGGCATTTGCCGCGTGCATGGCCTGACCGACGTGATGCAGGGCGAAATGCTGGAATTCCCCGGCAACACCTTCGGCCTCGCGCTGAACCTCGAGCGCGACTCCGTCGGCGCCGTGGTCATGGGCGACTACGAGCACATCTCGGAAGGCGATACCGTCAAGTGCACGGGCCGCATCCTGGAAGTCCCGATCGGCCCCGAGCTGCTCGGTCGCGTGGTCAACGCCCTGGGCGAGCCGATCGACGGCAAGGGCCCGATCAACGCCAAGTTGACCGACAAGGTCGAGAAGGTGGCGCCGGGCGTGATCTGGCGCAAATCGGTGTCGCAGCCGGTGCAGTCGGGTCTCAAGGCGATCGACTCGATGGTTCCCGTCGGCCGCGGCCAGCGCGAACTGATCATCGGCGACCGCCAGACCGGCAAGACGGCCGTCGCGGTTGACACCATCATCAACCAGAAGGGTCAGAACATGTTCTGTATCTACGTGGCGGTCGGCCAGAAGGCCTCGACCATCGCCAACGTGGTACGGAAACTCGAAGAGCACGGCGCCATGGGTTACACCATCGTCGTCGCGGCTTCCGCCTCCGACTCCGCCGCGATGCAGTTCCTCGCGCCGTACGGCGGCTGCACCATGGGCGAATACTTCCGCGACCGCGGCATGGACGCCCTGATCATTTATGACGACCTCACCAAGCAGGCCTGGGCCTATCGCCAGATCTCCCTGCTGCTGCGCCGTCCTCCCGGCCGCGAAGCTTACCCGGGCGACGTGTTCTACATTCACTCCCGCCTGCTAGAGCGTGCTGCTCGCGTGTCGGAAGCCTGGGTCGAGAAGCTGACCAACGGCGAAGTCAAGGGCAAGACTGGTTCGCTGACCGCGCTGCCGGTGATCGAAACCCAGGCCGGTGACGTTTCCGCCTTCGTGCCGACCAACGTCATCTCGATTACCGACGGCCAGATCTTCCTGGAGACCGACCTGTTCAACGCCGGCATCCGTCCCGCCATGAACGCCGGCGTCTCGGTGTCCCGCGTCGGCGGCGCCGCCCAGACCAAGGTGATCAAGAAGCTCGGCGGCGGCGTTCGTCTCGCCTTGGCGCAGTACCGCGAACTCGCGGCTTTCGCCCAGTTTGCCTCCGATCTTGACGAAGCCACGCGCAAGCAGCTCGAGCGCGGCCGTCGCGTCACCGAGCTGATGAAACAGTTGCAATACGCGCCACTGTCAGTGGCCGAAATGGCCGTGACGCTCTATGCCTCGAACGAAGGCTTCATGGACGACGTCGATGTTCCGCGCATCCTGGCTTTTGAATCCGACCTGCACCAGTTCGTGAAGCAAAAGTACGCCGCGCTGATGGACAAGATCACCAGCACCAACGATCTCGACAAGGAAGCCGAAGCCCAGCTCAAGGCTGCCTTGACCGAGTTCAAGAAGTCCTGGGCCTGATCATCAACGTCTAACGGGGAGCGATCATGCCTGGCAGTAAAGAGATCCGCACCAAGATCAAGAGCGTCCAGAACACGCGCAAGATCACCAAGGCCATGGAGATGGTGGCCGCGTCCAAGATGCGCAAGGCGCAGGAACGGATGCGTGCCGCACGACCCTACAGCGAAAAGATCCGTCGCCTCGCGGCGAACCTTTCGCAGGCCAACGTGACCGAGTACCGTCACGCCTTCCTCAGCCGGGCCAAGACCGAACAGTTGAAGCGCGTCGGCCTGATCGTCGTGACCACGGACAAGGGCCTGTGCGGCGGCCTCAACACGAACATCCTGCGGCAGTGCCTATCAACCATGCGTGGCTGGGAGTCCAGCGGGGCCAAGGACATCCGCGTCACCTGCATCGGCAACAAGGGTCTGGGCTTCATGCAGCGCCTCGGTGCCAATGTCATTTCCCACGTCACCCACCTGGGCGACACGCCGCACCTGGACAAGCTGATCGGGCCGATGAAGGTCATGATCGACGCCTTTCAGGCCGGTGAGCTGGACGCCGTGTATATCGCCTACACCCGCTTCATCAACACCATGAAGCAGGAGCCGGTGATCGAGCCCCTGCTGCCGCTTTCGGGCGAACGCATGGGCACGCCGGAGCGCAGTTGGGACTATCTCTACGAGCCCGACGCGCAGAGCGTGATCGACGAGCTGCTGGTGCGCTACGTCGAGGCCCTGATCTACCAGGGCGTCGCCGAAAACATGGCCTCCGAGCAGTCGGCGCGGATGGTGGCGATGAAGTCGGCGACCGACAATGCCGGCAACGTCATCAAGGAATTGCAGTTGGTGTACAACAAGGCGCGCCAGGCGGCGATCACCAAGGAAATCTCGGAAATCGTCGGCGGTGCCGCGGCGATTGCCGGATGATTGGGCGAGGCTGACATGAGCAAAGCGAATGTTGTGACGAGACCAAATCAACCAGGCGCGGAAGCGACTGTGGTTAACGGATTTACATTGAGGAAACAACCATGAGCAACGGAAACATCGTTCAGTGCATTGGCGCGGTGGTGGACATCAAGTTCCCCCGTGAGGCGATGCCCAAGGTTTATGAAGCTTTGACCCTCGACGAGGCCGATTCCGGCAACGCCGAACAGGGCCTGACCTTCGAAGTCCAGCAGCAGCTCGGCGACGGGGTCGTGCGCACCATCGCCCTCGGTTCTTCCGACGGCCTGCGTCGCGGCATGGCGGTCAAGGGCACCGGCGCACCCATCTCGGTGCCGGTCGGCACCGGCACGCTGGGCCGCATCATGGACGTGCTTGGCCGTCCGATCGACGAAGCCGGCCCGATTCCGGGTGGTGAGCTGCGCCCGATCCACGCCAAGGCGCCGAAGTTCGACGAGCTGTCGCCCTCGGTCGACCTGCTGCCCACGGGCATCAAGGTTATCGACCTGGTCTGTCCGTTTGCCAAGGGCGGCAAGATCGGCCTGTTCGGCGGCGCCGGCGTCGGCAAGACCGTGAACATGATGGAACTGATCAACAACATCGCCAAGTCTTACGGCGGCTACTCGGTGTTCGCCGGCGTCGGTGAGCGTACCCGTGAAGGCAACGACTTCTATCACGAGATGGAAGAGTCCGGCGTTCTCGACAAGGTGGCCATGGTCTTCGGCCAGATGAACGAGCCTCCCGGCAACCGCCTGCGCGTGGCGCTGACCGGCCTCACCATGGCCGAGAAGTTCCGCGACGAAGGCAAGGACATCCTGCTCTTCATCGACAACATCTATCGCTATACCCTGGCCGGTACCGAAGTCTCCGCGCTGCTGGGCCGCATGCCGTCCGCCGTGGGCTACCAGCCGACCCTGGCCGATGAAATGGGCAAGCTGCAGGAGCGTATCACCTCGACCAAAGTCGGCTCGATCACCTCGATCCAGGCCGTGTATGTGCCAGCGGACGACTTGACCGATCCGTCCCCGGCCACGACCTTCCTCCACCTCGACGCCACCGTCGTTCTGTCGCGCGACATCGCCTCGCTGGGCATCTACCCGGCCGTCGATCCGCTCGACTCCACCTCGCGCCAGCTCGACCCGCTGGTCGTCGGCGAAGAGCACTACAGCGTCGCCCGCCGCGTGCAGTCGAACCTGCAGCGCTATAAGGAACTGCGGGACATCATCGCGATTCTGGGCATGGACGAACTGGCGCCCGAAGACAAGCTGGCCGTGACCCGCGCGCGCAAGATCCAGCGCTTCCTGTCGCAGCCCTTCAACGTTGCCGAAGTATTCACCGGTTCGCCGGGCAAGATCGTGCCGCTGGCCGACACCATCAAGGGCTTCAAGATGATCGTCGACGGCGAGTGCGATACGATCCCCGAGCAGGCCTTCTACATGGTCGGCGCGATCGAGGAAGTCTTCGAGAAGGCCAAGACGCTGCAGTAAGCGCAAATAAAGGGGTACAGTAATGGCCATGACCATTCATGTCGACGTCGTCAGTGCCGAGGAGATGATTTTCTTCGGCCTGGCCCAGTTCGTCGTATTGCCGGGCGAAGCAGGTGAATTGGGCATCATGCCCGGCCACATGCCGCTGATGACCCGCATCAAGCCGGGTGCCGTGCGCGTACAGACGCAGGAAGGCAAGGAAGAACTGATCTTCGTTGCCGGCGGCCTGCTGGAAGTGCAACCGGGTCTGGTGACCGTTCTGGCCGACACCGCGATCCGTGGCGCCGACCTCGATCAAGCCAAGGCCCTCGAAGCCAAGAAGCTGGCCGAGGAAGCCATGGTCAATCGCGGTTCCGAAATGGACTACGCGCGCGCCCAGGTCGAACTCGCCGAGGCCATCGCGCAACTGGCGGCGATCGACAAGCTGCGCAAGCAGCGGCACTGACGGCGCAACATTGGGTTACGCAAAAAAGGCAGCTTCGGCTGCCTTTTTTGTTTGCGCCATGAAATACTTCGGCCTTTGCGGCGCGCCTGCAGAGGGTGCCGGAATCGCAGCCGGAGCATGCAATGAACCGATACCTTGCCTTTGTCATGTTGGCGCTGCTCGCCGCCTGCGGCGAGGGCGACAAGAAGCCGGGCGCCGGCTCGGCCGCCGGACCCGGCGCCGCGCCGCCACCGCCCGAAGTCGAGGTGCTGATCGTCGCCACCGGCGCCGCAACCCTGACCCAGGATCTGCCTGGCCGCCTGATGGCGATCCGTAGCGCCCAGGTCCGCGCCCGAGTCGAGGGCGTGGTTGAAAAGCGCCTTTTCGCCGAAGGCAGCGACATCGCCGCCGGCACGCCGCTGTTCCGCATCGACGCGCGCACCTACCAGGCCAACCTGTCCGCCGCCGAAGCCGACCTGGCCAGCGCCGCCGCCAGCTTCAGCCGCCTCAAGCCGCTACTGGAAATCAAGGCCGTCAGCCAGCAGGAATACGACCAGGCATCGGCGCGCCACAAGCAGGCCGAAGCGGCGCTGGCCCGGGCCAGGCTCGACCTCGAGAACGCCGTACCTCCGGCGCCGATTTCCGGCCGCATCGGCCGCGCCCTGGTGACCGAGGGCGCCCTGGTCGGCAAGGGGGAAGCGACGCATCTGGCTACCATCGAACAGCTTGATCCCATACGCGTCGAGTTCTCGCAAAGCTATTCGGACATGCTGCGGCTGCAGCAGGCCGTCAAGGCCGGCAAGCAGAAGGCGGCCAAGGCGGCACAGGTCCGCTTGCTGCTCGAGGACGGTACGCTCTATCCCGAACCGGGGACCTTGCGCTTCGCCGATCTTGCCGTGGATCCCGGCACGGGATCCGTGCTGTTGCGCGCCGAGTTTCCCAATCCGCGGCGCGAACTGCTGCCCGGCACCTTTGCCCGGGTGCGTTTCCCGCAGGCCGAAGTCGAGGCCGCGATCCGCATTCCTCAGCGCTCGGTAACCGTTTCGCCGCTGGGACAGGGCGTGATGGTGGTCGATACCGAGGGCAAAGTGAATCAGCGCCCGGTCAAGACCGGCGGCATGGCGGCCCAGGACTTCCTCATCGAAAGCGGTCTCAAACCGGGCGATCAGGTCATCATCAATGGCCTGCAGAAAGCCAGACCAGGTGCCATTGTGAAACCGGTTCCGTGGGACCCGGCGAAAAAGCCGGGCCCGCCGCCAGGCGCCGTCCCCCCAGCGCCGACTGCCGAAGCCAAGCCAGCCGACGCCAAGAAATAGATGTTTGCCAAGTTCTTCATCGACCGGCCGATCTTCGCCTGGGTGATCGCCCTGATCATCCTGCTCGCCGGCGGCCTGGCGCTACGCCAACTCCCCGTGGCCAGCTATCCGGCGGTGGCGCCGCCGGCACTGTCGATCACCCTCAACTACCCGGGCGCTTCGGCGCAGGTGGTCGAGGAATCGGTGGTCGCGCTGATCGAGCAGGAGATGAACGGCATCGAACGCCTGCTCTATATGGAGTCGGCCTCGGAGCAAGGCATAGGCACGGTGACGCTGACCTTCGAGGCCGGCACCAACCTCGACCTCGCCTCGGTCGAAGCGCAGAACCGCATCAAGCGCGCCGAGGCGCGCCTGCCCGAGGAAGTCCGGCGCCTCGGCATCACGGTGAACAAGGCGGCGCGCAACTACCTGCTGTTCATCTCGCTGTTCTCGCCCGATAACAGCTCTTCCAACGTCGATCTCGGCAGCTATGCCGCCGCCAACGTGCTGGAAAACATCCGCCGCACGCCGGGCGTGGGCGAGGCCATCCTCTTCGGCACCGAGTACTCGATGCGCCTCTGGCTCAAGCCCGAAAAACTGCATGCCTACGGCCTGACGCCGGCCGACGTGGCCAAAGCGGTGCGCGCGCAGAACACCCAGCTCGCCGCCGGCGAACTTGGCCAGTTGCCGGCAGCCGACGGCCAGCAAATCAACGCCGTTATCGTCACCCGGTCGCGCCTCGCGACGCCCGAGGAGTTCGGCGAGATCATCGTCAAAGCCAACGCGGCGGGCGCCACGGTGCGCGTCAAGGACATTGCCCGCGTCGAGCTTGGCGCCCAGGACTACAGCATCGCCGCGCGCACCGACCAGCAGGCGTCGGCGGCGATCGCCGTGCGCATGGCGCCCGGTGCCAATGCGCTCGACACCGCCAAGGCGGTCAAGGAGCGCATGGCGGAGCTGGCGAAATACTTTCCCAAGGGCATTTCCTGGGTTATCCCCTACGACACCTCGCGCTTCGTAGACATCTCGATCCGCGAGGTGCTGAAGACCCTGGCCGAGGCCATGGCCCTGGTCTTCCTGGTGATGTACGTCTTCCTCGGCAACCTGCGCGCCACCTTCATTCCGGCCATCGTCGTGCCGGTGGCCCTGGTCGGCGGCCTGGTCGGGCTCTACCTCTTCGGCTACTCGGTCAATGTGCTGACCCTGTTCGCCATGGTGCTGGCGATCGGCATCGTGGTCGACGACGCCATTGTGGTCGTCGAAAACGTCGAGCGCATCATGAGCGAGGAGAACCTGCCGCCGCGCGATGCCACGCGCAAGGCCATGGACCAGATCGTCGGCGCCATCATCGCCATCACCCTTGTGCTGTCTGCCGTGTTCGTGCCGATGGCCTTCTTCGGCGGTTCCACCGGCGCCATCTACCGCCAGTTCGCCGTGACCCTGGTGCTGACCATGGGCTTCTCGGCGCTGCTCGCCCTGTCGCTGACGCCGGCCCTGTGCGCCACCCTGCTCAAGCACAAGCCGGGCAGCGACGACCTGGTGCCCACGCGCGGGGTGCTCGGCATGTTCAACCGCGGCTTCGCCGCGACGGTGAAACGCTACCTCGCCGGCACGCGCGCCATGCTTGGCCGTCCCTGGCGCTGGCTGGTCGTCTATCTCGCGATCCTCGGCGCCACCGGCTGGTTGTTCACCAAGTTGCCCGGCAGCTTCCTGCCCGATGAGGACCAGGGCTATTTCATCAGCGTGATCCAGTTGCCCTCGGGCGCGACGCGCGAGCGCACGCTGGAAGTGTTGCAGGAAGCCGAGGCCTACTTTCTCAAGCAGAAGGAAGTGCAGCACGTGATCGGCGTTGCCGGCTTCTCCTTCTTCGGTCGCGGCCAGAACGCGGCGATCACCTTCGTCCGCCTCAAGGACTGGGACGAGCGCCCGGGCAAGGACGCCGAGGCGCCCGCCGTTGTGCGGCGCGCCAATATGGCCTTCTTCCGCATCAAGCAGGCAATGATGTTCGCCGTCAACGTGCCGCCGATTCCCGAACTCGCGGCGATCGGTGGCTTCGATTTCCGCCTCCAGGACCGCGGCGGCCTCGGCCGCGAAAAGCTGCTCGAAGCCCGCAACATGGCGCTCGGCATGGCCGGGCAGAATCCGGTGCTGGTCGGCGTCCGGCCCGAAGGCCAGGAGGCCGGGCCGCAGATCTTCCTCGACGTCGACCGCCTCAAGGCGCGCGCGCTGGGCGTCGACCTCGCCGACCTCAACGAGGTGCTGCAGTCGGCGCTGGGTGTGGCCTACATCAACGACTTCGTGCGCCAGGGCCGCGTGCTGCGGGTGCAGATGCAGGCCGAGCCCGACACCCGGCGCACGCCCGAGGACATCTTGCGCCTGCCGGTGAAGAACGCCCGCGGCGAGATGATTCCGCTGGCCGAGCTGGCGCGCGCCTCCTGGGTCACCGGCGCGCCCAAGCTCGACCGCTTCAACGGCCTGCCCTCGATGAAGGTTTCCGGCAATGCCGCACCTGGGCGCTCCACCGGCGAAGCCATGAAGGCGATGGAAGAGGTCGCCGCCAAGCTGCCGCCCGGCATCGGCTTCGAATGGTCCGGCACCTCGTTCGAAGAACGCCAGTCCGGCAGCCAGGCGCCCTTCCTCTTCGCCGTCTCGCTGGTCGTGGTCTTCCTCTGCCTCGCCGCACTTTACGAAAGCTGGTCGATCCCCTTCGCCGTGATGCTGGTGGTGCCGCTGGGCATCTTCGGCTCGGTGCTCGCCGTGGAACTGCGCGGCCTGACCAACGACGTGTATTTCAAGGTCGGCCTGATCGCCATCATCGGCCTGTCGGCGAAGAACGCGATCCTGATCATCGAGTTCGCCCGCGAGTTGCAGGAGCAGGGCATGGAACTCGTCGAGGCCACACTGGAAGCCTGCCGCCTGCGCATCCGGCCCATCGTCATGACCTCGATCGCCTTCATTTTCGGCGTCATGCCGCTGGCCCTGTCCACCGGCGCCGGCGCCAACAGCCGCCACGCCATCGGCACCGGCGTGATGGGCGGCATGATCACGGCGACGGTGCTCGCTGTGTTCTTCGTCCCGGTGTTCTTCCTTGTCGTGCGCCGCATCTTCCCCGGGCACAGTCGGCATCACGGAGAGGACAAGCATGAGTAAGCACCTGCTCCCCTTGCTTGCCTTGCTGGCTGCAGGCTGCTCGATGGTTCCCGAGTATCAGCGCCCGACCGCGCCGGTGCCGGCGGCCTGGCCGGCCGAGGCAAAAACCGGCGCTGGCGGCACGGCGACTGTCGGCGGCGACTGGCGCCAGCACTTTCCCGATCCGCGCCTGCAGGCCCTGGTCGCCGCCGCGCTGGAGCACAACCGCGACCTGCGCATCGCGCTGGCGCGCGTGGACGAGGCGCGCGCCCAGGCCGGCCTCGCCCGTGCCGACCGCTTGCCCCAGATCGATGCTGCCGCCCAGCGCGCCGCCTCGCTGACCCCGGCCGACCTCGCGGCCAACAACCGCCAGCTTAACGCCCAGCGCTACGACGTGAACCTCGGCATCAGCGCCTTCGAGCTCGACTTCTGGGGCCGCGTCAAGAGCCTCGACGCGGCGGCGCAGGCGAGTTTCCTCGCCAGCGAGCAGGCGCAGAAGAGCTTCCGCCTCGGCCTCATCGCCGACGTGGCGAGCGCCTACTTCAGCCAGATCGAGCTGCAGGAGCGTGTCGCGCTGGCAGCAGCGACGCTGGCCAACCGCGGCGAAAGCCGCCGCCTGATCGTCGCCCGGCGCGATGTTGGTCTCGCCGGTGACCTCGACGTGCTGGCCGCCGACAGCGCGATGCAGGCCACCCGCGCCGAGCTGGCCAATCTGATGCGCCAGCTCGCCGCCGCCGAGAATGCGCTGCGCCTGCTGGTCGGCGCCACGCCCGCGCTGCCGGCCGGGCGCCGGCTGGCCGAGCAGGAACTGGTGGCCGAAGTGCCGGTCGGCCTGCCTTCCGAAGTGCTGCTGGCCCGCCCCGACGTGCTGGCCGCCGAGCAGCGCCTGCTGGCCGCCAATGCCAACATCGGCGCCGCGCGCGCTGCCTTCCTGCCGCGCATCCTGCTCACCGCCGCGCTGGGCACTGCCAGCCGCTCGCTGGCCGGCCTGTTCGACGCCGGCAGCGGCGCCTGGAGCTTCAACCCGGTGCTGCGCTATCCGCTGTTTGATGCCGGGCGCAGCCAGGGCAGCGTGGACCTGGCCGAGGCGCGCAAGACCATCGCCGTCGCCGACTATGAAAAAGTGCTGCAGCAGGCCTTCCGCGAAATCGCCGACCTGCTCGCCGCGCGCGAGCAATACGCCGAGCAGCTGGCGGCGCAGGAAGCGGCGACCAGGGCGCAGGGCGAACGCCAGCGCATGGTCGAGGCGCGGCACAACGCAGGGCTGTCAAGCTATCTCGAACTGCTCGATGCCCAGCGCGAGCACTTCGCGGCGCAACAGTCGGCGCTGGCGACACGGCGGCAACTCCTGGCGACGGACGCGAGCTTCTACAAGGCGTTGGGTGGCAGTGCGGCTTCCAGCCTTGCCGAAATCAGATGATCGGGTCGGAGTGCCAGGAATGTATAAGACCATCCGGTTCGGCAATGATGGTTGCGGTCGCTATGCTTAACGCCAGTTGGGCTGGCGTTAGCCTTCCTGAAACCGCTTTTTTTCGCCGGAAGACTGCAACCGGCATGCTGCAAGGCTGCGTCTCGACGGTGCTGGAGATGCCCCTGTGCTACCGAGCACCGATTTCGACAGGCGGACGGGGTTCACTGTTCATGTGGTAGCGGCAATGTCTGACCCGGCGAGCGGAAGTTTATGCAATTTCCGCTTGGAGCCAAATAATGCGATGGATAGGCGACAACCAAGTTTCACCCAGCCTCCCAGCCGGATGCGCGCCGTGATTGGTTCCAGATAAAATAGGCACTATTTGTGGCAGAACGGACACTGGAATGTATTCGGACTCTGGTCAATCGGCGAGCGGGCAGACCCGGAATCAGTATCCGCTGTTGGGTTTGCCCGAGATCGATTCCCAACATCTTGCCTTGTTCGCGCAGTTCGATCGCCTGATCGGCAAACCCCATTCACATCCCGTGGCCGAGCCTTTTTCGGAAATCCTGAGCCAGTTGGGTCGCCAGATCGCCGCCCATTTCGATAGTGAGGAGTCCCTTCTCAAGGCCTGCGGCATGCCGCGCGAGGAGCTTGCGGAACACCTGGCGGCGCACGAGAAAATCCTTGAGGAGTACTCCCAACTGAACCTGGACCTGATGGCAGGAAAGGCGATCGGACAGCAGGGCATCCTGGAAATGGTCAGGCGCTGGATCGTTGACCATATTCATCAGTACGATTTCCGGATCAGGGACTATCTTTCCGTGTCCCCGGATCAAGGCTGATCGCGGACCCGGCGCGCCGGGTCCGCGAGCGGCGAGACCTCAGAGTTTCTTGCGCACGCTGATGACGCCGCGGATCTGACCTTCGGAATAACCAGTGGCGCGATCGTTGGGGTAGTGCTGACCGAGCGCAGCCTTTATTCCGGGACTGAGGGTTTCGCTCGGGCCATGGCAGCTAAGGCAGAGTGGTTGCACCGGCAGCGCCTTGACGTAGCGATATTCGTCGCCGACCTTCTCGCCCTTTTCCAGTTTCATCGGAGGCTCGCCTGCGGCGGCGCGTTTGTCGAAATCCTCCAGTGCGGCCTTCTCCCATGCATCGGGTATGGCGCGGGCCTCATTGCGCACCTTGAGGCTGACACGCTTGATCTTCCAGCCTGTCTGCTGGGAGATTTCGCCGGCCATCTTCGGCGCCATGTCCTTGCACACGGGGATCGCCGCTTCAGCACTGGACTTCTTGATCTCGTCCTGGAGGGCGACGATCAACTTTGGCGGCAAGGTGGTCGCGACCTTGCGCGCTTCGGCCAGGATGGCGTCGTCGTTGGCAAAGGCCGGTGGCGCGACGAAGGGCACGACCACCGCCGCGACTGCGAACAGGCTTTTTGCCCGGCGATCTATCCCAGAAAACGCAAGTATCAACTCCGCATTCATATGCTTCCTCCGAGTGTTCAAGCGGATCGATTTGAGCACAAGCCGACGACGGACCGCCAATAGAAAAAACTCAGCCGGCTATCAAGCCAGTCGCTGCAGTCGCTTGTCCAGTCTGGCCACGTCGTCGCGCAGCCGGTCGATCTCGGCCGAGAACGAAGTTATGTCCGCCTGGCGGGCGATCAGGGGCTGCTCTTCGGTAAAGTACTCGGCGAGGTTGGCGGCAAAATTCTGCGTTGCCTGCCGTTGCCGCGCCGCCAGTTCCTGGCCGCCCTTGATGAGGCGGTGGGCGGCGATGTCGCCGATCAAGTTAGACAAATCCTCCTCCGCATCCCAGCGAAGGTTGCGGATAACGAAGCCGAGGGCTTCGGCGAACTCCGCCGAGCCTTCGATGCGCGCCGCGCGCATGACCGCGTCCTTGCCTTGCAGCGCGAGCAGCGGGGTGGTAGCAGGCAGCGAAATGCTGACTTCGAGTTCCGCGTCGGCTGCCGGCGCGGCGATGCTGCCGTCCGGCGCAATCAAAAAAGCCGCCTCGAAAGGCGGCAATTTGATTTGGGCAGAATGCCCGGCGAAAGGCATGAGCTTTTCGCGCGCCCAGGCCGCCTGACCCAGAACGTGGTTGATAGCGGCCTGGATCGGCGCGGGCAGCGGCAGCATGCGAATTACTGGACCTGCTGGATGCCGGCGATGGCCCAGCCGCGGCTGCCGTCAGTGGGCTTGGTCAGATGCCAGACTTCGGCAAAGGCTTCGGGCGCGGCATCGTCCTCGCGCAGGGTGCCGTGGAAGCGCACGCTGGCGATATGGTTGCCGCCCTCGCTGACGACCTCCAGCACTTCGGCGTCGAGCTGCTGCACGTCGGTCTCCTGCGCCTTGCTGCCGCGCTCGCGGTACTGCATTTCGATCTCGGCATAGAGCTCGGGCGCGGTGAATTGGCGGATGTCGTCCATGTCGCCGCGGTCGTTGGCGGCCTGCAGGCGGATGAAGTTGAGCTTGGCCTGACGCAGGAAGCCGGGGACGTCGAAATCGGCCGGGATGCTGCCGGCAGCGGCGGCGCTCGCCGTGCCGCCAGCGCCGACCCCTGACGGACCGGCTTCGAACTGCGATGCCACCGGGGTGAAGTTCGTGGGCGCGCTTGCGCCGGGTGCGGCGCCGGCATACTGCATCGCCGGCTGCGGCTCGCGCTTGCGCATCAGCAGGCGCACGACGAAGATCGCCGCGAATACCAGCAGCGCAATCATCAGGAAGCTGGCCATGCCTTCGCCGAGGCCGAAGTGCGAGAGCAGGGCGGCGATGCCCAGACCGGCGGCCAGCCCGGCCAGCGGTCCGAGGAAACGGCTCATGCCCTGCTTGGGCGGCGTCGCCGCGGCGGCGGGGGCAGCGGCAGGTGCCGCCGGCTTGGCGGCTTGCGTCGGCGCCGCGGCGGGGGCGGCCGGGCTGGCCTGGCGCTGCATGCCGAAGGACTTGCCGCTGCCGAGGCGCTTGGCTTCCGCGTCCTGCGGTGTCATGCCGAGGCCGACGACGATGGCGAATGCTGCAATGGCGAGTTTCATCATGGTGGTGCTCCTCCTTAGAATTTGTAGCCCCGATGCAGCGCGACGACGCCGGCCGTCATGTTGAACACTTCGACACGCTCCAGGCCGGCTTGTTCCATCATCGCCTTGAGCGCGGCCTGGTCCGGATGCATGCGGATCGATTCCGCCAGGTAGCGGTAGGATTCGGCATCCCCGGCGATCTTTTGACCCAACCACGGCAGCAGCTTGAAGGAATACGCATCGTAGACCTTTCCCAGCGGTTTCCACACCTTGGAAAACTCCAGCACCAGCAATCGACCGCCGGGGCGCAACACGCGCCGCATCTCCTCGAGCGCCTTGTCCTTGTGCGTCATGTTGCGCAGGCCGAAGGCTACCGTGACGATGTCGAAATGGTTTTCCGGAAAGGGCAGTTTTTCGGCATCGCACTGGGCAATCGGCGCCAGAACGCCCTCGTCAAGCAGCCGATCGCGGCCGACCGTGAGCATGGCGTTGTTGATGTCGGTGAGCCAGACCTGGCCGCCGGTCTGCTCGAACGGGCCGACGCGACGAGCGAAGGCCGACGACAGGTCGGCGGTACCGCCGGCGACATCGAGCACGCGCTCGCCCGGGCGCGGTGCGGCGATTTCGATCGCGAACTTCTTCCACAGGCGATGCAGGCCGACCGACATGAGGTCGTTCATCAAGTCGTATTTCTGCGCGACGGACGAGAAGACGCCGGCGACACGCTGCGCCTTTTCCTTCTCGTCTACGGTTTCGAAACCGAAATGGGTCTCGCTCATTCTTGTCTAGTGGCTGCCGCAGCCGCCTGACTTTGGCGGCAGGGTGGTCGAGTCGATATCGCGGCTGGCGCCAGCCGTTTCAAGTCGTTCCAGATACTCGGCCCACAGCGCGTCGTGGTCGGCGCCGAGGTGGTGGAGCCAGTCCCAGGAGTAGATGCCGGTGTTGTGCCCGTCGGAAAAGGTCGGTTGTACCGCATAGTTGCCGACGGGATCAAGCGCGGTGATCTCGACATTGCGCTTTCCGGTTTGCAGGGTTTCCTGTCCGGGGCCGTGCCCGCGTACTTCCGCTGACGGGCTGTACACCCGCAGGAATTCCGCTGTCATCGTATAGCGGCTGCCATCGTCGAAGCCGACTTCCAGCGTGCGCGATTTTTTGTGCAGCGTGATCTCGGTGGGAATAGGGGTCTTGCGATCGAGACCGGCCATGGTTGCTGCTCCGTGATTGGGGCCGCTATCATAGCGCACACGGCGGTCGGCGACGATGTCACGGAATCGTCATCAAGCTGCAATAGACTGGCCTTTATCCCCTTCAAGAGCAGGCCCATGTCCGCAACGATACTGGTGGTGGAAGACGAACCGACGATCCAGTCGCTGATCGAAGTGAACCTGCGTCGCGCCGGGCATGTCGTGCAGCTCGCCTCCGACGCGGAAAGCGCGCGCCGCATGGTGCAGGAAGCCCTGCCCGATCTGGTTCTGCTCGACTGGATGCTGCCGGGCATGAGCGGCATCGACTTCGCCCGCCAGCTGCGAGGCGACGCGCGCACCCGGAGTCTGCCCATCATCATGCTGACGGCGCGGGCAGAGGAGCGCGACAAGGTCGATGGCCTCGAGGTCGGGGCCGACGACTATGTCACCAAACCCTTCAGCCCGCGCGAACTGATGGCGCGCATCAAGGCCGTGCTGCGGCGCCACGCACCGCAGGCCACCGATGATGCAGTCGAACTCGGTGGTCTGAGCCTCGACCCGGCAACACACCGGGTTACGGCAGGCGGCATGGAGATCGGCCTCGGCCCCACCGAATTTCGCCTGCTGCATTACCTGATGACCCATCCGGAGCGTGTGCACGGCCGCTCGCAACTGCTTGACCAGGTGTGGGGCGACCACGTATTCGTCGAGGAGCGCACCGTGGATGTGCACATCCGCCGCCTGCGCGCCGCCCTGGAGCCGAGCGGGCTTGATGGCCTGGTCCAGACAGTGCGGGGCAGCGGCTACCGGATGTCGGCCGGGTGAACGCGGTCCTGCGCGAATTGCTGACAGCGCTTGCGCTGGCGGCGCTGGCGGCATTGGGCGGCTGGTTCGCGGCGGGGGAGCGGGGAGCCGCGATCATGGCATTGGCCGCGGTCGGCATCTTTTTCCTGCGCCAGCTCTGGCTGGTAGTGCGTCTGATCCACTGGGCTCGCTGCCCTCTCGGCACGCCGACGCCGAGCGCCAGTGGCGCCTGGGGTGCGGCCTTTGAAGCCTTGCACCAGCGCGGACGCCTGGCCAGCGCCGAGCGCGAGCAGGCAACCCAGGAGCTGGACCGCTTCCGCCGTGCCGCCGAAGCGCTGCCCGATGGTGTGATGATCCTCGACGGCCATCGTGCCATCGAATGGATGAACCTGCATGCGGAAGCCTGCCTGGGGCTCAAGAGTTCCGTCGATACCGGCAGCCGCATCACCCATCTGCTGCGTGAGCCTGAATTCCTTGCCTATCTCGACAGCCCCGACCACCGCGGCGCGCCGCTGGAGTTGCACACGCAACGCAATCCCGGGCGCAGTCTGCAGGTGCAGGCGGCACCCTTTGCCGCGGGGCGAACACTGCTGCTGGTGCGCGACGTGACGCAGTTGCAGAAGCTCGCGACCATGCGCCGCGATTTCGTCGCCAACGTGTCGCATGAACTCAAGACGCCGCTGACCGTGACGCTCGGTTTCGTCGAAACTGCGCAGGACGCCTTGCACGACGCCCCGCCACCCGAAATAGCGCGTTATCTGCAGACCGCCGCCGACCAGGCGCGGCGCATGCAGCAGCTGATTGACGACCTGCTGACACTGTCCGCGCTGGAAACGGATGCACCGCCCCCGCTGGAAGACCGCATCGAGGTGGCGGCATTGCTGGAGGACGTTCGGCAGGAGATAAGCACCCTGTCCGGCGGACGACATCGCATCGCGCTGGAAAGCGCCGGTCCGGCCTGGCTGCTGGGCAGCGCCCGGGAATTGCGCTCGGCCTTCGCCAATCTGGCCGGCAACGCCGTGCGCTACACGCCGCAGGGCGGCGCCGTCACGCTGCAGTGGAGCGTGGACGGAACGTCGGGCGCGCGCTTCGCGGTTCAGGACAACGGCATCGGTATCGCGCGCGAACACCTGCCGCGACTCACCGAGCGTTTCTACCGGGTGGATCGCGGCCGTTCGCGCGAAGCGGGGGGCACGGGCCTCGGCCTCGCCATCGTCAAGCATGTGCTGGAGCGGCATCAGGCCGTGCTGCAAATCAACAGCGAACCGGGGCGGGGTTCCGTGTTCAGCGCGGTGTTCCCACCGCACCGGGTTCAGTCGTAATAGTTGCAGCGCTCGAACTCGATGCTGCGATCGAGGACGCGGAACAGCTTGAGGGTTTGCTGCTCCTGATCGACCAGGATCTCTATGCTGCGGTCGAGCATGAACGTACCGGCCGGCACGATGACGCTGGCCGACTCGTGGATGGCGGGAATCGCGGGCAGGAGGAATCCCGGGCGCCATCCATCGCGGGTTCCGTCGGCATGGACCACCCGCACCGTCGCGCTGCGCGCTTCGCCGGGGAACAACTGGATGCCGGCGACCAGCGCACTGTCGCCTTCGCGCAAGGCCCAGCGTACGTTGCCCAGCACGAAGTACTGGCCGTCGGCGGTTTTGACGGCTACCATTTGGCCGGCGCCGACCCGTGCGCCTTCTTTCAGCAGCCGGGTGATGCGCAGCCCTGCCGTTGACTGGTCGAGTACGCGCCAGTTCTCGATGTGGGATTCATCCTTGGTGGCCGTCCCATTGGCGCGCTGGCTGTGGGCGCCGAAGGTTTCAAATTCCTCGCGCTCGCGGCGCAGGGTGGAAACGCTGCGCGTCGGCGCGCGGAACGCCTGGCGTCCCGAAAGCTCGAAATGCACCGACTCGAGGCCGGGCACGACGCGGCAGTCGGCTATGGCCGGATGCCGTTCCTGGCGCCGTGCCACTCCGCCCTTGCACCAACGCTGCAGGGCGCGTTGCAACAACAGGGTGGCGGCGGGTTGGGTGACGTCGTCACCCAGTTGCAGGTCGGCCGGCGAGCGCCCCTGCTCCAGCAGGGCGATGCGCGCCACGATGCTTTTCCGCAGTTCGGTGGTTTCCAGCCAGCGCCCCCCGTCGGCGGATTCGGGGGTGTAGCCGGGGGCGCGATCGGAGCCCAGGTCGACCCACAGCGGCACGGCGCGGTTGCGGATGTCCTCCGGCGGCGCCGTGAGCAGCGTCAGTTTCACGCCCCAGCGCCGGGCCCAGCGCGCCACCCAGGCCAGGTGGCGCGCCGGGAGTTCATAGATATTGGCGGTGCTCAGCAGGCAACATTCGGAAAAGGCGGCCAGCGCGCTGGTATTGGCCTTTCCATGCCGAACCGGATCGGGTATTGCCCGTGCCGCAACGCCGAGAGCTTCGCCGGCGGCGAAGGTCTGGTTCAACTGTTGCCAGTAGCCGCCTGCGGGCGATTGCCCCGCGCGATACAGGTCGATTTGCCAATCGGCAAAGGTGGCGAGCACCCGCTCGACCAGCACCGCCGCTCGCGTTGCCTGTTCGGGATTGGCCACGCATTGGGTATGGAGCACCGACAGTCCGGCCGGCGAGGACATGCCGCCGCAAAAATCGTCGAAACAGCGCAGGTAGCCGAGCGCCAGTTCGTACCAGATGTTCAACGTGATATCCACCGCGGCCTGTTCGTGCGGGGCCAGCGGCAGCGGCTTCCCGGCGAACTTCTTCGAGGCATCTTCCTGCACGTTGCCCAGCGGTCCGCGCAGGGTTTCCAGCAGTGCGAAGCGCTCGGCGGCCGGCAACGTGAAGCGATGCAGCAGGCTCAGCTGGCGCAGGATCGACGACTGCGCCGCCACCGCGTTGGCAATCGGTACCGTCGACAGCCAGTCCTGGCAGCCTTTCGGATCGACGAATGCGGGTGTCTGTTCGGTTCCGGTGGGGGGCAGGTCAAAGTTCATGGCGTCTCATTCAGAGTCGAGAGTTCGTCTTCAAGTGCGCGCTTCAGGCTGGAGCGGGTCGGAGCGGCACGCACTGCGCCATCGCGTAGCTCGGCGGCCCAGATCGGCGCCGGGAAATGGCTGTCATCGTGCCAGCGCGGTATGACATGCCAATGAAGATGGGGCACCATGTTGCCGAGGCTGGCGAGGTTGATCTTGTCCGCTTCCGTGGTCCGGCGCAGGGCGCGTTCGGTGGCGAACACCACCTCCATCACGCGGTGGGCGGCATCCGGCGACAGGTCGGTCATCTCGGCGACATGGCGCTGCACCACGATGCGGCAGTACCCGGGGAAAGCGTCGCCCGCGGCATCGGCGACCCGCACCACGCGACACAGATCATCCTCCCACAGCAAATCGCCGCCGGGATGGGCGCAAAGTTCGCATTCGTCGTTGATTGCCACGCGGCAAGCATAGCGCCATTCCGCGGCTGTGTGCGCCTTGCGCCAGGGTCAGCGTGACGGAATTGGCAGGCCCATGCGCCAGCCCCATTCGCGCGGATGAGAAAGGCCCAGCGCGGGCGGCAGGCGCTTGCTGCGCCCGACGCCACCGGGGACCGCCGTCAGCGGCTTGACGGTGGATGGTTCCGGCAGCGGCGTATCGAGGGCGCGCGGCGCGTAGCAGTCGTCCATGCGGCCCTTGTCATCGCGTCGCAATCGAGGCCAGACCGCGTCGGCGCAAAATGAATGGATGCTCATGCAGCGGCCGCCATCCTCCGCGCAGAGGTACAGCTCCCAGCGCTCGTTGGTCTGCACCACCACCCTGGATCCGGCCTGCGGGACGTACTTCGCCCCGGTGAGGAAGTAGAGGCCCTTCTCGGTCTGCACCACGACCCAGGCGACGCGCCGCTCGTCCTGCACTTCCACGGGCGTCGCGGTCTGCGGCGGCGACACCAGCGTGACGGGCCGGAAGCGCTGCCAGACCGTGGTGTTGTGCAGCCTTTGCTCACCCGCGAACCGGAAGGCGAGCACGCCGACGACCATGCAGGCCAAGATGCCCAGCATCCAGAAAAAGGGGCGCTTGTCGATCGGGTGCGCTGCCTGCTGGTCCACGGCAATCACAACAGTACCCGTTCGATGCCGCCGCCATTGGCCGCACGCAGGTAGTCTTGCAGCCAGTCAGGTCCGAGGATGGTCCTGGCCATCTCCACCACGATGTAGTCGGCCGTAATGTCGGCATCGTTGTCATAGCGCGACAGGCCCTGCAGGCAGGAGGGGCACGAGGTCAGTATCTTCACCGTATCACCGGCGCCGACTTTTCTGAGTTCCGCCGCGCCGGCCTCGATCTCCTGCTGTTTGCGAAAGCGGATCTGGGTGGACACGTCCGGCCGCGATACCGCCAGGGTACCGGATTCGCCGCAGCAGCGATCGTTGAGCTCGACGCGGCTGCCCATCAGTGTGTTCGCCACCTTGATGCCCGAGTGGTGCTTCATCGGCGTGTGGCAGGGCTCGTGGTACATGTACTTCGTTCCACGCACGCCATCGAGCTTGATGCCCTTCTCGTAGAGCCACTCATGGATATCCACCAGCCGGCAGCCTGGGAATATCTTGCCGAATTCGTATTTCAGCAACTGGTCCATGCAGGTGCCGCAGGACACCACCACAGTCTTGATGTCGAGGTAGTTGAGCGTGTTGGCGACGCGGTGGAACAGCACGCGGTTGGCGGTGGTGATGGCCTGGCCCTTGTCCTCGTCGCCGCTGGCGGTCTGCGGGTAGCCGCAGCACAGGTAGCCCGGTGGCAGCACGGTGGTGGCGCCGGCGTGCCAGAGCATGGCCTGGGTAGCGAGGCCGACTTGCGAGAACAGGCGCTCCGAGCCGCAGCCGGGAAAGTAGAACACGGCTTCCGAGTCCTCGGCCATCCGCTGCGGATCGCGGATCACCGGGATCAGGCTGTCGTCGTCGATGTCGAGCAGGCCGCGCGAGGTGCGATTGGGCACGTTCTTCGGCATCGGCTTGTTGAGGAAGTGGATCACCTGCGCCTTGATCTCGGGGCGTCCCAGCGTGGCAGGTGGGTGCTTCACGCTGTCCTGGATCAGGCCGAAGGACTTGGCCAGCCTGTGGCCCAGGCGTTGCGCCTTGTAGCCGAGCTGGATCATGCCGGCGCGCACCAGCTTGATCGTCGCCGGGTCGGTGGCGCTGAGGAAGGCCATCGCCGCCGCCGATCCGGGATTGAACTTCTTCTTGCCCTGGCGGCGCAGGAAGTTGCGCATCGCCACCGAGACGTCACCGAAGTCGATATCGACCGGGCAGGGCGTCACGCACTTGTGGCAGACCGTGCAATGGTCGGCGACGTCGGAGAACTCGTCGAAATGCTGCAGGCTGATGCCGCGCCGCGTCTGCTCTTCGTAGAGGAAGGCCTCGATCAGCAGCGAGGTGCCGAGGATCTTGTTGCGCGGGCTGTAGAGCAGGTTGGCGCGCGGCACGTGGGTCGAGCAGACCGGCTTGCACTTGCCGCAGCGCAGGCAGTTCTTGATCGAATCGGAAATCCTGCCGATGTCGGACTGCTCCATGATCAGCGATTCGACGCCGAGCAGCGCGAATGACGGTGTGTAGGCGTTGGCGAGATCGCTGCCCTGCATCAGCTTGCCGCGATTGAAGCGGCCCTCGGGGTCGATCTTCCGCTTGTAGTCGCG
Source organism: Sulfuritalea sp. (assembly GCF_017302275.1). Taxonomy (GTDB): domain Bacteria; phylum Pseudomonadota; class Gammaproteobacteria; order Burkholderiales; family Rhodocyclaceae; genus Sulfuritalea. The sequence continues at coordinate 48,901 of NZ_JAFLDR010000027.1, forward strand.
GAAGGGGCGGATCTCGTCGTCGCCGAGGAATTCCAGCTTGGTGATGCCGATGCCATGTTCGCCGGAGACTACGCCGCCGAGGCTCTTCGCCAGCGCCATGATGCGCTCCACCGCTTTGTAGGCGGTCTGCAACATGGCATAGTGGTCCGAGTTCACCGGGATGTTGGTATGCACGTTGCCGTCGCCGGCGTGCATGTGCAGCGCGACGAAAACGCGGCCGCGCAGCACCTCGTTGTGGATCGCCTCGATGCCGGCCAGCACCGGGCGGAAGGCATTGCCTTCGAACAGGGATTCCAGCGGCGCCTTGAGTTCGGCCTTCCACGACACCCGCAGGCGGTAATCCTGCAGCTCGCGGAAATGCAGGTCGAGATTGTCGAGCAGCGACTGCCAGCTGGCGCGCACGCCGGCGACAAGCTCCAGCGCCTGCTCGCGCTTGTCGCCCAGCAGCAGTTCCGGATCGAGGTTGGCATCGCCCGCGTGCAGCGGCAGTTCGCCCCGCAGGAATTCCGTCAGCGCGTCGGCCAGTTCGATCTTGTTGGCCAGCGACAGTTCGATGTTGATGCGTTCGATGCCGTCGCAGTAGTCGCCCATGCGCGGCAGCGGGATGACGACGTCCTCGTTGACCTTGAAGGCGTTGGTGTGCTTGGAGATCGCGGCGGTGCGCGCGCGGTCGAGCCAGAACTTCTTGCGCGTCTCGGGCGAGACGGCGATGAAGCCTTCGGCGCCGCGTGCGTTGGCCAGCTTCACTACTTGCGAAGCGGCGGCCATCACCGCCGTGTCGTCAGCGCCGACTATGTCGCCGATCAGCACCATCTTGGGCCGGCCGTGGCGTTTTGCCTTGGTCGCGTAGCCGACGGCACGCACATAGCGCTCGTCGAGGTGCTCCAGTCCGGCAAGTTGCACGCCGGCGGCGAGGCCCGCACCGCCCGGCTTGAAGTAATCGGTGATCTCGACGATCGACGGCACGGCGTCGGTGACGCGGCCGAAGAATTCGAGGCAGACCGTGCGCGTCACCGGCGGCATCCTGTGCAGCACCCACACCGCCGAAGTAATCAGGCCGTCGGTGCCTTCCTTCTGCACGCCGGGGATGCCGGCGAGGAACTTGTCGGTGACGTCCTTGCCCAGGCCCTCCTTGCGGAACAGCCGGCCGGGCACGTCGAGTTGCTCCTCGCCCAGCTTCTTCTTGCCGCTCGCGTCCCAGCGCGTCAGGCGGAAGCTGACCAGTTCCTGCTCGTGGATCTTGCCGAAGTTGTGGTTCAGGCGTTCGACGTCGAGCCAGTTGCCGTCGGGCGTCACCATGCGCCACGAGGCCAGGTTGTCCAGCGCCGTGCCCCACAGCACGGCCTTCTTGCCGCCCGCGTTCATGGCGATGTTGCCACCGATGCAGGAGGCATCGGCCGAGGTCGGGTCGCAGGCGAAGACCAGCTCGGCCTTCTCCGCCGCTTCCATGACGCGGCGCGTGACGACGCCGGCGCCGGTGCGCACCGTCGCGTAGTCCGTGTCGGTGCCGGGAAGGCGCTTCATCTCGACCGCACCCAGGTCGATCAGTTTCTCGGTATTGATCACCACCGACAGCGCGTCGAGCGGCACCGCTCCGCCGGTGTAGCCGGTGCCGCCGCCGCGCGGGATGATGGTCAGGCCCAATTCGATGCAGGCGGCGACCAGCGGCGCCATTTCCTCTTCGGTATCGGGCGCCAGCACCACGAAGGGGTACTCGACGCGCCAGTCGGTGGCGTCGGTGACGTGCGAGACACGGGCCAGGCCGTCGAAGCAGATGTTGTCCTTGCGGGTGTGCTTCGCCAGCGCCTTGAAGGCCTTCTTGCGCAGGCTGCGCGTGGCTTCGAACCATTGCTCGAAATCCTGCACCGCGGCCTGTGCGGCAGCCAGCAGCGAGGCCACGCGTTCATTGCCCTCGCGCCGCTTGTCGATCTCGCGCAGCCGGTGGCGCAGCGCCTCGACCAGGGCCTCGCGCCGTTCGCGATTGCCAAGCAGGTCGTCTTCGAGGTAGGGATTGCGCCGCACCACCCAGATGTCGCCCAACACCTCGTAGAGCATGCGCGCTGAACGGCCGGTGACGCGCTCCGCGCGGAGCTCGGTCAGCGTTGCCCAGGCCTCGGCCCCGAGCAGGCGAATGACGATCTCGCGGTCGGAAAACGAGGTGTAGTTATAGGGGATTTCGCGCAGGCGGGCGGTCATGCCGGGATTCGGTGAAGCCAAAGGCCTCTATTGTAGGCGATGGGGCTGCGGCGGCGACGTGGCCGGGCAGTCGCAAAGACCTTGAGAGCGGAGGGATTTTGACGTGGTTGCCGTACCACCGGCGCCGACTTTTGCTCCGGCTGCGTCCGTTGCTGGCAGAGCCGCCCCTTGCAATCGCAAGCCATCGCCGCCATATTCCCCCTGTTTCCCCCAACCTGATGGAGAACTCCATGCGCCTGCGCCTGCTCGCCGTCCTCGCCTTTGCCGCGACCCTGCTGTCCGGCTGCGGCTACAACCAGATCCAGATCAATGACGAGTCGGTGACGGCCGCGTGGTCGGAGGTGCTCAACCAGTACAAGCGCCGCGCCGACCTGATACCGAACCTGGTGTCGGTGGTGCAGGGCTATGCCAGCCACGAGAAGGAAGTGCTGACGCGCGTCACCGAGGCGCGCGCCAACGTCGCGGGGATCAAGGCCACGCCCGAGCTGATCAACGATCCGGAAGCGTTCGCCAGGTTCCAGAAGGCGCAGGGCGACCTCGGCGGCGCGCTGTCGCGGCTGTTGGTGGTGGCGGAGAATTATCCGCAACTCAAGGCCGACGCCAATTTCCGCGACCTGCAGGCGCAGGTGGAAGGCACCGAGAACCGCATTACCGTGGCACGCAACCGCTATATCAAGAGCGTGCAGGAGTACAACGTTTCGGTGCGCACCTTCCCCAACAACCTGACCGCGATGGTCATGGGCTGGAAGATCAAGGCCAATTTCACGGTCGAGGACGAAAAGGCCATCTCGACGCCGCCGGCCATCAAGTTCGACGCGCCGGCGGCTGCTCCCGCTGCCACGCCGGCGCCAAGCGCCGTTCCGCCTGCGACCGCAGGAAGTCCCGGTGGGGCGCCGACTTCTGCGCCGGCAGCAGCGCCCGCCACGGCCAAGTAGTGCCGTGAAGCTGTCCTGGCCGGCGCTGCTGGCCGTGTTCTGCCTGCTCCTGCCCTTCGCCGGCAGGGCGGTCGAGCCGGTGCCGCTGCCGGCGCTGGGTTCCCGCGTCACGGACCTCACCGGCACGCTCGACGCCACGCAGCGCGGCCGGCTTGAAGCGCGGCTGGCCGCGATCGACCGCAGCGGACGCGCGCAGGTCGCCGTGCTGCTGCTGCCGACGACGCAGCCCGAGGCCATCGAGCAATTCGGCATCCGCCTCGCCGAAGCGTGGAAGATCGGGCGCAAGGGTGCCGACGATGGCGTCATCGTCATCGTCGCCAAGGATGACCGCAAGATGCGCATCGAGGTCGGCTACGGGCTCGAAGGATCGATTCCCGATGCCATCGCCCGCCGCATCATCGCCGAGCGTATGGCGCCGGCTTTCAAGCAGGGCGATTTC
>NZ_JAFLDR010000028.1 GCF_017302275.1 Sulfuritalea sp.
CTCCGCTGAGCCCGGCCTTGGGCGGCGCGCTGCTCGCCGGGGGCTGGCTGGCGGCGCCGCTGATTGCCTGCGGCGTGCTCAAGATCGCCTACGACCTCGCCTTGTGGCGGAGCTTCCGGCAACACCGGATCTGAGTTGTGGTTAGCAGGGTGAATACAAGCTAACCGAAGAAATTACTTTAAGTGGAAATCAAATCTTCGCAAGCCATTGAATGCGCATGGTGCTGAAGAAAAAGCCCAATATGGCCCGGGACTTGCGTTTGTCTCTCCTTAAATACGGGCCGGGGTGCGGCCCGGCACACCAGGGGGACAGCAGACATGGGCAATCTCAACGAATTTTTCGACACCGGCCGCAACGCGCTCGATGATGTCGAGCGGCGCCTCGACATGCCGCGCCGCGAATTCCTGCAGTTCTGCGCCACGGTCGCCGCCACGCTGGGCCTGCCGGCCGGCGCCGAGGCGGCGGTGGCCCAGGCGGTGGAAGCCGCCAAGCGGCCCTCGGTGATCTGGTTGCACTTCCAGGAATGCACGGGCTGTTCAGAGTCGCTGCTGCGCGCCGAACACCCGACCCTGGAAAAGCTGATCCTCGACGTCATCTCGCTCGACTACCACGAGACCCTGATGGCCGCCGCCGGGCACCAGGCCGAAGCCGCGCGCAAGGCCGCCATGAAGGCCAACAAGGGCAAGTACGTGTTGGTGGTGGAAGGTGCGATCCCGACCAAGGCCAATGGCATCTACTGCAAGATCGGCGGCCAGACCGCGATCGACCTGCTCAAGGAATGCGCGGCCGATGCCGCCGCCGTGATCGCCATCGGTTCCTGCGCCTCCTGGGGCGGCATGCCCTCGACGATTCCCTCGATCTCGGGCGCCGACTCCAGCCCGACCGGTTCCGAGGGTGTTGCGAAAATCCTCGGCAAGGATGTGATGACCATCCCCGGTTGTCCGCCCAACCCCTACAACTTCCTTGCCGCCGTGGTGCATTTCCTCACTTTCGGCAAGCTGCCGGAACTCGACAAGTTGGGCCGGCCGAAGTTCGCCTACTCGCGCCTGATCCACGAAAACTGCGAACGCCGCGCCCACTTCGACGCCGGCCGCTTCGCCATGGAATTCGGCGACAGCGGCCACCGCCAGGGCTACTGCCTCTACAAGCTGGGCTGCAAGGGTCCGGAAACCTATGCCAACTGCTCGACGCTGGGCTTTGGCGACGCCGGCGAGAACAACTGGCCGGTCGGCTGCGGCCATCCCTGCATCGGCTGCACCGAAAAGGGTGTCGGCTTCACCAAGCCGATCCACCAGGTCGCCAAAATGCTCAACGTGACGCCGCCGCTGCAATATCCGCGCATCGTCGAAGAGCAGGGCAAGGCCGCTTCCTTCGCATCCGCCGCCGCAGTGGCGGCGGTAGCCGGCGCCGCCGCCGGTGCCGCCGTGATGCTGACCCGCAACCTGGGCCTGTCGCACGCCGCCGAGGAGGCCGAGCGTGCCAAGTCCGCCGCCAAGCAATCCGACGACAAGGCCGGAGCCTGATCATGGGTACCCGGCGCGACTTTCTGAAAGGTGTGCTGGCGGGTAGCGCGGCGGCCACCGCCGGCGCCGTGGCGAGTCCTGCCCTGGCGCGCGAAACCCGCCCGCGTCCGCCCGAAGCACTGGGCCTGCTCTACGACAGTACCCTCTGCGTCGGCTGCAAGGCCTGTGTCGCGGCCTGCAAGACGGCCAACGAAAACCCGGCCGAGTTCTCTACCCTCGACCACCTGTGGGATACGCCGCTCGACACCTCGGGCTATACCTTCAACCTGATCAAGATGTACCGCAACGGCACCATGGATGCCAAGGACCAGGAGACCAACGGCTTCGCTTTCATGAAGACGTCCTGCATGCACTGCGGCGACCCGTCCTGCGTCTCGGCCTGCCCGGTGTCGGCGATGACCAAGGACCCGGTGACCGGGGTGGTCGGCTACAACCCCGACAAGTGCATCGGCTGCCGCTACTGCGTCGCCGCCTGCCCCTTCGGCATTCCCAAGTACCAGTACGATTCCCCCACCGGCCGCATTGGCAAGTGCGAGCTGTGCCGCCATCGCCACAAGGACGGCCACTATTCGGCTTGCGCCGAGGTCTGTCCCACCGGGGCCACGCTCTTCGGCCGCACCGAGGACCTGCTGGCCGAGGCCAAGCGCCGGCTGGCCATGAAGCCGGGCGAGATGAACCGTTTTCCGCGCGGGCACCTGCGCCACGCCCAGGAAAAGGCTCTGCAGGGCAAGCCGGACGGCAAGGGCGTGATGATGCGCGCCGGCTGGCGCGACGAGCCGGACCAGAGCTATGAAACCCAGGCCGGCAAGTACCTGCAGCATGTCTATGGCGAGAAGGAATACGGCGGCACCCAGGTGCTCAAACTGTCGGGAGTGAATTTCCAGAAGCTGGGCATGCCCGACCTGCCGCCCGATGCCGCGGCGGCGATGTCGGAAACCATCCAGCACACGCTGTATGGCGGGCTGCTGATGCCCTTCGCCGTGCTCGGTGCGATGACGTTCGTCGCCAAGCGCAATGTAAAGCCGGAGGATGATGAATCCGGCAAGGAGGGGACCTGATCATGGCCAACCACAATCATGCGGCGCCCGCGCCGGTCGGCGGCAGCCTGGTCAATGCGCTTACCCTGACCTGCGGCGTGCTGATCGCCCTGATGGTGGCGATCCTGATGGTGCGCTTCCTGTTCGGCCTCGGCTCCGTCACCGCCCTCAACGATGGCTATCCCTGGGGCATCTGGGTGGTGGTCGATGTCGTCATCGGCTCGGCCTTCGCCTGCGGCGGCTTCTCGGTGGCGATGCTGGTCTACATCTTCAACAAGGGTGAATATCACCCGCTGGTGCGACCGGCGCTCCTGGCCAGTCTGTTCGGCTATACCCTGGCCGGTGCCGGCGTCATCTTCGACCTGGGGCGTCCCTGGAACGTCTGGCACATGTTCAATCCCTGGTCCATCAACCTGAATTCGGTGATGTTCGAGGTGGCGGTGTGCATCTCGCTTTACATCATCGTGATGTGGATCGAGTTCTCGCCGGTGATCCTCGAGCAGCAGGGCAAGCTCGAGCTGAAGAAGAAGGTAGGCAGGGCGATGTTCTTCATCATCGCGCTGGGCACGCTGCTGCCGATGATGCACCAATCGTCGCTGGGCACGCTGCTGGTGGTGCTCGGGGTGCAGATCCATCCGCTGTGGCAGACGCCGATCCAGCCCGCGCTCTACCTGTTGAGCGCCATCACCATGGGTTATGCGGTGGTGCTGTTCGAGTCCTGCCTGACGTCGACCGCCTACCGGCGCAAGATCGAAGGCCACCTGCTGACGCCGCTGGCGAAGATCATGCTCGGCTTCCTCGCCGTGTACCTGGTGATACGCATCGCCGACCTGGTGGTCCGCGGCGCGCTGCCCAGGGCCTTCGTGCCTTCGATCGAGGCGCTGTGCTTCTGGATCGAAATGCTGAGTTTCATTGTGCCGCTGATCCTGATCGGCGCCGAGGACAACCGCCGCAATCCGGCGCGGCTGTTCCTTGCCGGCGTGCTGCTGATGCTGGGCGGCGCCATGCTGCGCCTTAACGGCTTCCTGATCGGCTACGAGACCATCGTCGGCGATTCCGGCGGTTTCAGCTACTTCCCGACCCTGGCGGAGGTGCTGGTCACGGCCGGCATGTTCGCCCTCGAGGTTCTCGGTTACATCATCATCACCCGTCGCTTCCCGGTGCTGCCCCGGGAAGCCGCTACCCACTGAAGCACGGAGACAACCATGTCCAAGCGCGTAACGATTGATCCCATCACCCGCATCGAAGGCCACCTGCGCATCGACGTCGATGTCGATGGCGGTCGCGTCAAGAAGGCGTGGTCTTCCGGCCAGATGTGGCGTGGCGTCGAACTCATCCTGCTCGGCCGCGACCCGCGCGACGCCTGGGCCATCACCCAGCGTATCTGCGGCGTGTGCACCACGGTGCATGCGATCACCTCGGTGCGCGCGGTGGAGAATGCCCTGAACATGGAAGTGCCGCTCAATGCGCAGTACATTCGCAACCTGATCATCCTGGCCCACGCGGTGCATGACCAGATCGTGCATTTCTACCATCTCTCGGCGCTCGACTGGGTCGACGTCACCTCGGCGCTGAAGGCCGATCCGGACAAGGCCGCCGCGCTGGGCGAGAGCCTGTCCTCCTGGAGCCTCAACAACAAGCACGAAATGCGCAAGACCCATGAGCGGCTCAAGCATTTCGTCAATGGCGGCCAACTGGGGATCTTCACCAACGGCTACTGGGGCCACCCGGCGATGAAGCTTTCGCCCGAGGTCAACCTGATGGCCGTGGCCCACTACCTGCAGGCACTGGAAGTGCAGCGCAAGGCCAACAAGATCGTCTCCATCCTCGGCGCCAAGACCCCGCACATCCAGAACGTGGCCGTCGGCGGTGTGGCCAACCCGATCGCCACCGATTCGCAATCCGTGCTCACCGTCGAGCGCCTGATGGCGATCAAGGGTTTCATCGACGAGCTTTCCGACTTCGTCAAGAACGTGTACCTGATCGACGTCGCCGCCGTCGGCGCCTTCTATGCCGACTGGACGGCGATCGGCAAGGGCGTCACCAACTACCTGGCCGTGCCCGACATTCCGATGGACACCAAGGGCACGCAGTTCGCCATGCCCGGCGGCTTCATCGAGGGCGGCAACCTTTCCAGCTACAAGCCGATCAAGACTTTCGGCGACGAGTATTTCACCAAGGGCGTCGAGGAGTCGGTCAAGCATTCCTGGTACGACTATTCCAAGGGCGGCGCGCTGCACCCCTACAAGGGCGAGACCAAGCCCAACTACACCGACTTCAAGGACGACGCCAAGTATTCCTGGCTCAAGTCGCCGACCTTCTACGGCAAGGTGGCCCAGGTCGGCCCCCTGGCGCGCGTGCTCAACATGCTCGCCGCGGGCCACGAGCCGACCAAGAAATACGCCACCGCCGCGCTCGATACCGTCTCGGCGCTGGCCAAGACCAAGGTAGGCCTCGACGCCATGCACTCGACCATCGGCCGCCACGCCGCCCGCGCCGTGACGGCCGCGGTGCAGGTCGACATGCTGGCCGGGCAGTGGTCCGCGCTGGTCGAGAATATCGGCAAGGGCGATACCAAGACCTTCAACGCGCCCAAGTTCCCGAAGGACGAGGTCATGGGCGTGGGTTTCCACGAGGCCCCGCGCGGCGCGCTGTCGCACTGGGTGGTGATCGACAACGGCAAGATCAAGAACTACCAGTGCGTCGTGCCCTCGACCTGGAACGCCTGCCCGCGCAACGAGAAGGACGAGCCCGGCCCCTACGAGGCCTCGCTGCTCAACACCCCGATCGCCGACGCCGAGAAGCCGCTGGAGGTCTTGCGCACCATCCATTCCTTCGACCCCTGCATCGCCTGCGCCATCCACCTGACCGACAAGGAAAGCAATACCGCGATCAGCGTGAGGGCGGTTTGACCATGCGCGCGGTCGTCCTCGGCGTCGGCAACATCATCCTCAGCGACGAGGCCGCCGGCGTGCGCGCGGTCGAGGAGTTGCAGGCCGCCTGGTCGCTGCCGGAAAGCGTGCTGGCGATCGATGGCGGCACCTCGGGCATGGAGATGATCGAGGATTTGTCGGATCTCGATTTCCTGATCGTGCTCGACGTGGTCAAGACCGGGGCGCCGCCCGGTACCCTGGTGAAGATCGCCGGAGACGAAATCCCCGTGTTCTTCCGCCACAAGCTTTCGCCGCACCAGATCGCGCTGCCCGATGTGCTGGCCAGCCTGGAACTGCTCGACGCCATGCCGAAGGAAATCGTCGTCCTGGGCGTCGAATTCAGCTCGCTCGAACTGGGCCTGGAAATGACGCCGGCGATTGCACGCATGGTGCCGCGCCTGGCCGACCTTGCGGCCGAGGAGTTGCTTACCCGCGGTTACGGCCTGATGCCGGTGAGGAAGGTCGCCTGAAATGTGCCTCGCTGCCCCCTCGCGAGTAGTGGAGGTGCGTAACGGCGTGGCCGTCACGGAGTGCTTCGGCCAGCAGCGCGAAGTCAGCCTGTTGCTGATGGACGAGGAGATTGCCATCGGCGACTACCTGTTGATACAGGCCGGCGGTTTTGCTTTCGAACGGGTCGAAGCGACGCGAGCCGAAGAGGCCCTGGCCCTGATGCGCGAAGTGATGGAACAGGGAGGCGACGCCCGCAATTGGGGTGATGGTCTGGCGGCGGCATGAGTTTCCGGATCCATGAAGCCAGTCCCGCCGATGCGGTGGAGAATGCCTTCTTCCGCATCCAGCGCGAGCAGATGGCCGACGTGCCCATCCTCAATCCTGCCCTGTCCGTGGAAGCCGTCGATTTCCAGCGCTGGCAGGGGCACTGGCTGGGCATCGTGGTCACGCCCTGGTGCATGAGCCTCCTGCTGGTGCCGGGCAGCGCCGAAACCTGGGTTTCGACGGGTGACAACAAGCGGCGTTTCGTCAAGTTCCCGGCGGGCGATTTTGCCTTTCTCGGCAGCGCGGAAGCGGAACTCGGCGAGTACCAGAGCTGTCCCCTGTTTTCGCCGATGGGGCAATTTGCCACACAGTATGAGGCGACCATGACCGCGCGCGCCTCGCTGGTCGCGCTGCTGACCGATGCAGCCGCCGGGGAAGCGACGGTGCCTCCCCCCGCCGGACAGCCGTCGCTTTCGCGTCGACGCTTTCTGGCGATGCGTTAAGCTTGTCCTCCCACGGCAGGATCTCCGATTTCAGGAAAGGGCAGGGCAATGTCTGGCATGGCTGAATTCAATTCCGCATCCAACGCGGATACCGAGCGTGAACACGAGGTCCAGACCGGGTTGTTGCGCGAACTGTGCAAGGCTGCCGGCGCCAACGGCGACCCTGCCGTCGTCGGCGAGATACTGGCGCGACTGATTGACTACAGCCAGGCGCACTTCGCCTCGGAAGAACTGCTGATGCGCATGAAGAGCTACGACGACTACGAGGAGCACGTCGAAGACCACGCGCAGATGCTTGATGCCCTGCGCGGCATCGCCGCCGAGCACGCCCGCGGCGAAACGGCGCTGGTGGCCGGACGTGCCACGGAGACGCTGGATTTCATTGGCAAGCACATCGCCACGCGCGACCGGCGTTTCGCCGACAGCGTGCGCAATGGGCTTTGACGGCGAACGCGGGTAATGCATGAAATGGCGCTTGCCGAGGGGGTCCTGCAACTGATCGAGGATGCCGCCCGCGAACAAAACTTTGGACGGGTGACCACGGTCTGGCTGGAGATCGGGCAACTGTCAGGGGTCGAGGTCGAAGCGATGAAGTTCTGCTTCGACGCGGTGATGCGCGACAGCATCGCCGACGGCGCGACGCTGGAGATCGTCGACACGCCGGGTACCGGCTGGTGCATGGAGTGCTCGATGGCGGTGCCGATGAGCGAAGTGTTCGGCGAATGTCCGCAGTGCGGCAGCCACCAGATGCAGGTCACGGGTGGCACCGAGATGCGGGTCAAGGAACTTGAAGTCGCGTAGGCGATCGGAGAATTCAATGTGTACGACATGCGGCTGCGCCGCGGGCGAAGTGAAAATTGACGGTGACGATCCCCACCACGGGCACGAGCATGTGCATGCCGACGGTACGCGCCACAGCCACGGCCATGAGCACGAAGGCGAGCATGGCCCCGACCATCCGCACACCCATGAACACGTCCATGCCGACGGCACTCGCCACAGTCACGACCACGGCCATGAAGGCGAACATGCCCATGACCACGGCCACCGCTATGCGCCGGCGCATTCCCACGCGGTGGCCCATTCCCACGCCCCCGGCGTCAGCCAGAAGCGCATGGTGCAGATCGAGCAGGACATCCTGGCCAAGAACAACGCCTATGCCAAGCAGAACCGCGAGCGCCTGGCCGAGCGCGGCATTTTCACGCTGAACCTGGTGTCCAGCCCAGGCTCGGGCAAGACCACGCTGCTGTGCAAGACCATCGAGATGCTCAGGGGCAAGGCGTCGGTCGCCGTGATCGAAGGCGACCAGCAGACCGACCAGGATGCCGAACGCATTCGCGCCACGGGGGCGCCGGCGATCCAGATCAACACCGGCAAGGGCTGCCACCTCGACGCCCACATGGTCGGCCACGCCATGGAGAAGCTCGACCTGCGCGAGGATTCGCTGCTGATGGTGGAAAACGTCGGCAACCTGGTCTGCCCGGCGGCCTTCGACCTCGGTGAAGCGCACAAGGTGGTGATCCTCTCGGTCACCGAGGGCGAGGACAAGCCGATCAAGTACCCGGACATGTTCCGCGCTGCGACGCTGATGCTGCTCAACAAGTGCGACCTGCTGCCCTATCTCAGCTTCAAGGTCGACGCCGCGATCGAATTCGCCCGCCGCGTCAATCCGGCCATCGAGGTGATCCAGGTCTCGGCGACCACGGGGCAGGGCATGGACGAGTGGCTGAAGTGGCTGGAAGTCGGCGCCCGCGACACGGCGACGAAGAAGCTGGCGACCGTCGATGCGCTGAAGCGGCGCGTGGCCGAACTCGAAGCCAGGCTCGGCGCCCGATGACCGAGGCGGTAATTCCGCTGACTGCGCACTTCGCCGGCGCCGTGCCGGTGCTGGCGGCTGGCGCCTGGTTCAAGAACGCCTTGTGCGGCGTCAAGGGCGGTGAGGCCCGCATGTCGCGCGTGGTTGGCGACCTGAATACTCCGGAAGCCTGCATAGCCCATGAACAGGAAGCCGAGACTCTGTTGGTTTGGCTCGGCGAGCCGGTGGCGATTGCCCACGACCTGCATCCCGATTTCCATTCCTCGCGCCATGCGGCCGGCATTGCGGCGCGGCTAGGCATCACCGCCGTCCCGGTGCAGCACCACCATGCACACATCGCCGCGGTCTGCGCCGAGCATGGTGAATGCGGCCCGGTGATTGGCCTCGCGCTGGACGGCGTTGGTCTCGGCACCGACAGCACGCCCTGGGGCGGTGAACTGCTGAAGGTCGAGGGCGCGCATTTCGAGCGCCTCGGCCATCTCGCGCCCCTGGCGCTGCCCGGCGGCGATCGCGCCGCGCGCGAACCCTGGCGAATGGCGGCTGCCGTGCTGCACGACCTCGGTCGCGGCCACGAGGTGGCGGCGCGCTATCCGGGCGAACCGGGCGTCCCCACGGTGCTGGCGATGCTGGAAAAGAAGCTGAACTGCCCGCGCACCTCGAGCGCCGGCCGCCTGTTCGACGCCGCTTCCGGCCTGCTCGGGCTTTGCCTGAAAATGGACATGGACGCCGAAGCGGCGATCAAGCTGGAGCAGGCGGCCACGCGGCGCATCGAGGCCGAAGGCTGGCCGCAAGCGATGGCCGATGGCTGGCGTCTCGACGATGGCGTGCTCGACCTGCGCCCGCTGCTGGGTGAACTCGCCGGCCAGCGCGATGCGGAGCAGGGCGCGGCCCTGTTCCATGCGACGCTGGTGGCGGCGCTCAGCGAGTGGACGCAGCGTGCCTGTGTATCGGCGGGAATCGAAACCGTGGCGCTTGGCGGGGGCTGCTTCTTCAACCGTCTGTTGTCGGCCGGCCTGCGTCGCGATTTGGAAGCTCTTGGACTGCGCATGCTGGCGCCGATCAAGCTGGTGCCCGGTGATGCGGGGCTGGCGCTGGGGCAGGCGTGGGTTGCGCTTCACTCGCTGGAGAGCCGATGAAAACATTCGCGGATTTGGCGCTGGCGCGGGATCTGGAGGGTGGGGTGTTCTACTCCGCTCATGTCATCCGTCGTCGCCCTTCGGGCTCCTCGCCCCACGGCTTGCCCTGCATGGCAAGCCGGCTGCGGCAGCGCGGAGCAGTGCTCCGCGAAACCCTGCCTACGCCCTTCTTTACTTCGCTGCGCAGAACACCCCACCCTCCAGATCCGGTGACGTTGTTGCTGTGCGACGGTTGCACGGCAAGGGCGTATTCCGCCAAGGGGGATGGGTGGCCGACGCAGCGAGGTAAAGGGGGAGAGTCGGGCGAAGCCCGGCTCGGAGGACACGAGCAGCGGCGGTCACCCATCCCCCTTGGCGTGCTCTGAGGAAACTAATATGTGTTTGGCACTTCCAGTAAAAGTAATAGAAGTCGGCGCCAATGACACGGCGATAGTGGACCTGGGCGGTGTACGGAAAGAAATTTCACTGGCGTTACTGTCAGACGTGCAGGTTGGCGACTACGTGATCCTGCATGTCGGCTATGCGCTGACCAAACTCGATCCTGAAGAGGCCGAGAAGACCCTGGCGCTGTTTGCCGAAATGAACGCGGAAGCCGGCGCGGCCTCGTGAAATACATCGACGAATTTCGCGATGGCGAACTGGCGAGGAATCTCGGTGCCAGTATTGCCGCCACGGTCCAGCCCGGGCGCAACTACAGCTTCATGGAATTCTGCGGCGGACATACCCATGCGATTTCGCGTTATGGCTTGAGCGACCTGCTGCCGCCCACGGTGCGCATGGTGCATGGTCCCGGCTGCCCGGTCTGCGTGCTGCCCATCGGTCGCGTCGACCTGGCGATCCGGCTGGCGCTGGAGCGGGGCGTGATCCTGTGCACCTACGGCGATACGCTGCGCGTACCGGCTTCCGACGGGCTTTCGCTGATGAAGGCGAAAGCGCGCGGCGGCGATATCCGCATGGTGTATTCGACCATCGACGCGCTGCAGATCGCCCGCGACAATCCGGATTGCGAAGTGGTGTTCTTCGCCATCGGCTTCGAGACCACCACGCCGCCGACGGCGGTGGCGATCCAGCAGGCCGATGCCGAAGGGCTGAAGAATTTCAGCGTGCTCTGCTGCCACGTGCTGACGCCTTCGGCGATCAGCAACATCCTCGAATCGCCGGAAGTGCGGCAATGGGGCACGGTGCCGCTCGACGGCTTCATCGGCCCGGCCCATGTGTCCACCGTGATCGGCAGCCGGCCCTACGAATTCTTCGCCGAGGAATACCGCAAGCCCGTGGTCATCGCCGGCTTCGAGCCGCTGGACGTGATGCAGGCCATCCTGATGCTGGTGCGCCAGGTCAATGAAGGGCGCGCCGCGGTCGAGAACGAGTTCGCCCGCGCCGTGACGCGCGACGGCAACCTCAAGGCGCAGGACCGCGTCGCCGATGTCTTCGAACTGCGCCGCGAATTCGAGTGGCGCGGCTTGTCGGTCGTGCCCTATTCGGCGCTGCGCATCCGCCAGCGTTACGCTGCCTTCGACGCGGAGCGCCGCTTCAATCTGGACTACCGCTCGGTGCCGGACAACAAGGCCTGCGAATGTGGCGCGATACTCCGTGGCGTCAAGCGCCCGCAGGACTGCAAGATATTTGGCACCGTGTGCACGCCCGAGAATCCGATCGGCTCCTGCATGGTGAGCTCGGAGGGCGCCTGCGCCGCGCACTACAGCTACGGACGATACAAGGACATGCACTGATGGGCGAGGTCAAGAGGGGCTACGTGCGGCCACTGGACTTGAAGCACGGCTGCGTCGACCTGACGCACGGCTCGGGTGGGCGCTCGATGGTGCAGCTAATTTCCGAGCTCTTCGCCAAACACCTCGGCAACGAATACCTTGGACAGGGCAACGACGGCGCCGTGCTGCCGGCGCCGACTTTCAGGGGGCGCCCCGGACGCCTGGTGATGTCCACCGATTCGCATGTCGTCTCGCCGCTGTTTTTCCCCGGCGGCGACATCGGCTGCCTCTCGGTGCATGGCACGGTGAACGACGTGGCCGTGATGGGTGCCACGCCGCTCTACCTGTCGGCCGGATTCATCCTCGAGGAGGGCTTTCCGCTGGGCGACCTGGCGCGCATCGTCGAGTCCATGGCCGCCGCCGCGAAAGAGGCCGGCATGCCGGTGGTGACCGGCGACACCAAGGTGGTCGAGCGCGGCAAGGGCGACGGCGTCTTCATCACCACCACGGGCGTTGGCGTGCTGCCCGACGGCCTCGAGCTCGGTGGCAGCCGCGCGCGGCCGGGCGACGTGATCCTGGTTTCCGGCTCGCTGGGCGACCACGGCGTCGCCATCATGAGCAAGCGCGAGAACCTGACCTTCGAAGCGACCATCGAATCCGACACCGCGGCCCTGAACGGTCTGATCGCCGCGATGTTGGCCACCGGCGCCGGCCTGCGCTGCCTGCGCGATCCCACGCGCGGCGGGCTGGCGGCGACGCTCAACGAAATCGCCGGGCAGTCGGGCGTCGGCATGATGCTCTACGAGAAGGCGATCCCGGTGAAACCGGTGGTCGCCGCGGCCTGCGAATTCCTCGGCCTCGACCCGCTCTATGTCGCCAACGAAGGCAAGTTGGTGGTGATCTGCGATGCGCCCGATGCCGAACTGCTGCTCAACGCCATGCGCGCCCATCCGCTGGGGCGCGACGCCTGCTACATTGGCGACGTGATCGCCGACGACCACCATTTCGTGCAGATGACAACCACGTTTGGCGGCAAACGCATCGTCGATTGGCTGGCGGGCGACCAGTTGCCCCGCATTTGCTGAGTGGCCTGCCGATGCGCATCCTGCTCCTGACCCACGCCTTCAACAGCCTGACGCAGCGGCTGGGTGCGGCATTGCAGGGGTGTGGACACGAGATATCGATCGAGTTCGACATCGCCGACAGCGTCGCCGAGGAGGCCGTGGCGCTGTTCAGACCCGACCTGATCGTCGCGCCCTACCTGCGCCGCGCGATCCCCGCTTCGATCTGGCGGCGGCATGTGTGCCTGGTCGTGCATCCCGGCATCGTCGGCGATCGCGGTCCATCTGCGCTTGACTGGGCCTTGCTGGAAGGCGCGGCGGAGTGGGGCGTGACAGTGCTGCAGGCGGAAGCCGAGATGGATGCCGGGCCGGTCTGGGCCACGGCGAAGTTTTCGCTGCGCGCGGCGAAGAAATCCAGCATCTATCGCAACGAGGTGACGCAGGCGGCGGTGACGGCCGTGCTGCAGGCCGTCGAGCGTTACGCGGCGCACGAACTGCCGACGCCGCTGGCCGACTGGCCCGGCGCGCGCGGCCGCCTGCGGCCGCTGATGACGCAGACTGAGCGCGCTATCGACTGGCAGCAGGACGACAGCGCCACCGTGCTGCGCAAGATCGACGCCGCCGACGGCTTTCCCGGCGTCGCCGACAGCCTTTTCGGCATTCCCTGCCAGATCTTCGATGCCTGGCCGGAGGCGCGTTTGCATGGTGGGCCGGACGCCGCCCCGGGCGATGTCGTGGCCCGGCGCGAGACGGCGCTGTTGCGGCGCACCCGCGACGGTGCGATCTGGATCGGCCATGCCAGACGCGAAGGAGATTTCAAGCTGCCGGCGACGCTGGCCTTTGCCGCCGAGGCCGCGCAGTTGCCCGACGCGCCGCTGGCCGGCTGGGCACGCGCCGACCACGCCACCTGGCAGGACATCGCCTGGGAAGAATCGGGTAGTGACGAAAATGCGGTGGGCTTCCTGCATTTCGAGTTCTATAACGGCGCGATGTCCACCGCGCAGTGCCGTCGCTTGCGCGAAGCCCTGGCCTGGGCCAAGGCGCGCCCGGTGCGCGTGATCGTCTTGCAGGGCGGTGCCGACTTCTGGTCCAATGGCATCCACCTCAACGTGATCGAGGCGGCGAGCCTCAACGACGGATCGCCGGCCGACGAATCCTGGCACAACATCAACGCGATGAACGACCTGGCCCTGGAACTCATCGACAGCGGCAAACAGATCACCATCGCCGCGCTGGGGGGCAATGCCGGCGCCGGCGGCTGCTTCCTGGCGCGTGCCGCCGACCTGGTGTGGGCGCGCGACGGCGTGATGCTGAACCCGCACTACAAGAACATGGGCAACCTCTACGGCTCGGAATACTGGACCTACCTGCTGCCGCGCCGCGTCGGCGACCAGGGCGCGCGCGACATCATGCGCAACCGCCAGCCGCTGACCGCGCAGGCCGCGGTCGGGACCGGCTTCAGCGATGCCTGCCTGGCCGGCGATGCCGCGGCCTTCCGCACCGACGTGGCGCGGCGCGCCATGGAGATCGCATCGGCCCCGGACCTGAACGAACGCCTTGCCGCGAAGCGCGAGCGCCGCGCCAGGGACGAAGCGGAAAAGCCACTCGCCGCCTACCGCGCGGAGGAACTGGCGCAGATGCGGCGCAACTTCTACGGCTTCGACCCGAGCTACCATGTCGCGCGCCACCATTTCGTGCGCAAGTCGCTGGCATCTTGGACCCCGCGCCATCTGGCGCGGCACCGCGACCTCGGCTGGACCGTTCCCGAATGAGAACGCCTGCGCCACTTTCCGTGCTGGTGGTCGATGACGAGCCGCGCTCGCTGGAGACCCTGCGCCGCACGCTGGAAGAGGACTTCACGGTGTTCACCGCCGCATCGGCCGAGGATGGCGAAGCCGTCATGGCGCGCGAGTTCGTGCACATCGTGCTGTCCGACCAGCGCATGCCCGGCACCCAGGGCGTCGAGTTCCTGCGCCGCGTGCGCAGCCAGTGGCCGGACACGGTGCGGCTGATCCTGTCCGGTTACACCGATGCCGAGGACATCATCGCCGGCATCAACCAGGCGGGCATCTGGCAATACCTGCTCAAGCCCTGGCATCCCGAGCAATTGCTGCTGACGCTGAAGAGCGCGGCCGACTTGTGGCGCCTGCAGCAGGAAAACCAGCGCCTGTCGCTCGATCTGCGCGACAGCCCGGAATTGCTGGTACAGCGCGTCGCCAGCCGGCGTGGCACGCTCAAGGCGCGCTCGGGCTTCGACCGCCTCGCCCGTGCCGCCGACAGTCCGCTCAATGCCGTCTGCGAACTGGCGCGGAAGATCGCTGGGCACGAACTGTCGGTGCTGATCACCGGCGAATCTGGCACCGGCAAGGAGCTGCTGGCCCGCGCGATCCATTTTTCCAGCGACCGTGCGCAGCGTCCCTTCGTCGTCGAGAACTGCGGTGCGCTGCCCGATACCCTGCTCGAAGCCGAGCTCTTCGGCCACAAGAAGGGCGCCTTCACCGGCGCCCATGAAGACCGGATCGGCCTGTTCCAGCAGGCCGACGGCGGCACGCTGTTCCTCGACGAGATCGGCGACACGTCGCCGGCCTTCCAGGTCAAGCTGTTGCGCGCCCTGCAGGAAGGCGAGGTGCGTCCGGTGGGCAGCGCGCGCACCGTGCCGGTGGACGTGCGCATCATTGCCGCGACCAACCGCGACCTGGAGGCCGATGTCGCCAGCGGGCGCTTCCGCCGCGACCTGTACTACCGCATCGCCGGCATCGGCCTGCACATGCCCTGCCTGCGCGAACGGCCGCAGGATATCCCGCTGATCGTCGGCGGTCTTTTCAAAGAGTCGGCGCTGGCCGGACGGCGATTTTCCGACGCGGCGCTGAAGACCTTGCTGGCCTATCACTGGCCCGGAAATGTGCGCGAACTGCAGAACGAAGTCATGCGCGCGCTGGCGCTGGCGGAGGGCCACCTGCTCGACGCGGAGCTGCTGTCGCCGCGCCTGCGTGTGGCGAAGGTCATGTCCGGCGCGAGCTTCGCGGTCGATGGCGAAAGCGGCACGCTCAAGGACCGGTTGGACCGGCTCGAGGGGCAGGTGATCGCCGCGACCATGGAACGGCACAAGGGCAACAAGACGCGCGTCGCCGAGGAACTGGGCCTGACCCGCGTCGGCCTGCGCATGAAGCTTGCGCGCCTTGGTCTCGATGGAGATGCCGAATGAATCTGCTCTGGCTCCAGTCGGGCGGTTGCGGCGGTTGCACCCTGTCCTGGCTGGGCAGCGAGCAGGGCCCGCTGTTCCGCCTGCTGGCGGACGAGGGCATCGAGATCCTGTGGCATCCGAGCCTGTCCGAGGCCTGCCTGGATGACGCGCGCGAACTGATCGCGCGCTGTGCCGACGGCAGGGAATCGGTCGATGTGCTGTGCGTTGAAGGCTCCCTGCTGCGCGGGCCGCGCGGCAGCGGCGGCTTTCATCGCTTCGGCGGTGGCGCCAGACCGATGATCGACTGGATCAAGCAGATCGCCGGGCGCGCGAAGCATGTCGTCGCCATCGGCAGTTGCTCGGCCTGGGGCGGCATTACCGCGGCGGGCATGAACCCGACCGATGCCTGCGGCCTGCAGTACGACGGCGAAATGGCCGGCGGCCTGCTCGGGCCCGAGTTTCGCGACCCGAGCGGCCTGCCGGTGATCAACGTCGCCGGTTGTCCGCCGCATCCGGACTGGATGACAGAGACGCTGGCGGCACTGGCACATGGGCGTCTCGGCGCGGCCCAGCTCGATGACTACGGCCGGCCGCGCTTCTATGCCGACCAACTGGTGCACCACGGCTGTCCTCGCAACGAGTACTACGAATTCAAGGCCAGCGCCCAGAAACATTCCGACCAGGGCTGCCTCATGGAGCATCTGGGGTGTGCCGGTACCCAGGCCCATGCCGATTGCAACCAGCGGCTGTGGAACGGCGAAGGTTCCTGCCTGCGCGGCGGCTACGCCTGCATCCGCTGCACCGAGCCGGGCTTCGAGGAACCTGGCCACGCCTTCGAAACCACGCCCAAGGTAGCCGGCATCCCCATCGGCCTGCCGGCCGACATGCCCAAGGCCTGGTTCATCGCGCTCGCCGCCCTGTCGAAATCGGCAACGCCGGCGCGTGTGCGCGAGAACGCCACGGCCGACCACCAGCTGCGCGCGCCGTCGGTCAAGCGCAATAAAAAATGACCCGTCGCATTGTCGGCCCCTTCAATCGCGTCGAGGGCGACCTTGAGGTCACGCTCGACATCGACGCCGGGCAGGTAGCAGCGGCCTATGTCAATTCGCCGCTGTATCGCGGCTTCGAACAAATCCTGCAAGGCAAGCTGCCGGCCGATGCGCTGGTGCTGGTGCCGCGCATCTGCGGCATCTGCTCGGTGGCGCAATCGGCCGCCGCCGCGCTGGCGCTGGCCGATGCGGCGGGCATCGCGCCGCCGGCCAACGGCCGCCTGTCCGCAAACCTGACGCTGGCGGCGGAAAACATGGCCGACCACTTCACGCATTTCTACCTGTTCTTCATGCCTGACTTCGCCCGTGCGGAATATAAAAGTCGGCGCTGGCACCACGGCGCCGCGGAGCGCTTCCGCGCCACGGTCGGCACCGCGGTCAACGAAGTGCTGCCGGGGCGCGCCCGCTTCATGCAGGCGATGGGCCTCCTCGCCGGCAAGTGGCCTCACACGCTGGCGGTGCAGCCGGGCGGCTCGACGCGGCCGCTGCAGAGTTCCGAGGTCTTCCGCCTGCATCGCATCGTCCGCGAATTCCGCGCCTTCCTCGAAAGCGTCACCTTCGGCGCCCGTCTGGAGGTGATCGCGGCGATTTCGAGCCGTGGCGAACTCGAATCCTGGGCCGCATCCGGTCAGGGCGGCGACTTGCGAAGCTTCCTCGCGATCGCCGCCGACCTCGACCTCTGGCGACTCGGGCGCGGTACCGACCGCTACATGAGTTACGGTTGCTACGACGAAGGCGGTCGTCGGTTGTTCCCGGCCGGCGTGTGGCACGGCGCGCCATGTGCGCTGGATGCCGCCCTGATCGACGAGGACACCAGCCACGCCTGGTACGCCGCCACCGGACAGGCCCAGCCACCAGCCGAGGGCAGCACGCTGCCGGTGGCCGAGAAGGAGGGAGCCTATTCGTGGTGCAAGGCACCGCGCCTGGGCGGCCAGGTGGTGGAAACCGGCGCACTGGCGCGGCAGATGGTGGCGGGGCATCCGCTGGCGCGCGACATGGTCGCCCGCGACGGCGGCAGCGTCGCCGCCCGCGTTGTCGCCCGCCTGCTGGAGCTGGCCCTGGTGCTGCCGGCGATGGAACGCTGGCTCGGTGAATTGGTGCCCGGTGAACCCTGGTGCATCACGGCGGGGCTGGCGGACGAAACCTCCGGCACAGGCCTCGTCGAGGCTGCGCGAGGTTCGCTGGGTCACTGGCTGACGGTGCGCCGCGGCCGCATCCACAATTACCAGATCATCGCCCCGACCACCTGGAATTTCTCGCCGCGCGACTCGGGGGGCCAGCCCGGCGCTCTCGAACAGGCGCTGGCCGGCCTGCCGGCCGATCCAGCCGCGCCGCTGCCGGCGGCCATTCACCACGTGGTTCGCAGCTTCGATCCGTGCATGGTCTGCACGGTGCATTGATCCGCTATACGCGGCCCGACTGGACTTCCTCACGCAAGCGCGCCAGCGCCTGCAGCAGTTCGTCGCGCGGAGCGTACAGATCTGAAAACTGCCTGCGTGCCGCTTCCCTGTCCTCGCGCGCGAGTCGATCGATCTCGCAACCCACCGCATGCACACGCTCGTGAGCCTGCTCGACGTGTTGAAAACTGGCGTAGCTGCCATAGCGATCGCGGCCGGACAGGTCCAGCCAGTGCCCGAAACGGCAAGCGTGCGGGTCCAATGGTGGCGACGGGGCGGTGTGGCCCGGGGGTGACTTGATCGTGGCCTCCAGTTGCGAGGTCCAGCACAGGTGATCGATTTCGACGGTCAGCAACGGCAGATCCTCGCGCGGCCATATCGGTACGTCGCGCCATTCCGGCGGTTGCCGCCAGGCGGCGATCCAGGACGGAAGTTCTCCCGCCGGCATGGGGCGGGCGATGGCATAGCCCTGGGCCAGCTCGCAGCCGAGCTGCAACAGGAGGCGGCCATGGCGAATCGACTCGACGCCCTCGGCAATGACGTTGCGCCTGAAGGCGGCGGCGAGGCCGACGATGCTATCGACGATGGAGAGGTCGTCCGGGTCGGCCAGCATGTCGCGGATGAAGGACTGGTCGATTTTCAGGGTATCGGCACGCAGCTGCTTCAGGTAGGAGAGTGACGAGTAGCCGGTGCCGAAGTCGTCGATGGCAAAGCTGATACCCAGTGCCCTGCAATCCTCGATCACGCGCGACACCTTGGCGAGGTCATCGAGTGCGGTTGTCTCGAGGACTTCCAGTTCCAGTCGATGCGCTGCGACGGCCGGGTGGCGCGCAAGAAGTTCGCGCAGGTTTTCCACGAAGCCATCGGTGTGCAACTGCTCGGCGGCGATGTTTACGCTGAGCTTCAGGTCGCGGTTGCCCATGCTCCAGGCTTCGTACTGGCGTATCGCATTGCTCAGTATCCACCCTCCCAGCGGCGCATGCAGGCCCACCAGTTCAACCGTCGACATGAATTCGCCCGGATCGAGCAAGCCGCGCTCCGGGTGCTGCCAGCGGACAAGTGCTTCCGCGCCGACGACCTGCCCGCTGCGCATGTTGACCTGAGGCTGGAAGTACAGGACCAACTGGTCTTTGCCCATGGCATCCTGCACGGCCCTGCGCGATTCGCGCCGCATTTCGGAAATGCGGTCGTGCTCGGCGTCGAACAGGGTAAACCGATTCCTGCCTCCCTGCTTGGCCAGGTACATGGCCTGGTCGGCATGGCGCAGCAGCATGTCCGGATCGTCGCCGTCCAGCGGATACAGGGTGACACCCATGCTGCAAGAGACGCGTGCCTCGCCCTCTCTGAGGAAAAAGGGACGTACCATGGCGTCGCGTATGCGTTCGAGCGCGATTTCGCATTCCTCGAAACTGGTCAGGCTGCCCAGCAGCAGCACGAATTCGTCGCCGCCCATTCGGCTGACCGTGTCGCCGGCCCTGACGCGGGCCTGCAGGCGGCGGGAGGCTTCGACCAGCAAGGTGTCGCCGGCGGCGTGGCCCCAGGTGTCGTTGATCGCCTTGAATTCATCCAGGTCCAGATAGCAGACCGCCAGCAGCTTTTCGGAACGGCGGGCCTGGGCGATTGCCTGGTACAGCCGATCGGACAGCATGCGCCGGTTGGGCAAGCCGGTCAGTGTATCGAAGTAGGCCATTTGCTCGAGGCGCTTCTGCGATTCGCGCAGCGCGCTGACGTCGCTCGACAAGCCGATGAAATGCCGGATTCTTCCGCGCCTGTCGCGCACGGCGGAAATGCTGGTCTGCTGCACGTATAGCGACCCGTCCTTGCGGCGATTGACCAGTTCGCCGCGCCAGAAACCGGTTCGCAGGAGGTTATCCCACATCTCCCGATAGAACTCCGGACGCTGCTCTCCGGAAGAAAGGAAGCGCGGATTGCGTCCCAGCACCTCGTCTCGGGAGTATCCGGTCAAGGCGAGGAAGGTGTCGTTGGCATCGATCACCGCGCCGCTCGAATCGGTGATCATGATGCCCTCCTGCGCGTGTTCGAAGACGCCGGCGGCAAGTTGCAGGCGCTCCTTGCTGCGACGCAAGGCGGTATTGCTGACCGCGATGTACCAGAGCGCGGCCAGCAGTAGCGAGATGATCGACGCGGCGGCGAGGAACAGCGGCTTGCCGTAACGCGCAATGGCGTCGGACAGTTCGACTGGCAGGTCGGCATACGGCTCGAGGCGGAATTCGAGGAACAGGTCGTGGATGCTCTGGTAATTCTGCGGCAGGGTCCAGCCGTGGATGCCGGCGGCGCGCGCCGCCGGATGTTCAGGGCGCATGTCGAGCAGCGCTATCAGCAGGTCGCGCGCGAGTTCCTCGGAAACATGATCGAGTCGTGCAAATGGCCACTGCGGATAGAGTTGGGTACTGTGCTGGTAGGGAAAATTGGCGGTCTGGCGGGGGCTGATCACCTGCAATCGGGACGGATCCAGCGCTCCGGCCGCGGTCAGGTTCTCGATCAGGTCGGAGCGGATGAATCCGGCGTCCGCCGTTCCGTCGAGCACGCTTTCGATGACATTGTCTTGGCTCCGCAACTCGATTACGCCGCCCAGGTCGCGTGCCAGTTCGATGCCGGCATGGCGGGCTTCGCGCAGGTGCACCTGCCAGCCGCCGAAGCCCTTGACGTCCGGCACCGCGACCCGCTTGCCGCGCAGGTCGGCATAGGTCTTCAGGTCGTCGCGACCGGCACGGGCTATGGCCACGCCGCCGAAGCGGCCCACCGGCCCTTGCGGCCCGGCGGTGCGCATGGTCGCGATGTGCGAGATGCGACCACCGGATTCGAGTGCGACATAGTGACCGCTGTTGGTGATGGCGAGGTCGATCCGACGCTGCGCGATGGCCGGACCGAATTCGTCCAAGGTCAGCGGCACGATGCTGAAGCGGCGAGGCGCCAGCTTGCTTTCAAGGAATTCGGCGTGGGCCTGCCACTCCGCGCGCGCGCGTTCCGGGCCGCGAAATGCCAGTACCCCGATGCGCAGGGGTTCGGCGGCAACAGGCGCTCCCCCGGGCTGCGCGGCGAATGCAGG
Organism: Sulfuritalea sp.; assembly: GCF_017302275.1. Taxonomy (GTDB): domain Bacteria; phylum Pseudomonadota; class Gammaproteobacteria; order Burkholderiales; family Rhodocyclaceae; genus Sulfuritalea. The sequence continues at coordinate 21,136 of NZ_JAFLDR010000028.1, forward strand.
TCCGGCCTGCTGCAAGATGCAGAATACCAGCCCCAGGCGACGCAGGCTGGTGGTCAGGACAGGGAAATCAGGCATTGCGCCATCCTACCCGATCGGAATGGCGCCGCACCAGCCCGACGATGCCGAACCTGCTCCCGCTGGCGACCGTGATGCGCGGATCGTGTACACTGACGGCGGACTTCATGCTTCAATAATTCATTGCAAAAGAACAAGAATCCCTTGCGCGCTCCAATTTTCCTCATTCCGACAGGCTTGCTGGCGATCATTGCGGGGTGGATCGCCCATGGCGGCGGACTGCCGGATCCCGCGCAGGCGGTCGCGACCGTCGGGGATATCGTTGGCCTGCATCGTACCCATCCATTCGCTGTGACTTGCCTGCTGTTCTGCGCGCAGGTGCTGATGGCCGCGTTCGCGGTGCCCGGTAGTTCGCTCCTGTTGCTGGCCGCGGGTGCTGCCTGCGGATTGCTGGGCGGCACGTTGTTGAGCCTGTCGGCCTGCACGCTGGGTGCGGTGCTGACCATGCTTGGCTCGCGCCGTTTCCTGAGGGCGGCGGTGGTGCGGCGCCACGGCGCCAGGTTGCGCGAACTGGATGCCGGCTTTGCCCGGGACGGTGCCTTCTACCTGTTCAGCCTGCGCATGCTGCCGATGATTCCGTTCGTGGTCGTCAATCTGGCCGCCGGCCTCACCGGCATGCGCTTGTGGACCTTCGCCTGGGTCAGTTTTGTCGGCATGTTCGCCAGCACCCTGGCCTACGCCCATGCCGGGGTCGAACTGGCCCGCGTCGGCTCCCCGCAGGGCCTGTTGTCGCCGGGCCTGCTGCTGGCGCTGGCCGCGATCGGCCTCGTGCCGCTGGTGAGCGGAAAGTTGCTGGAACGGCGCGGCGTGTTCGTCATGGCCGGCGCACGCGACCGATGAGCGCTTCGCTGCCGGCGCGCAACCTGGTCCTGTTCAATTACGACTGGGATCGCATCGGGTTCGGGCGCTGGTTTGATGGATTTCCGCAGGATTCGATAGGGTTCGACCTGTTCAGCTTTCCGAGCAATGCCCATCTGGCGTTTTTCGACATGGAACGCATGGTGGAACGCCTTGCCGCCCGTGCCGGCCGCGCCGGCTGGCGGGCGGTGATTTCCAACCACGAGCAGTTCGGCGCGCTCGCCGCCGCCTTGCTGGCGGAACGCATGGGCTGGCCCGGCACGCCGGTCGATGCCGTGCTGGCCTGCCAGCACAAGCTGCATGCGCGTGAAGTCCTGCAGCGGGTCGCCCCCGAAGCCAATGCGTCTTTCGCCCCGCTGGCTGCCCGCTACGGCGACCCGGCGCCCGACGGGCTCGACTACCCGCTGTTCGTCAAGCCGGTGAAGGCGGCGTTCTCCGTCCTCGCGCGCCGCGTTGAAAGCCGCGCCGAGTTGCACGCCCTGACGCGTTTCGGGGTCGGTGAACTGTGGGTCATACGCCACCTGGTCGAGCCCTTCGAACGCGTCGCGCGCAAGCGCCTGCCGCAGGCAGGCACGGCCCACCGCATGCTGATCGAGCGGCCCGTTGACGGGCAACAGTACAACCTCGACGGCTACGTCTTCGGCGGCGAACTGCGCGATCTGGGCATCGTCGAATCGGTGATGTATCCCGGCACGCAGGCCTTCATGCGTTTCGACTACCCGAGCCGGATCGATGCACGGGTGCGACTGCAGGCGCTGGATGTGGCGCGACGCTTCCTGGCCGCCGTGGGTTACAGCCACGGCATGTTCAACATGGAGTTCTTCCACGATCCCGCCAGCGGCAAGCTCACGGTGATCGAATTCAATCCGCGCATGGCGGCCCAGTTTTCCGACCTGTACCTGCGGGTCGAGGGCGTCGACCTGCATCGCGTCGCACTGGAACTGGCCCACGGGCGCGATCCGGCGCTGCTGCCGCGCACGGTGCCGGTCGCCGGCGCCGCTTCCAGTTTGGTTTATCGCCTGTTCGATCCGACGCTGCGCCCGCCAATGCCGCAACCCGAAAGGCAGCGGGAATTCGCCCGGCGCTTTCCCGACGCGCTGCTGTTCACCTTTCCCAAGCCGCGCGGCTCGATGGCGCGGGATTACAAGTGGCTGGGCAGTTACCGCTACGGAATCGTGCACCTCGGCGGCCGCGATGCATACGACCTGCGGCGACGCTGCGAGGAGGCGAGCCGCTTGCTGGGCTGGCCGGCACCTTATGCCAGTTGCGACAGCGTGGTGCCGAACGGGTGGAAAGGCCCGCGGCCGGTTCCCCAACTCTCGATGGATACGACGTGATGAAGTTGCACTTCGGCGGCATGGTCCTCGCGCTGCTGCTTGCGCTTGCCCTATCCGGCTGCGGTTCCATGCTGGCGCAGAACCCAAGAGGCAAGCTGAAGCCGGTCAACGCGGTGGCTGAGGGCGCTGACGGCAGCGTCATGCTCAAGGGCGCGGATGTGGTGGCCTATTTCCAGCAGGGCAAGTACGTGCAGGGCAACCCGCGCTTGACCAGCACCTACGAGGAGGTCACCTTCCGTTTTGCCAGCCCCGAGCACAAGGCCATGTTCGATCGCGACCCGACCCGCTACCTGCCCCAGTACGGTGGCTATTGCGCCAACGGCATCGCCTATGGCATCCCCTGGGGCGGCGACGCCGATACCTGGAAGATCATCGGTGGCCGGCTTTTTATTTTCGGCGGGCAGGCTTCGAAGGATGCTTTCGGACTCGACGAAAAGCGCAACCTGGAGCTCGCGGACAAGTACTGGAAGGATGAAGTCGCCGGCAGCAACAGCTTCCTCCGGCGCATTTGGCGGCTGGTGGTCAAGGTGCCGCATTACCAGACCGGAGAGGAACTGGCCAGGGCCGTGGCCGACTCCCGGGCCAGGGCGCAGTAGTTTGCCGCAGGTGTTTTCGTGCGCGAACTGATGAATGTCGATCTTGCCGGCGATCCGGCAGCCGACTGGTTCGCCAAGGACGAAATCGTCGCGGTCGTCTTTGCCCGGACGGACGGTGAACTGGCTAGCCGCGAAGGCCCCAATCGCTATTCCGCCGGTGACGCGTTGATCACCGGCTCCACCGGCGACCGCTGGAGCGTGTCGCGCGCCCGCTTCGAAGCCAGGTACCTGCCCGTCGCTCCGCTGCGAGCCGGGGAGGATGGCGGCTATCGCTCCCGACCGATACCGGTGCGGGCGAAACAGATGGCCGCATCGTTCGCCGTTGCCCGCTCGGCCGGGGGCGACCTGCTGCACGGCGCGGCACGAGACTGGCTGCTGCAATATGCCCCGGGTGATTTCGGCATCGTCGAAGAGGCCCGCTTCCGAAAGGTCTATCGGCCGCTGCCGACTGCCTGACGACGGGCGGGCGCGGCACGGTCCTCACAGCAGAGTGCCGGCTGAGGTACATTTCGCCCATGAGCGCAAAGCCCCCATCGAATCCAGGCGCATTGCCCGAGCCGCAGATCGACGAGCCGCGTTCGGCCCTGACCGTCGAAATGCTCGCCGCCGCCGCCGGTGCCTCGGCGGAGGACGGAATCTGGCTCGACGTGATACGCAAGATGGACGAGGTCTATAACGACCTGCTGCAATACGAAGTGGCTCTGGAGGAGAAGAACGCGACGCTGGAGGACACCCAGCAGTTCATATCCTCGGTGCTGACCTCGATGTCCGACTTGCTGATCGTCTGCAGCCGGGCCGGGGTGATCGAAAGCGTGAATGCCGCGCTGGCCTCCCTGCTCGGCGTCGATGCCGATTCGCTGCACGGCTGCACGGTGTTCGATCTGTTTGCCGACGAGGAGTCGCGGCAGCGGGCCGGGCGCCTGTTCGGCGATCCCGACGGTCATGCCGTCGAGGACTGCGAGATGCTGCTGAAGGCGGCCAACGGCAGCGCGATTCCGGTCTCGCTCAACTGCACGCCACGCTATAACGGCGTCGGCAAGATGCTGGGCCTGGTCATTACCGGGCGCCCCGTGGGTGAATTGCGGCGCGCCTACCAGGCCTTGCGCCGCGCCCACGAGGACCTCAAGACCACCCAGCAGCAACTGGTCCACTCCGAGAAAATGGCCTCGCTGGGTCGATTGGTGGCGGGGGTCGCGCATGAGCTGAACAATCCGATCAGCTTCGTCTACGGCAATACCGTGGCGCTGAAGAAATATGCGCTGCGCCTGGCGCGTTACCTCGCGGCGGTGCATGGCGAATTGCCTTTGGATGAACGCGAGGCGCTGCGCGCCGAGCTGCGCATCGACCACATGCTGGACGACCTGCCGTCGCTGATCGACGGCACGGTGGAGGGGGCCGAGCGCACGCGCGACATCGTCGATGCGCTGAAGCGGTTTTCCGCGACGGATCGCGACGAGCGGCGCGCCTTCGACCTGGTCGAGGTGGTCGGGCGTGCCGTGCAGTGGGTGTGCAAGGCCACGGCGAACCAGTTCGAGGTCAAGCTCGATCTGCCGCCGACGATCGAGGTCACGGGCTCGCCGGGACAGTTGCAGCAGGTGGTGATGAATCTGGTCCAGAACGCGGCGGATGCCACCGAGAACGCCCGCGAGCGGCGGTTGGAAATTTCCGGGCGCGTCGAGGGCGGCATCGGCGTGATCGGGTTTCGCGACAGCGGGCCCGGCATTCCGACCGAGAACCTGCACAAGCTTTTCGATCCCTTCTTCACCACCAAGCCGGTCGGGCGCGGCACCGGCCTCGGCCTCGCCATCAGCTACGGCATCGTGGAACGGCATGGCGGCACCCTGTCGGCCGAAAACCATCCCAAAGGGGGCGCGCTGTTCGTGCTGCGCCTGCCGCTGGCCGGGGAATGAGCGCCGGCATCGATCCGGGCTGCGTGCGCCTGACGCTGGGCAGCGCCCATGGCCGGATCAATGCGGTCGAGGTTTGCAGCGAGCGCCCGGCGGTGGCGCAGGCTTTGCGCGGGCGAAACGCCGGGCAGGCCGTGAGCCTGGTGCCCCTGCTGTTCGCGCTCTGCGGCAAGGCGCAGGGACACGCCGCGCGACTCGCGCTGGCCGCGGCGCGCGGCACCGCTTGCGCGGCGCACGTCGATCCCGGTATTGAGCACGAGGCGCTGCGCGAGCACCTGTGGCGCTGGCTGCTGGACCTGCCGCCGCTGCTGGGCGCGCCGACGATGCAGTTCGAGTTCGTCGAGGCGATGCGCTGGCTGAGCGGCGGGCACCGTGCCGAACTGGCGGCCTTCCTCGCCGGCCCACGCATCGAGGATCTGGGCTGGCGCCTGCGGGAGATCGAGGACGCCGGCGACGCGAAGCTGCATCTGTTGCCTGGGTTCGATGCGCACGGGTCGCTGGCGCACGTTCCCCGACTCGACGCCGGCTTTTGCAAGCGTCCGCAATGGCAAGGCGCGGCGGCCGAGACCGGTGCGTTTGCCCGGCGTGGATGCGGCGACGGCATGGCCGCGGGCGCGCTGGCCATGCGCTGGCTGGCGCGCCTGGCGGAACTGCGCGACTGGGCCGCGGGAAATCAAAAAGTCGGCGCCGGCGGCACGGCGAGCGCGGTTCCGGTGGAAGCGGGCTGCGGGCGCGCACTGGTGGAAACGGCACGCGGCTTGCTGATGCACGAGATCGTGCTGGAGGGCGAGCGCATCGCCGACTATTTCATCGTCGCGCCGACCGAATGGAACTTCCATCCGCAGGGCCCGCTGGCCGGCTGGCTGCTCGGGCGCGACGCGAGCGATCGCGATGCCTTGGCGGGGTTCGCGGCGCGCGCGGTGGCCGCGCTGGATCCCTGCGTACGTTGGGAAATGGATTGGCTATGAGCTCCGACGATTTGCCTCGGCCACCCGGCTCAACGTGAAGTGCCTTGTTCGAAGGTTCCCGTGATAGCCGCGCGCAGCGCGCCTGCCAATACCCCCCCCGCGAGGGGCGAGGCGGGAATTCGCGACGCATGCGTCGCGCCGCCGCAGCCGGTTGGCTGTGCAAAGCCAACCGTGGGCCGCGCAGCGGAAGGGGGGCGGGCAAATTAAGGTTTTCGCGTGTTTCATCTTCCGCCGACGGCACTCGGGGTCATGAGCGTTAATGCCACCGCCTCGGCTACCCGGATGCCGTCGACCGCCGCCGACAGGATGCCGCCCGCGTAGCCGGCGCCTTCGCCGGCCGGAAAGAGGCCGCGCGTGTTGAGGCTCTGGAAGCCTTCGTCGCGGGTGATGCGGATCGGCGACGAAGTGCGGGTTTCGACTCCGGTCAGCAGGGCGTCCTCCATGGCGAAACCGGCGATTTCGCGAGCGAATGCGGGCAGCGACTCGCGCAGCGCGGCAACCACGTAGTCGGGCAGGCAGCGCGCCAGGTCGGTGGGCCGGACACCTGGGGTGTAGGAGGGCAGCACCGAGCCCAGGGTGGTCGATGCCCGTCCGGCCAGGAAGTCGCCGACGCGCTGCACCGGAGCCTTGTAGTCGCCGCCGCCGGCCTCGAAGGCGAGGCGTTCCCAGTGGCGCTGGAAGGCGATGCCGGCCAGCGGGTCGCTGCCGTCACCGGGAAAGTCGGCGGGAGTGACGCCGACCACGAGCGCGCTGTTGGCGTTGCGCTCGTTGCGCGAATACTGGCTCATGCCGTTGGTGACCACTCCGCCGGGCTCGGAGGTGGCGGCCACCACCGTGCCGCCGGGACACATGCAGAAACTGTAGGCCGAGCGGCCATTGGCGCAGTGGTGTACCAGCTTGTAGTCGGCCGCGCCGAGCAGCGGGTTGCCGGCATTCTTTCCGAGGCGGGCGCGGTCGATCAGGGATTGCGGATGCTCGATGCGCAGTCCGATCGAAAACGGCTTCGCCTCGACATGCACGCCGCGCGCATGGAGCATGGCGAAGGTATCGCGCGCGCTGTGGCCGACCGCCAGCACGACATGGGTGGCCACGAGAAATTCGCCATTGGCCAGGCGCAGGCCGCGCACCTGGCCATGATCGATGTCGATGTCCTCGACCCGGCTGCCGAAGCGGACTTCGCCGCCCAGCGACTCGATTTCGGCGCGCATGTTCTCGACCATGCCGACCAGCTTGAAGGTGCCGATGTGCGGCTTGGCGACGTAGAGGATTTCCGCCGGCGCCCCGGCCTTGACGAATTCCGTGAGCACCTTGCGCCCGCGAAACCGCGGGTCCTTGATCTGGCTGTAGAGCTTGCCGTCGGAGAAGGTGCCGGCGCCCCCCTCGCCGAACTGCACGTTCGACTCGGAGTTGAGCTGCCCCTTGCGCCACAGCCCCCAGGTGTCCTGGGTGCGTTCGCGCACCGCCTTGCCGCGCTCCAGGATCAGTGGACGAAAGCCCATCTGCGCCAGGATCAGGCCGGCAAAGAGGCCGCAGGGCCCGGTGCCGATCACCACCGGACGCGGGGTCGGCGGCGTTGCCGGTGGCGCGGTGACGAAACGGTAGGCGGTGTCCGGCGTCGGTCCGACGTGACGGTCGCCACGCAGGCGCGCCAGCACGGATTCTTCGTTGCGCAACTCGATATCGAGGGTGTAGATGAAGGTGATCGCCGAGGGCTTGCGCGCGTCGTGGCTGCGGCGAAAGATCGAGTAGCCGACCAGGTCGCCATCGGCGATGCCCAAGCGTGCAAGCACGGCCGAGCGCAGGTCGGCGTCGGTGTGGTCAAGGGGCAGCTTGAGTTCGGTCAGGCGCATGGCGTGGTCGCCACGGTCGGCGGCTAAATCGACATTCTATCCATGACGCCGGGCGGCTACGCCGGCGATCCGGGTTGCGAGCTTTGGCCGGGTGAGGTCGCAGCCGGCATTTTCATGGATAACCGGATCGTCTGTCCCTGACCGAGCTCGAATACTCGCCGGCACCGTTCCCGTGGAAGGCTTCGTGATCGCCGGAAACCCCGAATCCGCAGACGCTTCGACCACGCACCGACTCAGTGTCATTGCCGGGCTCGCGATCGTCTCGCTCGCCGTGCCGGACGCTGCCTGACGTGCCGCGCCGGCAATAGTCGGCGCTGGCGCTACGGCACTCTGGCGTTCCGATCCACGCCGCGCCGGATCGCAGCCGCGGCAATCAGCGCCTGGGCCATCCAGTAAGTGACGATGATGACGAAGGCTGCGGCGGGAAGCGATTGGTGGAAGCGGTGGATGCCGATCAGGAAATCCGACAGCCCGAACAGCAGCGCTCCGGCAAGGGCACTCCAGCGTGCGAGGATATCGCCATCCGGCTCCAGCGCACAGGCGGCGGCGCGCCAGATCATGGCGCCGATCGCCACCACGTAGATCGCCAGCGGCACGGCAAGCGCGCCGGCGCCTGGCAGCATCAGGCCCAAGCCGATGGCGCAGAACAGCGTCACCGGAACCAGCAGCGCCAGTGCCGGTTCGCGGTTCCAGCGCAGGAAGGCGGTGATGTACAGGCCATGGCCGATGGCGAAGGCGATCATGCCGGGCAGGAAGGCGTTGGGCAGCGCGAGGCAGGTATCGCCGACGGCGCCGAAGAACAGGCCCCAGGCGATCAGGCGGCCGGCGCGTGGTTCGCCCGATTGCCACACCGCGAGCCCGAGGACCAGCACCGGCCATGGCTTGGTCAGCAGTTTGAGCCAGAACATGTCGAGCGCAAGGCCGACCAGATACAGGCAAGCCGCCAGCGTGCCGACGACGACGAGCAGGACGGCTTTCATTTCGCCGCGACGGGGATCATGCCGGTTCGATCAATGCCCGGTAGGCATGCCATGTGGCATGGCCGACCAGCGGCATGGTGACGACCAGGCCGGCCAGCGCGGTGGCGATGCCGATTGCGGTAAGGAACACGATCAGCGCGCCCCAGACCAGCATCACGGGCAGGTTGCGCACCAGCGCGAGGAAGCTGCCCAGCATCGCCGTGACGGTGTCCTGGTTGCGATCCAGCATCATGGGGATCGAGACCACCGAAAACGCGAACACCAGACCCGCAAAAAAACCGCCGACGGCGACATAGGCGAGCAGGAACTCGATATTGTCGAATTTCGATATCTGGGCGATGAAACTTTCCAGGGTCGGCATGCCGCCATGGTAGAACAGCGCGAACATCACCAGCGAGGCGCGCGCCCAGACCAGGTAGATGACGATCAGGATCAGGGAATAGATGCCCATGCCGGCGAGGTTCCTGCGCCAGATCGTAAGGGTCGGCAGCAGGTCGGGCGCTTCACCCGCCTCGCGCCGGCGCGAGAGTTCGTACAGGCCGATGGCGAAGAAGGGGCCGACCAGCATGAAGCCGGTGGTGATGGCCGTCACCAGTTGCACGGCATGGCGGAAAGCCAGCCAGAGCAGGGCGCCACCCAGCGCAAAGGAAACGCCGTAGAACAGGCTGGCGATGCCGCAGGCCCGGAGGTCTTCGGCGCCGCGGCGCAGCCACTCGAAGGGTGCCGACAGCGGCAAGCCGCTGCGGACCACGGGAAAGGGGGCGTGCTGCGGCGTGTTCAAGCGGCGATGAAGGAACGCAGGGCATCGAGCATGGCGTCGGGCTGCTCCGAGATGACGTGGCCGGCGCCTTCGAGGCTGACCGTGCGCACGTCACGCAGCGCGGCGGCCAGCCTGGCCGCCGCCTTGGGATGGGTCATCATGTCCCGGCTGCCGCTGATGATCAGGACCGGGCAGGCAACCTCCGCCGCTGCCGCCATGCCGTGCCCATAGGCATTGCAGGCCGCCAGGTCGTTGTGCAGCACGCCGGGCTTCTGGCGCTCGGCCAGGCGCAGCGCCGCGCCGAAATGCCAGATTCCCGGCACGGCGTAACCGCCCATGGCGGCACGCGGTGAATGCGACCAGGTGTTGATCATGGAAATCGCCCTGGGTTCGTCGTTCTTCGCCGCGTCGAGCAGGGCCTCCGACACCGGCATCGGTACCGCGGTGCCGAACAGCGCGATGCGCGCGATGCGCGCCGGGTGGCGTGCGGCGCATTCGAGGGCGGCCAGCGAGCCCATGCTGTGGCCGACCAGCGCCACGGTTTTCACCGTGTCGCCAGCGCCGACTTCTTCGAGCAGCAATTCGATCCAGTCCGCGATGTCCTCGATCGACGGTAGCGGCTTGCCCTTGCTGCGGCCGTGGCCGGGCAGGTCGACGGCCAGCACGCCGAAGCCATGGTGGGCGAACCAGCGGCTTTGCAGCAGCCAGACGCTATGGTCGTTCTGCGCGCCGTGGATGAAGACGACGGTCGGCAGTGATGCGTCGAACGCCTTGCCGCCGGTGTAGGCGTAGGCCGGCTGGCCGTTGATCTCGAGTTCCATGTCAGGCCCGCATCTAAGCTTTGAGGGCGGCAGCGAGGCCGCGGTTCAGGTCTTCGATCAGGTCGCCGGCATCCTCCAGCCCGATCGAAAGGCGGATGGTGCCCGGATGGATGCCGGCGGCGACCAATGCGTCATCGGACATGCGGAAGTGCGTGGTCGATGCTGGATGGATCACCAGGGACTTGGCATCGCCGACGTTGGCCAGGTGCGAAAACACCCGCAAGGCCTCGATGAACTTGCGGCCGGCGGCGCGACCGCCCTTGAGGTTGAAGCTGAATACCGATCCCGCGCCGCGCGGCAGCAGCTTTTGCGCCAGTGCGTGGTCCGGGTGGCTTTCGAGTTCCGGGTAGGCTATCGGGCCGACGGCTTCACTCTTGACGAGATGGGCGACGGCCTGCCGGGTATTGGCGACGTGGCGCTCCATGCGCAGCGGCAGGGTTTCGACGCCCTGCAGCAACTGGAAGGCGGTCATCGGGCTCATGCAGGCGCCGAAGTCGCGCAGGCCCTCGCGCCGAGCGCGTAGCAGGAACGCGGCGATCGGGGATTCCTCGCTGAAATCCATGCCGTGAAAACCCGCGTAGGGTTCGGTCAGGGTCGGAAATTTTCCCGATCTGTCCCAGTCGAAGGTGCCGCCATCGACCAAGAGGCCGCCGATGGCGACGCCGTGGCCGCCGAGGAACTTGGTGGCGGAGTGGAAGATCAGGTCGGCGCCGTGATCGAAGGGGCGCATCAGCCAGGGCGTGGTGAAGGTGCTGTCCACCATCAGTGGCAGGCCGTGTTCGTGGGCCAATGCCGATACGGCTGGGACATCCAGTACGTCGAGGCCGGGATTGCCCAGCGTCTCGCCGAACAGCAGCCGCGTTTCCGGGCGGATCGCGGCGCGCCACGCATCGAGGTCGCGCGGGTCGACGAAGGTGGTCTGGATGCCGAAGCGGGGCAGGGTGAAATCGAGCAGGTTGTGCGAGCCGCCATAAAGGGAGCGGCTGGCGACGATGTGGGCACCGGCGCCCATCAGCGTGGCGATGGCCAGGTGCAGCGCCGCCTGCCCCGATGCCACGGCGATCGCGCCGACACCGCCCTCCAGCGCGGCGATGCGCTCTTCGAGCACCGCGTTGGTCGGATTCGAGATGCGCGAATAGACGTGGCCGGCGCGTTCCATGTTGAACAGCGCGGCGGCCTGGTCCGAATCCTTGAAGACGAAGGAGGTGGTCAGGTAGATCGGCGTGGCCCGCGCGCCGAAGCGCTCGTCCGGCACTTGCCCCGCGTGCAGGGCGAGAGTGTCAAAGTTGTAGGTCATGCCAAAGGCCTATGCATATTCATCGGGATCCAGCAGGCGCTCAAGTGCCGAGATGCGGTCCTTGATCATCAGCTTGCGCTTTTTCAGGCGCCGCACCAAAAGGTCGTCGTCGGGTGGCGTCGCCGTCAGCCGTTCGATCGCCTCGTCGAGGTCCCGATGCTCGACGCGCAGTTCTACAAGGCTTTCCCGCAGGGCTTCGGGTGTCTCCGGCGCGTCGTTGGCGGCCATCGCGTCAGGGTCCGGGTCAACTGGCGATGTACTGTTCCAGTTGCCGGATCAGGAAGGCCTGCTCGGAAATGGTTTCCTTGACCAGGTCGCCGATCGATACCATGCCGACGAGCCGCTTGCCGCCATCGAGCACGGGCAGGTGGCGAAAGTGCTTCTCGGTCATCAGCGCCATGGCCTGTGCGACGGTATGCTCGGGCAGGGCATGCAGCACTTTCTCGGTCATGATTTCCTTGACCGACAATTCCTTGGAAGACTTGCCGAGCAGGATCACCTTGCGCGCATAGTCGCGTTCGCTGAAGATGCCGACGAGTTCGTCATCACGCATCACCAGGAGGGCGCCGACGTCGTGCCTGGCCATGAGTTCGAGGGCCGTGAATACCGAATCGTCCGGGCCTACCGACAGCGGTGTACGCGGTTTCTCGCCGAGCAGTTGTTTCAGGGTTTTCATGGTGTTTCATCCTCTCGCGTCGGGTGGCCGGTGACCGGCCGGTTGTTGTCTGTGGCGGCTGCCGGTGCGCAGCACCGTGGTGCGGCTATTTTGCAGCAGTTTGCGTGCTTGGTGTGGTCCGCATCGGGCAATGATCCCCCACCGTCACGGCCTCATTCGGCGAGGCCGTGTTCGAGCCCGTAGCGGATAAGCTCGGCGGTGCTTTTCAGGCCCATCTTTTCCAGAAGGCGCGCGCGATAAGTACTGACGGTAGCGACGCCGAGGTTGAGCGCTTCGGCGATCTGCGTCAGCGTCTTGCCACCCGCGATCAAGACCAGTACCTGATATTCGCGATCGGTGATGCGCTCGTGAGGCGACTTGTCGGAACTGTCGGAGATGGCGTCGGCCAACTGCTGGGCAACGGCCGGGCTGAGGTACTTCTTCCCGGCGGCGACCTGGCGGATCGCGGTGACCAGCAACTCGGGCGCGCTTTGTTTGGTCAGGTAGCCGGAGGCGCCTGCCTTCAGGGCGCGCACCGCGTATTGCTCTTCCGGATGCATGCTGAGTATCAGGACCGGCAGCCGCGGAAACTCCTTCTTGAGCTGCTTCAGCGTATCTATGCCGTTGCGGTTTGGCATCGAAACGTCGAGCAGGAACACATCCCAGGGTTGTTGCCGCGCCAGGTTCAGTGCCTCGACGCCATCGTCGGCTTCGCCCGTCACCAGGAGGTCTTCCGTATCGGAAAGGATCTGCTTGAGACCCTGCCGCACAATGGCGTGGTCATCGGCAATCAGGACGTGGATCTTGTCGGCCATGGTCAGGAAGCTTGGTTTCTCGGTGAAGGCACGGCGTCAGGCCATGACTAGAACAGGTTGCGTTGCACGTCTTCTTCGCCCGGGGTTTCGACGCCGCGACGTTCCGGGACACGCAGGATGATATGGGTGCCACCATGCTCCGCCGGCCTGATGGAAAAGTCGCCGGCCAGGCTCAGAACCCGCTCCCGAATCCCGCGCAGGCCAAAGGATCTGGGCTTCTGCATGTCCTGCTCGGAAATCCCGCGTCCGTTGTCCCGAATCTCGAGCAGGATGTTACCGCGTTCGCGCCGCAAGCGCATCACGACCAGGGAAGCATGAGCATGCTTGGCGACATTGGTCAGTGCCTCCTGCGCGATCCGGAACAGCGCCAGCGACGTGTCCGGGTCGGGTTCGATGGCGTCTTCGTCGCATTGCACGCGGCAGGGAATCGCGAAGCGCTGGGTGAAGTCCTCGGCCTGGCATTCGATGGCGGCCGGCAGGCCGAATTCCTTCAGTATTCCCGGGCGCAGTTCGCGAGCCACGCGACTGGCCGTGCTCATCGCCTGGTCGAGCAGGTTTTCGATCGAATGGGCCTTTTCGCGCAGGCGTTCGGCGCCTTCGGGCAGCTTGCTTGCCAGCTGCGCCGCCTCGATCTTGAGGAAGACCAGAATGGATCCAAGTTCGTCGTGGATGTCGCGCGAGATCCGTTCCCGCTCCTCTTCCTTGGCGGCTTCGAGGTGGGTGGAAAGCTCGGCAAGCTGCTGGCGCGAGCCACGCAACTCGGCCTCGCTTTCCTTGCTTTCGGTGATGTTGCTGGCAATGCCGCGCCATTCCACCACTCCGGAATCGAAACGATGCGGCGTGGACCTCAGATTGATCCATTTCTGCCGGCTGCGGCCCCGCGTGTGGCCCTCCCAATTGAGCAGCGTTCCGCGCGCGGCCGATTCGCGCAAGGCCTCTTCCAGGCTCCGGCGCTTTTCGGCATCGAAAGCGTCGAACAGTTTGTCGGCGGAAGTCAGAAGGTGTTGCTGCTTGAAGCCGAAGAGCTTTTGGCAGCCCTCGCTGACGAACAGGAAGCGATATCCGCCCTCCGCACATCGTCGCAAATGGAACAGCATGCCTGGCAAGTTGGAAGCCAGCGCGTCGAAGCGCGCCTGGCTTTCATTGAGCATTTCCAGTGCGGCCCGATGGTCGGCACGATGGCGCGCTTCGCGCACCTCGCGCTCTACCGCGGGAATCAGGCGTTCCAGGCGATCCGCCTCGATCACGTCGCGCGCACCCGCTTTCATCGCCGGCTGCAACGGACAATCGTCGCCGGGGCCGGCGACCAGGATCAGGGGCAGGTCCACGCCGCTCGACTCGATTTCGCGCAGCGCCGCGTGCAAGGAAAAGGTCGGCGGTCCGGGCAGGTAGAGGGCCGCGTCCCAGAGTTGCTCGCTTAGCGCGTTGAGCAATTCCGCCGCGCTGCCGACGCGATGCAATTCGCCGCTTCTGCCCGCCGCGGCGAGCACCGGCGGCAGGTGTGCCGCCGCGTCGTCGTTGTCGGCAATGATCAGCAAGTTCAGGGGCTGTCGGGAGTGCGAAGGAGTCATCATGGACGACGGCGGATGGGGTGGTGGCGGAGTTTAATGCGGATCGGCTCCGCTATAATTCGGCCCGAGCCGGCATAGCTCAGATGGTAGAGCAACCGCCTTGTAAGCGGTAGGTCACCAGTTCGATTCCGGTTGCCGGCACCAGTCAAAGCGCCTCCCGAACGGGAGGCGCTGTGTCTTCATGGAATCTGGGTCGAAAAAAAGGACCGGAGGTGAATCCGGTCCCGATTAAGTGGGGCGGCGTCAACCGAATAGCTCGCCGAAAGCCATATGAATAGGCGTTCTACGCTTTTCTATTCTGCGAGTTACCCCCATAGTTACCCCTTCCAGGCGGCTGCTGCCCTTCTTTCGCCGTGCCGCCACCGCCGACTTTCACTACCAACTGACCACCGGCAACGCCGGCAAGCAAGCGCGCCCGTCGGCGCGGAAGCGGCCCACACCACCCAGCGCGCAGCGCCCGAATAACCCAACGCCGCGATGGCGACGCCGATATAGCCTTTGTCCGGGTTGGGGCGCAAGACATAACCGACCATTACCCGAACCCGCAGGGCGCGGCAGCGGCAGGCCACCAAGCGCAGCCTCGCGCAGCGACTGGCCTGCTTTGGGTAATGCGCGGTTATGTTGAATCGCTTGCGATTTACCCCTGCCCGGCGACGTGCAGTTGAGCGAAGCGAACTGACTGGTTCTGCATGGCCGACACAACCCGGCATCGCAGCCGTCCGCTTCAACGCAGTTAAGCGGCTGCGGGCCACGAAGTGCGAACGTCGAGCAGCCCCCCAGCGTAGCTGCCGAAGCCGTGGGCAGTTTTATCGCCGACGGCGCAGGCAGCGGGCAGTACGGGACAAGGCCAGCCAAGGGCAAAAGTCGGCGCTGGCGGGACGGCGATAAAGAGGGCGACAAAGCCGTGGCGCGCAGCGCGACGGCGCGGTGAAACACGCGACACGGTAGCCGCCTGCAAGCCGCAAGCCGGCGAGCAGACTTTCCGCTGGCCGGCGCAGTGGCGCAGCGGTGGCGGTGCCGGAGGGGACGGCGGCAATCGGAGGCACGAAGCCAGGGCGCGGCTTCATGCGCGCTGGCGGGCGTCCAGTCCGCGACGCGGTAGTCCGGCGGGCTGCTTGCGGCCCCCTGATGACCGCATGGGATGCAAGACATAACCGACCCTTATCGTGGCTGGGTACGACCGCTGACCGGTCGCCCTTTGCATTACACTGAGAATCGTATTTGAGATTCCTGGAGGTGGTTCGATGGCGTGGGACGAGAAAGCCTGGATAGACAGGGTGAATCAGGCGACAACAGGTCAGGAACTGATCGATCTGGCAATGGAAATCCCGGACGATTTGCCCTCGATAGTTCCGGACGACCCCGTAACTATTACCATGGAACAGCAGACGAATTTCATGAATTCGACCTCGAACACGCCAACCGAAAAGACACCGGCTGGCTAGGTGTAGGCTGAGTGCTGCCTGGAGCAATCTACTTGACTGGCGTGCGGGTAGTGACCCGGACCAGGCATGATCCGCTCAAGCGCCGATGCCTATAGGAACCATACCGCTTTCTCTTAAACCAGCAATCCGTCGTCGGTCACCACATTGATCGACCTCGTTCCGATCTTCAGTCCATGAACGCCATCGAGGAACGCCTTGCCAGACACATGCACGCCATCGACGGCGATGCCCGTCATGCTCCCCATGTCGTATATCCAGACATCGCCGGGAAAATTGACGATCACCGCATGCCGACGACTGATGCCATTCTGGCTGAACGGTATGTCGTTCGAGGCGTAGCGGCCAAGCGTAACGAGTGGCGTCTGAAAGGTATAGGTATAGCCATCACCACAATCGAAGACCAGCGTATGGGGCTTGCGGCGTTTCTCAGGAGTTCCGAATCGGTAATCCTGAAACAGCAGTTTTGATTTCAGCGGCGGCCGGTCGTCGGGCGTCCAACTCGCGGGGGATTCCGTGGCGATGTCAAGATTCATCCGCATGAAAGGATTGGTCAGCTTGTCCTTTTCATGATCGGCCAAGAAGCCGGGCGAGCATTCCTCCAACAACAGCCGGCACAGGAATTGGTTATTCTCAAAACAGTCGTTGGCCACCTTCTGCGCCATGATTGCGTCCGCCAACCGCGCGCCAAGCTCGTAGCGGCTAGTTTCGTAGAAGCACTGGATCAGCAGGTTGCTTGCCTCGTAATCGGCCGCCTCCCGTTGCAAGTGGTCGGTCAGCATGGAAATCGCTTGGGCATGATTGCCTTCTTCCAAGGCGATCCAGCCGAGTTCCTTCTGTAGATTGACGCGCGGACTGATGCGAACCGCCTCGGAGAAAAAATTCTTGGCATACGCCGTGCGCCGCATCAACAGTTCGAGGCGCCCGCCAACCACCAGCGCCGAAATGCAGTCGGGTGCCAGCAGCAGGGCATGCTCGATGTAGCTCTTCGCGGTCACCCATTTCCTGCGCGCGATCATGTTGCCGGCTTTCTCGGCAAGGCCATGCGCTTTCAGTCTGTTGCGATCAATGATGTACGGGACGTGACGCGATTCAATGGCCTGCGAGAAATCCGCCATCGACTGGAATCGCTGCTCCGGCGTGGGATGAGTGGCCTTCAGCAGGATCTCCTGAATCCAGCGGTCTAGGGTTGTTGGGATGAACTCGTGCAGGATTTTTGCCCGCAACAATTCTTTGTCGGGAATGTCGCGCAAGGGATTGCGGCCGAGCAGCAGTTCCAGCATGGTGACAGCCAGGGCATAGACATCGATGCGGGCGTCGTCGCTGGACGCTTCGCCCAGTGAAAGTTCCGGCGCCATATAGGCTCGCGTGCCCCAATTGCGGTTGGCCACGCCGAAATCGGCAACCTTCAGCCGGCCGTCTTCGGTAAGCAACAGGTTTTGCGGCTTGATGTCGTGATGGACGATACTATGCCGATGAACTTCGGCCAGGGTATCGGTCAGGGTCTTGCCCCAGGCGAACACCTTGTCCGGTGCCAGCGCGCGCCTGCGCGCGAACGCATCGAGGCTGCCGCCCGCGCAATACTCCATGACCAGAAACAGATTCTCGTCATCTTGAAAATGGTGCAGGAACTTGACGACGTGCGGATGATCGAGCGAGGACAAATGGTGCATTTCCTCGATCAGCAACTCGGCATTGCCAAGCGAATCGCTTCGGAGCTGTTTGATCGCGACCTGCCGCCCGGCAATCAACACGTCCTCCGCGAGCCATACTCGCCCGAAACCGCCTTCGCCAAGCGACCGGACAACCTGATACTTGTCGTCGAGAGGAAGAAGTGGAAGCTGCACGGCGCGGCTAATCCGAGCGGATGAAGAAATGCATGGCGTCCTTGGTCAGCAGCTTGTGCCCCTGCGGACAACGCCAGACGTTATAGGCCCAGCCCGATGTCACCATGTTCGTCGGCCCGGTATCGAGGGAAATCCGGTCCTGCGGAATGACCTCTCGGCATTTGCCGCAGGTGACCTGCCCGAGCGCGCGATTCATCATGCCGACGGCGACATTGAGGAACCAGCCATTCCACGGCGCAGGAACTTCAACGGGATCGAGTCGGGCGGAATCGCGCCCGCGCAGCCAGTCGAGTATTCCCGGATAGCGGCCATGCTCCGTGGCCGGCAATTCGGCCAGGCGCTTTTCCATGATCGCCAGCACTTCAGCGGCATCAAAAACGAACCTGCTGTCGCACTTCCCGGATTCGTCGTGCTCAGGCGCGTAGCGAATGAAGGCGCCGCAAGGTGGCAGATTGGCCTCCAGCCGATCCAACTCACGCTCGGCGTCGGCGCGACCTTCGTTCCAGATGTTTGGCGCGAACGTCGGATGAAGCAGCCCATCGAGTCTCAGCAGAAACAGCGGCCAGAGGATCACATTGAACCGGAACGTAGAGCCGACATTGCCGAATCGCCGGTCGTACTTGTCCAGCCGGTAGCGGATATGCCAGCCCATGCGCAGCGCCACCAGCGCGGCACCGGCAAGGTAGAGATACAGGAATGTCCAGGCGGTCATGGCGTCAGTCTTTTCTGGTTGGATAGTCGGCGCTCGCGGCACGGCGATCAAGTCAGGTTCTGCCGCAACGGAATCATGATCCCAGCCGGCAGGCTCATGGGGTGAGCTATCCCTCGTCGCCCGCTGAACCGTCGTAGAGAATCTTCCCCGATTGCCGGCCGATTACGATCACGCGGCTGCTGCGAAGAACGGGCTGGCCGCTGTCGTCGTTCCAAGGCACCTGAACCCACCAGCAGGGCTCCCGAAAGCCGGCATAGATGTTGAAGTCCGCCGGCTTTCTGGGGTGGCAGATCAGCGGCTCAGACGCCACCGACTGCGCGAGCGCCTGCCGTGCAATGTCCAGCGCCATGCGCCGCGTGACGGGCGGAAACAGAAGTACCTTCACTTGCTCAAACCAATTCATGCCGACCTCGAATCGTTTGCCTCATGACGCTTCATCGCCGATCACTGGCGCAAGGGACGAGCCTGTGGAACAATGTTCTCGGTTTCCTCCGGCAGATCGAGCGCGAAGCCCAACTGCGCGCGGCGATGTGCATTGCCTTCCACGTCCGCTACGTAATCACCCAGCCGCTCCAGTCGCGGGATGATCATGCGCTCGACCGCTTCGTCATCGAACTCGTTCAGGTTATCTTCCAGCACCTTGGCAAGGCAGTCGCGAATAGTGGCGACGATCTCCGCGTCGTCCGTCCGCTGGTAGGCAACAAGAAACTCAAAAATCATGGCTGCGCCGGCCCCAGCAATTGTTCCTCGAACCAGAGTTTCGCGGCCTGCCAGCCGGAATCAGCCTCGGCACGCAGACGGCGGGCTTCGTCGCGACGGCGGCGGGCTTCGGCGGCGATGGCTTCTTGCACGACAGGCTTTGGCACCGGAATCACGAGGGTCACAACATCCTCGTTAGTGAGGCGTGGATGGGTGTTGCCGGTCATCATGTGCCGGGTTTGGGCAAGGGTAAGGCGACTGCGAAGGATGGCGGCGAGGTAATCAGGCCGAAGAGTTTCATTGTTCTTGGCGCGCAGAACGTGAAACTCTGGCGAGCAACACCCATCGCTCTCTGTTACATGAACCTTGTTGAGATATGGCCGAAGGCGCGCAAACAGCACGTCGCCGCGCTGGAATACGGAACATGCCCCGGTTACGTCTTCATCCGTTGCCACAAGTTCGCCGGTGTTGCTTTGTACATTGGCGAGGCTGAGGTAGTTGGGGCCAGGTGCTCGTATCTGGTCACGGATGAAATCGACGACCTGCTCCAGTCGTGGGCAATTCAGTTGTTGCGTAGTGTCTGCAAGGGCGCGGATTGCCAGAATCCGTTCCGGGTGGAAGTAGTCGGCATTGAGCCGCGCCTGAGTGCCAAGGTCAATCAATGGAACTGCAAAAACCTTGCGCTCATCCTTGGGCGGACGGGTCAAGCCGAGGGTGGCGAGGAGGTAGTCGTCGAGACCGGCGAGCAGTGCGTCGGCTTGTGCCAATTTGGTCAACCGCGCTGCTCGCGCCGTGTCCATCGCTGCAACCAAATCGTTCTGCAATCTAGCCGTCGCAGGTATTGGTATGAGGACGTTTGCTAACTCGTCTTCGGTAATGGCCGGATAGTTGCCGCCACTACTCCGCATGAGCATCTGGCCGAGTCCGATAGACGAACTAAGCGCAAGCATGACGTACTTCTTCGATACCCGCGTATCTTGGAGATGCCGCAGCACGCAAAAGCCGGTGGACGCTATCGCGCCATCATCGACAGCACGGACACCAGCGATTGCGCCTCTATGTGGCCGGGTTAGCGAAACCAAAATATCGTCAGCACGAACAACTTGACGTGCGCGGCTTGGGGCTTTATTCGTCTCCACTACTGCTATCGAATATTCGTCGTTACCCAAACCAACCGCCGATATTTCGATGTAAGGAAATTCGGTCTGGAATCGGCCATCCTTCTGATCCCACACTTCACCAGATCGATCTATCAATCTCCCGAGTCTTGAAGCACCAAGCTTCTCCAGCCTGTGCAATAGGTGGCTGAACCGAGGGCGATGGAAGTGGGGATCAAGTCGCCATTTAACTTCGCCCCGTTGCAGCGCGAACCATTCCGGTTCGCCGTCAGCCACGGGGCTCAGACGAAAAAAGGCGTCGGGTCCTCTTGGAATGCGCGCCACTGCGCGACGAGTCCGGTGTCAGGGATGATCTCGCGGTGTCGCTCGCTCCAGCCCGGTTTCTTCGGATTGGTCGTGCTCCATTCATAAGTGACACGGTAATCGAACAGGTCGCTACTCAGGATTTCGATCTTTTCCTTCTCCGGCGTTTCGCTTACTGGCGTAACCGCAAAGGTATTGCGCCCGGTGGCGTCGTAACCGATGTTTTCGGCCAGTGCCATGAAAATAGGCGCGTCGTCGGGGACGATTTCGCCCTCGGCCAGGCGGCGCATGAAAACGATACTGGCCTTTACCCCGGCGTCGTAGTGGGAGAAGGCGAACTGCGGCAGGGAAACCACGGCCAATAGTTGAAAGTGCGCCAGCAGCCAGTCGCGCACTCCTTGCAGCGAGGAATTGGTGAGGATGCCGTCGGGCAGGACGATGGCGACGCGTCCCGTACCGGGCTTGAGGAAGGAATGCACCCGCTCCAGAAACAGGATTTCGGTCTTGATGCTGGTGCGGTCTTTTACCGCTTTGGCGCCGCGCTTGGCGTCCTGCTCGCCTTGACTCGATTCGTCGGGTTCGCTGCCGGTGGCGCTCTTGGAAAGGAAATTTCGCAGCTCGAATTGTTCGAGGTAGCCTTCCGCTTTTTCAGTGCGCTTGATCACGGAACCAAAAGGCGGATTGGTGAAAACGAGGTCGAAGCTGCCGGGCTTGAGACCCTTATTCTTGTCGAGAATGTAGTCGCGGTTCGGCCCCAACGGCTTGCCGTCGGCGGACATGGGCCGCTCGAAGAAGTCCAGCGCGTCGTGGCCGACGATGTTGGTATGGCCGTCGTCGTGGATGATCATGTTCATCTTGGCGACGCGCGCAAGTTCTTCATTGATCTCCAGACCGAACAGGTTTTTCTCGGCGAAGTCGTGCCAGAAGCGGAAGTGTTCAATGGTGCCGCGCTTCTTCTTGCGGTTGGCCTCGCGGCGCACATGGTCGAGAGCGTAAAGCAGGAAGCCGCCTGATCCGCAGGCCGGGTCGAGCGTCAGATGTTTACGGTCGGGGTTGAGCACTTCAATCGAGAAAGCAATGAGTTCGCGCGGCGTGAAGAACTGGCCGAAATCTCCCTTGAAGAAGCCGCCCATGAATTCCTCGAAGGCGACGCCCTTGGTGTCCAGTTCGGTTCGATCCAGCGAGATGCCTTGCAGGTGCTCCACGCACTGCGCGAGGATGGGCGGATCGATATTGATCTTGCCCTCGAATACGGTCGGGTCGGCGCTTTTCTCGTCGTCGTAGAGCCGATGAATGCGCGCCGCGAGTTGTTCGTCGGTTTCATCGCCGCGCTGGAAGGCGTAGGGGTTGCCGTCCTCGCGGTCGGGGTTTTTCTCGTCGCGATGCTTAACGAAGATGAGCTTGCAGAATTCGCCGAAAGCGGCAATGGGGCTACGCCGCCCGCCCTCCCACAGGGATTGGTGGCACTTGCGAATGGCGGAGCGGAGTTCTTCACGCGGAATCGCGGGCAGATCGGAAGCGGGAACGTGCGCGCCCTTCTCGATGCGGAAACCACCCTTGTAGAAACGCCATTCGGGCGGCTTGCCGTAGCGCACGGGAATATCGGCGATATGGTTCTTGTTGCGCTCGCCCGCCGGAAATTTGTCGAAGCGCAAAAGACGGCGGGTCAGGCCGGCGACGGTGCCGGCATAGGTCGCTCCCAAGCTGGCGCGATTGCCGCAGGCTTGTTCGATGGCCTGGGCAAACTCGGCGTCGCTCACGTCGGCGCGCTTGCACTCGAAGACAAACCAAGGCGATTTCAGTTCGTCGTCCTTGTCTGCATAGATCACGATGTCGGCAAGATCATGCGGCGTGCGGCGCGGCACCTTCACCTCGAAACGCATGCGCTCGGGCTTGTATTCGTACTTGTAGATCAGTTCGGCCCAGAACTCGGCGCGAACCTTTTCCTCGGGGTCGGAATACCGCTCGGAGTGACTTGCCTCGATGTAATGAATGCGCTGGGTCTTGCCATCGCCGGTAATCTTGGCATGGCCGTCTTCAAGCGCTCGTTCAAGATAGGACTTGGTAGTCGTTTGCCCCACTCGTGCTTCCACCACACCTGACATTGGCTGACTCCCTGTTGGATTTCTAACAATGACGCCAGCCATACATGACAAAGACTTGACGTGTGGAGTCATTCTAATTGACGTGTCGCGCTTTGCGCGAGGCGTCAATGCATACCAACATTCAGCTCATGCACATTGGGCAAGTCATCCGAGAGATCAGGGAAGCGCGCAACGCCACGCTGGAGGAAGTCGCCTTCGCCGCCGATACGAACGCCAGCAATCTCTCTCGCATCGAGCGGGGAACTCAGGGCTACTCGCCAGAAACTCTGGAAAGCATCGCTTCAGCTCTGGGGGTAACCGTGTCTGAATTGCATCTGCGCGCCGAAACCGCTACTGATACTGCTGGGAAGACAGCAGGCAGGAAGCGTCAATTGCAGCCGGCCACACTTGCAGCGAGCAAGTACTCGAAACTAACGCCAGAACACCGCGAACTTGCTGACGAGTTCATGGCGTTGCTGCTCAGGCGACAGCGGCCAAGCAAGCCGTAATCCGGTTCAAGTCGAAAAACGAATTCGGGAAAACTTTCGCACCGTATTGCCAGCGCCGACTTTCCAATTGCTGAGAGGCGGACTGTCTGGCCATTGAGCGCCTATCGATTGGGCAGCGTATCGAGATGCTTGTTGAATGTTCATCGGCTCGGCGGGCATGATCGCCCCACGGCCGAAATACGGTAACGTACTGCAATGTCTGATGCAGTCAAACCAAGCTTTCGCGAATACTGGCCTTACTTCAACGTTACCGACGACGGCTTTCTCTGGTGGCCGCTGAAAGACGCTATTCGTCTGGCAGCCGGGTATCAGCTTTACGTCGACGATGATCAGGCGCTGGAACCGGAGTTGCGCGCCACCAGCAAACGGGTTCTGGCCAATGAGCGCACCTTGATTGGCGCCTTTGGAGACGCCCGGTTGAGTATTGCGAAGCCGATCACGTTCGAGCGCGACGGCTTTCGCTATGTGGATGCCGCCGGCTTCCTGACCTGGCTTTCGCAGTACATCAGCCTGAAGCAACCCAAGATCGAGTTCCCCGACGCCCTCGCCGACGAAGTGAGAATCGCGTTGGCGAAGGCTGCGGCTGAGCGACCGCACAAGACCACGAGCGGGCCGTTCGAGAGCCTGACGCTTGCGCTGGAACCGTGGTTCGAGCAGGCGCTGGTTGAACTCCCCGACGCGCTGCGCTACCGCGTGGATCGGGAAATCCTGGTGCCGTGGGACTCGCTTGCACCTGCGCAACGGCGCGCTGCTGCGCTCCAGCGGGACTATCGGCACGATCCGGCAATGGAGCAGGATCGCCGGTCCTGGTGGGAATTTTTGGTGCGGAAACGTACCGTCAGAGCGCAGATCGCTACATGGGAAGCGACCGCTACCCCTGCGGCAAATGATCTGGCGCTGAAAGAGGGTCGGCTGAAAGAAATGCGGGAGGAACTAGCCCGTATGGATGAAAGGCAGCGGCAGGCATCCGGGAGCTATTCCCCGGCGCGAAAGCCGTCCGCCGCCGCGAATGAGGCACCCGCCATGGGCGCGGACTATATCGCCTACCCCAAGGCCATGGCGATGCTGGCCGGCCAACTGGATGCGACACCGGAAGAGCTGGCGGCCTGGGTTTGGATGGGGCCGAAGGATAGCGGGATCGCAGCCTACCTGAACGCCAATGAACTCGATCCGCCGCCGCGATTCCACTATGACCTCGGCAACGGCGACGATTTTGACTACGTGTCGCCGCTGATGGCCTGCTGGTTCAACGCGGAAGACATTGCCCAATTCGAGCCGACGGATCGCTACATCACAGGCCAAACGCTGATAGAACGTTGGAGCCGGCAACCGGGTTTGCAGGCAGAAGCCTTCATTCGCGCCAAGATTGCCGAATCGAGGTTGCTGGATGCGCACCCGATATTCGGAAGCACTCAAGGCACCTGCCCGGAGCAATCCGGTTTTCCGCCCCTGGCAAGCGGGCTGTTCCTGCTGGCACATGTTGAGGCGATTGAGGCAGAAGACTTTGCAAACGTCGAGGAAGGTAAGTCTAGAAAAGGTCAGAGCACTGTTCCGCCCGCTGCTCCAAAATCCAAAGGGCATCTGAATCATGACTTGCAGATGCAGGAACGAGCAAACCAGATCGCTGCTCAGAAAATGGAAGAGACAAAGCGGCCAGTCACACGGGATAAGGTGGCCAAGCTCTTGGCTGCCGAGCTTGGGATGACTATTGACACAGTCCTCCGCAGGATTCGTAAGCAGTGGTAAGTGGCCGGTTGCCCAAGTACCTAAAACTGCCCAAATAACTCATTGATTCGACGGACGTAAAGCGACCCGCCAAAAGCTTCCGCCTAAATTTTTGCCCACGCAAAGTGCCTGCCAGGTGATCCGCTGCAATCCTCAATTGCACGGACAAGGCCACCAAGCAACGCGGAGCACCCGGCCTTGTTCGTAGGGAAATGAACATGGCTGAGCAACTTCGATCGTTTTTGCGCCTCAAGCAGGTCAAGGCCGTCACCGGCATGTCCCGTAGCTGGATTTACGAGGCGATACGGCGGGGCGAGTTTCCGGCCCCCGTCACTCTTGGCGCGCGGGCTGTGGCGTGGGATTCGATTTCCGTGGCGGCTTGGCAGGAACGGCGCATTCGGGAAAGCGCAAGTCAGCGACAGGAGAACGCCAGCGCTGCGCCGGCTCGCGCCAAACACGGCGGCTGAGTTTCGGGACGCGCTGATCCATGGGCAAGCGCCACCCAAACCCACGCCTCGCCAAAATCCATCGCAATTACACCGTGGACGAGGTCGCCAGCCTGTATTCCATCCACAGGAACACGGTGCGCGAGTGGATCAAGCGGGGGCTCCCGACAAGTGATGATCGACGACCGATGCTGATCCTCGGCCGGGATCTGCTTGCCTTCCTTCAGGCACGGCGGATGAGGAACAAGCGCCCATGCCAGGCAGGCGAAATCTACTGCGTCCGCTGCCGAGTGCCGAGAGCGCCGGCCGGGAACATGGCCGACTACTCGGCCATTACCGAGACGACAGGGAACCTGGTCGCGATCTGTCCGGATTGCCAGACGATCATTTACCGGCGTGTCAGCCTGGCCAGACTGGACCAGATTTGCGGCGATTTGGACATCGCGTTTCCGCAGGCACTGCGACACATAGACGATAGCGCCAACCTCTCCGTGAACCGTGACTTCAGATAGGGAGCCGCGGACCATGACAATTCACAACGACGACGACGACGGGAAGTTCAGGCCATGACGACGCACAACCCCGACAACGAGCGAATCAAGCGCAGGTACTTTGCCTATTTGAAGGAAGCCCGACGCCATAGCGAACCGACGGTCGACGCGGTAGCGAAAGCGCTGGCCCGCTTCGAGGCCGATAGCAAATACCGCGACTTCAGGAAGTTTCATTCCGAACTGGCGATTGCGTTCAAGAAGCATTTGGCCGACCAGCGGAACCAGCAGACCGGCGAGAAGCTGAGCAAGGCAACCCTGCATGCCACCCTTGCGCATTTGAA
The DNA here is from genome assembly GCF_017302275.1 of Sulfuritalea sp. Taxonomy (GTDB): domain Bacteria; phylum Pseudomonadota; class Gammaproteobacteria; order Burkholderiales; family Rhodocyclaceae; genus Sulfuritalea. The sequence goes on from NZ_JAFLDR010000028.1 coordinate 47,343, forward strand.
AGCCTTCTTCCACTGGCTCGCCGGGCAACCCGGCTACAAGTCACGCCTTCAGTATTCCGACGCCGACTATTTCAACCTGTCGGAAAAGGATGTGCGCATTGCCACGGCAAGGCGGGAACAAACCGGGCCGACGCTGGACCAGGTGAAACACGTCATCGCCATGATGCCGGGCGGCAGCGAGATCGAGCGGCGGAACCGTGCGCTGATCGCGTTCACGATTGCGACCGGCGCACGCGACAGCGCCATCGCGTCATTGAAACTGAAGCACGTCGATCTGGCTGCTGGCTGCGTCAATCAGGATGCGCGCGAGGTGCGGACAAAGTTCAGCAAGACATTCACGACCTACTTTTTCCCGGTCGGAGACGAAATTCTGCGAATCGTCGAGGAATGGGTGACGTTTCTGCGGGAGGAAATGCTTTGGGGCAATGACGATCCATTGTTTCCGGCGACACGTATTGCCTTGGGGGAATCGCGCCAGTTCGAGGTGGTCGGCCTGGAACGGTCCCATTGGAGCAGCGCCGCCAGAATCCGCGAGATATTCCGCAGCGCCTTCAATAGCGCTGGCCTGCCTTACTTCAACCCGCACAGCTTTCGGAACACGCTTGTCCGGCTTGGCCAGTCGGTCTGCAAGACGCCTGAAGAGTTCAAGGCATGGAGCCAGAACCTGGGGCATGAAAAGGTGCTGACGACTTTCTTGAGTTACGGGCAGGTCGAGAGCGCGCGCCAAGGCGCGATCATTCGTGGGTTGGCAACGCCAAAGCTCGCCGCGCAGACGGACATGAGAGTGCTCGCGAAGGCGCTGATGCGTGAATTGCGCGAGTCCAGCGCGGACGTGCATAGATTCGTTGAGTAGCAAGAGTCGGCGCTGGCAACACGGCGCCGACTACGCCGCGTTACCGTGGAGCGGGATCACTTCGGCCCCAGCCTTCAGCTTGTCGAGATAGTCCGCCCATTGCTGCATCATCTTCTTCCGTTCGGGAAGGTGAGCGGTGCGGTTGTAGGCGCGTCCGTTCGGGTCTTTCACGGCATGGGCTAACTGGTGCTCGATCAGGTCAGGGCGCACGCCCAGCACTTCGTCGAGAATGGTCCGCGCCATCGCCCGGAAGCCGTGCCCGCTCATTTCATCCTTGGCGATACCCAGGCGCCGCATGGCAGCGAGGATCGCGTTATCGCTCATAGGTCGGCCGTTGGTTCGCGCGCCGGGAAAGACATAGGTTCCGGTGCCAGTCAGTGCATGGAGTTCCCGCAGGATCGCGACGGCTTGCGTCGCCAGCGGGACGATATGCTCGCTGTCGGTTTTCGTGACGTGATACCGCCATTCGGCGGCGTCGAGATCAATATCGGCCCATACCGCTTTGCGCAGTTCGCCGGGGCGCACGAATACCAAGGGCGCAAGACGCAGGGCGCAGGCGACTGTCAGGGTGCCCTGGTAGCCGTCAAGGGTGCGCAGCAGTTCTGCTGCCTTTGACGGATCAGTCACTGCCGCGAAGTTTTCGGCTTTGACCGGGGGCAGGGCGCCGCGCAGGTCCGGTGCAATGTCCCGTTCCGCGCGCCCGGTTGCGATGGCATAGCGGAATACCTGCCCGCAGTTGGCCAGCGCCCGGTGCGCGGTTTCGAGCGCCCCCCGGTTCTCGATTCGGCGCACCACGGCCAGCAGTTCCGGGGCCTTGATTTCGGCAATGGGTCGGCCACCGATCCACGGAAAAATATCGCGCTCGAAGCGCCGCAGGATGCGGTCGCCGTGATGTTCTGCCCAGTTGGGGGAATACTTCCCGTACCACTCCCGCGCTACGACTTCAAAACTGTTCGCGGCGCGTTCCACCTTGGTCGCCTTGGTGGCCTTCCGGTGTTCGCCGGGGTCGATGTCATCGGCCAGCAGTTTCCGGGCATCGTCGCGCCGGGTTCTGGCGTCCTTCAATCCGACATCCGGATAGACGCCGAGGGAGAGCAGCTTTTCCTTGCCGTCGAATTTGTAGCGAAGTCGCCACCACTTACCCCCGGCAGGGGTAACCAGAAGGAACAGGCCGCGCTCGTCAAACAGCTTGACTGGCTTCGCGCCGGGCTTGGTGTTGCGGACTGCGGTATCGGTCAGGGCCATTGTGGGGTAACTCCATCTGAGGTTTCGGGGTTACCCCTAAGAGTTACCCCTGTCTAAAGCTGGATGCTACGGGACAATGTTACCCCTTGCTGGACGCTAAAGTCAATAAAAAACCCGCACTTGGCGGGTTTTAAGGATGTTGCTGGATTGCTTTGTATCATTAAATGGTGGAGGCGGCGGGAATTGAACCCGCGTCCATAAGCGCGCCACAGGCAGTTCTACATACTTAGTCTCGCCGTTTGATTTAACCCGCTACCCGCCGACGGACAGGCTGGCTTCAGGCGATTCGCTGGATTTTCGAACCGTGCATCGCGACCCTGCACAGCCTTAGCATCTGTTAATGATCCTGATGCAACTTGCGTTGCCTGGTCCAGATGCAAACCAGTTCAGGAGCCAGCCGCAATTAAGCGGCTAGAGCGAAACGCTCGTCGTTGGCAGTTAGTGCTTTCCAGATGGATTTACGAGGTACCCGGATCCTCGGTATGCCCTGCATGCTTTGTCACCCATGTCGAAGCCATGTCGCCCCCTGGATGTTGCGTATCAGATGAGGCCGGACACGCGTGTTGCAAGCGCGATTCTAACGCGTCACGGCGGTGAGGCCGAGAATTTCGCCGGGTGTTCGGGCTATCGCGTCGGCTCCCCAGTCTGCCGGCGGCTTGCCGTCGCCAAGATAGCCCCATCCGGCGACCACGGTGGTCATGCCCGCCGCGCGTCCCGAGGCGACATCGCGCTCGTCGTCGCCCACGTAGACGCATCGGGATGCTGAAATTCCCATCACGGCGCTGGCCAGGTGCATCGGGTGGGCATGAGGCTTGGCGCGCCGGGCGCTGTCGCCACAGACGACGCAGATGCAGCGCTGGCGCAAGCCGAGGCCTTCGATGAGCGGGATTGCGAACCGCTGCGACTTGTTGGTCACGATGCCCCAGGGGATCGCACGGGCATCGAGTTCGTCGAGATGCTCCGCCATGCCGTCGAACAGGCGGGTACCGACGCAGAGCGCCTCCTGGTAAATCCCCAGGAAACGCTGCTGCAGATCGGAGTAGCCGGGATCGGTCGGTGCAATTCCCAAACCGGCGCCGATCATGCCGCGTGCGCCGGAGGATACGTGCGGCCGAAGCTTTTCCATCGATAGCGGCGGGTGTCCCTGTTCGTGCAACAGCTGGTTTAGCGCTCCGCCAAGGTCGGGAGCGGTGTCCGCCAGCGTCCCGTCAAGGTCGAAGAGTACGGCTTCAAGCACTGCGCCGCGCCCGTATGAGGTAATTGATGTCGGTATCGCCACCGATCACGCCTTGGCGGCTGAAGGGGTTGTAGCGCAGGCCGGTGATATCCAGTACTTCCAGTCCTGCATTCCGACACAGGCGTGCCAATTCGCCGGGCTTGAGGAATCGGGTGTAGTCGTGGGTGCCGCGCGGAATCAGGTTGAACACATACTCGGCGCCGATTACAGCGAACAAATAGGCCTTGGTATTGCGGTTGAGCGTGGACAGGAATACCTGTCCACCAGGCTTCACCAGGCGGGCGCAGGCGCTCACGGTACTGGCAGGATCCGGCACATGCTCCAGCATTTCGAGGCAGGTGACGACATCGAAACCGGCCGGATTCTCGTCAGCCATGGTTTCGGCGGCGATCAGGCAGTAATCGACCGCATGCCCGCTTTCGTAGAGGTGCAGGCGGGCGATTCCTAGCGCCTTTTCCGACAGGTCGATCCCGGTGACCTGGGCCCCCAGCGCTGCCATGCCTTCACTGAGGAGTCCGCCGCCGCATCCGACATCGAGCACGCGCTTGCCTTTGAGGTTGGCATGCCCGTCGATCCACGCCACGCGCGCCGGATTGATGTCGTGCAGGGGGCGGAACTCCGAGTTCGGATCCCACCAGCGATGGGCGGTTTCACTGAACTTGTCGATTTCACGTGGATCGGCGTTGCTGGCTGTGCTCATGTCCGGGTATGCGATGTTCGGATGGCGTGGGCAAAATGAAAAAGCCCTGCAGGGCAGGGCTTTTTCGGGAGCTGCTCGGTATTACTTGGTACCGATGACTTCGATCTCGACGCGACGATCGGGTTGCAGGCAGTCAACGACCTTCTTGCTCTTCGGCCCCTTGCACTGGTCGGCCTTGGTGATCGGCTGCTTCTTGCCCTTGCCTTCGGTATAGACCCGGTTCGGTTCGACGCCCTTGCTCACCAGATAGGCCTTGACCGCTTCCGCGCGTTTCTCGGAGAGCTTCAGGTTGTAGGCATCGGTGCCGAAGCGGTCGGCGTGACCGACGGCGATGATGACTTCAAGCTTGATGCCCTTGATATCGGCGGAGAGCTTGTCCAGCTTGGCCTTGCCTTCGGCGCGCAGATCGGCCTTGTTGAAGTCGAACAGGGCGTCGGCGGCAACGGTGATCTTTTCACCGGTGGGCTTCGGTCCGGCGACCGGGGCAGGAGCCGGCGGTTCGCAGACTTCCTTCGGCAGCAGGTCCTTGTCGCACTGGCAGCCGGCCGGATCCTTGGCGGCAGCCGCCGGGGTCCAGTAGCCGGTCCGCCAGCACAGGCCGAAGCCGCTCAGGG
>NZ_JAFLDR010000029.1 GCF_017302275.1 Sulfuritalea sp.
CGCGCGGGGTGATGGTGCCGTCGCGACCGTTGTAGTTGGAGACACAGCAGGCGCCATACTTGATGCGGTTCTTGACGGTGTATTTGCCCACGGTGCCCGGCTTGAACAAATCCTTGAGCTTGGCTTCGCCTGGGCGGATCATGCGTTGGTACTCCTGGGTGTATTCGAATTGGCTTGCCTTGTTCTGCGCAGACGAAGGCTCTGCTCGGAAACGAGCGTATGTCCGGTCCGTGCAAGTGGGTGTCCGCGCTTGAGTGTTCCGAGGCCGTAGCCTTGAACGCGAGCAAGTCGGGTCACCAGATTCAACTTGAAATACCATCCGGATAGCAGCGCAAGAAAGGCCGCGGCGATGCTTGCCGGGAATCCAATCAGGGGCGCGATCCCGCCCAGGATCAATAGTGCCAGGGGCAGGGCGTGCCCAGGCAGGGCAAAGCGCGAGCCCAGGCCCGGGAGTGCCGCCGCGACCTGCTTCGGAGGATCCGCAGCGAGCAGTGTCTTGCGATACCAATGCCACGCCGCCAGACGCAGCGGCAGCAAGGCAAGCAACGCCAGCGACGAAACCCTGGTGTCCTGCGAAACAACTACCTGCACCAGGAGAAGCATCGCCGCGCCTTCGGTCAGGCCTGTCGTCAGGATGAGCGGCTGCAATGACGCCTCGTGCCATGCCGGTACTCCTTTTGACGCATGCAGGATTCGCGCTTGGCAGAAAAGGAAGGTCAATCCCACCACGCCCAGCGCGGGCGCGAGCCATGACCACCGCACAGGCAGCGCAGCCGCGACGAGGACGAATGCAGTCGCGGCGACATAGGCCTCGCGTGTCATCCAAGAGTTTTGCGGCTTGAGCATGACATTGGCGGCGCGCCACGGGCGTCCGATTTCGAGCCAGACGGCCGTCAGTCCGCCTCCCATCAGCGCAGCGCCGAGCAGCACCGCGCTGAACCAGACGGCAGATGCGGGATCGGTCCATGCCGAGGCTGCCAGCAATGCGCTGCCAGTACCCCCGAAGATGAAGTTGGCGGCCGCTCTCCAGTCCCAGCTTGTTTGAATCGTGCTCGCGTAGCGCATCACGTCTTGCTCTCATCCCAGAGATAGAAGAACCCCGGATTGGTGCCAAGGTGGTCATGCATCTGGAACCAGGGGTTGTCGGTGAGGAGCCCGGAAACATTGCTCTTCGGGTCCTCGATGTCGCCAAAGTGCAAGGCGTGGGCAATGCAGGCGTTCGAGCATGCCGGGCTTGCCTCAGGATCGATCCCCGGAATCAGGCCCGCAGCCTTGCCGGCATCGATCCGGTCGTGGCAGAAGGTGCACTTCTGGGCCACGCCCAGCTTTCGCTCATCGAAGCGCTGCGCCTCCTGGGCCGTCGGTTCGTCCCCGTAGGCGAATTTCGGTTCGTCAAGTTTGTAACGCGCCTGATAGGGACAGGCAACCACGCAGTAAGCACATCCAATGCAGAGGTCGTAGTCGATGGTGACGATGCCATCCACCCTCTGGTCGGTTGCGCCGCTGGGGCATACCTCCAGGCACGGCGGGTCGGTGCAATGCATGCAACCCACGGGCATGAATATCCGCTGGACGTCGGGAAACCGGCCGGTCTCGATATCCAGTACCTTGCGCCACTGCACGCCGGGAGGCGTCGAATTGGTGTGTTTGCAGGCGGCGGTGCAGGTCTGACAACCAACGCACGCGCGCAAATCGGCAACCATCGCGTACCGTGTCATCCGCCAGCCCTCGCTTCGTGCATTGCCATCAAGCTCGACTCCTGGTTTCTCGCTGGGTCGCTTCGCCATATCGAAAGACGGCGACAAGCCCGCGAATGGTTCGGATTGAAAGCTACGCGCCTTGCCGCCAACGCAACATCCGGTGAGCGCAGACTTTGTCCCGATAGCGCAAACATTGCGCTTAAGGGAAGGCCGTGGTGGGGCGATCAATCTGTTGCGCTATCCGGATAGTCCTTGCGCTGAACAGATTGAATCCGCGCCTCGGCGGGGCCGACAATGAATCCCATTAGCCGGACCCCGAGAAATGGCAGAGCGATCCTTCAAACAGGAAGTCGAAAAACTACGGCTTGGCGCGGGAGCGGAATTCCGCGGCGAGGGGATTCTGGCCGTCACCAAGGCATTGCTTCAATCCGGCGTTTCCTATGTCGCCGGCTACCAGGGTTCGCCCATCTCCCACCTGATGGATGTCCTGGCCGATGCCAATGATCTGCTGCTCGAACTTGGCATCCATTTCGAACACAGCGCTTCCGAAGCCACGGCGGCAGCTACCCTTGCCGCCTCGGTGAACTACCCGCTGCGCGGCGCGATAACCTTCAAGTCCACGGTCGGCACCAATGTCGCGTCCGACGCCCTGGCGAATCTCGCCTCCGGCGGTGTCAAAGGCGGCGCGTTGATCATTGTCGGCGAGGACTATGGCGACGGCTCCAGCATCATGCAGGAGCGATCCCATGCGTTTGCCATGAAGTCGCAGATGTGGCTGCTCGATCCCCGGCCCAACTTGCCATCCATCGTGAATGCCGTGGAGTTCGGCTTCCAGCTTTCCGAAGCCAGCAACACACCGGTGATGCTCGAGCTTCGCGTTCGCGCCTGCCACGTCCATGGGAGATTTGTCGCCAAAGACAACGTCCGTGCGAAATACTCCATAGCCGATGCGATGGAGAACCCTGTCCGCGACATCAACCGCATCGTGTTGCCGCCGGCGAGCTTTCTTCATGAGAAGGAAAAAGCGGATCAGCGCTGGCCCGCGGCGATTCGCTTCATTCGGCAGGCCGGAATCAACGAGTTCTTCGGAGCCGGTAGCGCGGATGTCGGCATCGTGGTCCAGGGCGGCCTGTACAACACCTTGAACCGGGCGCTGGAACTGCACGGACTTTCTGACGTGCTAGGGACGGTCGGCATTCCACTTTACGTGCTGAACGTCACCTATCCGCTCGTCGATGACGAAATCGTCGAGTTCTGCGGTGGCAAGCGCGCGCTGTTGATTGTCGAAGAAGGCCAGCCGGAGTACCTCGAACACAATCTCAACACCATCCTGCACAAGGCCGATCTCGGGATTCGTATCTGCGGCAAGCAGTTCTTTCCCCAGGCGGGTGAATACACCGTCGTGGCCATGATGAAAGCCATTGCGGACTTTCTCGATGCGCATCAGCCGAACCTCTTGCGAAATTCCCAGGACTCGGCGCCAACCACCGACGGCAGGGCGACGCCGGATCCCTCCTTGAACGCGCTGGTTCATCCGCGGCCTCCCTCGTTCTGCACCGGTTGCCCGGAGCGTCCGATCTTCACCGCGATGAAACTGGTTGAGCGGGAACTTGGCCCGCACCATGTCAGCGGCGACATCGGCTGCCATCTCTTTTCGATCCTGCCGCCGTTCAACATCGGAGCGACCACCATGGGATACGGCCTCGGGTGGGCGAGCGCAGCGGCGTTCAACACCCCCGACACCGACCGCCGCACGATCTCCGTCATGGGCGATGGCGGGTTCTGGCACAACGGGCTCACCAGCGGCGTCGGCAACGCAGTGTTCAACAAGAGCGATGGTGTGTTGCTGATCGTGGACAACAGCTACACGGCCGCTACGGGGGGACAGGATATCCTGTCGTCGTCGGCACACAATCCGCTGCGCGCCACCAACAAATCGATCGAAAACGCCGTTGCCGGCGTGGGCGTCAGCTGGATCCGGACGATCACCCGCACCTATGGCGTGGACGAGATGCGCGCGACCTTGCGGGAGGCCCTGACGACAAAATACAAGGGACCGAAGGTCATCATCGCCAGAAGCGAATGCATGCTCAACAAGCAGCGCCGGGTCCAGCCCTTGGTCCGGCAGGACATCCGCGATGGCAAGCGGGTGGTGCGGGAGAGATTCGGCGTCGACGCGGATGTATGCACGGGTGACCACTCCTGTATCCGCCTGTCGGGATGCCCTTCGCTTACCATCAAGGACAGCCTGGATCCATTGCGCCGCAATCCGGTGGCCCATGTCATGGACTCCTGCGTGGGTTGCGGATTATGCGGTGAAGCCGTTCAGGCCGCCGCACTCTGTCCCTCATTTTTCCGTGCCGGCATCGTCAGCAATCCCTCCATTTGGGATCGCTTGCGTGGCGCGCTTGAGCGCCTGCTGATCGGTTTTCTTCAGGCAACCACCGATAGGCGGCTGGCGAGATATGAACAATAGGGCGCCCGACAAGGCAATCAACATTGCCATACTCGCCATGGGCGGCGAGGGCGGCGGCGTGCTGGCCGACTGGATCGTTGATCTGGCCGAACACCGGGGGTTCGTCGCGCAGACGACCTCGGTGCCCGGCGTTGCCCAGCGCACCGGTGCCACGATCTACTATGTCGAGATCTATCCGATATCCCATATGGCATCGAACGGACAGCTACCGGTGCTGTCGCTCACCCCGGTGCCCGGACATGTGGATATCGTCATCGCTTCCGAACTCATGGAGGCGGCGCGTGCGGTGCAACGGGGTCTCGTGACGTCCGACCGGACGTTGCTGATCGCTTCGACCCACCGTATCTACTCGATTGGCGAAAAGTGTGCGATGGACGACGGCCGCGTCAACTCCACGCAATTGATCGAAGCGGCGTCGTCCGCCAGCAAGCGCTTCATCGGCAAGGACTACCAGCGGATTGCGCGCGAATCAGGCAGCGTCATCAGTGCGGCACTGTTCGGTGCCTTGTCCGGCGTGGAAGCGCTTCCATTTGCACGAGAAGACTATGTGGCGGCAATCGAGCGCGGTGGCATAGGAATCAAGTCCAGCCTGAAGGCGTTTGCGGCCGGGTTCGACTCCGTCGGCAACGCGAGTTCCGTGGCAGCCGGTCAAGCTGCCGCATCCGCCAGAAAGCCGGGTCCCGGCCTGATGCCGCTGGTCAAGCGCATCGAGCTGGAGTTTCCCGCGCTTGCCCGCGGCGTCCTGATCGAAGGCATCACACGTTTGGCCGACTATCAGGACGAGGCATATGCCGGCAAGTTCCTCGCGCGGCTAAGCCCTATTGCGGCTCTGGATAACGAGTTTGGCGACGACCAACACCGGCTTCTTGTCGACGCGGCGCGCAATCTGGCGCTCTGGATGAGCTATGAGGATGCCATCCGTGTCGCCGACCTGAAGACTCGGCATTCGCGCTTTCAGCGGGTGGCGAAGGAGGTCGGCTGCGGTGCCCGTCAGCAGTTGCAGATCGATGATTTCTTCCATCCGAGGATAAACGAGATTGCCGACATCCTGCCGGCTGCTCTCGGCCGATACCTGATGTCCTCGGGCTGGGCAAGGCGGGCGGTGCTCGGCGGGCGCATCGTCAGAACCACGTCGGTCGGAGGCTTTGTTCAACTCTTCCTGGTAGCCAGCCTCAGGCGATGGAGGCGGAGCTCACTGCGCTTCCAGGCTGAACAAGCCAGAATCGAGTCCTGGCTACAAGCAGTAAAGCAGGCGGTCAGCGAAGACTATGACTTGGCGGTAGCGCTGTGCGATGCTCCCCGTTTGATCAAGGGCTACGGCGGTACTCACGTGCGGGGAAATGGCAGTTATGACCGGATAGTCGCTGCGCTAGATTCCCTAAAGCGGACAACCAATCCCGCTGACGGACTGCGTGGCCTGATAGATGCCGCCTCGCAAGACGAACGCGGTGAAGCGCTCGACCGCGCATTGCAGACTTTGCGTTGAGCAATCCTGCCGATTCATGTCGGTCAGTAACACCGCACCGCGCCTCGTCCTGTCTTACCGAATCCCGGACACGCAGGTGACGTCCGGTGCTTCAACGTTGCCTGCGGTACCAATACAATCTCACTTGGCACGGCCACGATGGTATCGTTCGCTCTCCCGACTCTTAGCTTGCATGGACCGGCCTTGGGCGACATAGACACATGAACGCGATCCTGGAATTCGGCGGCTTCGGCGAACTGTGCGACTGGCAGGCGATGCTCGACCGCCATCGCGAGGTGTTCACCGAAATGGACGACGGCGCCCGCATCGGCATCGTCTCGCGCGAGGCCTCGGGCATCCTGCCGGGCAAGCACCTCGAAGGCGTGCAGCGCGCCGCCGAAGTGGACATGCTGGCCTGGGAAGTGCAGGGCGGCGGCATGCAGGCCGCAATCGAGCGCTTTGCCGGCATGTCCACGGTGAAGGTTGACCTGTTGCTGGTGGCCGATGCCGAGGCGCTGGCGGCGGCGCGCGCCGACCTTGCCGGCAATGCGCTGACGACGATCAAGAAGGCGATCCGGCGCGGCAACATCATGTTCTTCGTCTTCAAGAACAAGGCGCAGCTGCAGGACGCCGGCTACGAAGATTTCCTCGAATCGCTGGGCCTGGCCTTCCTCGGAGCCTGCCGGTGATTTTCATCAACCCCCACGGTGCGCCGGAGCTGGCCTGCGACCACTGCGGCTGCCGCTGGGTTGATCGCCTCAAGGGCAAGGCCTATTGCTACGAGTGCGGCGAGGAAGTCAGCGACGAGGCGATCGCCGAATTCCAGGCGGCGGCGGTCGAGTATGCCGCCAAGCATTCGCCACCGGCTGCCTCTTGAGCCGAATCGCCGTGTCGCCAGCGCCGACTTTCATCCGCTGCTGAACCATGTGGCAGCCACCGCAGCGCATTCCCTTCAAAGCCGCGCCGGGGCGCATCCCGACTCGTGAGGAAGCCGAGGCCTCGCGCCTGTTCAGCCCGCTTGAGGCCGGCCCGCTGCATCTGACTTCGCGCACCTGGGTGCCGGCCATGGTGCCCTGGCGTGCCGATGCCGAGGGCAATGTCACCGATGCCGTGGTCGACTGGTATGCGCGGCTGGCCGAGGGCCAGCCCGGCGCCATCGTGATCGAGGCCACCGGCATCCGCGACCTGCCCAGCGGCCCGCTGCTGCGCATCGGTCACGACCGTTACGTCGATGGCCTGCGCCGCGTTAGCGAGGCCATCCACCGCCACAGCGAGGGCCGTACGCGCGCCTTTGTGCAACTGATCGACTTCCTCGCGGTCAAGCGGCGGCCGCAGCGCGCGACGTATCTCGAACGCTTCCTGCGGCTTGCCGAGCGCCATCGCGTCGCGCTGGGCATGGTGGGCGCCGACGACGCCGCAGTGCGGTCGCGGCTGGCCACGCTCGACGATGCGACGCTGCAAGCCGTGCTCGATGCGCGCGAATGGGAGGCTCTGCAAATGGGTGCCCGCGAGCGGGTTACCGATGTCGGGCTGGCGCACATCCGCGACCTGCCCCTGCACCTGCCGGGGCTGTTTGCCGACGCGGCGCGACGCGCGCGGGAAGCCAGCTTCGATGGCGTCGAATTGCACTATGCGCATGCCTACACCATGGCCTCTTTCCTGTCGGCGACCAACGCGCGCGCGGACGGTTATGGCGGCAGCGTGGCCGAACGCGCGCGCCTGCCGCTGGAGGTGTACGCGGCGGTGCGGGCGGCGGTCGGTACCGACTACGTGATCGGTTGCCGCATGCTGAGCGAGGAATGCATCGAGGGCGGCAGCGGCATCGATGACGCCGTATTCTTCGCCCTGAAATTCGCCAAGGCCGGGATGGACTTCCTTTCCTTTTCGCGCGGCGGCAAGTTCGACGACGCGAAGCAGCCGAAGGTGGGCGATGCTGTCTATCCCTACACCGGCGTCTCGGGCTACGAGTGCATGCCTTCGCATCTGTCGGACGAGCAGGGGCCCTTCGGCCGCAACCTGGAGCCGACCCGGGCGCTGCGCGAGGCACTGCGCGATGAGGGGCTCGCAACCCCCGTCGTGGCGGCGGGCGGCATCCACAATTTCGAACAGGCCGAACGCGTATTGGCCGACGGCATCGCCGACATCGTCGGCAGCGCCCGGCAAAGCCTGGCCGATCCGGGCTGGTGGAAAAAGCTGCGCGAGGGGCGCGGCGCGACGGTGCGCCAGTGCGAATACAAGAACTACTGCGAAGGCCTCGACCAGAAACACAAGGAAGTCACCTGCCAGCTCTGGGACCGCGTTGGCCTCGACGAGCCTGGCGTCATGCGCAGCCGCGACGGCAGGCGAAGGCTGGTGGCGCCGAGGGACTGGTAGGGTTGGAGCGCAATGCCACCGGGAGCAATGTTGATCCGCCAGGTAAGCCAAGCATAGGAAGCCCCCCCCGGCACTGCCGGGGGACGCTTGCTTCATTCTCGGCTGCTACCTAAACGACCTCCAACCTGCGTCCCACCCGAGGATCCCTGTGGCCTTCTCGGTCGAAACCGAGCCATCGTTCTCCGCGATGTTGTAGATACCTGGCGGTGCCATGGTGATGGCGAGTTGTGTGGCCTTCGCCGCGGCACTGACGTGTACCGACCCTGGAGCGATGGGCGCATCAAACCCCGTGCCAGGACCGTAGAACAAGCCATATCTGAGAATAATTCCGTCAAGTGCGGCGTTGAGCACTTGGCGTTCGAGGCTTGCCACGCCCTGCACGGTTTCCCCATAGACAGGATGCGTTTCGGCCAGAAACGGATCCTCCTCGCGGTGTGGCAGGGGGCCATCAGCGTAGATGAATGAGATGCTCTGGGCAATCAATCGCTTTGCGCCGGCGCTTGCCGCTGCCTCAACCAGATTGCGCGTACCTTCGTCCCGCAGGCGGGCGTTGCGTACCAAGGCTGCCGTCATCTTGCTTGCCTCAAGTGCGTGAGGCAGATCGGTGAGCTGATGGATAACGATTTCCGGTTTGAATTCGTTCATTGCGCTGCGCAGCGCGGCCGCGTCATACACATCGACGACGACAGGCTCGACTCCCATTTCGCGCAGTTGCGGCGCCTTGTCCGCGGAGCGGGTCGTGCCGACGACTTGCCATCCGTCAGCGATGAGAAGAGGCGCAAGCTGCCGGCCTATGGCGCCAGATGCTCCAGCGAGAAATATTTGCTTGCTGGTGAATGGATTTGCGGCTTCCGTTTTCTGAATCATATTTGGTTTCCCTGTATGCCGGACGATTGAAATCCACCCACGGGATGGATGTGCGACACCCGTCCCGGTGTCCGGCTGGTTACCGTTGGGGTGGTGTTTCCAAAGGAGGTGGCGCCGTTGCGCCAAGGGTTTGTTACGGGATGCCGGGAGGCTTCATGGGCGGACGGGTTGCCCGTCCCTTTGTTCTTTCGTTAAGCCATCCCCGCACTTCGACGGGAAAACTTTTCGGTGCTTTGCGTTCCACTACGGCGGCAATTTCCGCCAGCGTTTCCCGCGCAAGACTCTCGCGCATCGCCTGTTCCGCGCGCAACATCGCGGCGTGAATCGCGCATACGCCGGCTGTCGCCCAACCCGGCGCATCGTTTTCGAACACGGCGCAACGATCCCGAATCTCCTGGCAATCGAACAGGGGTTTGTGGCCTTCGATCGCATCGACGATATCAAGCACCGAAATATCAGTTGGCAACCTGGCCAAGCGATACCCACCGCGTACGCCCGCCGCCGCTTGGACTATGCCGGCCTTCTCCAGCTTGGGGAAAATCTTGGCGACAAACGAGGGTGAGATGCCTTGTAATTCGGCAAGGTCGCGGCTACTTGGTTGCCCGCTCGCCGGGTCGACCAGCCAAAGAAGGCAGTGGATGCCGTATTCGACGCTGTTGGTTATGTGTGCCATAACGCGGATAATATTAGTCCGCGTTATAAAGCGCAAGCCCAGGTTACGTGTCCAATACGCCTCGCCCCGGGTGTTACTCAACACCGGGTGCCAGCGAATCAATGAAAAAGGGGGCTTGCGCCCCCTTGCCGTTCGCCGTCGCGACAATCAGGCGGCTTTGGGTGGCCAGTCGACGTTCGGCAGGGTCTTCAGCGATTTTTGCAGGTCTTCATCGGAGTAGGCGAAGTCCTGCATGTTGCCGGAGAAGTAGTTCTCGTAGGCGGCCATGTCGAAGTGGCCGTGGCCGGAGAGGTTGAAGAACAGGGTCTTCGGCTCGCCGCTGGCCTTGCAGCGCAGCGCCTCGTCGATGCAGGCGCGGATGCCGTGGGCCGATTCGGGCGCCGGGATGATGCCCTCGGCACGGGCAAACATGACGCCAGCCTCGAAGGTGGCGGTCTGCGGCACGGCCACGGCCTCAATCAGCTTCTCGTGGTAAAGCTGCGAGATCAGCGGGCTGTCGCCATGGTAACGCAGGCCGCCGGCGTGGATGCCGGGGGGCATGAAGTCATGGCCGAGGGTGTACATCTTCATCATCGGCGTGAAGCCCGAGGCATCGCCGTAGTCATAGGCATACACGCCCTTGGTCAGGGTCGGGCAGGAGGCCGGTTCGACGGCAACCATGCGGATCTTCTGCGCGCGCTTGTCGCCCGCCGCGGCATCGCCGAGGAAGGGGAACACGGCGCCGGCGAAGTTGCAGCCGCCGCCGCAGGGCGCGAACATCATGTCGGGGTATTCACCGATCTTCTCGAACTGCTTCTTGGCTTCGAGGCCGATCACGGTCTGGTGCAGCAGCACGTGGTTGAGCACCGAGCCCAGCGCGTACTTGCTGCCGGGATTGCTGACCACGGCTTCGATCGCCTCGGAAATCGCGATGCCCAGGCTGCCCGGGTTGTTCGGATCGGCGGCCAGGATGTCGCGGCCGGTCTTGGTGCGCTCGGACGGGCTGGCCACCACGTCGCCGCCCCAGGTCTGCATCATCAGGCGGCGGTAGGGCTTCTGGTTGAAGCTGACCTTGACCATGTAGATTTCCACGGGCAGGCCGAAGCACTGGCCGGCGAAGGACAGCGAGGAACCCCACTGGCCAGCGCCGGTCTCGGTGATCAGGCGCTTGGTACCGGCGATCTTGTTCAGGTAGGCCTGCGGCACGGCCGAGTTCGGCTTGTGCGAACCGGCCGGCGAAACGCCTTCATACTTGTAGAAAATTTTCGCCGGGGTGCCCAGCATCTGCTCCAGGCGCTCGGCGCGGCACAGCGGGCTGGGGCGCCACAGCGCGTAGATCTTGCGCACTTCCTCGGGGATGGCGATCCAGCGCTCGGCGGACATTTCCTGCTCCAGTACCGGGCCGGGGAAGATCGCCAGCATCTGCTCCGGCGACACCGGATTGCCGTCACCGCCCAGGGGCGGCAGCGGCGGCGTCGTCAGGTCGGCGGCGATGTTGTACCAGTGGGTCGGGATTTCGCTTTCATCAAGTACGACGCGGGTTCTGCTCATGTCTTCAGTCTCCTCTATTTTGTCTTGGTCGCTTAAGGCTGCGCTAGGATCATGGATCAGAGATGGCCGGAAGGCATTTCGACAATGCATCGCGCCGCCGGCTGGCAGGTCCAATTCAGGATACGGTACACTGTATGCAAAGAACCGGCGGAATGTCAATCCGTCGGTGAGGGTTTTTTTGAAGATGGGCATTGACTGGTTGTTTCGATACCGACATGCACGCAGACGACGATAGGCTTTTTGCAACCCTGCGCGACTGGTGCGCCGCCGGAAAGCCCGCGGCATTGGCCACCGTGGTCAGCACCTGGGGCTCTTCGCCGCGGCCCGAGGGTAGCCATCTCGCCGTCGATGGCGATGGGCATTTCATTGGTTCGGTTTCCGGCGGCTGCATCGAGGGGGCGGTGATCGAAGCCGCGCTGCAGGTCATGCAGAGCCGCCAGCCGCGCCTGCTTGAATTTGGCGTCAGCGACGAACAGGCCTGGCAGGTCGGGCTGGCCTGCGGCGGCCGCGTGCAGGTCTTCGTGGAGGCGGTGGAATGAAGGCGGCGGCGCTCGCGCGCCTTGCCGAGGCGCAGGCGAAGCGCCAGGCGCTGGTGGTGGTGACGCGGCTGGCCGACGGCGCGCAGTGCCTGGTCGATGCCGCCGGCTGCAGCGGCGACCTGCAATTGGCGACCGAGGCCGTCGCCGAGACCGCCGCACTCCTGCTGTCGGGGCGTAGCGCCTCGCTGGCGAGTGCCCCCGGCTGTTTCGCCCGCGCCTATGTGCCGTCGCCGCGCCTGCTGATCGTCGGGGCGGTGCATATCGCCCAGGCGCTGGCGCCGATGGCCGCCACTGCGGGTTACGAAGTCACGGTGATCGATCCGCGCGGCGCCTTCGCCTCGCCCGAACGCTTTCCCGGGGTGCCGCTCAGCGACGAATGGCCCGATGAAGCGCTGGCGCGCCTCGGCCTCGATGCGGCCACCGCGCTGGTCGCGCTGTCGCACGATCCCAAGCTGGACGACCCGGCGCTGGAACTGGCGCTGCCGAGCACGCTTTTCTACATCGGTGCGCTGGGCAGCCGCCGCACCCACGAAAAGCGCCTGGAGCGCCTGCGCGCGGCGGGCCTGGGCGAACTCACCGGGCGCATCCATTCGCCGATCGGCCTCGACCTCGGCGGTCGCGCGCCGGCCGAGATCGCCGTATCCATCCTCGCCGAGATCATCCAGGTTCGCCATCGGGGCGCCGCCGCGTGATTTTCGGCGAATTCCCTGTCGAGGAATGCGAAGGCCTGCTGCTGGCGCACAGCCTGCGCCTCGCCGGACGCACGCTGAAGAAAGGGCGCCGTGTCACCAGCGCCGACTTTCCCGAACTGATCGCCGCCGGCCACCGGCGCATCCACGGCGCACGCCTTGGCGCCGGCGACCTGACCGAGGATGCGGCCGCGGCCGCGGTGGCCGCCCTGTTGCAAACCGACGGCATCGTCGCCCGCAAGGCCTACACCGGTCGCTGCAACCTGCACGCGACGCGCCGCGGCCTGGTCACGGTCGATGCCGGAATCATCGACCGGATCAATGCCGTCGACGCGGCCGTCACCGTCGCCACGCTGGCGCCGCTTGCGCCGGTGCGCCCCGGCGGCGTGGTGGCGACGGTCAAGATCATTCCGCTGGCGGTGGGGCAGGCGGTCATCGATCGCTGCGCGGGCGAGGCTGGGCGCGGCGTGGCGCTGGGTCTGCGTCCCTTCGCGCAAAAGCGTGCCGCGCTGATCGTCACCGAACAGGCGGGTGACCCGGAAAAGAACTACGCCTCCGCCGTCACCAGCAGCCGGCGCCGCATCGAGGACCTCGGCAGCCACCTCGGCCTGGTGCAGCGCTGCGCCCACCGGCGCGATGCAGTGGCGCTGGCCCTGCGCGAAAGCCTGGTGGCCGGTTGCGACCTGCTCATGATCGCCGGCGCGACGGTGCCCAAGGACAGGGCCGACACCATTCCGTCGGCAATCGTCGCCGCCGGGGGCGAGATTGTCCATTTCGGCATGCCGGTGGAGCCTGGCAACATGCTGCTGCTGGCACGGATCGGCGTGGTGCCGACGATCATCCTGCCCGGTTGCGCGCGTTCGCGTCGCACGAACGGCCTCGACTGGGTGCTGCAGCGCATGCTGGCCGGCTTGGCCGTGGGTGCTGCCGAGATCAAGGCGATGGGCGTCGGCGGTCTGATCCGCAGCGCGCCCGAGGCCGAGGAAGACCCCGAGGCGGTGGAGCCGACGCCGCAGCGCGTCGCTGCCGGTCGCCGCGTCGCCGCCCTGATGCTTGCCGCCGGCAGCAGCCGGCGTATGCAAGGAGGCAACAAGCTGCTGCAGCCGGTGGCTGGCGTGCCCATGGTGCGCCGCGCGGCAAATGCGGCGCTGGCCTCGCGCAGCGTGGCCATGGTCGTCGTCACCGGTTTCGCCGCGGAGGCGGTGCGCCAGAGCCTGGTCGGGCTGGACCTCGAATTCGCCCACAACGCCGACCACGAGAGTGGAATGGCCTCGTCGCTGCGCGCCGGATTGCGGGCGCTGCCGGCCGACACCGATGCGGTGGTGGTGGTGCTGGGCGACATGCCGTTCGTCAGCGCGGCGCACATCGACCGCCTGATTGCCGCCTTCGACCCCGCGCGCGGCAACATCGTGGTGCCGATGAAGGACGGCCGGCGCGGCAACCCCATCGTCTGGCCGCGCGCCTACTTCGCGGAAATGGAACAGGTGCAGGGCGATGTCGGCGCCCGGGAACTGCTGCAACGCCATGCCGGTCGCGTCGATGTCGTGGATTTTGACGACGACGCCATCTTCGCCGACGTCGATACGCCGGAAGCACTACGCGCGCTGGAGCCGCGATGAGCGAGGCCTCCGCGCTGCGCGCAAAGTTTCCGCTGCTGGTGGCGAATCCCGGCCTGCATTACCTCGACAGCGCGGCAACGGCGCAGTTGCATCGCAGCGCGCTCGACGCCGTCGTGGCGCATGAAACCGGGGCGCGGGCCAACGTGCTGCGCGGCAGCTACCGCCTGGCCGAGGCGGCCGACCGCGCCTACGAGGCGGCGCGGCAAAGCGCGGCGCGCTTCCTCAATGCGGCCTCCGCCGACGAGATCGTATTTACCGGCGGCACCACGGCGGCCCTCAACCTGGTCGCGCAATCCTTCGGCAGCCTGATCGAACCCGGCGACCGGGTGGTGATTTCGCAGGCCGAGCACCACAGCAATTTCGTGCCCTGGCAGATGCTGCGCGAACGCTGCGGCGTCGAACTTGCGCTGATCCCTGTGCTGCCCGACGGGACGCTCGACCTCGCCTGCCTGGCGCAGGTGATCGACGGCCGCACCCGGCTGGTCGCCGTGACGCAGTGTTCCAACGTCACCGGGGCGCGCACCGATGTTGCCGCCATCGCCGCCGCCGCGCGCAAGGTGGGCGCGAAGGTGCTGCTCGATGGCGCGCAGGCGGTGCAGCACGGTCCGCAGGACGTGCAGGCAATGGGCGTGGACTTCTATGCCTTTTCCGGCCACAAGTGCTTCGGCCCCGGCGGCATCGGCGTGCTCTGGGCGCGCGCGGAGCTGCTGGCGGCGATGCCGCCCTTCCATGGCGGCGGCGGCATGATCGGCGCGGTGACGGCGGAGGGCTACACCTGGGCCGAGCCGCCGCGGCGCTTCGAAGCCGGCACGCCGCCGATCGCGCAGGCGGTGGGTCTCGGCGCCGCGCTCGACTGGATGATGGACCTCGACTGGGTGCCGATCCACGCCCGCGAAGGCGCCATGTGCGAGGCATTGATCGACGGCCTGCGGCGCATCCCGGAAGTGCGCCTGCTCGGCCCGGAGCCATCTTCCGCGCGCGCGCCCATCGTGTCCTTCGACATCGCCGGCCTGCACCCGCACGACATCTGCCAGGTGCTCGATGCACAAGGCCTCGCCTTGCGCGGCGGCCACCACTGCGCCCAACCCCTGCTGGCGGCGCTGGGGGTCGAGGCCTGCACGCGTGCCAGCCTCGCGCTCTACAACGACGAGGCCGATGTCGCCGCTCTGCTGGCCGGCATCGTGCGCGCCATCGGGGTGCTCAGGTGAGCGGCGAAATGAATGGTGCAATGAGCGGCATCGACGCGCTTTACCAGGAGGCCATCAAGGACTACGCGCGCGCCGACCACGGCCACGGCCGGCTCGACGCGGCCAGTGCGGCAGTGAGGCTGGACAATCCGTTGTGCGGCGATCGCATCAGCTTGCAGGTGAGCCTCGCCGCCGGCCGTATCGTCGCCATCGCCCATGAAACGAAGGGCTGCCTGCTGTGTCGCGCCGCCGCTTCGCTGCTCGGCAAACGCGGGCCGGGACTCGACGCGACTGGCGTCACGGCGACGACGGCGGCGCTCGAAGCCATCCTCGAGCAACGCAGCCCGCCGCCGACCGACTGGCCTGAACTGGGCATGTTCGCGCCGGCGGGCGGGCATCCAAGTCGCCACAAGTGCGTGTTGTTGCCGTTTCGTGCCCTCGCGCAAGCCATCCAGCAGGCAGACGCGGTTTCCCCCGCAAACCAAGGAGCAGATCATCGTGAGCACTGACGAGTCACGCCAACTGGTGCATACCCGCCAGATCACCTGTCGCGCCTACCGCCTGGGCAACGGCCTGCTGGAGATCGAGGCTACTTTGGGCGACGAAAAGGGCCAGCAGGTGGATTTCCGCTCGCGGCCATCGGTGCCGCCCGGCGAGTTCATGCACCGCATGGCGCTGACGCTGGCCATCGACGACGACTACACCATCCGCGACGTGCGTGCCAGCACGCTGGTCGCGCCGTGGCCGATGTGCGGCGGCACGGACGATGGCTACCGCAAGCTGATCGGCCTGCGCATCGGGCCCGGTTTCTCGCGGCAGGTGAAGCAACTGCTGGGCGGCGTGCAGGGCTGCACCCATGTCACCGAGCTGGTGGCGCAGGCCGCCAACACCTACATGCAGGCATCCTGGCCCGACCGCATCGCGCGCCAGATCGCGGTCAGCGCCGACCCGCGGGGTTGGCCGGACAAGAGCACGCTGGGTTTCGTCAATCACTGCCACGCCTGGCGCCAGGACGGCACGACGCTGGCGCAGGAGTACCCGGAGCTGGTGCCGCCCAAGCCATAGCCGGCGCCGCCCGTGCTGCGGTGATGGGTGCGAGTTGGCGCTCCACAGGGACTTCCCCCGGTCGCTGGCGACACGGCGTCGGAGGAAGGGGGCTTCGGTCCATCTGTTCCGTGCTCGCGACGCCACGCCCATCGGCTAGTCTGCGTACCCATGGGCAAATCGATCGATGTAGACGCACGTGATGGAACGCGCTGAGGCCATCGGTAGCGGCGACACATACGCCGAGCGCGACGCGGAAGCGGTGGCGCTGGCCCGGGCCGCCTCGGAAGAAAGGCAGCACCGCGCCAGCGAAGCCCGGCGTCATGCCGACGCGGGTTTCCTCGATGCCCTGCGACGCAAGCAGGCCGCCGAGGAACTCGCGATCCGCCAGGCGCAGCAACGATCGGAAGCGGACACCGCGGCAGAGGCCGCCGCGGCCGAGCGCGCCCATGCCGAGCGCATGCTTGAACTGGCGGCCCGCAGCAGGGTCGATGCCGAGGCGCGCGCCCTGGCGGACGCGAAACGCCATGAATTTGCCGCCGCCGAGCTGGCGAAGGCGACGCGCGCGCGACTGGCGCGCGAACAGGAAGCCGAGTCCATGGCGCGCCAGCGCGCGGATTCCGAGCGCGGCGCGGCGGAACTGCTGGCGGAAAGGATTCGCGGCGAACAGGCGCTGGAAGCGCGCGTGCTGGCCCGCGTCGCCGCCGAGCGTGATGCCGCCTTGCAGGCGGCACGCCGCCAGGAGAAGGATGAGGAACTTGCCGACGCTGGCCGGGCGCGGGCGTGCGCCGAGCAGGAACTGGCGCGCCAGGCAGCGGCAAGGCATTCGACGCAGGTGACGGTCGCGGAAGCCCAGGCTCCGGCGGGACCGACGGCATCAGCCCGCGTTGAGATTCCGGTGACGAAGAGTGTCCCGCTGCCCGCAGGCAACACGCCCGAGCCGCGCCGCCGTTGGCGCGCTGTCCTTCTGCTTGGCCTGGGCATGGCGATCGGCGGCGCGGCTTGCTACCTGATCGCGGTGGGCGGCGACAGGTCGCTTTCCTCTTTTCCCCAAGATGCGTGGCAACTCAAGCTCGATCGAGCCCTGCCGGCACGGTCCGGGAGTCGCTAGGAAGGTAAGGCGGCAGGGGCAGGGGTGGCGTGCTACCATTTGCTTGAGGACTTCCGCATTGCCTGAATCGGCGTGTTCAGGAGCCTCCCGCGATGAAACAACAATCCACTTTTCTCCGCCCAGGCATCGACAGCACGGTTCGCGGCGATTTTTCCGTGCGTTTTTTCCAGCACGCGATTGCCGCCTTGGTGCTGGGCATCGTGCTCTTCTCCGTCGTCATTCGGGTCGCGGAGCCGGACCAGACCGGGCGCCTGGTCGGTCCTATGGTAGGCATGGTGCTGCTGGCGGTGATCTGGTGGCTGATCGGTCGTGGCCGGTTGCAGGCGGCCGCCAACCTGTTCGCCGGCGGCGCGTGGCTGGTGGTCACCAGTATCTGCGTTTTCTTTGGCGGCGTGCACACCGCGATCTTCATCGTCTATCCGCTGCTGATCGTCTATGTCGGCTGGGCGATAAGCATGCGCGCGGCGGCCCTGTTTGCGGGCCTGACCGTTTCGGCGATCACCGGCCTGGTGCTGGCCGAACACCTGGGGACGTTGCCGCTGGTGCCGCCGACGCCGCTGTTGGTATTCTGGGTGATCCCGGTCCTGTACGTGAGCGTCGCCCTGGCCCTTGTCGGCTCGCTGGTATCGGTTTATCAGCGTCGCGTCGGCGAACTGGAGCGCGAACGGCAATTCTCGGCGGAGATCATCAATTCCCTGCCCGGCATGTTCTACATGTTCGACGCAGACGGACGCTTCGTGCGCTGGAATCGCCGGTTCAACGATGCCACGACCTACACCGACCAGGAACTGGCGGCGATGAAGGCCGCGGATTTCTTTCGCGGCGACGACAAGAAACGCGTCGCGGAGGCCGCGCGGCGAGTGTTCGCCGAGGGGCTCGCCGATATCGAGGCCGACCTCGCTCCCGCAAAGGGGCCGACCATCCCCTGCCGCTTCACCGGCGTCCGTGCCACGATAGGAGACGAATCCTTCCTGCTCGGTGTCGGCCTCGACATCAGCGAAAACAGGCGGAACCTGGCCAAACTTGAGGAATACCGCCAGCACCTCGAACAGATGATCGAGGCACGCACGGCCGACCTGTCGGTCGCCAAGGAGGCTGCCGAAGCCGCCAACCGGGCCAAGAGCACCTTCCTTGCCACCATGAGCCACGAACTGCGCACGCCGATGAACGCGATCATGGGCATGACCAGCCTGGCGATGCGACGCACCATGGATGCCCGGCTGCTGGACCACCTCGAAAAGATCGACCATGCCTCGCACCACCTGCTGGCGGTGATCAACAGCATCCTCGACATCTCCCGGATCGAGGCCGATCGGCTGGTGCTGGAACAGATCGACTTCACGCCGGCGGCCGTGCTGGAAAAGCTGCCGGCGCTGATCGGCTACAAGGCGGCGGAAAAAGGCCTGACGCTGGAGATCGACGTTGCGCCCGAGGCGGAACGCCTGAGCTTGCGAGGCGACCCGATGCGCGTCGGCCAGGTCCTGCTCAACCTCGCCGACAATGCCGTCAAGTTCACCGAGCGGGGCAAGGTTGTCGTACGCCTGCGACTGGCCGGGGATGCCGCGGACCATGTGCTGTTGCGCTTCGAGGTCGAGGACACGGGCATCGGCATTTCGGAAACGGACCGGAAGCGGGTGTTCGCCGCCTTCGAACAGGCCGACGGCTCGATGACGAGGAAGTATGGCGGCAGCGGCCTGGGACTGGCGATCAGCCGGCGCCTCGCGCGGCTGATGGGCGGTGACATCACGGTCGACAGCCGGCCGGGCGAGGGCAGTTGTTTCGTGTTCACCCTGCTCTTGCCCAGGTCGACGGGTGCCGTCGCGCCAGCGCCGACTTTTGGACCCGGGACGGCCGGCGACCGGCTGAGGAACGAGTTTTCCGGCATCCGGGTCCTGCTGGCCGAGGACGAACCGGTGAACGGCGAAGTCGCACGGACGCTGCTGGAGGCCCAGGGACTGGTGGTCGATGTCGCTGTCGACGGTGTCGAGGCCGTGGCGCTGGCGCGGCAGACACCGTACGCACTGATCCTGATGGACATCCAGATGCCGAACCTGAACGGCGTTGACGCGACGCGGGCGATCCGTGCGTTGCCGCCCCACGCGCGCACGCCTGTCCTGGCCATGACGGCGAACGCCTTTGCCGAAGACCGCAAGGTCTGCCTTGCCGCCGGCATGGACGATCACCTGCCCAAGCCCGTCATTCCGGATCGCCTGTATGAGGCGGTGTTGACCTGGCTCTTGCGTGCGCGCGCGCCGACGGTTTCCGGCACGGCCGCGGCGCGATGATCAATCCGTAGCGGCGATCCAGTCGGCGGCGGCTTCCAGTGCCGCCGCGAGGTTGTCTTTTGCGGCGGCGCTCAGTGGCTCGCCGAGTTCGAAGCGCTCGGCGCGGATCGCCAGCAGCCAGCACGGCGGTGGCTCGCCGTCGTCGATATCGGCAAAGACCTTGAGCACGGCCTGTGGGCTCATGGCGTGGGTGGTGAAGCTGGTATCGCGCGCGGCCTCGATGCGGGCCAGTGTATAGGGCGGGGCGGCGTCGAGGCTGGCATCGACGAACAGCACGCGTCGGCGGCCCTGCAGGTCGAGCGCGTGTTCCACCTGCAACTGGAAGTCCGTGAGGCAATCGATCGCGCCCCATTCCGGGTGCCGTGCCGCGAGCGCGATGAAGTGTTCGACGAACAGCGGCCCCAAGGCATCGTCGCCGCGGCTGGGATTGCCCCAGCCGAAGACCAGCGTCGGTGAAATCAAACGACTTCCCGCGTCAGCCCGCGATGGTCGCGCGTGGCCGCGTCAATCACCGTGCCGTCGGCGCCGACTATGGCCACTTCCAGCGGCATCTGTCCCAGGGCATGGGTGGCGCAGGACAGGCAGGGGTCGAAGGCGCGGATGGCGATCTCGATGTGGTTGAGCAGGCCCTCGGTGACCTCGACGCCGTCGAGGTATTGCCTGGCCACTTCCCGCACCGCCGTGTTCATCGCCTGGTTGTTGTGCGTGGTGGAGACGATCAGGTTGGCGCGGATCACCTGGTCGTTCTCGTCGACGCGGTAATGGTGGATCAAGGTGCCACGCGGCGCCTCGATGACGCCGACGCCGCGCTCCTGACGCTCGCCGGTGGCCATGAGTTCGGTGCCGGTGATGTCGTCGTCGTGCAGCAGGTCCTTGATGCTCTCGGCGGCGTGCAGCATTTCGATCATGCGCGCCCAGTGATAGCCCAGGGTCGCGCCGGCGGCACTGCCGCCGTCGAAGGCGAGGAAGGTTTCGCGTTCCTTGTCGGCCAGCGGTGTCGGGATGCTGTCGCACATCGTGACCCGTGACAGCGGACCGACGCGGTAGGAGCCGTCCTCGGTGCCCAGCGCCTTGAAGTATGGAAACTTCATGTAGGACCAGGGTTTGACGTCCTCGGCGATGACATCCCAGTAGCGGCCGTAGTCGAAGTGGTCGAACAGGGTCTTGCCCTCGATGTCGCGCGCGCGCAGGCCACCGTGGTACAGGTCCATGGCGCCATCGGCCCGCACCAGGCACATGCCGGCGGAGCGGAAGCGGCCGAAGGCGTTGTACTCGGCGAGGTTCTGCTCGAACAGGCCGCGGATGATGCCGACGGCCTCGCGGCTCCAGGCCACCATCTGGTAGATGTCCTTGAGCAACTCCGCGCGCTCCTCGGCGGCAAGCGACTTGTTTACCCCGCCCGGAATCGAGCCCGTGCCATGCACGCGCTTGCCGGCGGTCATGCGGATCACCTCCTGGCCGTACTTTCTCAGCAGCACGCCTTTCTTCGCCACCTCGGGGTGGGCCGCGACCACGCCGACGATATTGCGGGAGGCCGGGTCCGAGCCGAAACCGAACAGTAGGTCGGGCGATGAGAGGTGGAAGAAGTGCAGGGCATGCGACTGCAGGATCTGGCCAGCGTGCATCAGGCGGCGCATTTTCTCGGCGGTGGACGTTAACTGCTTGACGCCGAGGATCATGTCCAGCGCCTTGGATGCCGCGAGGTGGTGCGAGACCGGGCAGATGCCGCACAGGCGCTGCACCATCACCGGCACTTCCCAGTAGGGGCGGCCCTGGATGAATTTCTCGAAGCCACGGAATTCGACGATGTGCAGGCGCACCTGGTGCACCTTGTTGTCGTCGTCGAGCAGGATGGTGACCTTGCCGTGGCCCTCGACCCGCGATACCGGATCGATGGCGACGCGGCGCAGCTTTTCGGGGTGCCTGGCGGTTTCGAGTTCGAATGTCATGATGGTGTCGTACCCAACTTAGTCGTAGTGGAGCAGCCCGTGGCCCAGCGTTGGCGTGCGGCCGGCGAGCAGGTCGGTCAGCAGTTTCCAGAAGGCGTCGGCGGGCGGCGGGCAGCCGGGCAGGAAGTAATCCACCTTCACCACTTCATGGATCGGGTGTACCTTGTTCAGCGGCAGCGGCAGTTCCGGGTCATTGGGAATGCCGGCGCGGCCAAGCAGGTATTCGGTCTGGTACACCTCCTCAAGGATGTCGCGCAGGTCGAGGTGGTTGCGCTGGGCCGGCAGGCCGCCGTTAATGGCGCAGGCGCCCACCGCCACCAGGATCTTGCAGTTCTTGCGGAATTCGCGCAGCACGTGCACGTTCTCGGCGTTGCACAGGCCGCCTTCGATGAGGCCGAGGTCGCAGGGACCGCAGTGCTTGATGTCGGTCAGCGGCGAGCGGTCGAACTCGACCAGTTCCAGCAGCTTGAGGATGCGCTCGTCGATGTCGAGGAAGGACATGTGGCAGCCGAAGCAGCCGGCGAGGCTGGTGGTGGCGACCTTGAGCTTTTTCGCCGCGACCGGCGCGGCAGTCATGGGCGCGTTCATGGCGCGGTCTCCTTCAGGGGTTCCTTGACCTGTTCGTTGATCGGCGCCTTGTCGTAGCGGCGCTCGCCGATGGGCACGGCGAATCCCTTGCGCTTGGGCAGGATCACGCCGACCGGGCAGATATGGGCGGCGCGGTCGGTGAGAGCGAAGTTGGTGTCGGCCAGCCTGCCCGATTCGCTGTTGATGTGGATGCGGCGGCCGAGGATTCCGCGTCCGCCCATGGCGAAGACGTTTTTCTTGTCCACGTCGCGCGAGGCGGTGACGCACAGGCTGCACATGATGCAGCGGTTGAAGTCGAGCAGCACGTCGGGATGCGAGGCATCGACCGGGCGGTCGGGATAGAACATGTCGAAATGCGGCGACATCATCTTCAGCTCGTAGGCCGTCGCCTGCAGAGTGCAGTTGCCGCTCTTTTCGCAGGAGGGGCAGAAGTGATTGCCCTCGACGAAGAACATCTGCAGCAGGGTGCGGCGCTTGTCATCGAGTTCGGCGGTACGGTTCTCGACGCTCATCCCGGCCTGGGCTTCCATGGTGCAGCTGGAGCCGAAGCGGCCGTTGGCCTTGACGGTGCACAACTTGCAGGAGCCATGGGCCGGAAAATCCGGATGCCAGCACAGGTGGGGGATATACACGCCCGCCGCCTTGGCGGCCTGCATGATGGTTTGCCCCGGCGTGAAGGCGATGTCTTCGCCGTCGAGCTGAAAGGTCGGGCTCATGTCGTTTCCTCGTTGCTCAGGTGGGCGGCGGCATCGTCGCGCCCGGTCATCTGCCTGGCCTGCGACAGCGCGGCGTCGAGGTCGAAGGCCGGTTCGTAGTCGAGCGACTTCAGGCGCCGCTCGTAGGCCGGGCGGAACTTGTTGAGCGTGTCGAACACCGGGTTGCAGGCCGAGTTGCCCAGCCCGCAGTGGCTGGCGCCCTGCATCACGCGGTGCAGCTTGAACAGCTCGTTGATGTCGTAGGGCGAGCCCTGGCCGCGCGAAATCTTGTCCATCATGTTGCGTACCAGGGTCGTGCCGACGCGGCAGGGGGTGCAGAAGCCGCAGGACTCGTGGGCGAAGAAGTGGGCGAAGTTGCGCGCCACCTCGAACAAGTCGCGCGTCTCGTCGAAGACCATGAAGGCGCCGGCGGTGGGCAGGTCCTCGAAGGCGATCCTGCGGCCGAATTCTTCGGCGGCGACGCAAATGCCGGAAGGCCCGGAGATCTGCACCGCCTGCGAATCCGTGGCGCCGCAGTCCTCCAGCACCTGGCGCACCGTGACGCCATAAGGATATTCATAGATGCCGGGGCGCTCGCAGTCGCCGCTCACCGAGAGAATCTTGCTGCCGGCGGACTTCTCGGTGCCATGCCCCGCGTACCAGGCGCCGCCATGCGCGGCGATCAGGCAGGCTGCGGCAAGGGTCTCGACGTTGTTCACCGTGGTCGGCTGGTCGAGGTAGCCGCGCGTGACGGGGAAGGGCGGGCGGATGCGCGGCCGGCCGGGCTTGCCTTCGAGTGATTCGATCAACGCCGATTCCTCGCCGCAGACATAGGCGCCTGCGCCAAGGTGGATCTCGATATCGAAGTCGAAGCCCTTGCCGAGGATGTTGGCACCGAGCAGTCCTGCCGCACGCCGTGCCGCCAGCGTCGACTCCATGGGTTCCAGCAGGTAGCGGTATTCGCCGCGCAGGTAGATCAGGCCCTTCTTCGCGCCGACCACATAGCCGGCGATGCTCATGCCTTCGAAGACGAGGTCGGCATACGAGTTCAGTAGCACGCGGTCCTTGAAGGTGCCGGGCTCGCCCTCGTCGGCGTTGCACACCACGTAATGCGCCGGACTTCCGCCTGTGCCCACCGCGTTGCGGCAGGCCTCCCATTTCATGCCCGTTGAGAAGCCCGCGCCGCCGCGGCCGCGCAGCTTGCCGGCCTTGATTTCGTCGAGCGTGCCCTGCGCTCCGCGCTCCAGCGCCGTCTTCAGCGCCTGCCCGTTGCTCAGTTCGTGGCCGAGCAGGATGTCCTTGCGCCGGATGTTGTCCTCGACCTCGAACCATTCGGCCGGCCATTCGGCGACGGGCTTCTGCTCGCGGATCAGTCCGACCAGCTCGCCGAGCCGTGCCTGGGTCATGCGGGGTATGGCGCGGTAATTGACCAGAACCGCCGGGCCCTGGTCGCACATGCCGGTGCAGGACGTCGTGTTGACGCTGACCAGACCGTCCTCGGAAACACGGCCGGGTTCGAGCCAGAGCTTCTTGCACATCGCGTCCATCAGGTCGGTGTTGCCCAGCATGCGGTCGGTGATGTTGTCCGACCAGAGCACGCAATACTGGCCACGCGGCCGGGTGTGGAAGAAGCTGTAGAAGGATGCCGTGCCACTGACCTCGGCGCGCGGCCGGCCGATCCCGGTGGCGATGCGGCTCAGGGTGGCCGGCGACAGCCAACCCAGTTGCTCCTGGGTTTCTCGCAGGATCTGCACCAGGCGCGTGCCATTGCGATCGTGGCGATCGAGAACGGCGTCGATTCGGGAGAAATCGGTCATGGATGAACCTCGGATGAATGGCCTGCGGAACGGCTAGTGCATTGCAGCATATCGCCTTTAAATACATGCAGCTTAATCTGGATCAAGACTTCTCCTCGAACAGAACCTTGACGGCCGCGACCGCGTGAAGTTGATTGGCGCGAATGGCTGCGAAGCGGCAATCGGTGTCATATTACGTTTGTTATAATTTACCGATTTCCAAAGTGGGTAATTCACCCGACAGCAACGCGCGTCCGGCTGCAACAGGACCGGCGCGAAACCATCCAGACTACTTCATGGGCCCATCGAACCGCGCCTCCGCCGAGGGGCCTGAAGGCATCGCCGAGCCGATGTACTGGGTGCCATCGCGCCGCTTCCTGCGTCGCGCCATACTCGCCATCTGCGTCGGCGCCATCGGATTCCTTGCCGTGGTACTGCTCTACGCGCCAGAGCAGCATGCGCGCATGGTTGGGCCCGGTATTCTGCTGCTGGTCGGGGTGGCGGCGTGGATGTTCGAGGCGAGCGGACGGGTCAGGACCAGTGTGCTGGTGCTGGTCGTCGGTTCCTGGATCGTTGCCACGACGATTTGCGTCTTCAATGGCGGTGTGCGCACGCCGGTGGTAATTGCTCTTCCCTTGCTCGTCGTCATGGCCGGTTGGCTGCTTGGTACGCGCAGCGCAATGGTGATGGCGGCGCTCAGCATGACGGCCACCCTGGGCTTCGTCATCGCGGAATCGCGGGGCGTGCTGCCGGCGCAGCCGCCGACGCCGCCAGCCATGTACTGGGTGGTACAGGCCACTGTCATGGTGATCTCGGCCATCCTGATCCGCTTTTTCATAGGCTCGTATCGGCAGCGAATCGAGGAAGTGCGGGGCTTGAGCGGCAACCTCGCCCGGCTCGAGGCCGAGGCGGCGATGGCCGAGACGATACGCCGCAACAGCCACCTGCTGGACAGTACCGGCCGGATGGCCAAGGTCGGTGGCTGGGAACTCGACCTGGCGAGCCGCAAGCTGACCTGGACCACCGAAGTGTTTCGCATCCATGAGATCCAGCCCGGAGTTGCGCCCGCTGTGGACGAGGCCACCGGCTATTACGCCGCAGAAGCGCGCCCGATGATCGAGTCCGCCTTGCGCGATGCCACCGAGCGGGGCATTGCCTATGACCTTGAACTGCCACTTGTCACCGCCGGCGGCCGCCGTATCTGGGTGCGAACCATCGGCGAACCGCAGTTCGTCGATGGTAAGGTGCGACGCCTGAGCGGCACGATCCAGGACATCAGCGACCAGAAGCAGGCGGCGCAGGCCCTGAAGATCAGCGTCGATAACCTGCACCGCACGCTGGAGAGCATTGGCGAGGGCATCTTCGCCTATGACGGCCGCGACCCGAGCGGGCACCTGCTGTTCGCCAATGACGAATTCTTCCGCATCTGGAAAATTCCGCTGGAGGAGGCGCCGAATACCGGTCGCGCCGAGATCATTTCTGCGGCGCGCAAGCTGTTCATCGATCCGGATGCCGAAGTCGCCCGCATCGGCGAAATCCTCGCCTCGTCGACGCCCCACGAAGATCGCGTGCCGCTCAACGACGGCCGCATGCTCTTGCGTCGCAGCGCACCCATCATGGGCAACGGCGGCGTGTCGCGGGTCTGGACCTTTCGCGACATTACGAACGAGGAGCAGGCGCTGGTTGCATTGCAGGAGCGCGAGGAGCAACTGCGCCGTGCGCAGGAAATCGCCCACCTCGGCAGTTTCGACTGGGACCCTGTTTCCGGCGCACTGCGCTGGTCCGAGGAGCATTTCCGGCTGTGGGGCCTGGAGCCGGGCGTTGCGACGCCGGAATACGCGCTGTTCCGTGCCGGTGTTCATCCGGACGACGTGGCGCAGCTGGAGGCGGCTCTGCAGACGGCCATCGGGGGCGGGCGCTGGTACGACTGC
The DNA here is from genome assembly GCF_017302275.1 of Sulfuritalea sp. Lineage (GTDB taxonomy): Bacteria > Pseudomonadota > Gammaproteobacteria > Burkholderiales > Rhodocyclaceae > Sulfuritalea. The sequence continues at coordinate 26,518 of NZ_JAFLDR010000029.1, forward strand.
AAACACCGGGTGGTCTGGCCGGATGGCGGCGTGCGCCACATTCACGGCCGCGGCGAGGTGATGTTCGACGGCAGTGGGCAGGCCGTACGCATGCTGGGTACCGTGCAGGACATCACCGAGCGCGTGGCGGCCGAAGAAGCCCTGATCGCCGCGCGCGACGAAGCCGACGATGCGAAGAAGGAGGCCGACGCAGCCAACGCCGCGAAATCCGAATTCCTCTCCAACATGAGCCACGAGATACGCACGCCGCTCAATGCCGTGCTCGGCCTGGCCCAGGTCGGCCAGCGCGAAACGGAAGGAGCGCCGGTGCGCCGATTGTTCGACCAGATGCTCGACTCCGGAAAACACCTGCTCGGCATCATCAACAACATCCTTGATTTCTCCAAGATCGAGGCCGGCAAGCTTTCGGTCGAAACGGAAGCCGTCAGCCTGCGGCGACTCACGGAACGCGTCCTGGGCTTCTGTGCGGCGCGCGCGGAGGAAAAAGGGCTGATCCTGCGCTTCGAACGTGGCGCGGATCTGCCCGAGGCCTTTCAGGCCGACTTCCTGCGACTGTCCCAGGTGCTTGGCAACCTGCTTGATAACGCGATCAAGTTCACGTCTCGGGGCGAAGTCGTGCTTGCGGTCGACCGGATTGGCGACACGCTGCGTTTCCGGGTGCGCGACACCGGAATCGGCATGAGCGCCGAGCAAGTCGCCCGTGTCTTCCTGCCCTTCGAGCAGGCCGACGGATCGACCACGCGCCGCTACGGCGGAACCGGCCTCGGGCTGGTGATCTGCAAGCGATTGGTGGAACTCATGGGCGGCACGCTGCAGGTCGAGAGCGCCGCCGGCAGCGGCAGCCAGTTCGAATTCGTGCTGCGCCTGGTCGCGGCTGCCGCGCCGGCAGCCGTCGATGCGGGTGACGTCCTCCCTGCAGTCGCCGACGTGACGCGTTTGACGCGGAGCCTCGACGGCATGCGCATCCTCGTCGCCGAGGACAATCCGGTGAACCAGGCTGTTCTCAAGGAATTGCTGGGGCAGGAAGGCGCGCAGCTGATCTGTGCCGACGACGGCTTGCAGGCGCTGGAACGCATTGCCGCCATGCCCGCGGACGGGCCCGACATAGTCCTCACGGACATCCAGATGCCGAACATGGATGGCCACCAGCTGGCCAGGCGCCTGCGCGAGTTGCATCCCTCGCTACCGGTGATCGGACTCACCGCGCATGCCTTTGCCGAGGAGCGCCAGCGCTGCTTCGACAGCGGCATGAAGGAGCACATGACCAAGCCGATCGAGTTGAACAGCCTGGTTCGCGTGCTGCGCCGGCATGCCCGTTGGTGGGCGCCGCCGGTGGCGGACGACATCGTGCCGCCAGCGACCGAAGCAAGTGCCCGTGGGGCGCCGGCTCTTGCGACAGGCGGCGGACTGGTGGACTGGGATGCCATGCTCGGCAAGTACCAGGGCCGCCAGGCCTTCGTAGACAAGCTGGTCGGCATCGCCCTCGCGTCGCAGGCGACGGCTCCCGTCCGGCTGCGCGACGCCGCCGGGCGGCTGGACTTCGACGCCCTTGCCTTCACCGCGCACAGCATCAAGGGCATGAGCGCCAATTTCAGCGCCGCTCGCTTGCACAGCTTGGCGGTGGAAACCGAAGCGGCCGCCCGCGAACGCCGCGACGATGCCGGGGCCATGGCGCTGCGCCTCGCGGACCTCATGGACGAGTTCCTCGCGGCACTTGCTGCCCGGATGGGCAAGGCGACGGGTGCCGTGCCGTCGGCCTCGTGACCGGGTTCCTGCGGCAGGAGCTCGGAGCCGGAAAGCAGGTCCGATACGCTGATCCGGCCGGATTGGTTGCTACCATGCGCGCTGCGCCCCGTCATTGCGAATTCACAGCGAGAAGACGCATTTCATGACTATCGACAGTCCCTTCGCCGCGCTCGGCAATGTCAGCGATACCGAAGAGGTGGAAGCCCAGGTGGACGCCATCGTCCGCCGCTTTGCGCCGGGACACGACCTGACGCGTGTCGATGCGGCCTTTTCCCTGCTGGATCGCGCCTTTGCCGGCGACCTGCCAGGCTACCAGAAGCTCAAGACCCTTTACCACAACCGCACCCACACCAACGAAGTGGTGCTGTGCACGGCGCGCATGCTGCACGGCATGCAGCTCGCGGGACAGGGGCTGGATGGCGACCATATCGACGCCGCACTGATAGGCGCCCTGATGCACGACGTCGGTTACCTGATGCGCGATGACGAGGCGAGCGGGACCGGCGCCCAGTTCACCGACAACCACGTGCTGCGCGGCGTAGAGTTCGCACGCCGCCACTTGCAGGATATGCCGGCCAAGTTAGTGGACGTGACGGTGAAAGTGATCCTGCTCACCGACCATCGCAAGCACCCGGACTGGGTGCGGCTGGACAACGTGCAGCAGCAACGGGCCGCCTATGCCACGGCAACCGCCGACCTGATCGGCCAGATGGCCAATCGCGAATACCTCGAACGCGTGCTGTTCCTCTACTACGAGTTCGAGGAAGCGCAAATGGGCGGCTTCGCCGACATCCACGACCTGCTGGAAAAGACCACTGCCTTCTACCGCGCCACCAAGACGCGCCTGGAGCAGGATCTGAATGGCTTGTCTGCCCATCTGGGTCGGCACTTCGACCAGCAGACCGGCATCGGGAGAAACTTCTACCAGGAATCGATAGACCGCAACCTGGGCTACCTCGAGCGCGTGGTCGCGGTCGAACGCGACCATCGCCTGGAACATCTGCGCCGTGGGCAAGTGGTTGAAAAGCTGCTGGATATGAAGGGCGGGAGATGACGACAAAGACATATTGCGCAAGGCGCATGGCCTGGCAGGAATCCTGATGGAGCGCATCACCATTTCGCTGGATGCCGACCTTGCCGCGGAATTCGACCGGCTGATCGCCGAACGCGGCTACCAGAACCGTTCGGAGGCGGTGCGCGACCTGCTGCGCGCCCACCTGGAAAGCTCCCGCCAGCTGCGCGGCGAGGCGACGCATTGCGTAGCCAACCTTTCCTACGTGTACAACCACCATGAGCGCGACCTGGCCGAGCGGCTGACGGCCTTGCAGCACGGCCAGCACGACCTTACCGTGGCGACGCTGCACGCCCACCTCGACCACGAGAACTGCCTCGAAAGCGTGATCCTGCGTGGGCCGACTGCCGCCGTGCGCGGCTTTGCCGATTCGCTGATCGCCGAGCGCGGCGTGCGCCACGGCCAGCTCAACCTGATCGACGTCGAGATCGACACCGGCCACGGCCACGGCCACGGCTACCGCCCCGCCGGCAGCGGCCATGGCCACGTCCATCTGAAGCCGAAAACCTGATCGCGCCGTGGCGGTTCCCGATCACCTCGTCCTCGCAGCGCGTGACCTCGTCGCCGGCGCCGCATGGCTGGAACGGCAACTCGGTGCGACACTCACCGGCGGCGGGAAACACGCGCGGATGGGCACCCACAATCGCCTGCTGAAGCTCGGCGAGCGCTTCTATCTCGAACTGATCGCGATCGACCCGCAAGCGTCGCCGCCGGGGCGGCCGCGCTGGTTCGACCTCGATCGCCTTGAGCTGCCGGTGGATCGTCCGCGCCTGATCCACTGGGTGGCGCGCAGCGACGACATCGTGCGCGACACTGCCGCATGCGGCGAGGCGTCCAGCGAAATCCTGGACATGGAACGCGGCGATTTTCGCTGGCGGATAAGCGTTCCTCGTGGCGGCAGCCTGCCGGGCGACGGCCTGGTGCCGACCTTGATCCAGTGGGATGTGCCGTTCCATCCCGCCGACCGGCTGCCGGGCGCGGATTGCGCGCTGATGAAACTGGAAGCCTTTCATCCCGGACCGGCGGATATTCGCATCCGACTCGCTGCGCTCGGCCTTGATACCCGGCTGGACCTGCAGCCCTGCGCTGCCGGCGAAGCGGCAGAAATGGTGGCCTACGTACGCTGCCCGCGGGGCCTCGTCGAACTCGATTGATGTGGCGCGAGGGCGTCAGTTCGCCGTGCCGCCGGCGGCGGCCAGTCGCGTGCCGCGCGCCAGCCAGTTGCCGAGCACGAAACTGGCGCCGATCAGGACGATCACGCCGCAACCGACCAGCAATTCCTTGCCTTCGTACCACTGGGCAATGTCCGCCTGCCGCCAGCGCGCGAGGCCGAATCCGGCGACGGCGAAGCTGATGGCGGCGACCATCAGCCCCATGACTCGCGAGGCGATGCGCGCGCGATGGTCGGCGCGGCGCAGCAGGCGGGCGATCCACAGGCCGTTGGCGCCGTCCGCCAGCAGCATGCCGGCGGTGAAGGCGAAGCCCAGGGCCAGGCTGTGGCCGACGCCGCCGTGCCGGGTCGCGGTCACGGCGAACAGCGCGGCTTGGCTCACGGTATCGAAGGACAGCGCGAACAGCGCGCCGACAGCGGCGATCGCCAGCGGATGCGAGGTCGCCTGCAGGCGGCTGAGCAGGCCGGCCTTGATGCCGAGCGGCGCCACGATGGCGTCGGCCGGGGCGGTGAGCACGGCATGCAGGTTGAGCAGGCCGAGCAGGGTCAGGAAGGCGATGGAAATCCAGGTGCCGAGGTCGTCGAGCCATTCCGGAACCTGCCAAGCGGCGGAGGCCAGGCCGACGCCCAGTGCGATCATCATGACCACGACGCCGTGGCCCAGCGAGAACAGCGAGCCGCACCAGCGGGCGCGTGCCGGCATGCAGCGCAGGTTGTGGCGGGTCAGGCCGTCGATGGTGGCGAGGTGGTCGGCGTCGAGACCGTGCTTGGCGCCGAGGATGAAAACCAGCCCGAGCAGGGCAAACCATTCAGTGGGCAGATCCATGTCGCGGGTCCTCGTTGGAAGTCGGTATGAAGTCTATTGAAAACCTCATACAAAATCCATGCCCGGCCGTAGCCACGGAACAACTGCTTGTGCACCAGTGGGTTAGCTGCGATCCATCGATCTTGGCCGGTTAGTCGCTATGCGGCGTTTTCAGACAAGCTAACCGCCGAATCAGTCCAGCCAGCGCACCAGGTAGTACAAGCGAAAGCCCTCGGACGAGCGCGACGGCCCCATCACCTCGGCGGCATGGAGGTTGCCCGCCGGGTCGGCCATGGCCAGCGCCGTGGCCTCGTCTGCCACGATATCGACGCAGGTCTCGGCAAAGCGTTTGCGCGATCCGCGCCGCGCATGGACCACGGCGAACTGCGCGCGCACCAGTTGCGGCGCCTCGGCATCCAGATACACGCCGCCCTTCATGGTGGGCTCCCGCGCAGCACGCGCAGATGATCCTGCAGCGGCGCAAACAGCGGTTCGAGGTGGCGCCGCATCAGTGCACCGACCGCGCTGGTTCGGGTCAGGATGGGCGCGGCGGAGGCGTCCGACAGGCCCGCCAGGGCGGCCATCGCCTGCGCGTCCGGCAGGCGCTCTCCCTTCATGTGGGGCGGAACTTCGAGCCCGCGCAGCGCGGCGAAATAGTTGCCGACGATGTCCAGCAGCAGGTACACCGCGTCCGGTGCCGGCGGTTTTTCCATGACCAACTCGGTCGCCGCGAGGAAACTCTGGCCGCTCGCCGAGCGGCAACGGGCCAGCAACCGCGCCCAGGGTTCGCCGGCCGCAGCCAGCGCCAGGAGGTCGCCCGGCAGCTCGCGTGGCGTGCCGCCCGGCAACGCATCCGGACGGTGTTCGAGGAAGCCGATGAAGTAGTGTGGGCGGCGCCGGGCTTTCGCCCAGAGTTGTTCGGCGGCGGTGTCGTCGAGCAGATCGGCGCCGATCACGGCGCGGATCGAATGCATGGCGAGGATCGGGTCCTCCTCGAATGGCAGGTGTTCGATCAGGAATCCGGCCAGCACCGGCCCCATCCTTCCCTGCCGCACGGCGGCATGTTCGAGCATGCTGCGCGCCACTTCCATGGTCGGCAGCGCCCACCAGGCGCGGCGCGCCAGTTCGTCGTCAAGAGTCGGCGCCAGCGCCACGGCGGTGACCGCCTCCGGTTCGCCGAGCTTGAGCAGGGCGGCCAGGTTTTTCGGGCTGGCATGCCCCATGCGCGTCCAGTGCCGCAGGTGCACCGGGTAGCCACCGGGCGAATCCAGGGCATGGCCACCGAGCAGTTCGCGCACCCGCATCAGGTACAGGTCGGCGCGGCAATTGCGATTCAGCGTGATGCGCGCCTCGCCCTTCGGTGTCAGCGCATGCAGCGTCATCGTTCCCTCGTCGATGCGCACCGCGTGCAGCTCGCCGGCCAGCAGGATATTGAGGCGCAGTGCGTCCTCGGCGGCGAGTTCGGCCTTCAATTGAGCTGGATCCTGAGGCCCCAGGGTACCGGCGCCTTGCCCTTGACCAGCCAGAGCACCGGGTAGTCCGGTGCCAGTTTGGGAAAATCGCCCTCGGCGTCGGTGAAATACACCAGGGCATCGGGCCGCGCGCCTACGCCCTCGATCCAGTCGAAGACCGGCGCGAACGAGGTATCGCCGCCCCCTTCGAAGCGGCGCGGCAGGTGCAGCTCCTGCCAGGGCTCGCAGATCCAGGGTGCATCGGGTGCCAGCGCCGCGTCACAGGCAAGCAGGCTGATGCGCACCGGCAGCGTACCCTTGAGCGCGTTGAGCTCGCCGACGAAGGCGGCGAGGTCGGCGTCGGAAATCGAGCCGGAGGTGTCGAGCGCCACCACGATGTCGCCGGCGCGGCTGCGCAGGCTGGGCAGGAGGGCGTCGCCCGGACTTTCCCCGCTGCGCCGCGAGGGCCGCGCCCAGCTGTAGTCGTCGCGCGCCGCCTGCGACAGGTATTGCGCCAGCGCCGCGCGCCACGAGACTTGCGGTGCCAGGGTGGCGTCGGCGAGGCGGGCAAGGATGGCGGAGAGCTTTCCCGACTCGCGCGCGCGCTGCGCGGCGGCGGCGAGATGCCGCTGCCATTGCTGCTGCAGTTGGTCCTTTTCCCGCGCCGACAGCGGGGGCGGTGGCGCTGCCGCGGATTCGTTCGCCGTGTCGCCAGCGCCGACTTTCTGCGGGGCATCGTTGCCTGAGCCTTCTCCGCTTCCGCCCTGGCCATCCCCCTGCCCACCGTCGTCGCCGTCCCAGGCGTGGTCGTCCAGGGTTTCCTGGTCGAGGCTGTCGTCGAGGCAGGGATAAATCTCTTCGGCGGCCATGCCGTGGTACAGGCTCAGCACCTGCGCTCCGGGCGGCGGCTTGAGGCCTTCGTCCAGCAGCAGCGGGTTGACCGCGAAGTCGCAGGCCAGATCCCACAGCCGCTGCACCCGGTGGCCGCGCCGCGCGAAATGGCCCAGCGCACAATGCAGCGCCTCGTGGGCCAGCGCGAACCGCACCTCGGCCGCGCTCAGGCCGGCGATCCATTGCGGGTTGTAGTAGAGCTTGCGCGCGTCGGTGCCGGTGGTGCGGCACCATTCGCCGGCGGCGACCAGCGGCAGGCGCAGCACCAGCGCGCCGAGGAAGGGCTTGTCCAGGATCAGCCTCGCTCGTGCGGCGGCGAGCATCGCCGCGGCGCGGGTGGCGGCCGGTTCCGGGACTTCAGTCATACAGCATCAGGTCGGCCACCGCATGGGCCCAGCCGGAGAACTGCGGCACCGCGAACAGCTTGGCGCCGACGCCGCGATGCAGGTCGGACACCAGCATCACGCCCATCTCGCGCAGGGGCAGGCGTTGCGCGTAGTCGAGGATGTGGCCCCAGACCTCGGCCGCCTGCGGCGTATCGCGGGCGCGCAGCGCACGGCCGACGAGGGCGGCGGCCACGGCGTATTGCAGGTCGATTTCGGTCGGCACCGCCGCCGGGCGTCCGGCGACGATGGCATCGAGGTCGGGCAGGCGGTCGACGCTTTCCACGTAGGCTGCGCACTCGATCCCCGCCGCCTGGCCGACGCAGGCCGCCAGCGCGCCGCCGAGCAGGTCGAGGCGGTCGCCGAACTTTGTCAGTGCACGATGCGCGAACTCCCACGAGCGCGGGCTGGGAAAGGCCATTTCACCGGCAAGCGAGCGTGCCGGGTCGAAGTCGAAGATCAGTTCCGGCTTGAAGCGCAGGAAGCCGATGATGCGCTCATCGATGCCGCTGGCGTAGGCCCAGCTCACCCAGTCGTCGAGGTTCACGTCCAATTCGAAGTGCGAAAAGCGGTTGGCCAGCGGCGCCGGCATGGCATAGGTGACGCCGCGGTCGCCCTGGCGGTTGCCAGCGGCGAAGATGGCCCAGCCCGCGGGGATGTGGTAGTCGCCGAGGCGCCGGTCGAGGATCAGCTGGTAGGCGGCGGCGGCCACGGCGGGCGGCGCCGAGGTGATTTCGTCGAGGAACAGCACGCCGCGCGGACCGTGGCGCGTCGCGTCGGGCAGCAGCGCGGGCACCGCCCAGTCAACCGTGTCGCCGGTGCGAAAGGGGATGCCGCGCAGGTCGGAAGGTTCCATCTGCGAGAGGCGCAGGTCGATCACCGGCACGGCATGGCGCGCGGCGACCTGGGCCACGATCTGCGACTTGCCGACACCGGGCGGACCCCAGAGCATGACCGGCGTGTGGTGGCCCTCGGCGGTGCTGAGGAATTCGCGTTCGAGGACGAAGGAAAGTTGTGCGGGACGCATCGGCAGGGTCCGGAATCGTTGGGTTCGCAAAAAATCGGCGGGGAGGTGCGGTACCGCGCGCGCCGGGCGGATAGCCTAAACGAATTCCGCGTCACTTGATTTAAAACATATTTTTATCAATGGCTTGAAAAAAGTAATCGGACGAACGGAAGGGGCGTCGCGAATGCCGCGGGTGCTCGCATAGTCCTCTAGCGCCTCGCCCGCATCGTTCGCGAAAAACCTTCCGCCGGCGGTCTGTGCTAAGGTCATCGACCCGCCCGATTCCCGAGTCCAAGCCGCGCATGTCCGCCATTCCGATTTCTCAAAGCGATGTTCCCGCCGACTTCGAAGACCAGTTCGACGCCAGGACCATCGAACGCGGCCGGACTTATGCCGCCGAAGGCCGGGTGCGCATCGTCCGTGTTGCGCGGGCGCCGGGCGAAGTCCATGTCGAAGCGGAAGTGCAGGGGACGCGAGCGCGTCCCTATGAAGTCGATCTCTGGCTTGAAGTCGACCCAGAGGGCGCGGTCGTCGACCTCGACAACGTCTGCATGTGCCCGGTCAAGGAGAACTGCAAGCATGTCGTCGCGACCTTGCTGAGCCTGGGGCAGGGTGCCGATCTCGCGACCCTGGCTGCTGGGTATGGCGCCGTCCCGCCGCAAGGGGGCGACTTTCCGGAGCCGGGCGTGGCGGTGCTGAACTGGATCGCCGGACTGGACATTCCGGAAGCCCGCCCGCGACCGGAATCGCGTCCGCAGCCTCGGGTGGTCTATCTGCTGCAATCGGGAAATCCGCCCAGCCTCACGTTGGGCAAGAGCCGTCCGCTGAAGAAGGGCGGCTACGGCAAGCCGGCCAGCTACCGCCCGCAGCCCTACGACCTCGGCGCCGCGCGCAGCCACCGCGACTTCATCCTCGACGAGGATATCGCGCCGCTGCGCCTGTTCCTCGCGCTGCAGGCCGGCGGCGGCTATTACTACAACGAGGCGGTGGATGTGACCGGTGAGACCGGCGCGCTGCTGCTGCGACTGGCATTGCGCACCGGTCGGCTCTATCTTGCGGGGCTGGTCGAGCTGCCGCTGGCGGCCGGTGCGCCACTGCCGCTCGAACTGCACTGGTTGCACAACGCGGCCGGCCTGCAGCAACTGGCGATCGACCTGCCGCCGGGCCTGCAACGGATTCCGACCACGCCGCTGTTCTACCTTGACACGGCGAGCGGCAGCATGGGCGAACTGCGCAGCGAGATTTCCGGACACCTGCTGCGGGAACTTCTGCACGCGCCGCCGCTGAACGAAGCCGAGGCGCCGCTGGTGCGGCAGAAGCTGGCGCAACTGGCGCAGCAGCGGCGGCTGTCGCTGCCGCTGCCCGATGCCTCCGACGCCGTGCCGGCGGGCCAGCCCGCCGCACGCGTGGTGCTCACCCTGGGACGCTTCCGCCACCTGGCCATGAGCCGCCTGCACGACGAGATGGCGCTTGCCGTGCTGCATTTCGACTATCCGCAGGGCCTCGACGTGCTCGGCAGCGAACAGCCGTCGCCCTTCATGCGGCAGCGCGTCGATGGCCAGTGGCGCACGCTGCAGCGCGACCTGGAAACGGAAGGCATTGCCTGGCGCCAATTGCAATCGGTCGGACTCGAAAGCTGGCAGCGCGCCCTGGGCAGTTACCAGCGCATCGAAGGCACGCCCGACGGCCTGATGCCGCGCCGCAGCGACGTCGTCGGCTGGCTCGGCTTCCTCAATGAAGGCGTCCCCGAACTGGAACGGCAGGACATCAAGGTAGAGTTCGCGGCGGACTTCCCATATCGCCTGGCGCAGGCGGAAGACTGGTTCGTCGCGGTCGAGGAGAGCGTCGGCAACGACTGGTTCGATCTCGACCTCGGTGTCAGCGTCGGCGGCGAACGCGTCAGTCTGGTGCCGCCGCTGCTGCGCCTGCTGCGCGAACAGCCGGACCTGCTTGGCGTGGTACGCAGCCTCGACGACGCCGATCATTTCCCCGTCGCGCTGGATGCACGGCGCATCCTGCCGGTGCCGGCCGGCCGGCTCAAGGCCTGGCTGCTGCCGCTGCTCGAATTCCTCGACGAGGAGCGGCCGCGCCTCTCGCGCCACCACGCCGCGGCGCTGGCCGGGCTCGACGACCTGCCGACGCACTGGATCGGCGGCGAGGAACTGCGCGCGCTGGGGCGCCGCCTGCGCGACTTCTCCGGCATCACCCGCCGCGAGCCGGCGCCCGGTTTCACCGCGACCCTGCGCCCCTACCAGCAGGACGGCCTCGACTGGCTGCAGTTCCTGCGCGAATACGGCCTGGCCGGGATACTGGCCGACGACATGGGTCTCGGCAAGACGGTGCAGACGCTGGCCCACCTGCACCTCGAGAAAGCCTCCGGGCGTGCGGACCGTCCCAGCCTGGTGGTCGCCACCACCAGCCTGATGGCCAACTGGCGCGACGAGGCGGCGCAGTTCGCGCCCGAACTCAAGGTGCTGACGCTGCACGGCAAGGACCGCGCCGACCTGTTCGCCGACATTGCCGGCGCCGATCTGGTACTGACGACCTACCCGCTGCTGGTGCGCGACCGTGAGACCCTGCTGGCACAGCAATGGCACCTGCTGGTGATGGACGAGGCGCAGTTCATCAAGAACCCCAAGGCGCAGTCGCACCAGGTGGCGCGCCAGTTGAAGGCGCGGCATCGCCTGTCGCTGACCGGCACGCCGCTGGAAAACCACCTCGGCGAACTCTGGGCGCAGTTCGATTTCCTGCTGCCCGGCCTGCTCGGCAACGGCAAGCGCTTCGTCCAGGTCTATCGCACGCCGATCGAGAAGCTCGGCGACGAGGACATGCGCAGCCAGCTTGCGGAGCGGGTGCGGCCCTTCCTGCTGCGGCGGACCAAGGAGCAGGTGCTGAAGGATCTGCCGCCACGGACCGAGATGGTGCGCTGGGTCGAGATCGAGGGCGGCCAGCGCGACCTCTACGAATCCCTGCGCGTCGCCTTCGACCGCAAGCTGCGCGTGGCGCTGACCGAGCAGGGCGTCGGCCGCAGCCAGATCATGATTTTCGACGCACTGCTCAAGCTGCGGCAGATCTGCTGCGATCCGCGCCTGGTCAAGCTGCCCGCCGCGGAGGCGCTGGTGAAAAAGGGCCACGCGCATTCGGCCAAGCTGGCCACGCTGATGGAAATGCTGGTTGAACTGCTCGACGAGGGGCGCAAGGTGCTGTTGTTCTCGCAGTTCACCTCGATGCTGGCATTGATCGAAGTCGAGCTGGAAAAGCACGGCATTCCCTACGCGCGCCTCACCGGCCAGACCCGCGACCGCGAAACCCCGATCGCCGATTTCCAGCAGGGCCGCGTGCCGCTGTTCCTGATCAGCCTCAAGGCCGGCGGCACCGGCCTCAACCTGACCGCCGCCGACACCGTGATCCACTACGACCCGTGGTGGAACCCGGCGGTCGAGGAGCAGGCCACCGCGCGCGCCCATCGCATCGGCCAGGACAAGCCGGTGTTCGTCTACAAGCTGATGACGCAGGGCACGGTCGAGGAAAAGATCCTTGCCCTGCAGGACCGCAAGCGCGGCCTGGCCGACCAGTTGATGCGCGGCCCCAGGGGCGAGGAGGTCGTCGCCGGCAGCCGCCTGATCACCGCAGGCGACCTCGACGTGCTATTCCAGCCGCTCGGATAGGCGCGGCGGAATCGCATGCGAAAATCCGCCATCGTTTGAATCACCACCCAACAGAGGAGTCACCACCATGCTGAAGCTGTATTACGGTCCCGGCGCCTGTTCCTTCGTGCCCCATGCCGCGCTGGAAGTGGTCAAGGCCGCCACCGGCGCGGAGTTCGAGACCCAGTCCGTCAAGCTGCACAAGGGCGAGCAGCACACGCCCGAGTACCTGGCGCTGAATCCGCTGGGCCTGGTGCCGGTGCTGGTGGAAGACGGCAAGCCGCTGACCCAGATCGTGGCCATCTGCGACTTCCTCGACCGGCGCTTTCCGCAGGCAGGCCTGCTGCCCGTCGATCCCTGGCAGCGCGCCCAGGCGTTATCCACCTTCGTCTGGATGAACAACACCGTGCATCCGACCTTCACCCATGTCTTTCGTCCGGCCGCTTTCGCCGCCGGCGATGATGCGCAGGCCGATGTCAGGACCCAGGCCGTGACGAAGTTCCGCGAACACCTGGAGCGCATCCAGGCCATGACCGCCCATGCTGCCCCATGGCTGTTGGGCGACAAGCCTTCCTTCGTCGATTTCTATGCGCTGGTGTTCCTGCGCTGGGGCGGGTTGGCCGGCATTGATCCGGCCACGCTGCCGGCCTACCAGGCATTCGTCGAGCGTGTCGCCGCGCATCCCGCGGTGGCGGCCGCGATGGCGCGCGAAGGCATCCGGCTCGACACCTACAAGCCCAGGTAGCGCGCCGGACGGCAGACGGGAGCAGGGCGTGGCTCTCTTCGACGCATCCTTCGCCGCGCGGCGCATCGTTGTCGGCGGCACGGAAATCCATCTGCGGCTGCGGCCCAACCCGCGCCAGCCGGCGCTGCTCCTGCTGCACGGCTATCCCGAAACGCATGCCATGTGGCACGCGCTGGCGCCGCTGCTCGCCGCCGACTACGCGCTGGTCATCCCCGACCTGCGCGGCTATGGCGACTCGGGAAAGCCGCCTTCGCGGCCCGACGCCGCCAACCAGTCCAAGCGCGCGATGGCGCAGGACATGGCCGAGCTGATGACGGCGCTCGGCCACCCGCGCTTTCACGTCGCGGGGCACGACCGCGGCGCGCGCGTCACGCACCGGCTTTGCCTAGACCACGAGGCGCGCATCCTGAGCGCCTGCGTGATGGACATCGTGCCGACGCTGACCACCTTCGAGCTGACCAACCAGGCGTTGGCCACCGCCTACTTCCACTGGTTCTTCCTGATCCAGGCGGCGCCGCTGCCCGAGCGCATGATCGCCGCCGATCCGGCTGGCTGGCTGCGCGGCTGCCTCTCGCGCTGGAGCATGGGCAACGATGCAGCATTTGCCGACGCAGCGGTCGCCGAGTTCGTCCGCTGCTTTTCCGACCCCGAGGCGATCCGTGCCAGTTGCGACGACTACCGCGCCGCGGCAGGCATCGACCTGGTCCATGACCGCGCCGAAGGCGGGCGCCGCCTGCATGTGCCGCTGCTGGTGCTGTGGGGCGCGCGCGGCTTCGTCGGGCGAAACTACGATGTGCTCGCGCTGTGGCGCGAAAAAGCGGCCGATGTGCGCGGCGCTGCACTGGATTGCGGCCACTTCCTGCCGGAGGAAGACCCGGCGCAAGTCGCCGATCGCCTGCGCGGATTCATCGCCTCGCTTGCCGGCGCGCCTCCCGGCCATTGATAGCGCCTTGCAGCGGATCGCGTTCAGGCATACACCGGCGAGACATCGGCATAGATGCGGTATTCGCGTGCCAGCCCGGCGTCGAGCCGCATGATGTTGGCGAAGGGCAGGACGACTTCGCGGCCGTCGTGGCGGATGTACGCGACCGTGCCGCGGCAAATCAGGGTGTCGCCGGCGGCCCATGATCCGAGCCGGGTGTGGCGCAGTCCGCGCAGTCCGGCGAAGAATCCAGCGACCATGGCCGTCACCTGCGCCGTGCCGTTCGCCGGCGGCAGGTTGCCGAACTGGAATTCGACATCCGGAGCAAGGTGCGCGACGAAGCGCTCGACATTCATGGCGTCGATGCTGGCAAACAGGCTGGCGAGCCAGGATTCTTGATCCGTTTTCATGATGGTGGTTGGGTGGTTGTGGATTGAGGAGTCCGGATTATGGGGGCGCCCGGCATTTTTGGTCGGGACGAGCCGGATTCGCCGTATCGCCAGCGCCGACTTTTTGTTGGCCGCAATTCGTGCTGGGCGGCTGCGGATTGCCGGGGCAATCGTCCGCCGCAATTCTGAATCCTTGTGGCGCGGGACGTTGCAGAAAGTGACGCGCACGATCGCTGGCGCCGATGCAAAAAGCCAAGCAGGCGAGACCCGTGGTCAAGCGCGCAGCGCAGGATCCCCGGTTAATCGCTGCGGCCGAAGCTGAAGCCGAGGTCCTGGCCCTTGATGGTCAGTGCGGGGAACGCCGCGAATCGTGCTACGGCGTGCCGGCGAACTTCTCCCGCAGCGCCGCCACGGTGTCACGCTCGCCGCGCACGCGCAGGAAGGCGCCGTTCTCGTCGGCGCGTTCGCCCAGCACCTCGCAACTGGCGAAGACGGTCCCGCGCTGCTGCTGCGCCGACCAGGGCAGGAACAGTTCGGCTTCGACCTCGTCCTGGCGGAAGGCGGCGAGGATAGCCTCGCGCAGGGTGGCGACATCGTCGGCGCGGCGCGCGCTCATTACGATGCAATCGGGATAGAGCGCGCGCAGTTCGGCTTCGCGGGCCGCCTGCGCGGCGTCGTCGCCAACGTGGTCGACCTTGTTGAAGACGCGGATGCGCGGCACCTCCTGGGCGCCGATCTCGGCCAGCACCTTGTCGGTCACCGCCAGCTGCCGCTCGAAGCCGGGATCGCTGGCGTCGATGACGTGCAGCAGCAGGGCGGCGTCGAGCGCCTCCTCAAGGGTGGACTTGAAAGAGGCGACCAGGCCGTGCGGCAGGTTCTTGATGAAGCCGACCGTATCGCTGACCAGCACGCGCGGCCGGCTCTCGGGTTGCAGCGCGCGTACGGTGGTGTCGAGCGTGGCGAACAGCTTGTCCTCGACCAGCACGTCGCTGCCGGTCAGCGCGCGCATCAGGGTCGACTTGCCGGCGTTGGTGTAGCCGACCAGCGCCACGCTGGCCAGCCCCTGGCGCTCCAGTCGGCGCGCGCGCTGGGTCTTGCGCTCGGCGTCCATGGCGACGATTTCCTGCTGCAACTCGGCGATGCGGTCGCGGATCTTGCGCCGGTCCATCTCGGTGTGCGATTCGCCGGCACCGCGCCCGCCGGTGCCGCTGCGCTGCCGGCCTTGCGGCCCGGCCAGCTTGGCCGCCTCGCGCAGGCGCGGCGCCATGTAGCCCAGTCGGGCGATTTCGACTTGGGCGCGCGCGGCGCGCGAAGTGGCGTGGCGGTGGAAGATTTCGAGGATGACCATGGTGCGGTCCATCACCTCGCAGCCGAGCTCCTTTTCCAGATTGCGCGCCTGCGAGGGCGAAATCTCGTGGTCCACGAAAATGGCGTCGATCCTGCCGGCGTTCGGGTCGGCGGCGGCATGGCGCGCCGGCTCGAAGGCGCCGGGCGCCGGTTCCATGTCGATGAACGCCTTGATTTCCTCGCGTTTGCCGGTGCCAAGGTAGGCCGTCGCGTCGAAGCTGGAGCGCTTCTGGGTGAAGGTGGCGACGATCTCGAAGCCGAGCGTCTTGGCGAGGTCGCGCAGTTCGGCCAGCGAGGCCTCGAACTCGATATCGCTCACGGATGGCAGTTGCACGGCCGCGACCACGGC
Organism: Sulfuritalea sp.; assembly: GCF_017302275.1. Taxonomy (GTDB): domain Bacteria; phylum Pseudomonadota; class Gammaproteobacteria; order Burkholderiales; family Rhodocyclaceae; genus Sulfuritalea. Next base: position 42,442 of record NZ_JAFLDR010000029.1, read on the forward strand.
GTTGATGGGCTTGTCCTTGACTTCTTTTTGCATGCGGAAAGGGCTGCTATGGTTTGGGCGAAGGCGGATAGTACCCGTCCCAGCACCATTGTCGAGAATGCCGGCGATGAGCCTTCGGTAGCAACCGCCAAGGTCGAGTCGGACAAGCGCAACCTCGACTACAACGCGGCTACCGGGGCCGTCGGCGCCCGGCTTGAAATGAACTACTCAGTCCGTCGCGGCAAACGGCCGCACGCCGGTGAGAGCAGGACGATCCGCCGGCGTGCGGCTTTTTTTTGGGGGTGCGTGGAAGATCGCGCTGAAGCGGGTTGCGGCTCGCAATCGGGTCTGTGCTGCCATTCGTCGTATCCGTTTCGAGTTCACAAAGGTGACCGGTACACTTTGAAACCGGCCTTTCAAGATCAGCGCTGCTACTCCGGAGTAATATCGCGTTTCACCATTGATGTTTTCTGGGGCGGGTGATGAAGCGTCGCGAGGTCTTGGCAATTTTGGGTTCGTCACTCACGCTGGCGACTTTGCCCGCATGGGGCCAAAAAAAGCGTATTCCCCGCGTAGCGTGGTTCAGTTACGGTGATGCACGCTCGGTAGAAGGCATGCTTGCCGCCTTTACCAGAGGCATGCAGCAGCAAGGCTACGTTGCCGGCAAAAATGTCACCATCGATGTGCTCATGGGCGAGTTCTCCCAGGAGAAGACCTATCAACTGGCCGCAGAGCTTGTGGCTAACCCACCGGACCTGATCGTCACTCAGGGATTTGCCGTTCGAGCCGTCATGCAGCGGACCAGGACCATCCCGGTGGTCAGCGGTTTCAGTGGCGACATGGTCGAAGGCAAACTGGTTGCGAGCCATGCCCGGCCGGGTGGCAACGTAACAGGAATTCAGTTCCTTGCCCCAGAGCTGGTCGGCAAGCGCATGGAAATGCTGAAGGAACTCTTGCCGAAGCTCAATCGTGTTGCTGTAATCGCCGACCCCGGGCACGCCGGGGAGCTGCTTGAACGAGCCGCCTCCCAGGCCGCTGCTGACAAGCTGCAGATTCGGATGGATTACTACCCGGTAAGAAGCCTGCCAGAAATCGATGCAGCATTGGAGTCGGCGCGAGCGGGTGGGGCTCAGGCGCTCGTGGTGTTCCCCGATTCCGTTACTTTGACAGGCAAGGAGCGAATTGCCGCCTATGCCATCAAGCATCGCCTGCCCTCGGTGTCAGGATGGGATGTTTTTGCCGAAGCCGGCCTGTTGCTCATGTACGGCCCTAACCTCAATGCCTGCTGGAGCCGCCTCGCCTACCACGTTGATCGAATTCTCAAGGGCGCGAAACCGGCCGAACTGCCGGTCGAGATGCCGACGACCGTTGAGGTGATCGTTAACCTCAAGACAGCGAAGGCACTGGGCATCGCAGTGCCCCAGTCTTTCCTCCTGCGCGCCGACCGTGTTATCGAGTAGGCAGACCGTATGCTGCATAGGGCGCGGCTTTTCCAAAAATATGCAGTTTTGCTTGTGTCCCTGGTGGGTGGCGCGCTGCTCGTTAGCGGAGCTCTAAGCCTCTATTTTTCATACCAGGAAACACGTGCAGCCCTGCTCGTCCTGGAGCATGAAAAGGCGCAATCTGCGGCAGTCCGTATTGACCAGTTCGTCCGGGAAATTGAGCGCCAGCTCGGCTGGACGACCTTTCCCCAGTTCGGCGAGGGTTCCAGCGCCATCGAACTGAGACGGCTCGACCTGGTGAAGCTGCTGCGCCAGGTGCCGGCGATCATGGAAGCTTCCTACATCGATGGAAACGGCCTGGAGCAGGTGCGGCTGTCGCGTTTGGCCCTGGATGTGATCGGTGCCAGCCGGGACCGGTCTGGGGATGCATCCTTCATCCAGGCAGGCAAGAGCGGAACCTATTTCGGGCCCGTCTATTTTCGCAAGGATAGCGAACCCTACATGTCCATTGCATCCCGGGCCGGACGTGGCAGCGGCGTAACAGCGGTCGAGGTCAACCTCAAGTTCATCTGGGATGTCATTACCCAGATCCGTATTGGCAAGACCGGACTCGCCTACGTCGTCGATAGAAATGGCGCCCTGATCGCGCACCCGGACATCAGCCTGGTGTTGAGGAAGACGGACATGTCCGTGCTTCCTCAAGTCAAGGCCGCACTCTCCGCAAGTTTCATTGAATTGGGCCGATCCGTCGAAGACGATGCCCGTGACAGTAGTGGGCGCAAGGTGCTAACGGCGTACGCGCGGATCGAACCGCTGGGCTGGACCGTATTTGTCGAGCAGTTGCAGGAAGAAGCGCTGGCGCCCCTCTATATCTCCATGCTTCGCAGCGCGATGGTGCTATTGGCCGGCCTGCTGCTGGCGGTACTGGCCAGCCTGCTGCTGGCGCGGCGCCTGATGCGCCCGATCAATGCCCTGCGTGAAGGGGCAGCCGCCATTGGTGCAGGCGAACTCGGCCACCGGATCGATCTCGTCACCGGCGACGAACTGCAGGAGCTGGGAGAGCAGTTCAACAAGATGGGCGCGGACCTAAGTGCCTCGTATTCCCAGCTTGAGCAAAAGGTGCAGGAGCGCACTGCCGAGCTGCAGAAGGAACAAAGACGTTCCCAGAGCTTGCTGCACAACATGCTCCCGGTTGAAATTGCCGCGGAGCTATCGCTGACCGGTCATGTGCGTCCGGTTCGTTACGAGTCGGTCACCATCCTATTTACGGATTTCAGCGGCTTCACGCAGGCGGCCTCGGCAATGCCCGCAGACCGGATGGTTGCGGAGTTGAATGAGATATTTGCCTCGTTTGACGACATCACGGAGCACTTCGGCGTCGAGAAGATCAAGACGATCGGCGACGCTTACATGGCGGTAGCGGGATTGCCGGTACCATGCGCGGATCATGCGCAACGCTGTATCCGGGCCGGCCTTGCGCTGGTGGAATTTCTGGACCGGCGAAACGCCACTGCTGCGTTCAAGTGGTCAGTCCGTGTCGGTATTCATTCCGGGCCGGTGGTTGCGGGGATCGTCGGCAGAAAGAAGTACGCGTTTGACATCTGGGGCGACACGGTCAATATCGCTTCCAGGATGGAGAGTTCCGGTCAGGTCGGGCGGGTCAATGTATCGGCCTATACCTATGACCTGGCTTGCAATGAATTCGATTGCGAATACCGGGGAAAGATTGCTGCCAAGGGCAAAGGCGAGATCGACATGTATTTTGTCATTGGGCCGAAATGACCAATGGCCATAATGGCCGGGAACCCGTTGCGTGACTGTGCAGGCCATTCTGTCCGGTTTGCGCACTTTGCCGAGGTCGCGCCAAGGCAATGCAAGCTGCTTTCGACTTGGCCCGTTTATCCGGCGATCCCGTCGTAGATCAGCTTGGCGCCCGCCGCCAGCAGCGTCCAGGCAGTGACGAGGTTGAAGCCGCGCATGTCGACGGCGTGCAGCAGGCGGTAGCCAAGAAAGTAGCCGAGCGGGATCGCCGGTGCCAGCAGCAGCGATACGCCGAGGTTGGAGAGGTCGATCAGGCCGAGCTGGGCATAGGGTCCGAGCTTGGCGAAATTCACCACCGAAAAGAAGATTACCGTGGTGCCGACCATGCGCATCTTGTCCATGTTCTGCGGCATCAGGTATTGCATGATCGGCGGGCCGCCGGCGTGCGAGACGAAGCTGGTGAAGCCCGCGACGCTGCTCCAGAATATGCCGGGACCAAAAGTCGGCGCTGACAACACGGCGTTGGCGGTGCTGCGCGCGGCGCGGAAGCGATCGAGGGCGAAGGTCACGGCCTCGATGCCGATCAGCAGCTTGATCCAGCGCCCGTCGACATGGCCGAAGGTGAGCCAGCCCAAGGCGATGCCGAGCATCGCGCCGGGCAGGATGATGCGCAGGTTGGCCGCATCGGCGCGGCCGCGGAACACCACCAGTCCGATGAGGTCGATCGTCAGCAGGATGGGCAGCATCACGGCGGAGGCGAAGGGTGCAGACACGGCCAGCGCCATCAGCGGCACGCCGAGGCTGCCGGCGGCGCCGCCGAAGCCGGCCTTGGACATGCCGAACAGCAGCGTGGCGATCGCGGCGAGCAGCCAGAAGGCGGGCGGCAGGGTGGCGGCATGGTCGAACATCGGGTGATGATCACCCAGTTCCCGCCGCCGATCCAGTCGACCGCGGCGGAATCTCGGCCTGAACCGGACGCCGGCATGCCGCCTCTATGAATGTGAAATACTTTGTACGGAGTCCCCAGTGACAAACGCGCGTAGCGCACCGAACGGTAACCCCCCGCGAGGGGGGGAAGGGGGGCGGGCGAATATTTGGCTTTTCGCGTGTTTCATCTCTGCGGGTGGCGCTTGGTACCATGAGTGTTAGGCTGCGACCAGGAAAACCGGGAGGAGCGCTCATGACCAACAAGATTACCGTGGCGGCGTCCGAGGTACGGGTGAACGACCACATCTACAACGGCACCGGCAGCAATGCCCATCCCACCTTCGCTTGGGAAACCGTGACCGAGGTGCGCCACGAGGAGGGCCTGATCCTGCTGATCACCGGCAACGCCAAGGGGCCGCATGGCGAGTTCTGGCTCGAAGCCGAGGAGCAGATCGTGGTGATCCGTTATCCGCAGCCGCCGGCGCCGACTCCGGCGGCGAAGCCGAAGGCCGGCCACGGTCGCTGATTGCCACGCCGGAAAGGTCAGATGGTGTTTTTGTTATAAGGTTACGAAATATGTTATTGATGTTACATCAACACGACGATGTAACCGCCCATGGACTTCCTCGCCCTGTTCGTCAGCCTGCCGACGCGTCAGACCGCCGGGCGCATGCGCATCTGGCGCGCGCTGCGTGCGCTGGGCTGTGCCACCCTGCGCGACGGGGTGTATCTGCTGCCCGACTCGGGAAAACATGTCGCGGCGCTGGATGAAGTGGCCGCCGAAGTGCGTGCCGCACAGGGCATGGCTGATGTCTTCCTGCTCGGCGGACGCGACGAAAGCCAGCAGGCCGCCATCATCGCGTTGTTCGATCGTGCAACGGATTACGCCGCGCTGCTGGCGACGATGGGCCGGACCGATGGCAATGACGGCAAGGCCTTGCGCGGCCTGAAACGCGACCTGGCGGCGCTGGTCGCCATCGATTATTTCCCCGGCGAGGCGCAGCGCCAGGCCCGGGCGGCGCTGGCGGCGCTCGAAGCGGCGGCCAACGGCGAACCGGCGACGACGGCCGGAGAAATTCGCCGTCTCGCCAGCGCCGACTTTCAGGGCCGCACCTGGGCGACGCGCAAAAACCTCTGGGTCGACCGCATGGCCTCGGCCTGGCTGATCCGCCGCTTCATCGACCGCAAGGCGAAGTTCCTCTGGCTCGACAATCCGAAGAAATGCCCGAAGGCCGCGCTCGGCTTCGACTTCGACGGCGCCGCATTTACCCATGTCGGCGGACGCGTCAGCTTCGAGGTTCTCGCCGCGAGTTTCGGCCTCGACGCCGATCCCGCGCTTTCGCAAATTGCAGCGATCGTGCATTGCCTCGATGTCGGCGGCGTGCCGGTGGCCGAGGCGGCCGGCGTCGAAGCCGTGCTGGCCGGCCTGCGCGCCGCGTCCGAAGACGACGACAAACTGCTCACTGCCGCCGCGCGCGTGTTCGACGGCCTCTATCAGCACTACCAACAGGAGCCCACGAATGGCTGATTCAAATAAGGATTCACCTTCCACGGCTGGCTTTGCACAGCCAGCCGGCTCCGCGGGCGCGGAGCAATGCTCCGCGAATTCCCCGCTCCGCCCATCAGCGCCGACTTTCATGGAAGCCCTGCGCTTCTGGTTCAAGCTCGGTTTCATCAGCTTCGGCGGCCCGGCCGGACAGATCGCGATCATGCACCAGGAGCTGGTCGAGCGCCGGCGCTGGATTTCCGAGCACCGCTTCCTGCATGCGCTCAACTACTGCATGCTGCTGCCGGGGCCGGAAGCCTGCCAGCTGGCGATCTATACCGGCTGGCTGCTGCACGGCTTGCGCGGCGGATTGATGGCGGGCCTGCTGTTCTTCCTGCCGGCCTTCTTCCTGCTCTCCCTGCTGGCCGGGCTGTATCTGGCCTTCGGCGACCTGCCGCTGGTGCAGGGCGTGTTCTACGGCATCAAGCCGGCCGTGGTGGCCGTAGTGCTTTTCGCGGCCTGGCGCATCGGCTCGCGCGCGATCAAGAACGGCCTGCTGCTGGCGATCTCCGCCGCCGCCTTCGTCGGTATTTTCTTCTTCGACATCGGCTTTCCCTGGATTGTGCTGGCGGCGGGCATCCTCGGCGCGATTGGCGGCAAACTGCTGCCGGGGAAGTTTTCCGGCGGCGGCGGCCATGGCGGCAGCAACAAGGGCTACGGCCCGGCGCTGATCGACGACGACACGCCGCCGCCGCCGCACGCGAAGTTCTCCCTGGCCAAGCTGGCCCTGACCACGTTCGCTTTCGTTGCCGTCGGCGCCGCAACGCTGCTGGCGCTGCGCGGTAATGCCGACCTCTACCACATGGGCGAGTTCTTCACCAAGGCCGCCTTCCTCACCATCGGCGGCGCCTATGCGGTGCTGCCCTACGTGTATCAGGGCGGCGTCGAGCAGTACGCCTGGCTCACCGGCCCGCAGATGATGGACGGCCTGGCGCTGGGCGAAACCACACCGGGACCGCTGATCATGATCGTCACCTGGGTCGGCTACCTCGGCGGCGTGGCCAAGGCGGCGGCCGGCGGCTCGATTGCCTCGGGCCTGGCGGGTGCAACGGTGGCGACCTTCTTCACCTTCCTCCCCAGCTTCCTGTTCATCATCGCCGGCGGACCGCTGGTCGAGGCCTCGCGCGACGACATCAAATTCACCGCGCCGCTGACCGGCATCACCGCCGCCGTGGTCGGCGTGATCGTGAACCTGGCCGCCTTCTTCGCCTGGCATACCTTCTGGCCGCAGGCCACCGCCGCCGCGCCCTTCGGCGGGTCCTTCGAGGGCCTAGCCGTGCTGATCGCCGCCGCCGCCTTCGTCGCGCTGTGGAAGTACAAGCAGGACATCATGAAAGTAATCGGCGTCTGCGCGCTGCTGGGCCTGGCGCTCTCGTTCATCCGCTGAAAGGAAATCACCATGCCCTACGAACTGAAGCCCCTTGCCTGCGACCCCGGCGCCATCGCCGGCATGTCGGAAAAGATCATCGTCAGCCATTACGAGAACAACTACGGCGGCGCAGTCAAGCGCCTCAACGCCATCGAGGCGCAACTGGCCGCGCTCGACTGGCCCGCGGCCCCGGTGTTCGCCATCAACGGCCTCAAGCGCGAGCAGATGGTGGCAATGAACTCGATGCTGCTGCATGAGGTGTTCTTCGACAGCCTGGGCGCGAGCCAGGCATCCGGCGCGCTGGCCGCACGCTTCGACACCGACTTCGGCGGCGTCGACAAGTGGGCGGCGCAGTTCGCCGCCATGGGCAAGGCGCTGGGCGGCGGTTCGGGCTGGGTGCTGCTGGCCTGGTCGCCGCGCGATGGGCGCCTCATCAACACCTGGGCCGCCGACCATACCGGCAACCTCGCCGGCGCGACGCCGCTGCTGGCGCTGGACATGTACGAGCACAGTTACCACATGGACTTCGGCGCCAAGGCCGGCGCCTATGTCGATGCCTTCATGAACAACGCCAACCTCGCCGCCGCGTCGCGCAAGTTCGCGGCGCTCGCCGGAGCCTGATCATGGAGCGCACGATCAAGCCGCAGGACCTGAAGCTCGCCGGCAAGCACCTGATCGACGTCAGGCGCGCCGCCGATCGCGATGTGTCGGCCGAACAAATCCCCGGCGCACGCTGGCACGATCCCGCGCAGATCGCGGAGTGGGTGGGAGCCTTGCCGAAGGACAAGGAAATCGTCCTCTATTGCGTGCGCGGCGGCTCGGTGTCGAACGGCGTGGTCGATACCCTGCGCGCCGCCGGACTCGATGCCGGATTCATCGAGGGCGGCATGGAAGCCTGGAAGGCTGTTGGCGGGGAGGTAAATGCAAAATGAAATGGATCACCCGCGAACGTCCCAAGATCGACCGCATCGCCTGCCCCTGGCTGGTGGCGCGCTTCGTCGACGAAAGCCCCGAGTTCCTCTACGTGCCGGGTGGCGATGTCATGAAAATTGCCGCCGAAACCGGCGCGATTCCCTATGACGTGCCGGGCGTCGAGCTCGGCCACCATGGCGACCGGTGCAGCTTCGATGCCTTCATCGCCAAATACGCGCTGAAGGATGCCGCGCTGGACAAGCTGGCGTTGATCGTGCGCGCCGCCGACTGCGGCGCGCCGCAACTGGCGAAGGAATCCCACGGCCTGCTGGCGATCTCGAAAGGGCTCTCGCTCAACTTCGAGAACGACCACGAAATGCTGAAGCACGGCATGGTCATCTACGACGCGCTTTACGCCTGGTGCGCCGACACGCCCTTGAAGCAGATCGGGCGTTTTCTTGGGATGAAATGAGCGCCGCCCGCCGCGAGCTGCGCCTGCTGCTGTTCGGGCGCGGCCTGCGTGCCGGGGTCGATGGCTGCGTCGCGGTGCTGCTGCCGGCCTACTTGCTGGCGCTCGGCCATGGCGTCTGGGAAGTCGGCGTGCTGAGCACCGCGACCCTGCTTGGTTCGGCGCTGGCGACGCTGGCGCTGGGCGCCTGGGGCCATCGCGCGCCGCAGCGCTCGCTGCTGCTCGGCGCGGCCCTGCTGATGGCCGCCACCGGGCTGGCCTTCGCCGGGCTGACGAGCTTCTGGCCGCTGCTGCTGGTGGCCTTCCTCGGCACGCTGAATCCCGGCTCGGGCGATGTCAGCGTGTTCCTGCCGCTGGAACATGCGCGCCTGGCGCAGGTGGGCGAGGGCATGGACCGCACCCGCATCTTTGCGCGCTACAGCCTGGTCGGGGCCCTGTGCGCTGCGGCAGGCGCCTTGGCCGCCGGCCTGCCGGACCTGCTCGCCGAAGCCGGCGTCGACCGGCTTGAAGCCCTGCGTGGCATGTTCCTTGTCTATGCCGGTGTCGGCCTGCTGATCTGGCGACTGTATGTGCGCATTCCAATGCCAGTGGCGCAGGCAGAGGCGACACCGCCCATGCCGCTGGGCCCTTCGCGCGGCATCGTCGTCCGGCTCGCGCTGCTGTTCTCGGTGGATGCCTTCGCCGGCGGGCTGGTGGTGAATTCGCTGCTGGCGCTGTGGCTGTTCGAAAGCTTCGGGCTCTCGCTGGCGGCGGCGGGCGCCTTCTTCTTCTGGTCCGGACTGCTGGGCGCGATCTCGCAACTCGCGGCCCCCTGGCTGGCCCGCCGCATCGGCCTGATCAATACCATGGTGTTCACCCACATCCCGGCCAGCCTCTTCCTCATCCTTGCCGCGCTGGCGCCAGACATGATCTGGGCCATGGGCCTGTTGCTGGCCCGCGCCGCGCTGTCGCAGATGGATGTGCCGGCGCGTTCGGCCTATGTCATGGCGGTGGTCACGCCCGGCGGGCGCGCGGCGGCGGCGAGCTTTACGGCCGTGCCGCGCAGCCTTGCCGCTGCGCTGGGCCCGGCCTT
>NZ_JAFLDR010000003.1 GCF_017302275.1 Sulfuritalea sp.
GCCTGACGCCGGCGGCCACCGGCTCGGACACCGGCGGCTCGATCCGCCAGCCGGCGGCCCTTTGCGGCCTCACCGGCCTCAAACCCACCTATGGCGTGGTCAGCCGCTACGGCATGATCGCCTTTGCCTCCAGCCTCGACCAGGCCGGGCCGATGGCCAAGTCAGCCGAGGACTGCGCAATGCTGCTCAACGCCATGGCCGGCTTCGATGCGCGCGACTCGACCTCGCTCGAGCGTCCCGCCGAAGACTACGCCCGCGACCTGGAGAAGCCCTTGGCCGGCCTGCGCATCGGCCTGCCCAGGGAATTCTTCGGCGAGGGCATGGATGCCGACGTGCGTGCGGCGGTTGAAGCGGCCCTGGCCGAATACCGCAAGCTCGGCGCGACCACGGTAGAGGTCAGCCTGCCCAACTCCGGCCTGTCGGTGCCGGCCTATTACGTGATCGCACCGGCCGAGGCCAGCTCCAACCTCTCGCGCTTCGACGGCGTGCGCTACGGCTACCGCGCCCCCGAATACGGCGACCTCAACGACATGTATTCGAAGTCGCGCGCCCAGGGCTTCGGTGCCGAGGTCAAGCGCCGTATCCTGATCGGCACCTACGTGCTCTCGCATGGCTATTACGACGCCTACTACCTCAAGGCGCAGAAGATTCGCCGTCTGATCGCCGCCGACTTTCAAAAAGCCTTCGAAAGCTGCGACGTGATCATGGGCCCGACCTCGCCTTCGGTGGCCTTCGCCTTCGGCGCCAAGAGCGCCGACCCGGTGCAGATGTACCTCTCCGACATCTACACGATTTCCACCAACCTCGCCGGCCTGCCCGGCATGTCGATTCCCTGTGGCTTCGGCGCCACGCATTTGGCAAACCCGATGCCGGTCGGACTGCAGATCATCGGCAGCTGGTTCGGCGAAGCAAAAATGCTGCAGGCCGCGCACCAGTACCAGAAGGCTAGCGACTGGCATGTTCGTATGCCGGAGGAATTGAAATGAGCCAGTGGGAAGTCGTCATCGGGCTGGAAACCCATGCCCAGTTGCAAACGAAGTCGAAGATTTTCTCCGGCAGCAGCATCGCCTTCGGCGCCGAACCGAACGTCCAGGCCAATGCCGTGGACATCGCCCTGCCCGGCGTGCTGCCGGTGCTCAACGGCGAGGCCGTGGTCTGCGCCATCAAGTTCGGCCTCGCCGTCGGCGCCAGCATCGCGCCGCGCTCGGTGTTCGCGCGCAAGAACTATTTCTACCCCGACCTGCCCAAGGGCTACCAGATCAGCCAGTTCGAGATTCCGGTGGTGCAGGGCGGTGGATTGGCGATCCGCGTGGGTGAGCAGGAAAAATTCGTGCGCCTGACCCGCGCCCACCTCGAAGAGGATGCCGGCAAGTCGCTGCACGAAGACTTCCACGGCCGCACCGGCATCGACCTCAACCGCGCCGGCACGCCGCTACTGGAAATCGTCACCGAACCCGACATGCGCTCCAGCGCCGAAGCCGTGGCCTACGCCCGCGCCCTGCATTCGCTGGTGCAGTGGATCGGCATCTGCGACGGCAACATGCAGGAAGGCAGCTTCCGCTGCGACGCCAACGTCTCGGTGCGCCGTCCCGGCGAGCCGCTGGGCACGCGGCGCGAGATCAAGAACCTCAACTCCTTCCGCTTCATGCAGCAGGCGATCGACTTCGAGGTGCAGTGGCAGATCAACGAAATCAGCGAAGGCCGCGCCATCCGCCAGGCCACGGTGCTTTTCGACCCCGACAGCGGCGAAACCCGCGCCATGCGCAGCAAGGAAGACGCCCACGACTACCGCTACTTTCCCGATCCCGACCTGCTGCCGCTGGAAATCGGCGCTGACTGGATCGCGCAAGTGAAGGCCGGGCTGCCGGAACTGCCGCAGGCCATGCAGGCGCGCTTCCAGGCGGAATACGGGCTCTCGGCCTACGACGCGGCGATACTCACCGCCTCGCGCGCGATGGCCGATTACTACGTGGCCGCCGTTGCTGTCGCAGGTGCCGCCAACGGCAAGGCCGTCGCCAACTGGATCATGGGCGAACTCGCGGCGCGCCTGAACAAGAACGACATCGACGTCGCCAACTCACCAATCTCGGCCGCGCAACTGGCGGGGCTGGTCCAGCGCATCGCCGACAACACGATTTCCAACAACATCGCCAAGAAGGTATTCGAGGCGCTGTGGAACGGCGACGGCAGCAGCGCCGACGAAATCATCGAAAAGCAGGGCCTGAAGCAGATCACTGATACCGGCGCGATCGAGGCGCTGGTCGACGAGGTTCTCGCCGCCAATCAAAAATCGGTGGACGAGTTCCGTGCCGGCAAGGAAAAGGCCTTCAACGCGCTGGTCGGCCAGGCCATGAAGGCAACCCGGGGCAAGGCCAACCCGCAGCAGGTCACCGACCTGCTGCGCAGGAAACTCGGCGCTTGATCAGTTCTTTCCGGCAGGCTTGTCGCTGGCGGGCTTGTCAGCCGCCGGCGCCGCGGCCGGAGCGGGCGCCGCCGCGGGCGCGGGTGGCGCGGTGACTCCGGCCGGGATCACGGTCCGCGGAATCGCCGGGGCCGACGCTTCCGGTTCAAGCGCCTTCTTGCCGGTCAGCTCCAGGTAGCGTTTGCGCTCCTCGGCGAACTTGGCCCGCACCTCCTCGGCCTCCTTGACCTTGGCCGCTATCGCTGCCTGCTGGGCGGCGATTTCCTTCTCGTTGTCGCGCACCTGAGCCTTGACATCCTCCGGCAGGGCCTTGCCCTTGTAGAACTCCTTGTCGGCGTCGATCTTCTTCTTGCGCTTGTTGGCTTCGCCGAGCCGCGCCTCGGATTCCTTCCTGTTCTTTTCGATCTCCGCCAGCGAGCGGTCACGCGCGGAAATGATGTCCTTTTCGCTGGAATAGGTCGAAAGCAGCGCCAGCGAGCGGCGCCGCTCCTCGGCGGCCTTCTTCGCATCCGCCTCCTTCTTCAACCTCTCGGCCTCGCGGCGCGCCTGCTGTTCCGGCGTCAGCGGCGCCTCGACTGTCTTCGCCACGAAGCCGCGGTTGTCGCGCTCCTCGTAGGCGCGCCCCTGGCAGGCCTCGGGCAGGAAGTCGCCGCAGACCTTGCGGCCGCTGGCATCGTCGCAACAAAAAATCCGCATCTGGGCCGAAGCACCCATCGCCAGGATCGTGGTTGAGGCAAACAGCAAGGTGGAAATCAGGCGCATGGGGGTTCTCCCTGGAGAGGTGTTCTTGGGCATCAGTCGATCCCGTAACGAAGGCGGTAGTCACGCACGGCGGCAAGATTGCTTTCAAGTTCCGGATGGCCGGACAGATAATCGATCAAATCGGTCAAACTCGCAACGCTGATGACTGGAATCCCGTAATTCCGTTCGACTTCCTGTACCGCCGAAAGCTCGCCCTGGCCGCGTTCCTGGCGATCCAGGGCGATCAGCACGGCGGCCGGCGTGGCACCCGCCGCGCGTATCAGCTCCACCGACTCGCGCACCGAGGTGCCGGCGGAAATCACGTCGTCGATGATCAGCACGCGACCCTGCAGCGGCGCGCCGACCAGCGTGCCGCCTTCGCCGTGGTCCTTGGCTTCCTTGCGGTTGTACACGTAGGGCAGGTTGCGGCCAAGGCCGGCAAGCGCCATGGCGGCGCCAGCGGCCAGCGGGATACCCTTGTAGGCCGGCCCGAACAGGACATCGAAGTCGATGCCGGCAGCGAGGATGCGCTGTGCATAAAACCCGGCGAGCCGCGCCAGTGACGCGCCATCGGAGAACAGGCCGGCATTGAAAAAGTAGGGGCTCAAGCGCCCGGCCTTGGTCTTGAACTCGCCAAAGCGCAACACGCCCAGCTCGCAGGCGAAGGCGATAAACTCGCGGCTCAGGTCGTTGGCCGCGACACGGTCGGCGTTCGCATTCATCGCGCGCATTCTACATCCACGGGCACATGCTCCGAATACTCAGTCTGAATCTGAATGGTATCCGTTCCGCCGCCGGCAAGGGCGTTTTCGAATGGCTGGCGACGCAGCGGGCCGACATCGTCTGCGTCCAGGAACTGAAGGCGCAACTGGCCGACCTGAGGCCGGCATTGCGCGAACCGCCCGGCTACCGCGCCTGCTTCCACGCCGCGGAAAAGAGGGGCTACAGCGGAGTCGGCATCTACTTCCGGCGGGCGCCGGACCGCGTCATCGAAGGCTTCGGCAATGCGGAGTTCGATGCCGAGGGGCGCTACCTGCAGGCCGATTTCGGCAAGCTCTCTGTGGTCTCGCTCTACCTGCCCTCCGGATCCAGTTCGGACGAACGCCAGCAAGCCAAGTTCCGTTTCCTCGACCGGTTCCGGCCGCAACTGGAAAGCCTGGCGCGCGACGCCCGGAAGTCGGGGCGGGAGGTCGTCCTGTGCGGCGACTGGAACATAGCGCACCGCGAAATCGACCTGAAGAACTGGAAGTCGAACCAGAAGAACTCCGGATTCCTGCCCGAGGAACGCGCCTGGCTGACCTCCGTGTTCGACGACCTGGGCTGGGTGGACGTCCATCGCAAACTGCAGCCCGAGGCCGCCGGCGAGGCCTATACATGGTGGTCGAACCGTGGCCAGGCCTGGGCCAAAAACGTCGGGTGGCGCATCGACTACCAGATCGCCACGCCCGGCCTGGCCGCGACGGCCCGCCGGGCCGGCGTGTACAAGGAGCAGCGCTTTTCCGATCACGCGCCGCTGACCGTCGATTACGAATTCGACATGGTGTGACCTGGATCATTGCAGCGCCGCGACAAAATCGGTAGCCTTCAACTTTTAACCCATTCTTTCGATCCTTTCCAGGAGAATCACATGAGCGACATGAGCGAAGTCACCAAGGACAAACTGATTGCCGACGTCAAGCTGGTCATCGCCGACAGCGAGGAACTGCTGCGCGCCACGGCCGGCCAGGCCGGCGAGAAGATCGCCGAAATCCGCGCCCGCACCGCCGACCGCCTCGCCACCGCCAAGATCAAGCTGGCCGAAGCCGAGACGGCCGTGGTGGACAAGGCCAAGCTGGTCGGCCGCGCCGCCGACGACTACGTGCATGACAACCCCTGGCGTTCCGTGGGAGTTGCCGCCGGCATCGGCTTCATCGCCGGCCTGCTGATCGGCCGCCGCTGATCCCATGAGCGAAGGCGCCCCCGGCGGCGAAGCCTCCCGGGCGGGTCTGTTCGCATCGCTGAAAGGGCTGTGCGGCACCTCGCTGGCGCTGGTGCAGAACCGCCTCGGGCTGCTTGGCGTCGAACTCGCCGAGGAACGGCTGCGCCTGCTGTCGCTGGCCACCTACGGCGCGATCGCCCTGATCTGCCTCAGCGCGGGACTGGTGTTCCTCGCGGTGTTCCTGACCGTGTTGTTGTGGGACAGCCAGCGCCTGTTGGCGCTGGGCGTCTTCAGCGCGCTCTTCCTCGGCGCCGGCATCGCCACCCTGCTGATGGCAATGAATTACGCCAGGGCAGGGTCGGCGCTGTTCAAGGCCAGCCTCGCGGAACTGGCAAAGGACCGCGAAGCGCTGACGCAGGGCGAATCCGCAGGACCGCGATGAGTCCCGCCGAGCTCGAACTGGCACTGAAGAAGCAGCGCCTGCAGATCAAGGGCGAAACCCTGCGCGTCGATTTCGGGCGCCACGCCGCAGGCTTGCGGCCGACCTTGGCGGTCGGCGATCTCGCGGTCGACGCCGGATACTGGCTGCGAGCCCATCCGCAGGTCGTCGTCGCCACCACGGTCGCCTTGCTGGTGGCCAAACCCCGCCGCGTCTGGAGCTGGGGACGCCGCGCCTACTTGGGCTGGCAGGCCTGGCGCAAAGTACGCGCCCTCTTCGACCCGCGCCCGCCTTCGCGCTAGGCGCTGACGCAAGGCGGTACTGGAAGCCGTGAAGGTGTCGATGCGCCGCGTTGGCCAAGCCGCCCTGGTCCTGGGCGGCGTTGTCGTCCTCCTGCTCGGTTTCGCCTGGCTGGCGCTGCCGGGCATCCTGCAGTCGCAGGCGCAGAAGCTCGTCGCCGAGAAAAGCGGCCACGCGCTGGCGCTGGCCAAGCCCGAGATCAACCCCCTGGCGCTGAGCCTGCGCCTGCGCGAACTCAAGCTGGCGGACCCGGAAGGCGCACCGCTGCTGGCGTTCCGCGAGCTCTTCATCGACCTTTCGGGCGCCAGCATCACCACGCGTGGCATCGTCATCGACGAATTGAAGATAGACGGCCTCGCCGTCAACCTGGTCCTGCGCAACGACGCCCAGGCGCCTATGAACTGGAGCCGGCTGCTGGCCGCCTTCGCCGGCAAGGACGAAAAGAAGCCCGATGCGCCGCCGCGCATCGACATCAACCACCTGGTCTTGAGCGGCGCTCAGGCCGACATCGCCGACCAGCGCAGCACGCCGGCCTTCGTCAGCCGCGTCGACGCCTTCGACCTCGAACTCGAGAGCATTTCCACCAGGCCCGACGACAGCGGGCAATTCAAGCTGTCGGCGCACACCGCCTTTGGCGCCCAACTCGAATGGAAGGGCACCGCGACGCTGAATCCGCTCGGCTCGAGCGGCCAGCTCAGCCTGCGTGGCGTCGATCTCGGCAAGCTCGCCCCGTTGCTGGCCCAACGCCTGCCGCCGGAGCTGGGATTCGCCCCGCCCGAGGGCATCGCCGGCCTCGCCTTCGATTACCGCCTCGGCCATGCCGACGGCAAGCTCGCGCTGGCACTCGATCCCTTTACGGTCGAACTCGCCGACCTCGTCCTGCGCAAGCCCAGGGCCACCGGAGCGCCGGCCATCGGCCTCGGCGGGCTGACCCTGGACGGCGGCCGCTTCGACCTCGCCACGCAGCGGTTGGCCTTCCGGTCGCTGGCGCTCAAGGACATCAGCCTCGAATCGGGCGCCGGCAAGGAGCGCGCGAAGCGGATCGCGCTGCCCGAACTGAGCGTGGCCGCAACGCGCATCGATCTGGCGCAGCGCGCGGCCGAAGTCGGCGCCGTGAGCCTGCGCAACGGCCGCATCGCGCTGCGCCGCGACGGCGCCGGTGCGATCGACCTCGTCGCAGCGCTGCAGGCACTGGGACCCGATGCCGCCGCCGCAAGACCGGCCGCAACCAAGCCCGCCTCGGAGCCCGCGGCGGCGCCCTGGCGCTACGCGGTCGAGCGCATCGCGCTGTCCGGCTTCGGCCTCGCCTTCCATGACAAATCGATGACGCCGGCGTGGCAGGTCGGGCTCGAGGACATCGCGGCCGAGACCTCGGGCGTCAGCGAAAATCTCGACCGCCCGCTGCCGCTCAAGGCCGGCCTGCGCGTCGCCAGCGGCGGGCGGCTTGCGCTGGAAGGCAAGTTGCTGCCGGCGACGGCGGCGATCGACCTGCAACTGAAACTCGACGACCTGGCGCTGAAGCCGGCGCAGCCCTTCATCGGCAAGTACGCGGCGCTGGATCTCGCCGCTGGCCGCATCAGCGCCGCCGGCAAGCTGCAACACGACGTCAGGGCCGGCAGTTACAAGGGAGGCTTCGGCGTCAGCGAACTGCGGCTCAACGAAGCGGGCAGCGACAAGGTTTTCCTCGCCTGGAAATACCTCGGCAGCAAACAACTGGAAGCGACGCCGCAGAAATTGCAGATAGGCGAGCTGATGCTCGACGGGCTCGATACGCAGTTGCTGATCGCCAGGGACAAATCCACCAATTTCCAGCGCATCCTGCGCAAGACGGAGGCGCCGCCCCCCGCGGCGCCCGAAGCCAAGGCCGATGCTGCCGCCCCGCCCGCCGTGGCGCCCGCGACCGAAGGAAGCCCCCGTGCGGCGCCGACTTCCGCACCTGCACCCGCTGCGGCACCGGACGCGAAGCCCGCACCGGCCTTCCTGGTGAACATCGACCGCCTGCGCTTCCGCGACGGCGAGCTCGAGTTCGCCGACGAGTCGCTGCTGTTCCCCTTCGGCACGCGCATCCACAAGCTGCGCGGCTCGGTCGCCGGGCTGTCGTCGCAACCCGGCGCCGCGGGCCAGCTCGAACTCGACGGACAAGTGGATGACTACGGCCTGGCGCGCGCGGTGGGCCAGGTCGATCCCTTCGATCCGACCGGCTTCACCGAAATCAAGCTGATTTTCCGCAACCTCGAAATGACGCGCCTGACACCCTACTCGGCCACCTTCGCCGGGCGCCGCATCGATTCCGGCAAGCTCTCGCTCGACCTCGAATACAACATCCGGAAGCGCCAGCTGCAAAGCGAGAACACGGTGGTGATCGACAAGCTGGTGCTCGGCGAACGCGTCGACAGCCCAACCGCCAAGGACCTGCCGCTGGACCTGGCGATCGCCCTGCTGGAGGATTCCGACGGCCGCATCGACCTCGGCCTGCCGATCACCGGCAGCCTCGACGATCCGCAGTTCAGTTACGGAGCGCTGGTCTGGAAGGTAATCGGCAACGTCCTGAGCAAGATCGTCACCGCGCCCTTCCGCGCGCTGGGTGCCCTGTTCGGCGGCGGCGACGAGAAGCTCGACAGCATCGCCTTCGAAGCCGGCGCGCGACGCCTGACGCCGCCCGAGCGCGAAAAGCTGGTGAAGCTGGCGGGCGCGCTGAACAAGCGGCCGGCGCTGGCCCTGACTATCGGCGGCACCTGGAACGCCGCCGACCGCGTCGCCCTGCAGGACCTGCAACTGCGCCGCGCGCTACTGGAAAAAAGCGGGCAGAAGATCGACGCGCAAGGCGACCCCGGACCGATCTCGACGCGCGCGCCGGCGATCCAGGCGGCGCTGGAAACCCTGTTCGGCGACCGCTTCGGTGCCGCCGAACTGGCCGGCCTGAAGCAAGGCTTCCGCGATGCCAACCCCGGGCAGCTCGAAGAAAACCTGACCGGCAAGATGATGTCGCGCCTCACCGGCCTGGTTCGTCCGCCGCGCCAGTTGAACGAGGGCGAAGTCGGCGCGCTCAAGGGCGCCGACTTCCACGCCGTGCTCTACCAGCGCCTGCGCGAGAAGGAAGCCATCGTCGACGAACGCCTGCAGCAACTGGCGCAGGCGCGCGGCGAGGCGACGCTGGCGGTGCTCAGGGAAGCCAGGGCGCCGGTCGAGCGCGTCACGGTGGGGGCGGTTGAGATGGTCGCCGGCGCGGACCACGAGGTGCCGCTCAAGCTGGGACTGGGCAAAGCCGCGCGCTGAGTCGCCGTAGTGCGGGCGCCGTCCGCAGGGGATACCGTCTCCGGCATTGCCGGAGACATAACTTTCACGCCGGCGGTTCCCGCGCCTCCAGCAGTTCCGTGTCCTCGTGCGAATACGGCGGCGCACAACAGCAGAGGATGCGCAAGGGCTCGGCGCCCAGCGCCTCGATGCAATGCGGCGTGCCCGGCGCGATCAGCACCGTGTCGCCAGCGCCGACTTCCATGCGCTCCGCGCCCAGGGTCATCAGGCCGCTGCCCGAGGTGACGTGGTACAGCTCCTCGGTCCGCGCATGGCGGTGCAAGACCGTGCGGCAACCCGGCTCGACCGTGGCTTCGGCCAGGCTTTGCAGGCGATTGCCATGTTGCGCGGGATGCATCAGTTCGCGGATCTCGGAACCGTCCTTGGTGGTGTAGGCGGGAATCTGCGCGTAGCTGGTCTTCATCGCGCTCAGTTTGCCATGCCGATCGGTGGCGGCGGTGCGGCGCGTTTCTGGTTCATTTGCATGATGCGGGAAACATCGCCCCGCATCATGCAAATGAACCTTTCTTCTAACACCCGCCCCCCTTCGCCCCCCTCTCGGGGGGTTCCCCATTTGCTCGCTACGCTCGAAATCACCCCGTGCGCCTGTTGTTATTTCGAGTTAAGCAAGCAATGCAGCATGCCCTGCGCGGCGGGGTCCAGTTCGCCCTCGGCGTCCTGCGCGAGGAAGTGGCGACGGAAGGCGGCACGAGCCGCCGGTACATTGACCATGTCATAACCCAGGGCGCGCAGCCCCAGCAGCGCATCGAAGCCCTCCGGCGCAGTCGGCGGCGGCGCCTCGCACCAGAGGCCGAAGCCCGCTTGCGCCAGGCGGCGCCAGGGGAACAGACGGCTCGGATCGACCTTGCGCGTCGGCGCCACGTCGCCGTGGGCCAGCACGTTCTCGGCCGGAATCCGGTGGCGCTCGCGCAGCTCGCCGAGCAGCACCAGCAGCGCGGCGATCTGCGGCTCAGCGAAGGCTTCCTCGCCAGTGTTGTCGAGTTCGATGCCGATCGAGCCCGAGTTGAGGTCGGTCATGGAGCCCCAGCGCGAGTCGCCGGCGTGCCACGCACGCGCGGCTTCGTCGACCAGTTGCAGCACCGTCCCGTCACGGCCGATCAGGTAGTGGGCGCTTACCTTGCGCTGCCGATCGGTGAGCGTGGCGAGGGCCTTGGCGACGTTGTCGCTGGTGGTCTGGTGCAGGATGACGAAATTCGGCCGGCGCTGGTCGAAGTTGGGCGAAGGCACCCATTGGGCGCGGCCATCCGGCGGCAGCGGCGCGCACGCAGCCAGCGCGGCCAGCAGGAGCAGGGCGATCCCGCGCGGCATCATCGATGGATGCGGGCGGAACGGGCGCGACCGTCAGATGACGATCGGCTTGGCCAGGCGCGCCCGGCTTTGCGCCTCGGACTTGTTCATCTCGGACACCTGGCGGCCGTAGGCCTCGCGCGCAGCCTGCCCCTGACGGGTCGCCTCGATGCTGCGGATGCAGCGCCAGCGCTTGCCGGCCTTGGTTTCGATCTGGCGCATTTCCGTCTTCGGATGGTGCTGACGGCAGTGATAGCAGAAAGCAGTTTCGGACATACCGTGGAACTCATGCAGGAGGGAGACCGCAATTGTAGACCGAGTTGGCCCAATGATCCTATAGACTTCCCGCCCGCATTGTCCCTCTCCCTGCGTCAAGACCCTTAGTCATACGTGGATACTTCCCCGCAGATTCCGCCTGTCGTCGAATTGCCGCTCTACCAGGGCATCGACATCGCCGACGTGACGCTGGTCGATACGCCCGCGGCGGCGGCCGTTGCCTGCCGCGCATTGCTCGCCGAAACGGTGCTCGGCTTCGACACGGAAGCCAAGCCGACCTTCGCCAAGGGCGAGGTGTCCACCGGGCCGCACCTGGTGCAGTTGGCCACCGAGCGCCGGGTTTACCTGTTTCCCGTCAATGCGGGACTGGACCGCGAGGGCCTGCGCGAAATCCTCGAATCGACACGGATACTCAAGGTGGGATTCGGCCTCGGCAGCGACCTGGCGCAACTCAGCGCCCGGCTCGGCATCGAGGCAAAGGCCGTGCTCGACCTGTCGCGCGCGCTCCCCGGCGACACGCCGAAGCAGGCCATGGGCGCCAAGACCGCGGTCGCCCGTTACCTGGGCCGGCGCATGCGCAAATCCAAGCGCATCACCACGTCCAACTGGGCCCACCCGCGGCTCAACGAACGCCAGATGCTGTATGCCGCCGACGATGCGCAGGTCGCCCTTCGCGTCTATCACCTGGCCCTGGCCGCGGGCCACCTGGAACACATGCCTTCGAGCGCCACCCGCAAATCATGAAACGTACACTTGCCTTGCCATAGGCGAGCAAACTCGGCCCGCCCCCCTTCCCCCCTCGCGGGGGGTTGCTGATCGGCTCGCTTCGCTCGATGTCACCGGTGACCCAATTCGCCGCGTCACAGTAGACCGCTTCCGACCGGCGGCAATCAGCGCCGCAGAAGTCCGTTCCAGAAGGCCGCCAGTTCGACCATGCGGTTGGCGAAGCCCCATTCGTTGTCGAACCAGATCAACAGGTTCGCCAGTTGCCGGCCGCTCATGCGCGTCTGCGTCAGGTCGATGATGGCGGAATGCGGGTTGTGGTTGAAGTCGATCGAGGCGTGGGCCTCGCCGGTATGGGCAAGCTGGCCGGGGTGCCCCGCATCGACGGCGCGCCGCAGGCAGGCATTGATGTCCGTGACCGTGGCGGCGCGTGCCAGCGTCGCCACCAGGTCGATCGCCGAAACGTTGGCCACCGGTACTCGGATCGACTTGGCCTCGACGCGGTCGGCCAGGTGCGGCAGCAGGCGCACCACGCCCCGGGCCAACCCGGTGGCGACGGGAATGATGGACTGCATGGCCGAGCGCGTGCGGCGCGGATCGGAATGGTGGTAGCCGTCGATCGGCGGTTGGTCGTTCATCACGGAATGCAGCGTGGTCATCATGGCGTGCTCGATGCCGAAGGCCTCATGGAGCATTTCCAGCACCGGGACCACGGCATTGGTGGTGCACGACGCCGCCGAAACGATGCGTTCGTCGCCGGCCAGCGACGCGTGGTTGCTGCCGAAGACGACGGTGCGATCGACATCGCCTGCACCATGGCCCGGATGCGCCAGCAGCAGGCGCGGGCAGCCGGCGGCGATGAAGGCTTCCAGCTCATGGCGATGCGAATAGCGGCCCGATGCCTCGACCATCAGGTCGACGCCCAGGCTGCGCCAATCCACCCCCTCCGGCGTCGGTGCGTGCGACACCGGAATGCACTGGCCGTCGATGCAGATATGCCCTCCCCGTTGTTCCACGCTGCCCGGAAAGCGGCCGTGGGTGGAATCGAAGCGGGTCAGGTACACCATGCTTTCGATGTCCGCCGGCTCGTTGATGGCGACGATGCAAAGTTGATCGCGCAGCGAGGACTCGCGCAGCGCGCGCAGAAAGCAGCGGCCGATACGGCCGTAGCCGTTGATGGCGATTCTCAGGGGCATGGAGGACAACTGTCGGAGGTGAAAATGCGGATCCGCCGTCGTGGCGGATCCGCTTGCTGCACGATCAGGCTTGCGCGCCCCCGAATATCGCGTTGAGGGTCGGGCTCGGACGCATCACGGCTTCGGTTTTCTTCGCGTCCGGCATGTAGTAGCCGCCGATGTCCACTGCCTTGCCCTGCACGACCTTCAGCTCCTCGACGATCTTCTGCTCGTTCTCGGCCAGGGTCTTGGCGAGCGGCGCGAAATGCGCCTGCAGCTCCTTGTCCCCGGTCTGCGCCGCCAGCTCCTGCGCCCAGTAGGTCGCGAGGTAATACTGGCTGCCGCGATTGTCGAGTTCGCCGGTGCGGGTCGACGGGCCCTTGCGGTTGTCGAGCAGCTTGCCGGTGGCGGCATCCAGCGTGGTGGCCAGGATCTTCGCCCGGGCGTTGCCGGTCTTGATGCCGAGGTCCTCCAGCGACACGGCCAGCGCGAGGAACTCGCCCAGCGAATCCCAGCGCAGGTGGTTTTCCTGCACCAGCTGCTGGACATGCTTGGGCGCCGAGCCGCCGGCGCCGGTTTCGTACATGCCGCCGCCGGCCATCAGCGGCACGATGGACAGCATCTTGGCGCTGGTGCCGAGCTCCATGATCGGGAACAGGTCGGTCAGGTAGTCGCGCAGGATGTTGCCGGTGGCCGAGATGGTATCCATGCCGCGGCTCGCGCGCTCCAGCGTGTAGCGCATGGCGCGCACCTGCGACATGATCTGGATGTAGAGGCCCGAGGTGTCGTGGTCCTTGAGGTAGGTGTTGACCTTCTTGATCAGCTCGTTTTCGTGCGGGCGGTAAGGGTCGAGCCAGAAGATCACCGGCGTGTCGGACTGGCGCGAGCGGGTGACGGCGAGCTTGACCCAGTCGCGGATCGCCGCGTCCTTGACCTGGCACATGCGGAAGATGTCGCCCTGCTCGACGTTCTGCGAGAGCAGCACTTCGCCCGTGGCGAGGTCGACGATGTTGGCGACGCCGTCCTCCTGGATTTCGAAGGTCTTGTCGTGCGAACCGTACTCTTCGGCCTGCTGTGCCATGAGGCCGACGTTGGGCACGGTGCCCATGGTCTTCGGGTCGAAGTTGCCGTGCCACTTGCAGAAGTTGATCATCTCCTGGTAGATGCGGGCGAAGGTCGATTCCGGCATCACGGCCTTGCAGTCGTAGGGCTTGCCGTCGGCACCCCACATCTTGCCGCCGCCGCGGATCATGGCCGGCATCGAGGCGTCGACGATGATGTCGTTGGGCGAATGGAAGTTGGTGATGCCCTTGGCCGAATCCACCATCGCCAGGCGCGGGCGGTGTTCCTGGCAGGCGTGCAGGTCGCGCTCGATCTCTTCGCGCAGCGAATCCGGCAGGGTCTTGATCTTGTCGTAGAGGTTGACCATGCCGTTATTGACATTGATGCCAAGCTCGTCGAACAGCTTGGCGTGCTTTTCGAAGGCCTCCTTGTAGTAGATCTTGACGCAATGGCCGAAGACGATGGGGTGCGAGACCTTCATCATGGTCGCCTTGACGTGCAGCGAGAACAGCACTCCGGCCTGGCGGCAATCCTCCAGCTCGCGTTCGTAGAACTCGCACAGCGCCTTCTTGCTCATGAACATGCTGTCGATCACTTCGCCGGCCAGCAGGCTGACCTTGGGCTTGAGCACGACGGTCTTGCCGCTCCTGGTGACGAGTTCCATCCTGACGTCGCGCGCGCGGTCGAGCGTCATCGACTTCTCGCCATGGTAGAAGTCGCCGTGGTGCATGTGAGAGACATGGGTCTGCGACCACTGCTTCCACTCGCCCATCGAATGCGGGTTCTTGCGCGCGTATTCCTTGACGGCGCGCGGCGCGCGGCGGTCGGAATTGCCCTCGCGCAGCACCGGGTTGACCGAACTGCCGATGCACTTGCCGTAGCGGGCCTTGAGCTTCTTTTCCTCGTCGCTCTTCGGGTCTTCCGGATAGTCCGGGATCTTGTAGCCCTTGGCCTGCAGTTCGCGCACACAGGTCATCAATTGGGCGACCGAGGCACTGATGTTGGGCAGCTTGATGATGTTGGTGTCGGGGTCATGGGTCAGGCGCCCCAGTTCGGAGAGGTTGTCGGGGACTTTCTGCTCCGCCGTCAGGCAGTCGGAGAATTCGGCGAGGACGCGCGCCGCCACTGAAATGTCGCAACCGACGACATCGACGCCCGCCGGTGCGGCGAAGGTCTTGATGATCGGCAGAAACGCATAGGTCGCCAGCAGCGGCGCTTCGTCGGTAAGCGTGTAGATGATCTTCGGTTTGCCTGCAGCCATTCTTTTTTTCCCCTTGCCTTTGTGTGTTGAAAGTATCTGTTTATGCGCTCATTAGCGCCATTATGAATCCTTCCGGCGATTTCAAGAACTCCCTTTCGATCCGATTTGCTGCGCCGGACACGGCCACGGGGCAGCGACGCATTGCCCGCGGGGCGGAAGGAGCGGCGGCTCAAAAGTCGGCGCCGGTGACACGGCGCGGAAAGTTCCTACAATGACGCGGATTTCATCCCAGCCTTCAATCATGGCCGCTTCCCCGTTCCGCGCCGGTGCCCGCGAGGGCTTCCTCGGCTTCCTGCCCCTTTCGGTGGGCCTGATCCCCTGGGCCATGGTCACCGGCATGGCCATGATCAGCACCGGCCTGACGCCGCTGCAGGCGATGGGCATGAACGTGATCGTGTTCGCCGGCACCGCGCAGCTCGGCACCCTGCCGCTGATCGCCATCGGCGCGCCGCTGTGGCTGATGGTGGCGACGGCGCTGGCGCTCAACCTGCGTTTCGTGATCTTCAGCGCCGCCATCGCCGAAGGCTTTCGCGGCGCCGACTCGCCGACGCGCTGGTTCTGCGGCCATCTGCTGACCGACGGCGTGTTCGCCCATTGCGTGGAGAAGATGCTCAAGGTTGACGATGCGCGCTGGCGCCTGGGCTACTTCCTCGCGCCCTCGCTGTGGTCCTGGCTGCTGTGGCAGGCCTCCACAATGGTCGGCGTGTTTGCGGCGGGTTCGATCCCGAAGCACTGGTCGCTCGAATTCATGGCCAGCATCGCCCTGCTGGTGCTGCTGGTCCCGATGGCCAGGCAGCGCCCGATGCTGGTCGCGGCGATGGTCGGCGGCGCCACCTCGGTGATCCTGCGCGGCATGCCGCTGCGCCTCGGCCTGATCGTCGGCATCGTCGCCGGAATCGGCGCCGGCTTCGCCGCCGAGCACTGGCATGGCAGAAAGGAAGTGCCATGAGCGCTCCCCGCGGTCGGGCCGGGGCTGGGGGGAGGGCAGTCCGATGAGCGACGAAGCGACGCTGTGGCTCGCCTTCATCCTGATCGGCCTGGCGACCACGCTGCCGCGCGCCAGCTTCATCGTGCTCGGCAGCCGCGTCAGCCTGCCGCCGGTGGTCCAACGCGCCCTGCGCTACGCCCCGGCCGCCGCGCTGGCGGCCATCGTGGCGCCCGACGTGCTGGTGGTCACCGGCGATTTCGTGCCGCTCAATCCCAAGCTCGCCGGCATCATCGCCGCGGTCGCCGCCGCCGTGCTGTGGCGCAATCCCTGGCTGCCCTTCATCGCCGGCATGGCGGTGCTGCTCGGGTTGCGGGCGGTCTGAGGTCCGTCAGGCCCCTTCGCGCTCGGCCAGCCGGCGCAACGCCAGCGGAAACGCGCCGGTCAGGAAGCTGGCGACCGCCGAGACGATCAGCGCCCAGCCCGCCATGTCGTCGCCGAACAGCGGATGCACGCCGCGCAGCAACCCCGCCAGCGCGGCGCCGCCGGCAAGCAGCAGCACGGCGCCCAGCGCCGCGAAGAAGACGAAAGTCCAAGGCCAATGGTGCGGTTTCATGGCTGCCCCCGCCTCGTCCAGTTACCCACGCTCACTTGTTCTTCGCCCGCGGGTGGGCGCTGTCGTATACCTTCGCCAGGTGCTGAAAGTCGAGGTGGGTATAGATCTGCGTCGCGGCGATGCTGGCGTGGCCGAGCATTTCCTGCACCGCGCGCAGGTCGCCGGAGGATTGCAGCACGTGCGAGGCGAAGGAGTGGCGCAGCATGTGCGGATGCACGTGCACGCCGACTCCCTGGCGCTGCGCCCATTGCGCCAAGCGGTACTCGATCTGGCGCGGCATCAGGCGCGTGCCGTGGCGGCCGAGGAAGAGCGCGACGCTGCCTTCCACGGCGAAGCGAGGACGCAGCTCGAGCCAGGCGCGCAGCGCGGTCTGCGCCTTGTCGCCGACCGGCACCGTGCGCGTCTTGCGCCGCTTGCCGGTGACCGTGACTTCGCCGGCATCGAGGTCCAGCCCGCCGGGCCAGTCGAGGCTCACCAGTTCCGCCAGGCGCAGGCCAGAAGAGTAGAACAGTTCGAACATCGCCGCGTCGCGCACCAGCAGCGGATCGTTCTCCTCGGTGGTCACCGGCACGTCGAGCAGGGCGGCGGCCTGGTCGATGCCGAGCGCCTTGGGCAGGCCGCGCGCGCGCTTCGGTGCGCGCAGGCCGTCGGCGGGATTGAGTTCGATCGCGCCGCGCCGCGCGAGCCAGGCGTAGTAGCTGCGCCAGGCCGACAGGGTGCGGGCGATGGAGCGCGGCGCCAGGTCCTGCGCGTGCAAAGCCATCAGGCCGCGCCGCAGTTGCGGCGGCTTGAGCGCGACCGGGTCGCCGTCGGCCGCCAGCGCCGCGAGGCGGACCAGGTCGCGGCGATAGGCCGCCACGGTGTGCGGGCTGGCCTGCCGCTGGACGCTCAGGTCGGCGAGGAAGGCCTCGACCGAAGCGTCCGCCATGTCACGCGGCGACGCGCAGCAGTGCCGCCGCGGCCAAGTCGCCGATCCGTTCGAGGTAGAGGGTGCCCAGTTCGGGGTAGAAGCGATGCGGTTCCTCGCTCGCCATCACCAGCAGGCCGAAGCAGATGCCGTCGGCCTCGCGCAGCGGCACCTGGGCCATCGAGCGCAGGTACGCCGCGGCCTCGCCGAACCAGAGCGCCGATTCCTGGCCGGCGACGCTGCCGCAGTAGGGGCGATGCAGGCCGGAGGCAAAAGCCTTGACGGAATCGGCCACGGCCTCGAATTCGCGGACCTCGCCCTGTCCGGCGCCCCACAGGCGTACCGTCACATGGGGCACGGCGAAGGCACCGCCGAGGTGCGAATACAGGGCGCGCAGCGCGCCGGCCTGGTCGGTCGCGGCGATCAGCGCCACGGCGAGGCCGTGCACCTTGTCGGAGATCGAATCGTTCTCCTCGCCGAAGCCGATCAGTTCGACCAGCTTGGCTTCCAGTGAGCGCACCTTGTCGCGCAGGTTGAACAGCTGCTTTTCGGTGATCGAGATGGCGCGGCCGCTGTGCGGGTCGGGCAGCGTGACCAGGGTCAGCATCTCGGCATACTGGTCGAAGAACTCCGGATGATCGTGCAGGTAGCGGGCGACGTCTTCTGATTTCATGTCATGGCTTTCACAGGTTGTGCGGCAATTCGATTTCGGCGCTGAATACGGTGGCGGCGGGGCCGGTCATCAGCACCGGCTCGTATTGGCCACCACGTTCGCCGGCCCAGGCGATGGAGAGATCGCCGCCGCGCGTGGTGACGCGCACCGGCGAATCGAGCATGCCGCGGCGGATGCCGGCCACCACGGCGGCGCAGGCGCCGGTGCCGCAGGCGAGGGTCTCGCCCGCGCCGCGCTCGTACACGCGCAGGCGGATCGCGTGGCGGTCGACCACCTGCATGAACCCGGCATTGACCCGGCGCGGGAAGCGCGGGTGGGCTTCGATCAGCGGGCCGGTTGCGGCGACCGGCGCGGCATCGACGTCGGCCACCACCTGCACGGCGTGCGGGTTGCCCATCGAGACGACGCTGATGTCCACCTGCGTAGCGGCGAAGTCGAGCGGCTGCACCACGGCATCGCTGTCACTCTGGAATGGAATCTCCGCCGGTGAAAAGCGTGGCGCGCCCATGTCCACCGTGACCTGGCCGTCGGCCTCCAGCTTCGGCACGATGATTCCGCAACGGGTCTCGACGCGGATTTCGCGCGCGGTCGCCAGGCCCTGCTCATGCACGAAGCGCACGAAGCAGCGCGCGCCGTTGCCGCACTGCTCGACCTCGCCGCCGTCGGCATTGAAGATGCGGTAGCGGAAATCGACGCCGGGCGTGGTCGGCTTCTCGACCACCAGCAACTGGTCGCAACCGACGCCGAAATGGCGGTCGGCCAGCCAGCGCGCCTGGGCCGGCGTCGGCACGAAAGCCTGGTTGATGGCGTCGAGCACGACGAAATCGTTGCCGAGACCGTGCATTTTGGTGAAGCGGATTTTCATTGACTTGAAATAGTTTGGTGGTCAGGAAGGGTCAAATATCGAGCGTAGCGAGCAAAACAATAGCCTCCCCGCGAGGGGAGGACAGGAGGGGTGGGCCTTCAATTCGCCTTTCGTATCCTCTTCGAGGCCTCGACGCCACTCCCTTGAAAATACGTTGAGGATACGCCGTGCGGTCAGCACCGACTTCCGGCAATTGAGGGGTCAATAAAGCCCTTTTTCGCCCGGCGGCCGGGTTTTGAAGCGCTTGTGCAGCCAGTAGTACTGCTCCGGCGACTGCAGGGCTTCCGCCTCGATGAAGGCATTCAGGCGCCGCGCGTCGGCGCCGTCGTCGCTGCCGGGGAAATCCGTCCACGGCGCGCCGAGGCGCGCCACATAGGCGCCCTGCTCCATGCGCGTGACGAGCGGGATCACTGTCGCCCCGGTCAGCCTGGCCAGCCGCGAGAGGCCGGTGATGGTGGCGGTCGGCACGCCGAAGAAGGGCACGAAGATGGATTCCTTCGGGCCGTAATCCATGTCCGGCGAGTAGTGGAAGAAACGGCCGCCCTTCATCGCCTTGAGCGCCTTGCGCGTGCCCTCCTGGCGCGACGCCAGTTCGCAGTTGCCGAAACGCAGGCGGCCGCCGTTCATCGCCGCTTCGAACACGTGGTTCTTCTGGTGGGTGTAGATCGCCACCAGGCCGTGCTCCAGCGCCAGCCGGATCCAGCCGGCGTCGATGCCGACGAAATGCGGCACCAGCAGGATCACCGGCTTGTCGCGACAGGCGGCGAGCTGTTCGCCGCCTTCGAGGCGCACCAGGCGCCGGATGCGTTCGGGCGAGGCCCACCACCACAGCCCGAGCTCGACGATGCTGCGGCCGAAGGCGGCGAAGTGCCGTCGCGCCAGCGCCGACTTTTCGGCCGGCGACAGATGCGGAAAGCACAGGCCGAGGTTGGTCTGCGTGACATGGCGCCGTTCGCCCACCAGCAGGTAGAGCAACCAGCCAACGCCGCGCCCGACCGCCGCCAGGAGCGGCAGCGGCAGCCAGTGCAGCAGCCACATCAGCGCCAGTATCAGTCGCGTCAAGGCAGGGCGGCCGAAGCGGCGGGGAGACGGTTGGATTGCGCGAACATCTGGAGTTCCGAGCATCAGAAACCCGAATTATCCCGCCAGTCGGCGCCGACTCGGTGAATTTCCCCGCCAGCCTTGCGAGAACCCGACCGGCGAAGCGCGCTTCTACTGACGGTCCGCAATGGCCATCCGCCTCGACATCCGCCAAAACCTTTCGACCGGAAAGGTTGTGTCGCTTATTGGCACGTTGCGTGCCATTTCGTTTCATTTGTCCATTGGCCAGCCGATTCTTCTTGCCACGACAGTTCAAACCTCGTGATAGTTCGGCCTCGTGTTTTGAAACATAACGTTCCATATTCGGGGGGGTTGCGCGGAATGAATGGACGAACCGGCAAGGGGGCAGGCCGCGGATGGCTTTCGCGTTCGACTACATCGTAGTCGGCGCCGGGTCGGCCGGCTGCGTGCTGGCCAACCGGTTGTCCGAGCGCCCCGGAACCAGCGTCCTGCTGCTGGAGGCCGGCGGCGAGGACTGGAATCCGTGGATACACATCCCGGTCGGCTATTTCAAGACCATGCACGACCCGAAGCTGGACTGGTGCTATGTCACCGAACCCGATCCCGGCATCGCCAACCGCCAGTTGCAGTGGCCGCGCGGCAAGGTGCTGGGCGGATCGAGCTCGCTCAACGGCCTGCTCTACATCCGCGGCCAGCGCGAAGACTACGACCGCTGGGCGGCGCTGGGCAATCCGGGCTGGGGCTATGCTGATGTGCTGCCCTACTTCATGAAGTCCGAAGACCAGCAGCGCGGGGCCGATGCCTGGCACGGCGTCGGCGGCCCGCAGAAGGTGTCCGACCTGCGCCTCAACCGCCCGATCGCCGATCGTTTCGTCATGGCCGCACAGGAAATCGGCATCCCCTTCAATGCCGACCCCAACGGCGCGGAACAGGAAGGCGTCAGCTATTTCCAGCAGACCGCGCACAAGGGCTTGCGCTGGAGCACCGCGCGGGGCTTCCTCAAGCCGGCGCGGCGGCGTCCGAACCTGAAGGTCGAAACGCGGGCGCAGACCACGCGCGTGCTGTTCGACGGCCGGCGCGCGACCGGCGTCGAATTCGTCCAGGGCGGGCAAACCCGTCAGGCCACCGCGCGGGCCGAGGTGATCCTTGCCGCCGGCGCCATCGGCTCGCCGCAGATCCTGCAATGCTCCGGCCTGGGCCCGGCGGAGGTGCTGCAGGGCGCGGGCGTGCCCATGCTGGCCGACCTGCCGGGCGTCGGCGCCAACCTGCAGGACCATCTGCAGGTGCGGCTGGTGTTCAAGACCCGCGAGCGCACCTTGAACGACGAGGTCAACAGCCCGCTCGGCAAGCTGTGGATCGGCATGCAGTACCTGCTCTCGCGCACCGGGCCGCTGACGCTGGCGGCAAGCCAGGTGGCGATCTTCACGCGCTCCGCCCCGCACGTGGCGCGGCCAGACATCCAGTTCCACATGCAGCCGCTCTCCGCCGACAAGCCCGGCGAGGGGGCGCACCGCTTTTCCGCCTTCACCTCCTCGGTCTGTCAGTTGCGCCCCCACAGCCGCGGCCGCATCGCCATCCGCTCGGCGGATGCGCGCGAGTACCCGGCGATCCACCCCGGCTACCTGTCCGACGAGCGCGACCATCCGGTGGTGATCGGCGGCATCAAGGTTGCGCGCCGCATCGCGCAGGCGCCCGCGTTGGCAACGCACATCCTTGCCGAACATGTCCCCGGCGAACAGTTCCGGACCGACGCCGAATTGCTCGACGCCGCGCGGCGCTACAGCCAGACGATTTATCACCCCGCCGGCACCTGCAAGATGGGCAGCGACCCGCTGGCGGTGGTCGACGCGCGGCTGCGGGTGCGCGGCATGGCCGGCCTGCGCGTGGTCGATGCGTCCATCATGCCGGAGATCGTCTCCGGCAACACCAATGCGCCGACCATCATGATCGCCGAAAAGGCGGCCGACATGATTCGCGAGGATGCTGCGTGAAAAGGAATTGCCCGAGAGGCAATAGTAGGGCGGTCGCGGCCGAGAGGCCGGTCTGCCCCGGTTGTTAACAATACGAGGAGGCAACAGACATGGCGATATCGATTAGGAAGCTCCTGGGGGTCGCCGCGGCGGCCGTGCTGGTCACCGCGGGCGGCCTGGCCCAGGCCCAGCAGGTGACGCGGATGAAAATCCAGACCGCGGTGCCCACCGCGAGCATCTACTACGACCTGATGAAGCGCTTCGGCGACCGCGTGGACAAGATGTCCAACGGCCGCCTCAAGATGGAAATCCTGCCCGACGGCGCGGTGGTCAACGCCTTCGAGATCCTCGACGCGGTGGACAAGGGCGTGGTCGACGGCGGCTTCGCCTGGACCCACTACTGGTCGGGCAAGAACAGCGCGGCGGCCCTGTTCTCCAACCCGGCGGCGGGCGCCGGCACCGGCATGGACCAGCTTTCGCACATGGCCTGGCTGTCGCAGGGCGGCGGCAACGCGCTCTACGAGAAGCTCTACGAACAGGGCCTGAAGATGAACATCAAGCCCTTCATGATGCAGCCGATGGGTCCCGACCCCTTCGGCTGGTTCAAGGTGCCGATCAACTCCATCGCCGACATGAAGAAGATGAAATACCGCTCGCCCCCCGGGCTGACCGGCGAAATCTTCAAGGAAATGGGCATCACCGCGGTGGCCATGCCGGGCGGCGAGATCGTGCCCGCGGCGCAGCGCGGCGTGATCGACGCCGCCGAGTGGATCGGCCCGGCGGACGACATGATCCTCGGCTTCCACAACGTGTTCAAGCATTACTACCTGCAGGGCCTGCACCAGTCCTCCGACGTCGGCGAAGTGCTGTTCAACAAGACCGTCTGGAACAAGCTGCCGGCCGACCTGAAGGCGGTGATCGAGGGCGCAGTGATGGCCACCATCACCGAGACCTATGCCTTCAACGTGGATCGCAACGCCAAGGCCCTGGAAAAGCTGCAGAAGGAACACAAGGTCATCGTGCATGACACGCCCAAGGAGTTCTTTGCCGCCTTCCACAAGGCCACCAACCTGGTGTATGACCGCGAGGCGGCGCGCAACCCGCTGTTCAAGGAAGTGCTGGAATCGCAGCGCGCCTATGCCAAGGTCGTGGTGCCCTACTGGACCAAGATCAACGGCCTGTATTACGGCATCGGCGCCGAAGCGGTGGGCGCCAAGTAAGATCGCAACAGGCAGGACGGTGCGCGGCACCTGTCGCGCACCGCATCCATCCCGCCGCAATCGTCGGACACAGGACCCATGACCGGACAAGCCTCGAAACTGCTGCGGATCGCGCACAAGCTCGATCCGATCGCCATCTGGACCGGCAAGCTCACGGCCTGGCTGATCATCCCCATGGTGCTGTCCCTCGTCTATGAGGTCGTCGCGCGCTACGTCTTCGACTCGCCGACCTTGTGGGCCTACGACATGACCTTCATGCTGTATGGCTCATTCTTTATGCTCGGCGCGGCCTACACGCTGCAATGCAAGGGCCACATCCGCACCGATTCGCTATACGCCGGCTGGTCGCCGCGCACCCAGGGCATCGTCGATGCCGTCTGCTACGTCGTCATGTTCATGCCCTTCGCCGCGATCTTCCTGTATTTCGGCTGGGGCTACTTCCTCAAGGCCTTCATGACCAGCGAGCGCTTCGTCAGCAGCCCCTGGATGCCGATCACCTGGCCCTTCAAGGCCGCGATGCCGCTCACCGGGTTGCTGCTGGCGATCCAGGGCATTTCCGAATTCTGCAAGAGCCTGGATGCCGCGATCACCGGCCGCTGGGCCGAAGGCATGGGACCCAAAGGCCTCACCAAGGAGCTGACATGAGCAACGAGGTGTTCGGCCTGGTTTCGCTGGCGGCGCTGTTCGGCATCATTTTCATCGGCTTTCCGATCGCCTTCACGCTGGGCGCCGTGGCCCTCGGCGCCGGCTTCATCGCCTTCGGCCCGATGGTGTTCGACCTCGCCGTGCTGCAAACCTTCTCAGTGATGAAGGATACGGTGCTGGCCTCGATCCCCTTCTTTCTCTTCATGGGCTTCCTGCTCGAACAGTCGGGCCTCATGGAGCGCATGTTCACCGGCATCCAGCAGTTGCTGGCCGGGCTGCGCGGCTCGCTCTACCTTGCCGTGCTGATCACGGCGACCATCTTCGCCGCCGCCACCGGCATCGTCGGCTCCGCGGTCACCCTGCTCGGCGTCATGGCCGGGCCGGCGATGATCAAGAGCGGCTATGACACCAAGATGAGCGCCGGCGCCATCGCCGCCGGCGGCACCCTGGGCATCCTGATCCCGCCCTCGGTGATGCTGATCGTCATGGGCCCCGTGGTCGGCATCCCCGCCACCGACCTGTTTGCCGCGGCGGTGATCCCCGGCCTGCTGCTGTCCACCATCTTCACCGTCTGGTGCCTGGTGCGCTGCTGGCTGAATCCGGCGCTGGGCCCCGCGCTGCCGCCGGAAATGCGCGCGACCTCGATGCTGGCCGTGGTCAAGGACCTGGTGATCGGCGTGGTGCCGGTGATCGTGGTCATCGTCGCCACGCTGGGCGTGATCCTGATGGGCATCGCCACGCCGACCGACGCCGGCGCCGTGGGCTGCGCCGCCGTTTTCGTCCTGACCTTGCTGTCGCGGCGCATGACGCTGGCCAAGATCCGCCGCTCGGCCTACCAGACGCTGGAAGTGTCGAGCATGATCCTGATGCTGGTCACGGCCTCCAACCTGTTCGGCGCGGTGTTCTCGCGCCTGGGCAGCGCCGAATACCTGGCCGGCCTGCTGACCAGCCTGGCCCTGCCGCCGACCCTGATGCTGATCGTCATCCTCGGCCTGATCTTCGTCCTCGGCTGGCCGCTGGAATGGGTGCCCATCGTGTTGATCGTGGTGCCCATCGTGCTGCCCATCGTGCAGGCGGCGGGCATCGACATGATCTGGTTCTGCACCCTGGTGGCGATGACGCTGCAAACCGCCTGGCTGTCGCCGCCGGTGGCGCTGTCCGCCTACTTCCTCAAGGGCGTGGTGCCGCAATGGGAGCTGAAGGACATCTACGCCGGCATGTCGCAATTCATGATCCTGCAACTGATCGGGGTCGCCCTGCTGATGATGTTCCCCAAGATGGCGACCTGGCTCCCGACCTTGAACTGACCCGCGGCGCTCCCCCGCAACCTGGAGGCAAACCACCATGCTGGCGAAGGACGTGATGACCACCGCGGTGCTCACCGTGACCCCCGAAACGGATGTCGGCGAGATCGCCGGACTCATGCTCGATGCACACATCAGCGCGGTCCCGGTGATCGCCGCCGACGGCAGCCTGGTCGGCATCGTCAGCGAAGGCGACCTGATCCATCGCGCCGAATCCGAAACGCGGCGCCGCCCCTCGTGGTGGCTGCGCCTGCTGGCCACGCCCGAGGAACCGGCCGAGCGTTACCTGCGCGAATTCGGCCGCCGCGCGCGCGACGTGATGACGAAGGACGTGATTTCGGTCACGCCGGACACCCCGCTCACCGAGATCGCCGCCATGCTGGAGAAATACCACATCAAGCGCGTAACGGTGCTGGAGGGCGGCAAGCTGGTCGGCATCGTCAGCCGCGCCAACCTGCTGCGCGGCGTCGCCAGTTGGCGCCGGCCGGGCGGCGTCCGCGTCGATGACTCGGCGCTGCGCGCGCTGCTGCTGGCGGCCCTGAACGAAGCCGAACTGCCGATGCACCTGATCAATGTCACCGTCACCAGCGGCGTGGTCGAGATCTGGGGCGTGGTCGATACGCAAGTCCAGATCGACGCGGCACGCGCCGCCGCCGAGGCCACGGCCGGCGTCGTCCGCCTCGAAAGCCACCTGGTGTGCCGCGCCTGACCGAAACCCGGGCTCGCCGGGGACGGACCGGCGCAGCACGCGGTATGCTCCGTCCCGCCCCCTGACCGCGGACGGCGGGGCGATCCGAACACGCGCCGAGGAGACGCCACATCAAGCGCAGCAAGCCCCTCGCGGGCCAATACAACTCCGCCGCCTGGGTCGAATCCGGCGCCGACGACACCGCCGAACCCGCCGACGAGGAAGCCAGCGAGGACATCCGCCGCCTGCGGCCGCTGACCGTGCTGGAGCTCCTCAGCGAAGCCTCGCAACCCCTGACCCTGGCGCAACTGGCCGCCATGATGCGGGTGCCGAAAAGCACCCTGATGCGCCTCTTGCGCGCCATGGAGGCGCAGGGCTACCTGCTGCACATGCCGGCCGAGCGCGGTTACGTGCCCGGCAATCGCGCCACCACGCTGGCGCTGCGCATGCTGCGCGGCTCCAACATCCGCCGCGAATGCCGCGCCGTGCTGCGCAACCTGGTGCGCTCGCTGGGCGAAACCTGCAACCTGACCGTGCCCGACGCCGGTCGCGTGCTCTACGTCGAGCGCATCGACACCACCGCGCCGCTGCGCATGCACCTGCCACCCGGCACCTGGGTGCCCATGCACTGCACCGCCAGCGGCAAGCTCTTCCTCGCCTCGATGCCCCTGCTGGAACGGCGCAGCATCCTCGCGCAACTGCAATTGACGCGGCATTCGCCGCGCACCATCACCGACCGCCGCGAACTGGAAGCCGAACTCGAACGCATCGCCCGCCGCGGCGTCGGCATCGACAACGAGGAATTCGTCCTCGGCATGGTCGCCGTGGCCGTCCCCGTGCGCGGCAAGGACGGCAACCTGGTCGCCGCCGTCGCCTGCCACGCGCCCACCGCGCGCCGCTCGCTGGACGAAATGCTGACCAGCGTCCCCGAACTGCGCGCCGCGGCCGACGCGATGGCTCGGATACTGAGTCCGGCGAAGGAGTAAGGCCGGCAAGGCCCGGCCGCGTCGCCGTATTGCCGGCGCCGACTCTTGCCTACGCCAAGTACGGTGCTGCGCCTGCTGGATGTCGATATTTCTCTGGAGCAGGGCGTCGCAGCGACAGGCATCAGGGGAAAAGCGGCCTCGGCCGCGAGGAAACCGGCGCGCATCATAGCCGCAGTGCGTAAGAAGGACGCCTGGTAATAGTTGGTCAGGCGTGCGCGGACGGACCCCGCATCGGCTGGACGGCAAGGCGCAGACCCATGGCCTTGAGGATGGCCGACAAGCTGCTGAGGACGGGGTTTCCGTCGGGTGACAAGGTGCGATAGAGCTGCGTCGCGCTCAGATGGGCGGTCTCGGCCACGGTCGGCACGCCGCCGAAGGCCTTCGTCATCTGGCGCAAGGTAATCAGGAGTTCGCTCTGGTCGCCTTCCTCAAGAATGCTGTTGAGCAATTGAACAGCATAGGCCGGGTCCTCGCGGAGCATCTCGGCCATCGCGTCGTCGTGCGCTCTATCTCTCATCGCTTGCCCTCCTTTGCCAGTCTTGCCAGTAGCCACAGGCACGGTCGATATCCGCAGCCTGAGTTCGCTTGTCGCCACCGCACAGCAACAACACGATTTCCTTGCCGGCGACCGCGTAATACACGCGAACCCCTGGCCCGACATCGACCCGAAGTTCCCATACGCCATCGCGACAAAACTTGTGGTCGCCGAAATTCCCGAGCTCAATGCGGTTCACCCGCCGATCCACGGCGATTCTCGCGGTCACGTCACGCAGCTTGCGCACCCAGTCGAGGAAGACATCCTTTCCGTCGGGCGTCAGGTAATGCCGGACTTCGTACATGGCTCAGTTTCGTTTATAAACGAATCATTGTCAAACCGATGCGCTTGCCGGCGTTCACCACGCGGACCGTGCGTATCGCCTATTCGCGCGCGCCGAAGGCGTCGTGGAAAACCACCGTGCCCTGCGGCCAGTGCCCGTCGAATGACAGGGCGAGGAAGTATTCCGGCGGCACACCGGCATGGGCCAACTGGTCGAGGTTTCTGAAACCGAACTTCCGGTAGTAATCCGGATGCCCGACCAGGCAACAGCCCCGCGCGCCCATCGCCTGCAGCCGCGCCAGGCCTTGCCGTATCAGCGACTTACCTATGCCCTGCCGCTGATGTGCCGGCAGCACGGACACCGGCCCCAGGCCATACCAGTCCGGCGTGCCGTCAGAGAGGGTCACAGGCGAAAAGGCGACATGCCCGACGACCCGCCCATCGAGTTCCGCGACCAGCGATACCGCCAGCGCCCCGGCGGCCCGCAGCGCCTTGACGATGAACTGCTCGGTGTGCTGGCTGATTTCGAGTGTGGCGAAGGCGGCGAGGGTGACGGTGGTGATGGCGTCGGCATCGGCAGCGGTTTCGTTGCGGATGAGGGCTTCAGGGTTCATTTGCGATCCATTCGCGCAGCGCTTCCAACTGGGTGGATTGGCTGGCTTGTCTGCTAGTCAGGCAAGGCCGGGTTTTCGATGTTGGCGGTGATCGGAATCAGAGGACCTTGCGGCCTTCAGCAGTGTTCAGCAGTTCCGGAAAGGCGAGGATGGCCGGGCGACGGCCGGAGCCTTCGCGCAGTTGTTTGAGCAGCCCGGCATCCTGCAACTGGCGCAGCAGCGGGTGCGCGGTCGGCTTGGGGATGCCGGCGCGGGTGGCGAAGTCGCCGATGCGGAAGATCGGGCGATCGAAAAGCGCGTCGACAATCTGGGCGCTGTGCTGCGAGCGGGTGATTTCCCGTACCCGCGTTTTCATCGTTTCATAGAGAGTCAGGATGGCCTGAACGCGGGCGATGTTGGTCTTCGCCTGCTCGGCAATCGCGCGCAGGAAGAAGGCCGACCACCCGGTCCAGTCATTTTCGCGGGTGACGGCGGCGAGCCGTGCGTAGTACTCGGCGCGGTGGGCTTCGAGATAGGCGGACAAGTAAAACATCGGTGTCGACAAGCGACCCTTGCTGTAAAGGAACAGCGGGATCAGCAGGCGGCCGATCCGCCCGTTGCCGTCCTTGAAGGGATGCAGGATCTCGAACTGGGCATGGACGATGGCGGTTTGCAGCAAGGGGTCGGTATCGTCGCTTTCGAGGTAGCGCTCCCAGGCTTGCAGGTGGTCCATGAGCTGCAGGGGGTTGGGTGGGATGAAGCTGGCCGTCTCGATGGTGCAGCCGTGGGGGCCGATCC
Source organism: Sulfuritalea sp. (assembly GCF_017302275.1). GTDB lineage: Bacteria > Pseudomonadota > Gammaproteobacteria > Burkholderiales > Rhodocyclaceae > Sulfuritalea. The sequence goes on from NZ_JAFLDR010000003.1 coordinate 28,989, forward strand.
AGTTCTGCGTCTTGCGGAATTCGCCGGGCTCCTTGTCCTGGCCGCGCACGCTGTTCATCAATTCCTTGTGCAGGGCCTTGACGAGGCTGAGCCGCAAGGGGCGGTCGGTCAGCGTTTCGGCGGCCAGCGTGAGCGCCTTCCGGTAGTTCAGGATCTCCTGGATGTCGGCCTCCTTGTTGATGTCGTATTCCCGGCCGGCTTCGTGTTCCAGAACCTCCTCCACGGTGGCCTGGGTGCCCTCGATGCGAGAGGAAAGCACCGCTTCCTGGTGGGTCAGTGGCGAGAGCATCACCGCCGGGTTCACCATGCCCTGCAGCAGGCCGTCGTAACGCGCCAGCGCGGCGTTGGCCTCACCGACCAGCGTGACCAGTTGCGCAATCTCGATGCCGGAAGGCGGCAGGGCAGCGGGTTCGTGAGCTTGCATGGCGCCTCTTGTATTGGCTGTCAGAGCCAAAGCTGTTTGTGTATTGAAAGCGAGCCGGGTCTATACATGAAACGACTTGTGTATAGCCTATCCAGCACAAGGGTTGTTTCGTATTGCAAATAGAACATTTCGATACGTTATTGTGCCCTATCTCGCCACTGCGTGCGCAATCCTTCGCTTGAATCGAGCGCCCCATTGCGGAATGGCTGTGAATGGGTGGGGTATTGCTTGCCATGATCCGCTCCGATGCCACCCACCTGCCCGGCGGCAGCCGGATCGCTTCCAATCACCATTAACCAAATGCCAAATTCACCAATAAGCTTAATGTCCTGCCAAGGAGAAATCGACGCCCCATTGCAAGCTGCCGGTCGTCAAAGGGCTGATCGAAGCAGGCAAGGTTCGCGCGACGATGTCGGCACTGGCGGGTGGCGCAGCGCTGGGCTTCGGTTTTTACGGGATCGTGGATTTGCGATGGCGCCGGCGCCGACTGATTTCCACAAGAGCATGACCGCGCATGCGGACCATCGCATCTGGCAGGACGTGGATCGGCCGATGACGGCCGCCGGCCGCGTTTATCTGAAACTCACGGTCATCGACGACGTGCTGATCGTGTCCTTCAAGGAGGTATGAACATGAAATGTCCAAGCTGCGGCGCGGCGAAGCTGGTCCGCGACCGGCGTGAGGAGCTACACCTACAAGGGCGAGACGACATCCATTCCGGACGTGAGCGGCGACTATTGCCCGGCCTGCGGCGAGGCCGTGCTGGACATGGCCGAATCCGCCCGGACCAGCGCGGCCATGCTGGAGTTCAACAAGCAGGTGAATGCCGCCATCGTCGATCCGGCATTCATCGCCAGCGTGAGGAAGAAGCTGCGCCTGGACCAGCAGCAGGCCGCCGAGATCTTCGGCGGCGGCGTGAATGCGTTTTCCCGCTACGAGAACGGCAGAACGCGGCCACCGCTGGCGCTGGTGAAGCTGCTCAAGGTGCTCGACCGGCATCCGGACCTGTTGGACGAGGTGCGGGCCGCCTGAACCGGGGCACGCGCACGTGGCCGCCCTCATCGGCGCGGCGAGGTGCCGTACCGCCGGCGCCGACTCTTCAAATGCACTCAGCTTCGAAGCCGGCGCCTCGCTGGTGCACATCCACGTACGCAACCCGGACGAAACGGCCAGCTCCGACCCGGCGCTGTTCGTCCAGGTGCAGGAAGGCGTGCGCAAGCACTGCCCGGGCATGATCATCCAGTTTTCCACCGGCGGCCGCGGTCGCGAGCAGGCCGCGCGTGGCGCCATGCTGCACCTCAAGCCCGACATGGCCTCGCTGGCCACCGGCTCGGTGACTCCCGGCCAGCATCTACGAGAACCCGCCCGACTTCGTCGAGGGCCTGGCCAAGACCATGCTCGACAAGGACATTAAGCCCGAGATCGAGGTATTCGACCTCGCCATGCTCTACAACGCTGCCAGCCTGGTGAAGAAGGGTCTGCTCAAGAGCCCGCCGCACGTGCTTTCGTGCTCGGCATCGCCAACGCCCTGCCGGTGCGGCGCAGCGTCTTCGACTTCCTGCGCAGCGAACTGGCCGAGGTGCTGCCCGGCGCCACCTGGGTCGCCGCCGGCACCGCGCGCTGCCAGTTCGAGGTCAACCAGTGGTGCCTAGAAGCCGGCGGCCATTGCCGTACCGGCCTGGAAGACAAGCTGCGCTTCGACCCGACGCGGCTGGCCGCGAGCAATGCCGAGCTGGTGAAGAAGATTGTGGATGTGTGCGACCGCCATGGAAGGCGGCCGGCGACGCCTGCCGAGGCGCGGCAGATACTGGGCTTGCGGCCTGCCTGATCGTCCCGGTTACGAAACGTCGACAATCCTCAGACCGGCCTTGCGCGCCGCGGCAAGCTGCTGCCGGTCGGCGGATACAAAGGCGTCCGGCTGGCAGGCCAGTGCGCACGCCACATGAAGCGCATCCATCGCGCGCAGCGGATGCGCTTCCAGGAGCGAAACCACCCCGGCGAGAACTTCCGATGTGATCTGGCAGATATCGACATCCGCCAGATCGGCCACCGCGTCACTTTTCAATTGTCGATAGGCGGCCCTGGCGAGTTTCTTCTCGCGCACGAGGCGGCACAGTGTCGAGGTGAGTTCCGGAAAGCAGATGACGCTGACGAAAAGCCTGTCCGCCTCCTGGCACAGCGCCAGTACCTTGTCCGACCCCTGCTCTGCGACATAGCGTTTGGCAAAGGCCGAGGTATCCAGAAACAGCCTCACGCCGAATCATCCCGATCACCCAGTAGTTCCCGGCTCAGGGACAAGCCCTTGACCGTCAATGGCGTGGCTTGCCGCTTCCAGGACGGCAGCGCGGAACGGACCGGCACTATCTCGGCGATGGGTTTTCCGTTGCGGAAAACGCGAACCGTATCCCCGCCCTCGACGGCGTCGAAATAGTCCTTGGCGTGCTTGCGCAATTCGGTGAACGTGGTTTCCTGCATGGCGCCTCCTGTATGAGAATGTACAGTGTAATGTACATTTCGAGTTCAGGGTGCGATCCGGGTTTCGGCACCGGTCATGTCAGTAGGCCATAGGGGTCAGAGCCATTTGACATTGCCGGGGAAGCGGTAACGATGCCTTGAGGCGCCGCGCGAACCCCAGGCGCTTGACCGGTGTATCCAAGGTGATACACTCCGCGTCATGAACCTGTTTCTGCAATCGGACGAATTCGCGGCCTGGCTGTCCGGCCTGGCCGATCTGCGTGGCAAGGCGCGCATCGCCCGGCGCATCGAGCAGGCCGAGGCCGGCAACTTCGGCGACTGCGAGCCGGTCGGCGAGGGCGTGTCCGAGATGCGTATCCACTACGGCCCCGGCTATCGCGCCTATTTCACCAGGCGCGGCGACGTGGTTTATCTGCTGCTGCTGGGCGGCGACAAATCGACCCAGAAACGCGACATCAAGCGCGCCAAGGAAATGGCGCGAAAACTGGAGGAATAAGCCATGACCCGATTCACCCGCTTCGATGCCGCCGACTATCTCGACAACGACGAATCCATTGCCGAGTACCTGACCGCCGCGCTGGAAGAGGACGATCCCGATGCGTTTCTCGATGCGCTCAAGACCGTGGCGCGCGCCCGCGGCATGACGCAACTGGCCAAGGACGCCGGGCTGGGCCGCGAGAGCCTGTACAAGGCGCTGGCGCCAGGCGCCAAGCCGCGTTACGACACGGTATTGAAGGTGGTCCGGGCGCTTGGAGTCACGCTGCATGCCGAGCCTTCCCATGCGGGAGCTGTCGGCGCGCGTTGAAAACCACCCGGTTGTGCGCGTTGAATTTACCCGGCACCGGGTAAAAGGCGAGATATCTCCGACCCCAATGGCGCCCGCAGGAATTGATGGAGGTGACACGATGAGCCGGATGATCAACGAAGCCCTGCAGACGATGCGCGATCTGGAGCAGGTCGGCGCCGTCAGCAAGCAGACCCTGCGCGACTTCGAGGCGCAGGCCGTGCCGCCGCCGGCCTACACGGCCGAGTCGATCCGCCGTCTGCGCGAGCATCTGCACGTCAGCCAGGCGGTGTTTGCGGCCTATCTCAACGCCAGCGTTTCCACCGTGCAGAAGTGGGAAAACGGCGAGAAGAAGCCGAGCGGCGCGGCATTGCGCCTGCTGTCGGTCATCGAGCGGCGCGGGCTGGAAGTACTGGTTTGAATGCGGTGGGCGCAAGAGGCGGGGGGCGCCCGACCCGGTGAGCGTTGCAGTCGGCGGGTGCACCTGTCTCGAAGCCCACGCCTGCCGCATCTTCGCCCTTGGCCAGACACAGCATAGCCAGGCACACGGCGAACTCGCCGGCCGCATTCATGCAGAGGTCGTGATGGCGCTGGCGCCGACCGATTTCCACAAGAGCATGACCACGCCTGCGGACCATCGCATCTGGCAGGACGTGTATCGGCCGATGACGGCCGCCGGCCGCGTTTAGCTAAAACTCACGGTCATCGACGACGTGCTGATCGTGTCCTTCAAGGAGTTATGAACATGAAATGTCCAGGCTGCGGCGCGGCCAAGCTGGTCCGCGACAGGCGTGAGGAGCTACACCTACAAGGGCGAGACGACCTCCATTCCGGACGTGAGCGGCGACTATTGCCCGGCCTGCGGCGAGGCCGTGCTGGACATGGCCGAATCCGCCCGGACCAGCGCGGCCATGCTGGAGTTCAACAAGCAGGTGAATGCCACTATCGTCGATCCGGCATTCATCGCCAGCGTGAGGAAGAAAAGCGCCTGGACCAGCAGCAGGCCGCCGAGATCTTCGGCGGCGGCGTGAATGCATTTTCCCGCTACGAGAACGGCAGAACGCGGCCGCCGCTGGCGCTGGTGAAACTGCTCAAGGTGCTTGACCGGCATCCGGAGCTGCTGGACGAGGTGCGGGCCGCCTGAACCGGGGCACGCGCCCGTGGCTGACCGCATCGGCGCGGCCAGGCGCCGTACCGCCGGCGCCGACTCTTCAAATGCGCTCAGCTTCGAAGCCGGCGCTTCGCGGGTGCACATCCACGTGCGCAATCCGGACGAAACGGCCAGTTCCGACCCGCCGCTGTTCGCCCGGGTGCAGGAAGGCGTGCGCAAGCACTGCCCGGGCATGATCATCCAGTTTTCCACCGGCGGCCGCGGCCGCGAACAGGCGGCGCGTGGCGCAACACCAGATCGCCAGATCGCTTAGGGTCAGGGGAGCTTTCGACCGAATCCTTTGAATCTTCTCTTCAACCGGAGATAATCGCCGGACTGGAGGATTGAACATGAACGCGCGAGTGCAAGCCCTCATCGACCAAGCCAGAATCATGACTGCGGAGGAGCGTCTCGCCGCGCTCGACGCCCTGCAGGAACTCGTGACGCCACCGGACCAGGCATGGGAAGGCGCTTGGGCGCTGGAAAGCGAGGATCGTGTAAGCGCCTACCAGCGCGGCGAAATCAAGGCGGAGGATTTCGACGTTTTCATGGACCAGATGCGGCAGGACTATCTGGACAAAAAATGAGGGTCCGGCAACTTTCGGTCGCCAGCGCCGAATTGCGGGAAGCCATGACGTGGTATCGAGCGCGGAGCCCTCGCGCAGCGGAGAATCGCTGGTTGCGTGTCCAGGATGCGCGGCGCTCAATACTCATGTTTCCTCACGCCGCGCCGCTGATCGGCCAAAGAACACGACGGTTCATCTTGTCCGGCTTCCCCTGCGACCTGATCTACAGCGTGCTGCCGGATGAAATCCTGATCGTGGCATTCGCCCACCACAGCCGTCGCCCGAGTTACTGGAAAGATCGCCTACGCGATCCTGACTGAAGGCCGGTCTGCCAATTTCGGAAAGTCGGCGCTGGCGAGACGGCGAATCGATGCGGCAAAGAACCAATTCATGCTGACCCCATATCGTTGTAGGCCCCTATGGCTTCTTACGGCATGCCTCTCTGAGGAACTGTGCAAGACGAGAAATTTACGGATACCATGCAGCCTTGCCTAAAGCGCTGCGGAGACTGCGCAAGGTGCCGGTCGTGTTGAGGTATTACTAAACAGCATCTTCTATGCGTTGCCTTCGTAGCGTGACATCTGCGCAAGGGAATGATTGAAAGTTTACGGATAGAGTATTGGGATGACAACACTTCCATTTCTAGTAGGCTTTGCGAAGCCATGCACCTCGCCTGGCCGCGCAAACAACCCTGTAGAGTATTTTTACGACCAGACAGAAGACATGGTCCGTTGGACAGGTCATGCGGATAGTCCTTTCGCGATTGATCAATCGAGCGCCAGCGGTCCTATGACCAAGAAGGCCGACATTGAAAAAGGTGAAGACAACAAAGACCGGCGTATGTGGCGCTAGGCTCATTGATGATTCTCATCCTTTCGAACAAATGGGATATCACTGTTGATTTTGTTGTTCGGGAACTCAAGCGGCGCGATGCCGAGTTCCTCCGAATTAACACTGAAGATTTAACTAAAGACGGCGTGGCTTTTTACTTCCCTGGCCCTAGGCTTATGGTTACAAGGGACGGGAAGGCGTTTGATCTGTCGTCTTGCATTACCGCTATCTGGTGCCGTCGCCCAGGTAAGCCGTTTGATTTTCTTCCGAAGGAGGAAAATCCATCGGAAGCCATTCAAAAGTTCGTCAGCGATCAATGGTACGCATGCCTAGAGGCGCTTGAGCTGATAGACGGTGCGCGATGGATCAATCCTCCCGCGGAAAATGACCGTATGGAGAGCAAGTTGCGGCAACTGCGACTGGCAACAGAACTCGGGTTCTCTATCCCCAGAACATTGGTCTCCAATTCGGGAAACGAGATTCGGGCTTTCTGCCATTCGGAGAATGACCGGATCGTTGCTAAGGCACTCTATGCCCCACTCATTGAGGAGCCTGACCAGGATTTCTTTATCTTCTCGAACGTAGTTACTCAGAAGAACTTGAATGATGACGACGCCTTGTCAGTCGCACCAAGTATCTTCCAGCAAGTACTGTCACCTAAGATTGACTACAGGGTAACCGTGGTTGGAAGCTCTGTGTTTCCGGTCAGAGTCGTGAGCAATACAGGTGGCGATGAAGCGCTAGATTGGAGAACAAGGGAGTCCGAACTTCGTTTCGAGATATGCAAACTGCCCCAGCACATTGAAGGCTTGTGTCGAGACTATGTCGCCAAAGCAGGACTTATCTTCGGTGCTTTGGACCTTGTTGAGTATTCCGGTGAGTTTTACTTCCTCGAGATCAATCCCAATGGTGAATGGGGTTGGCTTGAAAAAACCGTCGGGGTAAAAATCAGTTCCGCAATATGTGACATTCTGCTGGGCGAGCAAGAATCATGAAGCAAATAGCTGAGTCCCTCGACAGGCTTCTTCAGTTTTTGTTTCCGCCTTACGCTCTTTGGCGCCAAGGCCCGAGTGATGATGCTCCGGAGGTGCCGGATGGCGCTGAGGTATCCGGGGGCGACGACTTCTACGGAAAGAAGTCGATCTCATCGGAAGTACAAAAGAATCATCTGATGGTTGCAGAGAAAATCCACTCTGCGGAGCAAGAGCGAAAGAAGACAATTGAAGACAAGGCCGCCAATTTTTTTGTTGGCGCGACATTGTCCTCTGGAATCCTAGCGGCATTGCCAACGCTACTTACAGAGAAGTTAAGCCTGCCTCTCTGGGGGAAGCTTATTGTTTTTGTGCTGCTAATAATCGCTGCGATCTATTTGATCGGGGCCGCCATATATGCCACAAAGGTCCGCGGCATCGGTGCGTTCTACGTTTTAAGTAACGCTGATCTGGAGGGACGCCTATTCAGTGACCCTGATTTCCAGCGCAAGTGGGCAGTGCGATTGGTTGAACTGACACGGCTCAATCAGCCGACGCTAACTCGCAAGTCGAATCAACTATGGGTTGCAGAGCAGATGTTTTTGCGTGGAGTGATTTCCACGATCATTTCAGGGGGGCTACTCGGCTTATTGGCCATCGGCTTCCCGCCGAGTCATAAGAATGATTTGGAGGCTTATGCAGTAAGCGTTTTCGAATGTAGGGAGTCAAACGCGAGCCTGGCGATGCTGCTGGCGGCAGAAGGTAAAGCGCTTGGGGTGCTTGAGGCCAAACTTTCGGCCAGCTTGGAAGCGCAGGAGGCACTAAAGGTCCAGATGAGTCTAAAGAAAGAGACGGCTACAAAGCAAGTCACCGCACAGTCAAAGTCATCTAAGCCGAAATCTTTGTCTTCAAAACCTTGTGGGCCTGAGCGTAAGACGGATGCAGAAGTGCCTGCAGCTCAAGGTCAATAAGCTGAAGTCAAGTGTGGGCAATTCGAATGACCGCTCCGGCCGATTATTTAGATGCCTCAATTATGTTGAGCCACCACCGGCGTCGTGCGCCAACCGCCCGTCTGGAGCGGAAGGCGCAGATCGCGACCTCCACATAATTCGGGAGTTAGTACCGAATCGATCAGGGGAAGAGGCTGCCAAATGTGCGGGAGTCTTTCATTGGGTCAAGTTTCGCGCGTTCTGGAGGCGATCGTCATGCCGACCCAGTCGGCCAGCGATTCCGTCGAGACTCCTGAATATGAGGCCACGATCTGTGTACTGCAGGATCTCGCGGTTGGGTTCGTGAATGACAAGATGCCGCGCACACTCCACTCAGCCAGATCGCGGAAATTATGGTGAGCGCAGGACCTCGTCCTCGCCTCGTAGAAGACCATGGCGACTGGCTTCTAGTAGGAACATCTCTGGGCGCTCAACATAATCGAGGCATCTACATAATCGGCCTTATGTTGAGCTCCACATAAGGCCGAACAACCGCCGTACCGCCAGCGCCGACTTTCTCATGACCGCAAAACAGAAGCCCGCATTCCGCGGGCTTCTGTTTGGTTGAATCAAGGCTACGTCCTCAGACGTAATCCTTGTACTTCTCCAAGAACCGCACCGGCTTCGACAGCGCATCCCTCCTGAACGGATCGCCCAGTTCGCGGGTGCACATGATTTCGAGGATGCAGGTCTTGCCGTGGTTCATCTGCAGGTCGATGGCCTTCTTCAGCGCCGGGCCGACTTCTTCCAGCTTGTCCACCACGATGCCCTCGGCGCCCATGGCGCGGGCGATGCCGGCGAAGGACTGGTTGTCGAGTTCGCCGGCGACGAAGCGGCGGTTGTAGAAATCCACCTGGTTCTTCTTCTCCGCGCCCCACTGGCGATTGTGGAAGACGACGGCGGTCACCGGGATGTTGTGGCGCACGCAGGTCATGGTTTCCATCAGGCTCATGCCCCAGGCGCCGTCGCCGGCATACGAGATCGCCGGCCGGTGCGGGGCGGCCACCTTGGCGCCGATGATGGTGGGGAAGGCGTAGCCGCAGTTGCCGAAGCTCATCGCCGCGAAGAAGCTGCGCGGCTTTTCGAAGCGCAGGTAGCTGTTGGCCACCGAGTTGATGTTGCCGATGTCGGTTGAGACCATCACGTCGGGCGGCATGGCTTTTTCCAGTTCGCGCAGCACCTGGCGCGGATGCAGGTAGCTGCCGCCGCTGAAGGTTTTTTCCTTGCCGTTCTCGTCGATCATGTCCAGGCTGAAGGCGTCGCGCTCGTGGGTCCAGTCGTCGAGCTCCTTTTCCCAGGCGGCCTTTTCGTCCTTGATCTTCGCCGCGCGCTCGGCCTTGGTCGCGTCGCAGGCCAGCGTGCGGCCGGCCAGGCGTTGCGTCAGGGCGATGGCGGCGGCCTTGGCGTCGCCGCAGATGCCGACCGAGATCTTCTTCACCAGGCCCAGCATGGTGTTGTCGGCGTCGATCTGGATGATCTTGGCATCCTTGGGCCAGTAGTCCATGCCGTGCTGCGGCAGGGTGCCGAAGGGGCCGAGGCGGCTGCCCAGCGCCACCACGACGTCGGCCTGCGCCATCAGCTTCATCGCCGCCTTCGAGCCCTGGTAACCCAGCGGGCCGCACCACAGCGGGTGGCTGGCGGGGAAGGAGTCGTTGTGCAGGTAGCTATTCACCACCGGCGCGCCGAGGCGCTCGGCCAGTGCCTTGCATTCCTCGACGCCGTCGGCCATGACCACGCCGCCGCCGGAGATGATGACGGGGAACTTGGCCTTGGCCAGCAGCTCGGCCGCTTCGTTCAGCGTCTGCTCGCCGCCGGGGCCGCGATCGAGGCGGAAGGGCTTGGGGATCTCGCAGGTGATGTCGCCGTAGAAATAGTCGCGCGGGATGTTGAGCTGGGTCGGGCCCATTTCGCTCATGGCGCGGTCGAAGCAGCGGCCGGTGTATTCGGCCATGCGCTTGGGATTGTTCACATGGCCCTGGTACTTGGTGAATTCCTCGAACATCGGCAGCTGGTTGGCTTCCTGGAAGCCGCCGAGGCCCATGCCCATGGTGCCGGTTTCGGGGGTGACGATCACCACCGGGCTGTGCGCCCAATAGGCGGCGGCGATGGCCGTGACGCAGTTGCTGATGCCGGGGCCGTTCTGGCCGATGACGACGCCATGGCGGCCCGAGACGCGGGCATAGCCGTCGGCCATGTGGCCGGCGCCCTGCTCATGCACCACCGGGATCAGGCGGATGCCGGCCGGGGCGAAGATGTCCATGGCGTCCATGAATGCAGAGCCCATGATGCCGAACATGTCGGTCACGCCGTTGGCGACCATGGTTTCGACAAAGGCTTCGGAAGGGGTCATGCGGGTGGGGCCCGTGGGCACGGACCGGTTGTCAGCGGCGCTCATGGCGGCTCCTCATTGTTATGAAAATACGGGACGAAACGTTTTGAAAAACGTACAGTTTTGCGACTTTATGGCTTCGCCTGGGTGATGTCAAGCATAAACGAGACATGGCGTATCGAAAAACGGTATATGATGCCGGCCATGAGCCCGCCCACCGACCGCCGCCTGCCCGAGCCCGTCGCCATCGACGGCGACACGCCCACGCTGCGCCTGTTTTCGCTGCTGGAAGTGATCGCGCGCAAGAACCATTTCTTCAGCCTGCCGGCCCTGGTCGAGGAAACCGGCCTGCCCAAGCCCACCCTGCACCGCATGCTGCAGCAGCTCGAAAGCGCCGGCATGATCCAGCGCGAGGCCGACGGTCGCCACTACGGCATGGCCCTGCGCCTGCGCCGCCTGGGCGAAGACCTGCTGTTCAACAGCACGGTGCATGGCGCGCGCCACGCCGTACTGCGCACCCTGGTCGACGAGGTCGGCGAAAGCTGCAACATCACCGCGCTGGCCGGCGGCGAGGTGCTCTACCTTGATCGCGTCGAGACCCCGGCGCCGCTGCGCTTCTATTTGCAGCCGGGTTCGCGCGTGCCGGTGCATTGCTCGGCCAGCGGCAAGCTCTTCCTCGCCCAGATGCCCGACGCCCAGCGCAGCCTGCTGCTCGATGCGGCGACGCTGGAACGCTACACGCCCAGCACCCTCACCGATCGCGCCGCGCTGGAAGCCGAGATCCAGCAGGTGCGCGACCAGGGCTATGCGCTCGACCGCGAGGAGTTCCTCCCCGGCCTGCTGTGCATTGCCGTGCTGGTGCCGGCGATCGACGGCCGGCCGTCGAATACCGGCATCGCCATCCAGGCGCCGGTGATGCGCCTTTCGATCGAGCAGGTGCCCAAGGTGCTGCCGGCCCTGCAGCGCGCCGCGCGCGCCATGGCCGCGATCGATGCCGAGGCCGTGCCCGGCGCACTGAGGTCCGGCACATGAGTGATCTGGCGCAGATACGGCCGACGCAGCGCGTCTCGGTGCGCGAGTTGTTCGGCATCGATTCCGACCTGACGGTGCCGGCCTTCGCCGAGCGCGATGCCCACGTGCCCGAGATCGACCCCGTCTATCGTTTCAACCCGGATGTCACGCTGGCCATCCTCGCCGGCTTTTCGCGCAATCGCCGCGTGATGCTGCAGGGCCTGCACGGCACCGGCAAATCCACCCACGTCGAGCAGGTCGCGGCGCGCCTTAACTGGCCCTGCGTGCGGGTGAACCTCGACGGCCACATCAGCCGCCTCGACCTCGTCGGCAAGGATGCCATCGTCCTCAAGGATGGCCTGCAGGTCACCGAGTTCCAGGAAGGCATCGTGCCCTGGGCGCTGCAGCGGCCGGTGGCGCTGCTGTTCGACGAATACGATGCCGGCCGCCCGGACGTGATGTTCGTGATCCAGCGCATCCTCGAACGCGACGGCAAGTTCACCCTGCTCGACCAGAACCGCGTGATCGAGCCGCATCCCGATTTCCGCCTCTTCGCCACGGCCAATACCGTGGGCCTGGGCAACCTCACCGGCATGTACCACGGCACGCAGGTGCTCAACCACGCCCAGATCGACCGCTGGAACATCGTCGCCACGCTGAACTACCTGCCGCGCGAGGAAGAAGTCGCGATCGTGCTGGCGCGCGTGCCCTCGATGAACCACGAGGCCGGGCGCAAGCTGGTGACGGCCATGGTGGCGATGGCGGAACTCACGCGCAAGGGCCACGCCGCGGGCGACCTCTCGATATTGATGTCGCCGCGCACGGTGATCACCTGGGCCGAGAACCTAGAGATCTTCGGCGACACGGCGCTGGCCTTCCGCCTTTCCTTCCTCAACAAGTGCGACGAAGTCGAGCGCGCGCTGGTGGCCGAGTACTACCAGCGCTGCTTCGATGTCGAGCTGGCGGAGTCGGTGATGCGCGGCGCCGCCGGAACGCCGCCCGCCTGATGCAAGTCCCCGCCTCGGGCGGCTCGCGCCGGCAGCAGTGGCAACAGCGCGCGGAGGAGCTCAGCGCCGCCACCTTGCGCGCCATGAGCGGCGACGCCAGCCTGCACTTTCGCGGCGGCCACCTGCACCAGGGCGGGCACCCGCTGCCGCTGCATGCGCCGCACCTGCGCATCGACACCGGTGCCGTCGATTACGCCGATTGCCGCGCGCTGGCCGATGCCGTGGCCCTGCGCCTGCGCTACACCGACAAGGCCCTGCACGAGGCCCTGCGTCCCGCCGACGGCATCGAACGCCTGGTCTTCGAATGGCTGGAGCAGTTGCGCGTCGAAACCCTGGTCGATGCCGCCCTGCCCGGGCAGGTGCACAACCTGCGCCACCGCTTCGAACGCTGGGCGCGCGACTACCACCGCGCCGGGCTGACGCGCGGCCAGCTCGGCATGCTGATGTACACCCTGGCGCAGATGTGCTGGTCGCGCCTGACCGGCTACCCGGTGCTGGAAGAAACCGAAGAAATGATCGAAGGCATGCGCGCCGGGCTGGCCGAACCGCTGGGCACGGCGCTGGCCGGCCTGCGCCGGCAGCGCGGCGACCAGGCGGCCTACGCGGTGCATGCGTTGGTGATCGCCAAGCACGTGGCCGCCGAACTGCCGCCGCTGCGGCGCGACGAGGACGATGCGGAAAGCGAAGCCGATGACGACGACGACGCGCGCCGCCGTTTCCGCCTGCTGCTGAACTTCGAAGGCGAAGGCGAGAGCGTGATCGCCAGGGCCGAAACCGGCGAGAGCCGCGTTTTCGGCGAATCCGCAGACGGCTACCGCATTTTCACCCGCGCCCATGACACCGAGCTCGAAGCGGCCGGCCTGGTGCGCCGCGCCCAGTTGCTGGAATTCCGCGAGCGGCTGGACCAGCGCGTCGCCGCGCAGGGCATCAACCTGCGGCGTTTGGCGCGCGAGCTGCGCACCTTGCTGGCCGTGCCGCAGCGCGACGGTTGGCTGTTCGACGAGGAGGAGGGTCGCATCGACGGCCGGCGGCTTTCGCGCCTCGTGACCTCGCCGACCGAGAGGCGGCTCTTTCGCCAGGACCGTTACCAGCCCGCCGCCGACGATTGCCTGGTGAGCCTGCTGGTCGATTGCTCGGGTTCGATGAAGAACAATGTCGAGGCCGTCGCCACCCTGGCCGACATCCTCTTGCGCGCCTTGGAGATGGCGGGCGTGAAGAGTGAGTTGCTGGGCTTCACCACCGGTGCCTGGAACGGCGGCCGGCCCCATCGCGAGTGGCTGGCGGCCGGCAGCCCGCCGGCGCCGGGGCGGCTCAACGAGGCCTGCCACCTGGTGTTCAAGCCGCTGGATCGCACATGGCGCCGGGCGCGCGCCGGCATCGCCGCGCTGCTCAAGGCCGACCTGTTCCGCGAGGGCATCGATGGCGAGGCGGTGGACTGGGCCTGCGAGCGGCTACTGGCAAAGGAGGCGCGCCGCCGCATCCTGATCGTGATCTCCGACGGCTGCCCCAACGACGCCGCGACGCGTCGCGCCAACGACGCCTTCTATCTCGACAACCACCTCAAGGAAGTCGTGGCGCGGCGCGAGCAGCAGTGCGCGGTCGAGGTACTGGGCTTGGGCGTCGGCCTCGACCTCAGCCCCTTCTACCGCCGCTGCCTGGCGCTTGATTTATCCGCGACGCTGGACAACGCGGTGTTCAATGAAATCCTGCAACTGATAGTCGGCCGTCACCGGCGCTAGGCGGACGAATTTGGATACGTCATTCCGGCGAACGCCGGAATCCAGGGACGTCGGTTCTGGATCCCGGGTCAAGCCCGGGATGACGGGCTAGGTGAATTTTTCGCGATCTGCTTGTCGCGCCATTTGAAAGGAAGCACATGGCAAAGAAACGCCTGGTAGTGCAATTCGGCATGGGGCATTCGATCCGCCGCCGCGACTACACCGAGGCCGCGGCGCGCGCGATCCGCGATGCGCTGTGGCACAACTCGCTGACCGTGGCCGAGGCCTTCGGCTATCCCAAGGAGGCGATGCTGATCGACGTCGAGATCGGCGTGCAGAAACCGGAGGAGGTCGATACCGCGAAGCTGATGGATATCTTCCCCTACGGCCAACCTTCGATCCGCGTCGTCTTCGGCGGGCTCGACATCCCCAAGCCGCACCGCGAGGGCGTGAATGTCATCGCCAATGCGGCGGTCATGGTGTCCTTCGACATGGAGGCCGCCCATGGCTGAGATCGAGCACCGCATCATCCTCGAAACCGGCACCGGCAACGACCTCTACGGCGAGGACTACACCAAGGCCGCCTGCCGCGCCGTGCAGGACGCCCTGCACCATTCCTCGATCACGATGTTCCGCACGCTGGGCATGGACCACCGCCGCATGCGCGTGCAGGTGACCATCGCCGTGCAGGAGCCGGACAAGGTGGATACGGCGCTGGTCGCCGCCGAACTGCCCCGCGGCAAGGCCGAAGTCCGCGCCGTGCGCGGCGGCCTGAATGTGCATGATCCGGAGAACGGCACCACCCACGTCATCGCCACGGCGGCGATCGAAGCCTGGGTGCCGGTGGATGCGGATGTGTGGAAGTTGAGCGCGGCGACGTAAGAGTCGGCGCTGGTGGGACGGCGATTTTGCGCCGCCCGTCAGGCCGTCATGGCTTGCGGCGACGCTAGCACATTGGCTGCCTGGATCGCGCCGTACTCGGTAAAGGCGAAGGGCAGCACCTTCGAAAACTTGAGCTTGGCGAGGCGGTCACATTTTGTGACCACCTCCTGCTTTTCCCCCGGCGGGAGGCGAAACATGGAGTCTTCCGGAAAGCCCGCCGCGTTGCGCTTGACGGCCTGATTGAGCGCCCTGGTCGGAACTCCATAGCGATCCGCCAGATCAAGCGTCGATCATTACCCCTTGGTCGCGTCGGGAAACTTGATTGGTGAATATTCAGTCACGGCGCAGCTTCTGCCGGACCGCTGTCGAAGGTCGTTGCGATGATGGCGATTTGACTAAACCGGCAGTGACCGGTCGTAAAGCGTTTCCGGCGCGATGTCGATATTGCCCGGCCAGACGACGGTGCCGCAGTCGACGGAGGCCTTGGCGAAAAGCGGCGATCCCTTCAACTGGACAAACGGCTTTTTGTCCATGTACGGCCCCATGTCGAACACGCGCTTCTCGCCGTTCTCGAATTGAAGGAACAGCTTGTAGTCCGGTCCGGTTTCCACCTTCACTACATCGAGCAGGTCGTGCATGGCGCTCTCCCTATTGCAGCGGCGCGATTCGGAACGGCTGCTCGCCGGCGGCCGCCAGTTCCCAGTCGGCATACAGCTCGTCCTTGTGGATTTCGATCCATGCCTGAACCATTTTGAGTTGTCTTGGCGGAATGCTGCCAGCAAGTACGTTGCCGTCTTCAATGGCGATCGACGCCTTAGCGCCGGCGTACCGCACATGAATGTGGGGCAGATTGTGCCGGTCGGAATCCTCGAAGAACATCGATACAAGGATGCCGTAGAACATGCTGATTGTTGGCATTTCGCCTCCTCTTGACCAGTGAAGGTCGCCGCGAACTCAGGCGAAGTATAGGCAATAGCCGGCTGCCGTACGCAATCAAAATGCCTGTCAGCTTGATCCGTTGTCGAACGTCGCCGCCATGTCCCGCGCCGCCACCAGCAGGCGCGGCACGCATTCCATGGCGCGGGCCATGGGCAGCCGCGCCACCGGCGCCTGCAGCGCCACGGTGGCGATCATGCGGCCGCCGGCGCCGATCACCGGCACCGCCAGGCCGATCACGCCGGCCTGCAATTCCTCGTTGTTGACGCCGACGCGGGTCTTGGCGATGTCGTCGATCTGGGCTTCGAGCAGGGCGATGTCGGTCACCGTGTTGTCGGTGTAGCGCTTCAGGCTCAGCGATTCGAGCATGCGGCGGCGCTTGGCCCTGGGCATCTGGCTGAGGAAGAGCTTGCCGCTCGAAGTGCAGTGCAGCGGCACGCGCGAGCCGGGCTTGAGCTCCGCCTTGAGCGACCAGTCGGTTTCGACGCGATCGATGTAGACGATCTCGTCGCCGTTCAACATGGCCAGGTTGCAGGTCTCGCCGATGTCATCGACCACGCGGCGCAGGATGGCGCGGCGCTCACCGCGCGGGTCGTTGTTGGACATGACGTCGAGGCCCAGGCGCGCCAGGCGATGGCCGACGCCGTAGGTCTTGCCGGTCGGCTCGCGCTGGATCAGGCCGGCACTTTCGAGCAGGCCGAGGATGCGGAAGGCCGTCGGCGCCGGCAGGCCGCAGCTCGCGGCGATGTCGGAGAGCGCCAGCGGCCGGTTGGCGCGGGCCACGGTTTCCATGATCGCGACCGCGCGCAGGGCGGCGGCCGAGGAGTTGCCGGATTCGCTCATGGGGCGGGATTTCGGGCCTGGAACATGGCGGCAGTATAAAAGCAGTCCGCAGCGCCTGGAAGCAAAATCAGTCGAAAATGAAAAGAAAGATTTCGTTTAAAGTGGAAAATGTTGGCGTTTGACGATTTCCCGGCGTATATTCCGGGAAAAACGAAACTCGCGATTTCGTTTCCAGGCCCGGTAGAAGGCCGCCGCGAACCAGCGCTGCAGAACCACACATGAGGAGACCACCATGCACCTGACGACCCCGAAACTGTTCCGCGAAATCCTGTTTTCCCTCGCCGCGTTGTTCGCCGCCAGCGGCGCCATCGGCCAGGAGAAGTACCCGCAACGCCCGATCGAGTTCGTCGTGCCCTGGGGACCGGGTGGCGGCGCCGATCAGTTGGCGCGCAAGCTGGGCAAGCTGCTCGAGGCCGACCTGAAGACCTCCTTCCCGGTGATCAATGTCCCCGGCGCCACCGGCAACACCGGCATGACCAAGCTCCTGAGCGGCCAAGCCGACGGCTACTCGATGGCCATCCTGATCGGCGACACGGCGGCGACCCTGGTCGCCGGCGGCGCGCGCTGGAAGCTGGCCGACGTGACGCCGCTGGCCATCGCCATCCGCCAGCCCTCGGGGCTCTTCGTCAAGGCGGACAGCCGCTTCAAGACCTGGAACGACGTGGTGGCCGAAGCCAAGGCCAAGCCGGGCACGCTCAAGGTGGCCATCCTCGGCTTCGGCAGCGCCGATGACATCACCCTGAACTTCCTCGCCGGCAAGGGCATCAAGATGATTGGCGTGCCCTTCGCCAGCCCCGGCGAGCGCTACAGCTCGATCCTCGGCGGCCATGCCGACATCCTGTTCGAGCAGGCCGGCGACGTCGGCAGCTTCCTCAACAGCAAGCAGATGCGGCCGCTGATCTTCTTCGGCGAGGAGCGCATGGAGGAGTTCCCCGACGTGCCCTCGTCCAAGGAAGCCGGCCTGGAAATCTACCTGCCGCAGTTCCGCTCGCTGGTGATGAAGGCCGGCACCGATCCGGCGCGCGTCAAGCTGGTGGCCGACGCCATCGCCCGCGCGGCGAAGTCGCCCGAGTTCGTCGCCTTCCTCAAGGAGTCGATGGCGCGCAAGGACAGCTTCCTCGGTGCCGCCGAGGCGCAGAGCTTCATCGCCGGCGAGATCGACACCATGCAGAAGTTCACCGCCAAGAAGTAAGGCGGCA
Source organism: Sulfuritalea sp. (assembly GCF_017302275.1). Classification (GTDB taxonomy): domain Bacteria; phylum Pseudomonadota; class Gammaproteobacteria; order Burkholderiales; family Rhodocyclaceae; genus Sulfuritalea. The sequence continues at coordinate 47,104 of NZ_JAFLDR010000003.1, forward strand.
GGAACCCGGATGGAATCGCCATGCTGAACCGCCTGCTGCGTGCCTCGCCCTACATCGTGGTGCAACTGGCCGCGATGTACCTCTACCAGGTGGCGGGGCGCATCGACTTTCCCGCGGCGCCGGGACGGATCGGGCCGGACTTCTGGCCCAAGTCCATCCTGGTGCTGCTGGGGCTGGTCTGCGTTTATGAAATCATCAAGAACCTGCTGATCGGCGAAACCTTCACGGCGGCCGGCCTGCTGGAAAAATTCATGAAGGACAGCGGCGAAGCGGGAGGCGAGGAAAAGCTGCGCAGCTATCCGCTGCTGCTCGGCGGCGGCATAGTCCTCACCATCATCTACGTCGTCACCATTTCCACGCTCGGCTTCTTCCTCGCCACGATCGCCTACCTGGCACTGTTCATGGTCCTCGGGCGCTACCGCAACTGGACGGTGATCGCCGTCTCCAGCGTACTTGGTGCGCTGGCGCTGGTGTTCATTTTCATGAAAGTGGTTTACGTCTCGCTGCCGCTGGGGAGCGAACCCTTCTCGGCGGTTTCGCTCTGGTTGCTGCGCGTCATGGGGGTGCACTAATGGAGGCGCTGGTCCACCTCGGCAACGGCTTCCTGCAGGTCTTGCAGCCGATGAACCTGCTGGTGCTGTTCATCGGCTTGGTGCTGGGCATGCTGGTCGCGGTGCTGCCGGGGCTGACGCTGGTGATGGGCGTGGTGCTCGCGCTGCCCTTCACCTACAGCATGGAACTGCTGCCGGCGATCATCCTGCTCACCGCCATGTATGTCTCCGGCACCTACGGCGGCGCCTTCACCGCCATCCTGTTCCGCATTCCCGGTGAACCGATCGATGTGCCCCTGCTGTGGGACGGCTACACCATGGCGCGCAAGGGCCAGCCGGCCAAGGCGCTGGGCTGGACGCTGTTCTCCGCGCTGGGCGGCGGCCTGGTGATGGTCATGGTGATGGTGCTGGCCTCGGCGCCGGTGGCCAAGTTCGCACTGACCTTCTCCTCGCCCGAGTATTTCGCCATCATCGTCTTCGGCCTCGCCAGCGTGGTCTCGCTCGGCGGCGGCTCGATCACCAACGCCGCCATCAGCCTGATGCTGGGCCTGTTGATCGCCACCGTCGGCGTCGATTCGATCTACGGCGCCGAGCGCTTCGCCTTCGGCGTGCCCTTCCTCCAGGACGGCATCGAGTACCTGCTGGTGATGGTCGGCGCCTACGGCCTGGGCGAGGTATTCACCCGCATGGAAAAGGGCTTTGCCGGTGACGGCGCGTCGGCCGATACCGACCGCCGCATCAACACCGAATTCCCCACGCTGGCGGAAATGATCAAGCTCAAGATGACCTTCCTGCGCAGCTCGCTGGTCGGCATCGTGGTCGGCATCATCCCCGGTGCCGGCGCCACCGTCGCCTCCTTTGTCGCCTACGGCGCCGAGGGCCAGTATGGCAAGCGCGGCAAGGAGCTCGGCAGCGGCATCGCCGAAGGCATCATCGCGCCGCAGACGGCGGCGACCTCCTCGGTCGGCGGCGCGATGATCCCGCTGCTGACCATGGGCATCCCCGGCAGCGGCGCGACCGCGATCATCCTCGGCGCCTTCCTGCTGCACGGCATGCAGCCGGGGCCGCAGGTCTTCGTCACCTCGGGGCCCTTCGTCTATGCCGTGTTCGCCTCGATGTTCCTCGGCGTGATCGGCATGTGCATCCTCGGCTTCTTCGCCATCAAGCCGCTGGTCAAGGTGCTGGAACTGCCCGAGGCGGTGGTCTCGGCCTTCGTCGTGATGTTCTGCTTCATCGGCGCCTTCGCCGCGCGCAACAACCTCTCCGACCTGTATGTCATCACGGCATTCGGCATCCTCGGCTACCTGTTCGAGAAGTTCAAATTCCCCATCGCGCCGATGGTGCTCGGCGTCATCCTCGGCCCGCTGGCGGAAAGCTCCTTCATGACCATGATGGTCAGCCACGGCAACGACTGGACGGTGCTGATGGGCCGCCCGATCAGCGCCACGGTGATGGTGCTGGCGGTGGTCGCGCTGGTCTATCCGATACAACGCCAGCTGCGCGAGAAGACCCGGCGCAACTAGAAAACTGGCGACAGAAAGGCTGAAACCGATGGGGATGATTCTCACCGTCATCCCGGGCTTGACCCGGGATCCAGAAACGACCGCCGACTGGATTCCGGCATTCGCCGGAATGACGTATCGAACCATTTGTTTCTGCACTACTGACTACTAGCAACAGAAAGGCAGCAGAGCAATGGACAAGGCAGTCACCCAACTGATCGAGGCCGCACGCGCTGCGCAGCGTCGCTACGAAACCTGGGACCAGGCCGGCGTCGACGCGCTGGTAGCGGCCGCCGGCTGGGCGATCATGGAACCCGGGCGCAACCGGGCGCTGGCCGAAATGGCGGTGCGCGACACGGGCCTCGGCGTGGTCGAGGACAAGGTCACCAAAAACCACCGCAAGACCCTGGGCCTGCTGCGCGACCTCAAGGGTGCGAAGAGCGTCGGCGTCATCGCCGAGTACCCGGAGCGCGGCATCGTCGAGATCGCCCGGCCGGTCGGCGTGGTCGCCGCGATCACGCCCTCGACCAACCCCGGCGCCACGCCGGCCAACAAGATCATCAACGCGCTCAAGGGCCGCAATGCGGTGATCGTCGCGCCTTCGCCCAAGGGCGCCTCGACCTGCGCCGCGCTGGTCGGCTACGTCACAGCGGAACTGGCGAAAGTCGGCGCGCCGGACAACCTGGTGCAGATGCTGCCCGCCCCGATCACCAAGAACGCGACGCATGCGCTGATGCGGCAATCCGACCTGGTGGTGGCCACCGGCTCGCAGGCCAACGTGCGCGCGGCCTATGCCAGCGGCACGCCGGCCTTCGGCGTCGGCGCCGGCAATGTCGCCAGCATCATCGACGCCTCGGCCGACCTGGCCGACGCGGCGGCGGCGATCGCCCGCTCCAAGACCTTCGACAACGCCACGAGTTGTTCGTCGGAGAACAGCGTGGTGATCCTCGATGCGGTGTATTCCGGGGCCATGGCCGCTTTGACGGCCGCAGGCGGCATGCTGCTCGATGCGGCGGAGAAGGCCAGGCTGCAGGCCGTGATGTGGCCCGAGGGCAAGCTGGCGGCGCAGGTGACGGCGCAGGACGCGCCGCGCATCGCGCAGATCGCCGGGCTGGAAAGCGAGGCCCTGCAGACCGCGCGCTTCCTGATGGTCGAGGAAACTGGGGCCGGGCCGGAATTCCCTTTCTCCGGCGAAAAGCTGTCGCCGGTGCTGGCCGTGTATCGGGCGCGCGACTTCGACCACGCCTGCGCCATCGTCGGCGATATCTATGCCTTCCAGGGCGCGGGACATTCGGTCAGCATCCACAGCGCCGACGACGCACACATCCTGCGCCTCGGCCTTGAGCTGCCGGTCTCGCGGGTGATCGTGAACCAGATCCACTGCTACGCCACCGGCGGCAGCTTCGACAACGGCCTGCCGTTCTCGCTGTCGATGGGCTGCGGCACCTGGGGCCGCAACAATTTCTCCGACAACATGAACTACCGCCACTACCTCAACATCACGCGCATCTCGCGCCGGATCGCGCCGCGCGAGCCGGCCCTGGACGAGATTTTCGGCGAGCATTTCCGCAAGTACGGCAAATAGGCATGTTGCGTACGATCCGGGCACTGGTCGAACATCAGGCGGCAGTCCGCCCCGATGCGACCTACCTGATCGCGCCGGAAACCGGGCGGGTGATGAGCTTCGCCGAACTACGTTCCGCCTCGCTGCGCCTGGCGTCCTGGCTCGCCGGCGAGGGCATACGCCCCGGCGCGAAAGTGGCGCTGCTGATGCACAACGGCTACCAGACCTGCCGCCTGTTCATCGGCGCGATGTACGGCGGCTACTGCGTTACACCGCTCAACCTGCTGGCCCAGCCCTCGCAGCTCGCCTACGTGCTGGAGCACAGCGACGCCGAGATCGTCTTCGTCGCGCCCGACCAGGTCGAGCGCCTGCGGCAGGCCGCCGCAGGTCTGGCGAAGCCGCCGCGCTTGGTGGTCTGCGAGGTCGATGCGGTGGAGTTCCTGCCGCCTGCAGCGACCACCGCCACGCCTGCGACTCCCGGCGAGGAAGACGCGGCGCTGATGATGTACACCTCGGGCACCACCGGCAAGCCCAAGGGCGTGGTGCTGGCGCAGCGCGCCGTGGTCTCCGGCGGGCAATTCGTTTCGGCGGTGCATGAACTCGGCCCGGCCGACCGCGTGATGGCCGTGCTGCCGCTGTACCACATCAATGCCCAGGTGGTCACCGCCACCGCGCCGCTGATCCATGGCGGCAGCCTGGTGCTGCCCAGGCGCTTCAGCGCCTCGAACTTCTGGCAGACGGCGATCGGCCAGGGCTGCACCTGGGTCAACGTGGTGCCGACCATGATCGCCTACCTGTTGAACGGCCCGGACCTGGCGACGCTCGGCCTCGATGGCGCGGCGATCCGCTTCTGCCGCTCGGCCTCGGCGCCGCTGCCGCCGGCGCAGCACCTGGCCTTCGAGCAGAAGTTCGGCATCGGCATCATCGAGACCATGGGCCTCACCGAAACCGCGGCGCCCTGCTTCTCCAATCCGCTCGACCCGGCGCAGCGCAAGCTCGGCAGCCCGGGGCCGGCCTTCGGCAACGAGGCGAAGATCATCGACACCGCCGCCGCCACGCTGCCCGCCGGCGCGACCGGCGAGATCATGGTGCGCGGCGCCAACGTCATGACGTGCTACTACAAGGACCCGGCCGAGACGGCGCGCACCCTGGAAGCCGACGGCTGGCTGCATACCGGCGACCTCGGCCACATGGACGCCGACGGCTTCGTTTTCGTCACCGGGCGCATCAAGGAACTCATCATCAAGGGCGGCGAGAACATCGCGCCGCGCGAGATCGACGAGGCGCTGCTCCAGCATCCCGCGCTGCTTGAAGCTGCGGTGGTCGGCATTCCCGACGACAACTACGGCCAGGAAATCATGGCCTGCGTGGTGCTGAAACCGGACCGGACCTGCTCCGAGGCGGAACTGCGCGAGTACTGCCAGGGCACGCTGGGCAGCTACAAGACGCCACGGCTGTTCCGCTTCGTCAAGGAGTTGCCGAAGGGCCCGTCGGGCAAGGTGCAGCGTTTGAAAATGCTCGACCTTCTTGCGCCCGCGACGCCGTCCGGGTCCATCTAGTCCGCATGCTTTTTTGACAACCGCCCTCAAATCATGAAGCGCGCAACCTCGTTGGGGCTTCAGTGGGCAAACTCGGCCCGCCCCCCTTCGCCCCCCTCACGGGGGGTTCCTGAACGGCTCGCTGCGCTCGATATCACCGCCCGCCGATTCCCCAGTTCCACGTCAATCCGTTTGCGGCGACTGCGCGCCCGCCGGCACCTTGTAGCGGTTGTAGCCCCAGAGGTATTGCCCGGGGCACTGGCGGATCAGCGTTTCGAGTTCGCGATTGATTTGCGCGGCGCGCTGCGTAAGGTCGCCTGCCAGTGGCGCCGACAGCGGAAACAGCTTGAGGTAGTAGCCGGCGCCGTAGTGCAGGCGTTCGGCATAGGCCAGCAGCACGGTGGCGCCGCCGGGTACGGATTGGGCGAGGCGCGCGGCGAGCGTCATGGTGTAGGCGGAACGGCCAAAGAACGGTAGCCAGGCTCCTTCGCCGTTGCCCGGCACCTGGTCGGGCAGCATGCCGACGGCCTCGCCGCCCTTGAGCGCCTTGAGCAGGCGGCGCACCCCGGAGAGATCCGCCGGCGCCAGCTTGAGGTTCGCCCCGCGCCCCTCCTCGATCAACGGCGCCAGCCAGTCCTGCTTGGGCCGCCGGTAGAGCACGGTCATCGGCTTGCGCGCGGCGTAGTACTGCGCGGTGATCTCGAAACAGCCCAGATGCGGGGTAAGGAACACGATGCCGCGTTTGGCCTCCCACGCCGCTTCCACCAGTTCCCAGCCGGAGACTCGCACCACGCGTTCGATCACTTCGTCCTGCGGGCGCAGCCATATCTTCGGAAGTTCCAGCAGCGCCTTGCCGGCTTCGGCGATCGCCTCGGCCTTCGCCTCCATCATTCCTGCCTGCCGGATATGCAGCCGGAAATTGCGCCGGTAGGTCGGCGAAGCCAGCCACGCCAGCCAGCCGGCCAGCGCACCGAGGTTGTGCAGCAGCGGCAGCGGCAGGCGGGCGAGGAAGCGGAACAGGGCGGGTAACACGGCGATTCGCGGAGACTGGTGGCTGTGGGGGCGGGCAGGGAAGCGGGGGAGAAAGTAGAATTATCGCCTATGTCCAAATTCCTCCGTGCCGCCGTCATCGGCGTCGGCTACCTCGGGCGCTTCCACGCGCAAAAATACGCCGCCCTGCCCGATGTCGAACTGGTCGGCGTGGTCGATCCCGATCCCGAGCGCGCCGCCGCCGTGGCCCGGGAACTCGGCACCGCCGCGCTTCCCGGCCATGCGGAACTCGCCGGCAAGGTCGACCTGGTGTCGATCGCCAGCACCACCGAAAGCCATTACCGCATCGCCCGCGACTGCCTCGCTGCCGGCCTGCACGTGCTGGTGGAAAAGCCGATCACGGTGTCCGTGGCCGAGGCCGACGAGCTGATCGCCCTGGCCGCTGCCGGCCGGCGCATGCTGCAGGTCGGCCACCTCGAACGCTACAACCCGGCCTGGCTGGCGGTGCGCGACAGGATAGCCACCCCGCTGTTCATCGAGGCCCACCGCATGGCGCCCTTCAAGCCGCGCGGCATCGATGTCTCGGTGGTGCTCGACCTGATGATCCACGACCTCGACCTGATCCTGCCGCTGGTGCAGAGCCCGATCGCCGACCTGCGCGCCTCCGGCGTGGCGGTGCTGACGGAGGGCATCGACATCGCCAACGCGCGCATCGAGTTCGCCAGCGGCTGCGTCGCCAACATCACCGCCAGCCGCGCGTCGACGGCGAGCCTGCGGCGCATGCGCATCTTCCAGCACCACGAATACCTCTCGGTCGATTTCGGCGAGCGCAAGCTCGGCTTCGCCAGGAAGCGCGATGCAATCATTGACGCAGGTGACACAAATGAATCCCCGATCGACAGCGAAAGCCGCATCGAGCCGCCCGGCGACGCGCTGCTGAGCGAGATCCAGGCCTTCGTCGCCAGCGTGCGCGGCGAAGCCGTGCCCGGCGGCACCTGCAGCGGCCGCGACGGACGCGAGGCGCTGGCCGTGGCCCTCGAAATCGAACGACTGATGTCGAAGCAAGGAATCCAATGAACATCCCCATGCTGGACCTCAAGGCCGAATACGCCTTGCTCAAGGACGAAATCGAACCCGCCGTGTGCGAGGCGCTGGCCGCCTGCCAGTACATCGGCGGCCCCAACGTCAAGGCCTTCGAAGCGGAAGCCGCGGCCTATGCCGGCGTCAAGCACGGGATCTCCTGCGCCTCGGGCACCGACGCGCTGCTGATCGCGCTGCGCGCCATAGGGCTCGGCCCCGGCGACGAAGTCATCACCACGCCCTTCACCTTCGTCGCCACCGCGTCGACCGTGGTCATGTGCGGGGCTAAGCCGGTGTTCGTGGACATCGATCCGCGCAGCTTCAACCTCGACCTCGACCAGGTCGCGGCCGCGATCACGCCGCAGACGAAAGCCATCGTGCCGGTGCACCTGTTCGGCCAGCCGGTGAATCTGGCGCCGCTCAAGTCGCTGTGCGAGAAGCACGGCCTGAAGCTGATCGAGGACGCGGCGCAATCCTTTGGTGCCGACTACGCCGGCCGCAAGTCGGGAACCTACGGCGACATCGGCTGCACCTCCTTCTATCCGTCGAAGAACCTCTCGGCCTTCGGCGATGGCGGCCTGATGATCACCGATGACGATGCGCTGGCGGCCGAGCTGCGCGTGCTGGCCAGCCACGGCTCGCGCGTGCGCTACCACCACCATGTGCTCGGCTACAACTCACGGCTCGACGAAATCCAGGCCGTGATCCTGCGCATCAAGCTGCGCCGCCTGGACGACTTCAACAAGCGCCGTATCGCCATCGCCGACTTTTACAACCAGGAACTGGCGGGCCTGGTCGAGACGCCCTTCGCCGACGGCCACGGGCGCCACGTCTATCACCAGTACACGATACTTTCCGACCGGCGCGACATCATCCAGAAAGTGCTGACCGAATCGGGCATCGCCTGCGCCGTGTATTACCCGGTACCGCTGCACCGGCAGGAAATGTTCGCCGCCACGCATGGCGACGTGCGCCTGCCGGTCACCGAGAGCGTCGCCCGACGCTGCCTGTCGCTGCCCATCTCGCCGATGCTGAAGGACGAGCAGATCCGCCGCATCGTCGGCGCCATCCGCCAGGCGCTGACGTGAGTTTCCACCCAACCGCCGTCATCGCCGCCGACGCCAGGCTCGGTGCGAATGTCCGCATCGGGCCCTTCGCAGTGATCGAGGAGGATGTGGTCCTCGGCGACGATTGCGAAGTCGCCGCGCATGCGGTGATCAAGCGCCACACGCGCATCGGCGCGCGCAGCCGGGTCGCCGAGCACGCGGTGATCGGCGGCGACCCGCAGGATTTCAAGTTCGCGGCGGACTGCGTTTCCTACACCGAGATCGGCGAGGACAACTGGCTGCGCGAAGGCGTCACGGTGCACCGCGGTTCGCGCCAGGGCAGCGTCACCCGGCTCGGCGACCACTGCTTCCTGATGGCCTACAGCCACGTCGCGCACGACTGCAGCGTCGGCAACCACGTGATCATGGCCAACACCGCCGGCATCGCCGGCGAGGTGGTGGTGCATGACAAGGCCTTCATATCCGCAGCGGTGACGGTGCACCAGTTCTGCCGAATCGGCCGCAACGCGATGGTCGGCCTGTCGTCGAAAGTGGTGCAGGACGCCCTGCCCTTCTGCATCACCGACGGCAACCCGGGCCGCGCCCGCGGCCTCAACCTGGTCGGACTCAAGCGCAATGGATTTTCGCGCGAGGACATTTCGGCGCTGAAGGAAGCCTATCGCATGCTCTACTCGCGCGTCCCTCTCGAAGAGGCGCTGGCGCGCATGGCGGCGATGGACAGTCCGCCGGTGAGCGAATTGAGCGCCTTCATCGCGAACAGCAAGCGCGGCTTCGCCCATCCGACCCGTTAGCCCGAAGGAGCTATTGACCCTGCTCGAGGAGCAGGGAAGAATTCCGACGACATTTCAGATGGGGAGCGTCATGAAATTCAAACGCAGCTTTCTGCTCACTGCGGGGCTGTTGGCCACCGCTTCGGCGCAGGCCTTGACGATCGGCACCTTGGGCAACTCGAGGACCAACGCATGGCTACCGGGTGGAAGCAGCTATTCCGAGATCCGGTCGGTACTCAATGCTGACGGGCACACGCTGGTCGGCTCGAACAGCATCGATGCCAGCTTCCTCGGTGGCGTCGACGTCTTCCTGACCAGCACCTTCGAACCGTTCTTCGCCCTGTCGGGTCCGGCGCTAAGCGCCGAGGTCAGCGCCCTGACCAATTGGGTATCCAACGGCGGCACGGTCATTTTCTCCGGTGAGCATGGCGGTTTCACGCCGTCGTTCAATTCCTACACGACCGCGTTCGGAATCACCATGGGCGGCATGGCGGCAAACTACAACGCCGGTGTCGCGTTCGTGACCGATCCGTCCGATCCCTATCTCGCCAATGGCGTGTCGGGGTCGGGGTGGGCCGTGAATAACCGTGGCTGGATCGACTCGGTGGCAGGCCCCTACACCACGCTGGCCACCAGCGGCCTGAACCCGAACGAACTGTTCGCGGTTTCCAAGCAGTTCGGGCAAGGAACGGTCATCGCGTTTGCGGATACCTACTTCATGCACAACGCGGCGGACCCGGACCATATGGGCCGACAGTTCCTCCTCAACGCGATCAACCAGCACGGCGCGAACGTCGCGCCGGTTCCCGAACCCGAAACCTACGCAATGATGCTGGCAGGACTGGGATTGCTCGGCCTTGTCTCACGCCGCCGGAAACGGAAAGCGACTGCCTGATCACCGGCTGCCTGCTCAACGCAAACGGGAGCAGCGGCCTACCTTCCGTCGCAGGGATCAGCGCGGAAACGTCACTGCGGCCACGACGATGGAGGCGATCAGCAGCGCGAAGGGTGCTCCGAGTCGTGGCTTCTTGCGCACGACCACGCCCTTGATCTTCTCGATGTTTTCGCCAATCCGGTTCATGCGTACATAGAGTTCCGCGACGGATCCGATAATCGCGAGGAGCGCGAGGTAGAAAATTACGGTACGAAATTCCATGATGGGTCCCAGGCTCCGCCCCATGGATCTTTCGCTGCTTCCGGCGTGGCGGGTGTCGGGAGCATCGGCATTCCTTTCGATGAAGCGGCGGCAACCCGAATGGGCCACCATCCAGCCGTGAGCGTACCCGAAAACGAGCGTTCGATCCGCTTGCCAGCGAACGGTTCCGCCCGCAGGGCGACCGGGCGATTCCCGAAGATCGTCACCTGCCGAAAATCCCGTCAGCGCTTGCCGTTCGCCAGCTTCGCCGCCTCTGGCATGCGCCGCAAGCGCCAGATGACCACCGGGCCGAGCAGGCCACCGATGCCCAGCGTCGACCACGCCAATCCCCATATCACGTGCTCCGGCAGGCTGCCGGCACGGCCCCAGTCGAGCACCAGACCGAACACCCACGGCGCGATCGCGCCGGCGCCGAAACCGAGCACCGAGCGCAACGAGTAGGCGGCGCCGAGGTAGCGCGGATCGGTGAGCTCGGTCAGCGTCGTCGAATGGATCGAGGAATCACCGACGCCCGTGACGTTGTAGAAGATCGCCACGGCGACCAGCAGGAACATCGGCATGCCGACCATCCAGCCGAAACTGAAGGAGCAGGCCAGGCTGCAGACCGCCATCAGCAGCGTGATCGTGGTGCGTCCGTAGCGATCCGAGAGCGAACCGCCGATCACGCTGCCGACCACCGCCGCGAGGTAGGTCAGCGCGCTCAGCGTGGCGCCGAGGCTCACCGCCTCGGCGCCACCGCTGCCGCCGGCCAGCGCCGCAGCGGCGAGGAAGGCCGGCAGCCAGGCCCAGAGGCCGAGCAGTTCCCAGGCATGAAAGGTATAGCCCCAGATCGACAGCATCGCCGGCTTGTTGCGCAGCACTTCGCCGATGCGGCTGCGCGTGCCGTGGCCGTCCGGCAGGGCGTGCACCACGTTGGGCACGTCGCGCAGCGCCCACCAGCCGAGGCCGAGGCCAAACAAGGGAAACAGCGCGGTGACGACGAAGCCGCCGCGCCAGCCAGCGATCGGAATCATTGCGCTGGCGATCAGCAGGCCGACGGCGTAGCCGAGCGAAGCGGCGGCGAGGTAGAAGCCCAGCGCCAGGCCGCGGCGCTCGGGCATGCGCTGGGCGACGATGGCCAGGCCCGGCGTATAGGAACCGCCGGAACACAGCCCGGTCAGCCCGTAGAGCAGCAGCGCGGAGGCGAAGCCTTCGGCCAGGAAGGCGAACAGCAAGCCGCTGGCAACCGCCGCGGCCCCGGTCAGCAGGTAGATGCGGCGCGCGCCGAAACGGTCGGAAAGGAAGCCCACCGAAAACAGCGAAACCAGGAAACCGACGTGATAGGCGGACTGCACCATGCCGGCCTGCCAGGCCGTCATCTGCCAGTCGGTGCGCAGCAAGGGCAGTACCGCGGACCAGGCGGTGAACATGGTGGCGAAGGCGGCGCGCGCGGCACAGAACTGGAGCAGCCAGGACATGGGCGCAGTTTAGGGCCTCGGCACCCCGATTTGACGGCCCCGCGGCTCCTGGCCTACAATGCGCGCCGATCCGCCGAGTTAAATGACAACTTGCGAGGCGGAGAAGACCCCGACGAACGTCGCCGGTCGGAAAACAAATATCGCTAAAGCGTCGCCTGCTCCCGCCCCATAGCTGGCCTCGCCAAGCATGGGGCGTTTGCTTTTTGGAGCAGGACAAATGGCACAAGAGTATTTCTTCACTTCCGAATCGGTCTCCGAAGGCCATCCGGACAAGGTTTCCGACCAGATTTCCGACGCCATCCTCGACGCCATCCTGGCGCGGGACAAACATTCGCGCGTCGCCGCCGAGACCCTGTGCAACACGGGCCTCGTCGTGCTGGCGGGCGAGATCACCACCAATGCCACCGTCGATTACATCGGCATTGCGCGCAATGTGCTGAAGCGCATCGGCTACGACAACACGGAGTACGGCATCGACTACAAGGGCTGCGCCGTGCTGGTGGCCTACGACAAGCAGAGCCCGGACATCGCCCAGGGCGTGAACAAGGCCTACGACGACAACCTCAACCAGGGCGCCGGCGACCAGGGCCTGATGTTCGGCTACGCCTGCGACGAAACCCCGGTGCTGATGCCGCTGCCGATCTACCTGTCGCACCGCCTGGTGGAGCGCCAGGCCATGCTGCGCCGCGACGGCCGCCTGCCGTGGCTGCGCCCCGACGCCAAGTCGCAGGTCACCATCAAGTACCAGGACGGCAAGGCGCATTCCATCGATACCGTCGTCATCTCTACCCAGCATGCACCCGACATGGAGCTGCCGCAAATCCGCGAAGCCGTGATCGAGGAAATCATCAAGCCCATCCTGCCGAAGGAACTCGTCAAGGGCGAGATCAAGTACCTGGTCAATCCGACCGGCCGTTTCGTCGTCGGCGGCCCGCAGGGCGACTGCGGCCTCACCGGGCGCAAGATCATCGTCGACACCTACGGCGGTGCGGCGCCCCACGGCGGCGGCGCCTTCTCCGGCAAGGACCCGTCCAAGGTCGACCGTTCCGCCGCCTATGCCGGCCGCTACGTGGCAAAGAACATCGTTGCCGCCGGCCTGGCCAGCAAGTGCCTGGTGCAGATCTCCTATGCCATCGGTGTCGCCGAGCCGACCTCGGTCTGGGTCACCACGCAGGGCACCGGCAAGGTCGCCGACGCCACCATCGCCGAACTGGTGAAGAAGCACTTCGACCTGAGGCCGAAGGGCATCGTGCAGATGCTCGACCTGCTGCGTCCGATCTACGAAAAGACCGCCGCCTACGGCCACTTCGGCCGGGACGAGCCGGAATTTACCTGGGAGAATACGGACAAGGCCGCCGCGCTGCGCGCGGATGCGGGCCTGTAAGGCCCGAGGGCCGCGGACCCTTGTCCGTGCCTCGTCGCAGGCTAACCTGCCAGTTCCATCGGCAGGTTAAGGCCCGCAGGGCCGGCCGCAGACAAAACACGGGCAAGCCAACCCGGCACTGACCGCTGAATCCAGCGCCTGGACTCGAAATCCATTCACGGCGATAACGAATTGGCCCGCATCGCGGGCCATTTTTTTATCTGGCGCAAACTTGTTAAGCTCTTCGTGGTCGATAATCGGAACCGACAGCGGAGAACGACATGCACGATCTGGCAAAGAATGTATTGGGTGGCCTGCTCCAGCCCTGCAGCGTCGACCCCATGACGGGATTCTTCCGCACCGGCGACTGCCAGGTGACGGAAGAGGATGTCGGCAACCACGGCGTATGCATCGTCGCCACAGCCGAATTCCTTGCCTTTTCCCGGTCGCGCGGCAATGATCTTTCCACGCCGCATCCCGAGTTCGAATTTCCGGGTGTGAAGCCCGGCCAGCGCTGGTGCCTGTGCTCTGCGCGCTGGCAGGAAGCCCTGCAGGCCGGCAAGGCACCGCAGGTCGTGCTGGAGGCGACTTCCGCCGCGGCGCTCGAGGTCGTGCGCCTGGCCGACCTGAAACGCCATGCCGTGACACTCGACGAGGAGAAATGATGAACGCGCTCTACAAGTTGTCGGCCAAGGCCCTTGATGGTTCCATCCGGTCGATGGGGGACTGCCGGGGCAGGGTCCTGCTGTTTGTCAATGTCGCCAGCGGGTGCGGCTTTACGCCACAGTACGCCGGGCTGGAGGCGCTCTGGCGCAAGTATGGCGAGCGCGGACTGACGGTACTGGGTTTTCCCTGCAACCAGTTCGGCGGCCAGGAACCCGGCAACGAAGCGGCCATCGGCGAGTTCTGCAGCCTCACCTACGACGTAACTTTTCCCATGTTCGCCAAAGTTGACGTCAACGGCGACGATACCCACCCCATCTTTGCCTTTCTCAAGGAGGGGGCGCCCGGCTTGCTCGGCACCGAAGCCATCAAGTGGAATTTCACCAAGTTCCTGGTGGATCGCGAGGGCGGGGTGGTCGGGCGCTATTCCTCGTCGCACAAGCCCGAGGACATGGCGGCCGACATCGAGAAGCTGCTTTAGCTGTCTGCGCCGGCGCCCGTCGGCCGGAATTCAAGCCGCAAGTGACTTTACCCGGCGCCGCTTCGCCTTCGGGCTTTCGTCCTTTTCGGCAAACTCGTCGTCGCCGTCGCTAAAGCGAACGATCTTCACACCGGCCGGCAGGTCTGTCTTGCGGCGCGACAGATCTTTCAACCAGTCGTTTCCGGGAGGGGCGAGAACATCCATGAGGCTCATGGCGTGCCGGGTCATTTGCGGCTCCTGCATTGCTTGATTGCTGTGGCTGGATATCACATGTCCAGAATCATGCCTCGATGACAGGCGAAGGCCCCGCATGTGCGGGGCCTTCGGGCGGCCGGAGGGAGGAAACCGGCCGCCGGGGGAGCGACATTTTACCGACTGAAGTAACGGCTTGAATCGGCGAGAAATTTAATTATTGCATCGGGCTGCATGGGTCTTTCCTTGCGGTTTGCGTCTGGCGACATGAACGGATAGATTGGGCCGGAACCGATCGGTTCAACGCGAATTTGCAACAACTTGTTGCAAGGACCGCGCGGCGCTACCCGGCAAGGGCGTCGAGGTAGTACCAGCGACCGTCTTCGCGAACGAAACGGCTGACTTCATGCAGGCGTTGCCCGCGTCCGCCGACGCGAAAGCGGGCGACGAAGTCCACCGTGGCCGTATCGCCGTTTTCCGCATGGGCGCGAAGCTCGAGTGCCAGCCATTTCGGCACCGGTTCGGTAGCCAGATCCAGAGCCGACGGTCGGGTCGAGGCATGCCAGGTCGCCAGCAGGTAGTCCTCCAGTCCCCGTGCATAGGCGCAGTAACGCGAGCGCATCAGGGTTTCGGCGTCCGGCGCCACGAGCCCGGCGTGGTGGCGGCCGCAGCAGGCGGCGTACGGCAGCGGCCGACCGCAGGGACAGGGGTTCCGGATCTTCGGCGACGCCGAGCTGCCCATCACTGACCCTTGCCGGGTTCGGGCGGCAGTGCGCACTTCGGGCATGCGCGGCCGAAGGGCGAGATGTAGCGCCACCAGATCCAGGCCAGCCCCGGCAACAAGGCGATCAGCGCGATGTCGGCCCAGCCAGGCTGCGCCAGCTCACCCTGCCACCAGGCGACGGCGGCGCGGATCGCCTCGATCAGCAGCACCATGTAGCCGAATGCGGCGGCGAGCAGCAGCAGGCGCTTCACGTTCCACGCCCCGCGTAAACCCACTCCAGCAGCGCGTCCTGGGCCGCCTGCGCGCCGCCGGCATGGGGGTGGTTGACGAAGAAAACCACGATCCAGCGCCGTCCGCTGCGATCCAGCACCCAGCCGGCAATGCTGCGCACGCCTTCGAGCGAACCGGTCTTGATGTGGGCCTGGCCGGCGACGCCGTTCTGCTTCAGCCGCTTGCGCATGGTGCCGTCGGTCGCCGTCACCGGCAGCGACGCGACCAGTTCCGGCATCACCGCGCTTTTCCATGCCGCCTGCAGCACGCGGCCGAGGCCCTCGGCGGAAATCCGCTCACGGCGCGACAGGCCCGAGCCGTTTTCCAGCACCAGTTCGGGCAGTGCCAGGCCGCGCGCATCGAGCCAGGCACGGATCGCGGCGTCGGCATCCTCGGTGCCGGCGGGACGGCGCCCGGCTTCCATGCCCAGCGTCAGAAACAACTGGCGCGCCATGACATTGTTGGAGAACTTGTTGATGTCGCGCACTACTTCGGCAAGAGTCGGCGATGGCAGCACGGCAAGCGGACGGGCGTCGGCCGGCACCGGGCCGTCGCGCACGCCTCCCGACATGCTGCCGCCCAGTTCGGCCCACAGTTGCTGGAAGACGCCAAGCACGAATTGGGGATGGTCCATTACCGCGATGTTCCAGCGCTGCTCGCTGCAGCCCGGCGGAAAGACACCGGTCAGCACCAGGCGCGTGGTCGGCCCGTGCGCGAACACGTCGGCGCGCAGGCGCTCCTTCCAGTCGCCGCAGCCATTGCCGGTGCCCAGTGTGGTCTTGTTGATCAGGTCGAGGTTGGCCGGCGCCGGCTCGGCGCTGACCAGCAGGGTCTTTTGCTGCGGGTCGGGAACCAGTTGCAGCGTCACCGCCTTGAAATTGACCAGCAGCGCGTCGGGCGCGACGTTGTAGGGGCGCATCGGCTGCGCGTCGAAACGTGCCGGATCGCCGTTGGCCGTGAGGAAAGCGCCGCGATCGAGCACCAGGTCGCCGCGTATCTCGCGGATGCCGCGCGCGCGTATCTGGCGCAGCAGGCGCCCGAACTGGTCGTAGGTCAGCTTCGGGTCGCCGCCGCCGCGCAGGTGCAGGTCACCCGTGAGCACACCTTCGCTCAAGGTACCGCCCGCAAACGCCTCCGTTTTCCAGACGTAGGCCGGACCCAGCAGGTCGAGCGCGGCATAGGTGGTGACCAGCTTCATGGTCGAGGCCGGATTCAGCGCCGTGCGCGCATTCACCGCCAGGCGCGGCGACGCGGCATCGACCTCCCGGACCCAGGCGGCGGTAGCCGAAACCGGTATGCCGGCGGACTTGAGGGCGTGCATCACGGATGGCGGCAACTCGTCGGCGCGGGCGCCCAGGGCAAGCAAGCAGGCCAGCAAGGGTAAAAATAGTCGCATGGCGCGATCTTAGCGCGCAGTTACCGTCGCCGGCTTGCGCCGATGGCCTATAGAATCGGTGGCAAGGCAAAAAGGGGAACAACCCGATGGAATCACCCGCCTGGCATCCGTCGGCAAAGACAGCACGCGCGGCGAAACTGACGCCCTTCGGCGACTGGCTGGAGCGCGAGCGCGGACTGCGTTTCGCCGACTACGACGCACTCTGGCGCTGGTCGGTCGACGACCTCGAGGGTTTCTGGTCGGCGATCTGGGACTACTTCGCGATTCCGGCGGCGACGCCGCGCGGTCGGGTACTGGCCGAGGCAAGGATGCCCGGCGCGCGCTGGTTCCCAGGCGTCACGTTGAACTACGTCGACCAGGTCTTCCGCCACGCCACGGCGGCGCGCCCGGCCATCGTCTCGCGCAACGAAGCAGGAGAGAACCGCGAGATCGCCTGGGCCGAGTTGCAGCGCCAGGTCGGCGCCCTGGCGGCGACCCTGCGCGGCATGGGTGTCGAGCGCGGCGACCGCGTCGTCGCTTACCTGCCCAACATTCCCGAAACCGTGATCGCCTTCCTCGCGGTCGCCAGCATCGGCGCGATCTGGTCGGCCTGCTCGCCCGACATGGGGCGCATCGCTGTGGTCGATCGTTTCCGCCAGATCGCGCCCAAGGTACTGATCGCCGTCGATGGCTACCGCTACGGTGGCAAGAACTTCGACCGGCGCGAACTGATCCACCAACTGCTGGCCGAGTTGCCGAGCATCGCCCACTTGGTGCTGCTGCCCGGCATGGACCCGCAAGCCGATCCTGCCGAATTTGACCACTGCACGAGCTGGACCCGGGCCACGGCCGGCAATGCGCCGCTGCGGGTGGCGCAGGTGCCTTTCGAGCATCCGCTGTGGGTGGTCTATTCCTCGGGCACCACGGGCCTGCCCAAGCCCATAGTGCATACGCAGGGCGGCATCGTGGTCGAGCACGTCAAGATGTGCGCCTTCCATTTCGACCTCGGTCCGGAAGACCGCTTCCACTGGTATTCCAGCAGCGGCTGGGTCATGTGGAACTGCCAGGTTGCCGGGTTGCTGATGGGCAGCACGGTCTGCATCTACGACGGCAATCCCGGCTGGCCGGACTGGAATGCCCTGTGGCGCTTCGTCGGCGAAACGCGGGTCACGTTTTTCGGCGCCGGCGCGGCCTTCTTCCTTTCCTGCCTCAAGGCGCATGTCGAGCCCAATGATGTCGCCGATCTCTCGGCCCTGCGCGCCATCGGGTCCACCGGTTCGCCGCTGCCGCCCGAGGGCTACCAGTGGATCTACGACCACGTCCGAAGTGACATCTGGCTCAACCCGGTTTCCGGCGGCACCGATTTCGCCGGCTGCTTCGTCGGCGGCGTGCCGACACTGCCGGTATACCTCGGCGAGATGCAATGCCGCTGCCTTGGCGCCAAGGTCGAAGCCTGGGACGAGGCCGGCAGGCCGCTGGTCGATGAAGTCGGCGAACTGGTCTGCAGCGCGCCCATGCCATCGATGCCGCTGATGTTCTGGAACGATCCCGGCGACGCACGCTACCGCGAAAGCTATTTCGACATGTATCCCGGCGCCTGGCGCCACGGCGACTGGATTCGCATCACGCCGCGCGGCGGCGCGATCATCTACGGCCGCTCGGATGCCACCATCAACCGCCACGGCATCCGCATGGGTACCAGCGAGTTGTACCGCGCGGTGGAGGAAATACCTGAAATCCTCGACAGCCTGGTGGTCGACCTCGAATACCTGGGGCGCGAAAGCTACATGCCGCTGTTCGTCGTCATACGCCCCGGCCATGAACTGACGCGGGCGCTGGAAGCCCTGCTGCGCGAGCGCATCAGGGTCGCGCTCTCGGCACGCCATGTGCCCAACGAAATCTTTGCCGTGGCGGAAATTCCGCGCACGCTTTCGGGCAAGAAGATGGAGTTGCCGGTGAAGAAGCTGCTGCTCGGCCAAGCCATCGAAACGGTGGCCAACCCGGATGCAATGGCCAATCCGGCGAGCCTGCAGTGGTTCGTCGACTTCGCCGCGCGCCGCGCCGCCGGGGAGAAGACAGCATGAGCGCCCCCCGCCGGGCCGCCCCAAGGGTGGCGCAGCCAACAGACGGAGCCGCGCAGCGGCAGACCGCCATCACCCCCTGCCTTGGGCAGGGGGCTGGGGGGAGGGTAGTTCGGTGAGCGGGCGCGTCGCGGTTCCCTTGCCCAAGGCCTACCTGCTGCTCAACCACGGGCCGACCGTGCTGGTTTCCAGCGCCCACGGCGACCGGCGCAACGTGATGGCGGCCGCGTGGAACATGGCGCTGGACTTCGATCCGCCCAAGGTCGCCGTGGTGATCGACAAATCCACGCTGACGCGCGAACTGGTCGAGGCCTCGGGCGAGTTCGTGCTCAACGTGCCGTCGCGCAGGATCGCCGCCTTGACGTTGGCTGTGGGCAGCGAAAGCGGACGCGGCATCGACAAAATATCAAAAGTCGGCGCTGGCAGCACGGCGGCCGCCGTGGTCAAGGCGCCGCTGATCGACGATTGCCTGGCCTGGCTGGAATGCCGCGTGATTCCCGAGCCGCACATCCAGAAAAGCTACGATCTGTTCTTCGGTGAAGTGGTCGCCGCCTGGGCCGACCCCGAGGTGTTCGCCAACGGTCGCTGGCATTTCCCCGATGCACAGCGGCGCAGCATCCACTATCAGGCCGGCGGCAACTTCTTCGCCACCGGCGAGCCGTTCGACGCATAGCTGAAGCGCGCGTTGCACACCGATTGTCTTCGACGAGCAGAGCGAGCGAATCAACCCCCTCCCCCGCGAGGGGGAGGCCGGGAGGGGGCGGGTCATCGAAGACGTCTGACGCGACTTTGACGCCCGGTCGATGAGCGGGCGTCAAAGTCGCGTCAGACGCGGAACGGCGCCACGCCGATCAGCCAGGCGTGGCCCCAGAGTGCGAACACGGCCCAGGCCAGCGCGCCGACGGCTGCCACCGTGGCGTCCCGCGTCCAGCCGCAGACGGGATAGCTGCGGCCGGCAAGGCGATCGCGGCGGCGCGCCACGATGAAGTTCGCTATCGCCCAGGCGAGGAAGGCGCCGAACAGCACGACATCGGCGCGGTTGCCGTTGGCCAGCAAATGGGCCAGAGCCCAGAGCTTGACCCCGGCGACCATCGGATGGCCGACCCTGGCCTTGATGTGGCTGCCCGGCAGGTAGGCGGCCACCAGAAGGATAAAGGCCGGCAGGGTCAATCCCGCCGCCAGGTGGCGCATCGGCGTCGGTGGCGCCCAGAGCACCACATCGCCGGCTCGCGCCAACCCGTAGCCCCAAATGATCAGGCCCAATCCTGCGGCAGAAAAGAGTGAGTACACGCCCTTCCAACGCAATTCACCGATCCGGGCGATCTGTGCGCTACGCCATGTATCGGCGAACATGCGCACCGAGTGCACACCGAGAAACAGCAGCAGGCCGAGGATCAGGGTGGTCATGGAACACTTTCCGCAACAACGTAGTGCGGCCATGATACTTGCGATGTAAAGCGTCCGGGGCCATCTTGACGTTATCGCCCCCAGGAGAATTCCATGTCCAGCCGTCGCCTGCAGCAGATCATTCCCGCCGTCGCCACCTCGGATGGCGCCGGCGTCAACCTGCGTCGCAGCCTGGGCCGTGCGCCGGAAGCTCGCCTCGACCCATTCCTGATGCTCGACGAATTCTCCTCGGACGATCCCGACGACTACATCGCCGGCTTTCCGTCCCACCCCCATCGCGGCTTCGAGACCGTAACCTACATGCTCGACGGCCACATGCTGCACCAGGACCACCTCGGCAACCGCGGCAACCTGCTGCCCGGCGGCGCGCAATGGATGACGGCCGGGCGCGGCATCATCCATTCCGAGATGCCGCAGCAGGAACGCGGCCGCATGCGCGGCTTCCAGCTCTGGATCAACCTGCCGGCGGCGGAGAAGATGAAGCCGGCGTCCTATTGCGACATCCGCCCCGACGAAATTCCGACCGTGGCACTGGCCGGCGGGGGCGAAGTGCGCGTGATCGCCGGGCAAATCGACGTTGGTGCCGACGAGGTCGCCGGCCCGGTGCGAGGCATCACCACCGAGCCGCTATATATGGACGTGCGCTTGCCGGAAGGTGGCAGTTTCAGCCATCCCGTCGCCACAGGCCACAGCGCGTTTGTCTACGCCTACGAAGGCAGCCTCGCCATCGGCGAGGAAGCAGACGCGCGCCGGTTACCGGCGCAGTCCGCCGGCGTGCTGGGCGGAGATGGGCCGGTAGCAATCCGGGCAGCGGGCGGCCCGGCCCGCTTCCTTCTCCTTGCCGCGCGTCCGCTGCATGAGCCGATTGCACACTACGGCCCCTTCGTCATGAACACCCGCGAGGAAATCGAGCAGGCCGTAGGCGACTACCGCAACGACCGACTGACCTGAAGCGGCCTGGGCCGGCGCCGGTCCACGGCCGCTCTGGCCGGTACCTGGCTCAGACGCCCGGTATCGCCTTCAGCACCGGATGCAGGCACGGTCCGCCTACCGCGACCGTGCGCCACTGGCGGCGCGCGGGGACAATATTTGGCGTCCCCTACTTGAACAAGTGGCAACAAGGCCCTATTATTAGCACTCGTTTGCGATGAGTGCTAACACTCTCTCGCTTCTGTCCACCCGGCGGCCTGGCCGCTCAGGTTTCTTGTCTGTAACAACCCGTTTGAAGAGGAGAGCAAGTCCATGAAGATTCGTCCCTTGCATGACCGCGTGATCGTCAAGCGCCTCGAGGAAGAGAAGCGCACCGCCTCCGGCATCGTCATTCCCGACAACGCCGCCGAAAAGCCCGACCAGGGCGAAGTCAAGGCCGTCGGCGCCGGAAAGATCCAGGACGACGGCAAGGTCCGTCCGATGGCACTCAAGGTCGGTGACCGCGTGCTGTTCGGCAAGTACTCCGGCCAGTCCGTCAAGGTCGATGGCGAGGAACTTCTCGTCATGCGCGAAGAAGACATCATGGGCGTGGTTGAGCTCTAATCCCCACAGAACTACAGGAGATACATACAAATGGCAGCTAAAGAAGTTCTTTTCGGCGATTCCGCGCGTCAGCGCATGGTGGCCGGCGTTAACATCCTGGCCGACGCGGTCAAGGTCACCCTCGGCCCCAAGGGCCGCAACGTCGTGCTCGAGCGCAGCTTCGGCGCGCCGACCGTAACCAAGGACGGCGTTTCGGTCGCCAAGGAAATCGAGCTCAAGGACAAGTTCCAGAACATGGGCGCGCAGATGGTCAAGGAAGTCGCTTCCAAGACCTCGGACGTCGCCGGTGACGGCACCACCACCGCCACCGTGCTGGCCCAGTCCATCGTCCGCGAAGGCATGAAGTTCGTCGCCGCCGGCATGAACCCGATGGACCTCAAGCGCGGCATCGACAAGGCCGTCCTCGCGGTCGTCGAAGAGCTGAAGAAGATTTCCAAGCCCTGCACCACGACCCAGGAAATCGCCCAGGTCGGCTCGATCTCGGCCAACTCCGACGCCGATGTCGGCAAGATCATCGCCGACGCGATGGACAAGGTCGGCAAGGAAGGCGTGATCACCGTCGAAGACGGCAAGTCGCTGCAGAACGAGCTGGAGGTCGTCGAAGGCATGCAGTTCGACCGCGGCTACCTCTCGCCCTACTTCATCAACAACCCGGACAAGCAGATCGCCATCCTCGACAATCCCTTCGTCCTGCTGCACGACAAGAAGATCTCCAACATCCGCGACCTGCTGCCCGTGCTGGAACAAGTCGCCAAGGCCGGTCGTCCGCTGCTGATCGTCGCCGAAGACGTCGATGGCGAAGCGCTGGCCACCCTGGTGGTGAACAACATCCGCGGCATCCTCAAGACCGTTGCCGTCAAGGCCCCGGGCTTCGGCGACCGCCGCAAGGCGATGCTGGAAGACATCGCCATCCTGACCGGCGGCACGGTGATCGCCGAGGAAGTCGGCCTGACCCTGGAAAAGGCCACCCTGAAGGATCTGGGCCAGGCCAAGCGCGTCGAAGTGGGCAAGGAGAACACCACCCTGATCGACGGCGCCGGTTCGGAAGACACCATCAAGGGCCGCGTCACGCAGATCCGCGCCCAGATCGAGGAAGCCACCAGCGACTACGACAAGGAAAAGCTGCAGGAGCGCGTGGCCAAGCTGGCCGGCGGTGTGGCGCTGATCAAGGTCGGTGCCGCCACCGAAATGGAAATGAAGGAAAAGAAGGCCCGCGTCGAAGACGCGCTGCACGCCACGCGTGCCGCCGTTGAAGAGGGCATCGTCGCCGGCGGCGGCGTGGCCCTGCTGCGCGCCCGTTCCGCGATTTCGCTCAAGGGCGACAACCACGAGCAGGATGCCGGCATCAAGATCGTGCTGCGCGCCCTCGAGCAGCCGATGCGTGAAATCGTCGCCAATGCCGGCGACGAACCGAGCGTGGTGGTCAACAAGGTGCTCGAAGGCAAGGGCAACTTCGGCTACAACGCGGCCACCGGCGAGTACGGCGACATGGTGGCAATGGGCGTGCTGGACCCGACCAAGGTGACCCGCTACGCGCTGCAGAACGCCGCCTC
Organism: Sulfuritalea sp.; assembly: GCF_017302275.1. GTDB lineage: Bacteria > Pseudomonadota > Gammaproteobacteria > Burkholderiales > Rhodocyclaceae > Sulfuritalea. The sequence continues at coordinate 70,421 of NZ_JAFLDR010000003.1, forward strand.
CGTGGCCGGCCTGATGCTAACCACCGACTGCATGGTGGCCGAGCTGGTCGAAGACAAGCCGGCCGGCGGCATGGGCGGCATGGGCGGCATGGGCGGCATGGGTGGCATGGGTGGCATGGGTGGCATGGACATGTAATCGACGGCGTCGAATACATGTCCTGCGGACAAGGTTAGGAACAGGGGGAACCCTGGTTCCCCCCGTACCCCCTTCCTACTGGACCGTGCATATCGAAACCCCCGACTCTGGAAACAAGGTCGGGGGTTTTCCATTTCGGGTTCAAAAAGTCGGCGCCGGCGACACGGCGAATGCATGGCGGATGCATTGGTGGCGCAGCGATTTTCCCGATCCGGCAACGGACAGGCTATTATTTCGCCCATACCCCTAAAGTCAGAGGAGGTGTCCAGTGGGCAGCGATGGCATTTATCGCAAGACTGAAAAGGGACGGACCGAGGTGGCGACTCGCGCCAACAAACTCGGACTTCGCGAGCGAACCATGCTGATCATGGTCGACGACAAGACCACCCGCCGTGGCCTGCTGGAAAAGAACACCCATCCGACCAGCGAAGGCATCCTCAACGACCTGCTGGCCGGCGGCTACATCGAAACCACCCCGGGCACCGGTGACGCGCCCGCGGAGCCGCCCGTCGCCGCGGCCGCGCCGGCAAGCGCCCCTGCCCAGCCCGCGGTCGAGGTCTCGGTCAAATCCGCGTCAAGCTACGCCTGCCGCGCGCTGGTGGCCTACCTCGGCCCCAGCGCGGACGACCTGACGGTGTTGGTGGAAAAATGCAAGGGACTCGACGAACTCACCGAGCGGTTGCAGAAGTGTCGCGACGTCATCCAGGCCATGGCCGGGCGGAAAAAGGCCGACGAATTCTGGTTCAGCGTCAGCGCCCGCCTGCCAAAGGCCTGATCTGTGGCAAGCTGGCGCTGATTCGAGACTTACCCGGAAACTCGTTCAGACATCCGCCGCCATGAGAATTCTGCTCGCCGAAGACGACCGCATCATTTCGCAGGGCCTGATCGCCGCCTTGCGCAAATCCGGTTATGCCGTGGATCACGTGAATAACGGTGCCGACGCCGATACCGCCCTGCTGTCCCAACAATACGACCTCCTGATCCTCGACCTGGGCCTGCCGCGCCTGTCGGGCATCGATGTGCTCAAGCGCCTGCGCGCGCGCAAAGTGACCATGCCGGTGCTGGTGTTGACGGCGCAGGACGGCGTCGAAGACCGGGTGCGCGGCCTCGATGCCGGCGCCGACGACTACCTGACCAAGCCCTTCGCCCTGCCCGAACTGTTCGCCCGGGCGCGCGCACTGACCCGGCGCGGCACCGGCAATCCGACCCGGATCGAAGTCGGCCCGCTTTCCTACGACCAGTCCGAGCGCATGGCGCGGCTGAACGGAGAGATCGTCGAGCTTTCGGCGCGCGAGCTGGCGCTGCTGGAAATCCTGCTGCTGCGCGCAGGTCGCCTGGTCGCCAAGGAACAATTGGTGGACCAGCTTTGCAGCTGGGGCGAGGAAGTCAGCAACAACGCGATCGAAGTCTATATCCATCGCCTGCGCAAGAAACTCGAACCGGGCGGCGCCCGTATCACCACCGTGCGCGGCCTCGGCTATTGCCTGGAGAAACCCGCAGAAACGGCCGATGACAAAGCCTGATGCCGGCCGGCGCCGCGGCATCCTCGGCATGCGGCGCCCATCCTCGCCCGCCAAGGCCGCAGGCGCGGCTGCGGCCAAACCGGTAAGTAGCGGAGCCCAGGGCAACAATCCCTTCGTCAGTTTCGAATACCCGAATTCTCTGTTCGGCGAGATCCTCGACTGGATGCTGGCGCCGCTGCTGCTGCTGTGGCCGATCTCGATTGCCGCCACCAACCACGTCGCCGGATTCATCGCCAACCAGCCCTACGACCACCACCTCGGCGACAACGTCGCCGCCATCGTGCAACTGGTCAAGGTGGATGGCGACCGCGTCACGGTCAACCTGCCGGCGGCGGCGCGCACGGTGCTGCGCACCGACGAGAGCGACACGCTCTACTACCAGGTGGTCGGCCCCAATACCCGGGTGATCCATGGCGACCGCGAAATCGCCTATCCACCGCTGCCGGAAAAGATCGAGCCGGGCAAGGTGCTGTTCCGCGACGATCGCATCGATGCCGACGCTGTGCGCGTAGCCTACGCCTTCATTCCGGTCAGGAAGGGGGTTCCCCCCGCGCTGGTGCAGGTCGCGGAAACGCTGCACAAGCGCGAGGCGCTGGCCTCCAGCATCATTTCCGGCGTCCTGCTGCCGCAATTTGCCATCATTCCGCTGGCCGTGATCCTGGTCTACATGGGGCTCACGCGCGGCATCGCCCCGCTGCGCCTGCTGCAGGAGCGCATCCATCGCCGGCGGCCATCCGATCTATCGCCGATACCTGTCACCCGCGTGCCCGACGAAGTGCGCCCGCTGGTGGTGGCCTTCAACCAGATGATGGGCCGGCTGGAAGAAAACCTGCAGGCGCAGCAGCGCTTTATCGCCCAGGCCGCGCACCAGATGCGCACGCCGCTGACCGGGCTCAAGACCCAGACCGAAATCGCGCTCTCGGAAACCGATCCGGCGCAGATGCGCCATGCCTTGCAACTGATCGCCGAGAGCACCGACCGCGCCGCGCACATGATCAACCAGTTGCTGATCCTGGCGCGCACCGAGGCCAGCCACGAAAAGCTGCACCAGGTGGTGCCGCTCGACCTCGACGCACTGGCCCGCGAAGTCACCGGGGACTGGGTGGTGCGGGCAATGGCCAAACGCATCGACCTCGGCTTCGAGGACCACGGCAGTCCGCTGATGATCAACGGCGTGCCCCTGCTGCTGCGCGAACTGCTGATCAACCTGGTGGACAACGCGATCAAGTACACCCCGCCGGGGGGGCACGTCACCGTGCGCGTGCGCGGTGGTCGCCTGGCGCTGATCGAGGTCGAGGACGATGGCATCGGTATCCCGGCGCAAGAGCGCGAAAGCGTGTTCGAGCGCTTCTACCGGGTGCTGGGTACCGATGCCGAAGGCAGCGGCCTGGGCCTGCCGATCGCCGCAGAAATCGCCGAACTGCACCAGGCCCGGATCGATTTGCTGCAAGGCAGCAACGGCCAGGGCTGCCTGTTCCGCGTCAGCTTTCCGCGCCGTGCGCAGTCCCGTGACGCGCCGCCGCCACGGGCCGCCAGGGCAGCCTCCAGCGGATTTCCGGTCGGGCTGTAAGCTTCCCGTCAGGAAGGATGGTCGACAATTGCCCTATCTTGGGGCAATTGGCGCTGGCATGGGCCTTCGGTAGTACTGCTCCGGGAATATGGCGGGCGCGCGACACAGGGAAAACCCGGAGTGCGCCTCAGGAACGGCGGACTGTTCCGGTTCGCCGCAAGACCAAAAGGAGGAGTGCTACATGCAACTCACGGAGAAGCACAAGCAGTACTGGAACATCAACCTGAAGATAAGCACGATCCTGCTTGTCCTCTGGTTCGTGGCCACGTTCGTCATGGGCTGGTTCGCCCGCGAACTCAATGAAATCAACTTCATCGGCCCCCTGGGCTTCTACATGTCGGCGCAAGGCTCCTTGATCATCTACGTCGCGATCATCGCCTATTACGCCTATTACATGAACAACCTGGACAAGGAATACGGTGTCCATGAAGGGGAGCTCGACTGATGAGTGCCGTTACCCAATCGCAATTCAATGCCAACCTGAAGAAGTACTATAGCTTCTACACGGGTGGCTTCGTCGCCTTCGTCATCGTCGTCGGCATCCTCGAACAGATGGGCGTGCCGAACAAGATCCTCGGCTACATCTTCCTGTTCGCCACCATCGCCCTGTATGCCGGCATCGGCTTCATGTCGAAGACGGCGGAGGTCGGCGAGTACTACGTTGCCGGCCGGCGCGTGCCCGCGCTGTTCAACGGCATGGCGACCGGCGCCGACTGGATGTCGGCGGCCAGCTTCATCGGCATGGCCGGCACCCTGTACCTGACCGGCTACGACGGCTTGGCCTTCGTGCTGGGCTGGACCGGCGGCTACTGCCTGGTGGCGATCCTGCTCGCGCCCTACCTGCGCAAGTTCGGTCAGTTCACGATTCCGGACTTCCTCGGTGCGCGCTTCGGCGGCCATCTGCCGCGCTTCATCGGCGTCATCGCCGCCATCACCTGCTCCTTCACCTACGTGATCGCGCAGATCTACGGCGTCGGCATCATCACCTCGCGCTTCACCGGCCTCGAGTTCCAGGTCGGTGTCTTCGTGGGCCTGGCCGGCATCCTGGTCTGCTCCTTCCTCGGCGGCATGAAGGCGGTGACCTGGACCCAGGTGGCGCAGTACATCATCCTGATCGTGGCCTACATGATCCCGGTGGTCTGGCTGTCGGTGAAGCATACCGGCGTGCCGATCCCGCAGATCGCCGCCTACACCTCGGCCCTGCCCAAGGTGACGGCGCTGGAAGCCGAGTTCAACGACAAGGCCACGCCCAAGGGTGCCAAGGAAGAGTCGGTGCGCGCCATATTCCGCGAGCGTGCCGCCGCCGCCGACACCAAGCTGAAAGGCCTGGAGAAGGACGGCCCGGCTTTCCTCGCCGCCGAGAAGCAGAAGCTGACGGACAAGGTCGCGGCCCTCAAGGCCGAAGCCACGCCCGATGCCAAGGCGATCGAAGCCGCCGAGAAGGCCGTCAAGGACTTCCCGGCCGATGCCGCTGCGGCAAAGAAAGCCTGGGAGGCCGAGAAGAAAGTCGGCGCTCGCGCCGCGCCGACCAAGCGCCATGCCGAAGCCTTCGGCGTTGGCGGCAAGACGCCGGAAGAGGTCGAGAAGAACCGCGGCATCGCGAAGAAGAACTTCCTCGCTTTGATCGCGTGTCTGATGATCGGAACCGCCGCCCTGCCGCACATCCTGATGCGCTACTACACCACGCCTTCGGTGCATGAGGCGCGCGTTTCGGTGTTTTGGGGTCTGTTCTTCATCTTCCTGCTGTACTTCACGGCACCGGCGCTGGCCATCCTGGCCAAGTTCGAGGTGTACAGCAACTTGGTGGGGTCGAGTTTCTCGGCGTTGCCTGCCTGGGTCAGCAACTGGTCCACGGTAGACAAGACGCTGATGAACATCGCCGACATCAACAAGGACGGCATCGTGCAGCTGGCGGAAATCGTCATCGGCGGCGACCTGATCGTGCTGGCAACCCCGGAAATCGCGGGCCTGCCTTACGTGATCTCGGGCCTCGTTGCTGCCGGCGGTCTGGCAGCGGCGCTTTCCACCGCTGACGGCCTGCTGCTGACCATCGCCAACGCGATGTCGCACGACCTGTACTACAAGATGATCGACCCGAACGCCTCGACGGTGCGCCGTATCGCGGTGTCCAAGGGTCTGTTGCTCGTAGTGGCCCTGACGGCCGCTTACGTCACCAGCCTGAAACCGGGCGACATCCTGTTCCTGGTCGGCGCGGCCTTCTCGCTGGCAGCCTCGGGCTTCTTCCCGGCGCTGGTGATGGGCGTGTTCTGGAAACGTGCCAACTATCTGGGTGCGGTGCTGGGCATGAGCTTGGGTCTGGGCATCTGCGCCTACTACATGTACATGACCTATCCCTTCTTCGGCGTCAATGCACCGAAGTGGTGGGACATCAACCCGATCTCTGCCGGCACCTTCGGCATTCCCGCCGGCTTCCTTGGCATCATCATCGGCAGCCTGATTTCCCCGGCACCGAGCAAGGAAATCCAGGAACTGGTCGACCATGTGCGCTATCCGAGCCTGGAAGGCGACATCGACACCAAGGGCGCCTGATAAGTCTTATGGAGGAGGAGGAGGGCTAGGGAGCATACCCACCCTCATTTGACCGGCCCCCGGGAAACCGCGGGCCGGTTTTTTTATGTCTGGCTCGGAGAGCCAGACGGTACCCCCTGGTGGGATATGTCTCGCGGGGGTGGCTGGACGGTACCCTTGAGGAGTATGTTCCGCCCGGATCGCGCCTTGTTCGCCGTGTCGCCAGCGCCGACTTTTTGCGTCGGCGGCGGATGCAAATATCAGAAAGGAAGTTCGGGAATGAGTTTCATCAAGTCGGCTCGCGCGGTGTCCTTTACCAGCTTCCTTGCCCGCTTGGGCTCGAAGGCGACCAGGCGCTTGACGATAGCCGTCACGTCGTCGGGACGGTTGGCATGATGGTAGGCCATGCCCAACTGGTAGAAGCCTTCGCCGCTCATGGGCTGCAGTTCGACCACCTTTTCCAGGGCCTTGACCGCTTCGTCGTGCTGCCCCAACCGCGCGTGGGCCAGGCCCATGCCGTACCAAGCCATGTCCTGCGCCGGCACCAGTCGCACCGCCTCGGCAAACGCGGCAATCGCCTCCTTCGGCTTGCCGGCGTGTTCGCAGACGTAGCCGAGGTTGAACCAGTTGGCGCCGTCGTCCGGCGTCAAGGCCAGGGCCGCCTCGAACCACTTGATCGCGACCTCGTAGTTCTTGCGCTTGGCGGCGATCGCCGCCAGGTGTCGCGCCGATTGCACGTCCTGCGGGTTGTTGCGGAAGGCCGTCAGGTAGGCTTCGAATGCGGCGTCCTCGCGACCGAAAAAATGGAACAGCCAGCCGCGGGCATAATGCCGCCAGTGCTCGTAATTCATGAAAATGCCCAGGCAAGATAACGGAGACCGAAACATACCATGAGCCACCCGGAACTACTCATCCTCGGCGTGCTGCGCGCGCTGGCGGAAGTCGCCATGCTGTTCCTCCTCGGCCAGGGCCTGCTGGCCCTGCTGGCGGGCAGCCGGCGTCATGACAACACCATGTACAAGCTGTTCCTGATCATCACCGCGCCGGTGCTGAAGGTGGTGCGCAAGGTGACCCCGCCGCAGGTCATCGACCGGCACCTGCCCTATGTTGCCTTCGCCTTGCTGTTCTGGTGCTGGATCGGGCTGGCCTATCTCAAAAGGCTCTACTGCGAAAACAACATGCTGCAGTGCTTCTGAGGCAGTACGGGACCGCTATTGATCCGGCTGAAACCTCTTGAACGTTCGCCCTGAGCTTGTCGAAGGGCACGCAGGGCTTCGACAAGCTCAGCCCGAACGGCGGTTTCAAGTTCACCGATGCCGGCTCAAGACTATGGCGACAATCAGGAGTCGTCGGCCACGCCCAGGCTGATCCGGACCAGTTGCGGAACGCTGGTCGCCCCGAGCTTGGCCATCATCCGGGCCTTGTGCACTTCAACGGTGCGCGCGCTGATGCCCAGCAGATCGGCGATTTCGCGATTGTGCCGGCCGGCGATGACGAGTTCCATGACTTCGCGCTCGCGCGGCGTCAGTTCGGTGAGCCGGCGCACGAAGCCGTCCTGCTGAAGCTGGCTGCGCAGCGTCGCCGACTGCTGGCCGTAGGCCTCGTTGATGGCCTGGATCAGGCGCGCTTCGTCGAGCGGCTTTTCCAGGAAATCGATCGCCGCCGAGCGGAACGCCTCTCTGGCGCTACCGATGTCGCCATGGCCGGTGATGATGACGACCGGGATGGCGCAGCCCCGTGTCTGCAGTTCGCGCTGCAAGCTCAGGCCGTCCATGCCTTTCATGCGTATGTCGATGATCAGGCAGCCCTGCCAGTCGGCGCGCCAGGCCGCCAGGAAACTCGCGGCGTCGGCGAACACCGCGCAACGGAAGCCGTGCAGGCCCAGCATGAGGCCCAGCGCATCCCTCACGGAGGCGTCGTCGTCGATGATGAATACCGTGTTTTCCATGGAGTCACCTGTTCGTCGATGCCACCGGCAGGACCAGCCGGAAGCAGCCACGGCCGCCGAGTTCGACGGACAGGCTGCCACCGTGCGCCTCCGCAATCGCCCGGCTGATGGCCAGGCCAAGGCCGAGGCCGGATGACTTGGTGGACATGAAGGGTTCGAAGATGTTGTCGCGCAATGTCGCCGGAACGCCGTGCCCGCTGTCGATGACTTCGATCGCCACCTGGCCGCCCGCATCGGCGCAGGCACCCAAGCGAACCCGCGCCTGCCCCGGCGCCAATTCGGCCACGGCTTCGAAGGCATTGCTCAGCAGATTGCGCAGCACCACTTCGAGTTGCAGCCGATCCGCATTCACCGCCAGTTCCGGCACCTCGTCCAGTATGAAATCGACCTTCTCGTCGTTGGCCCTGCCCCGAAAGCTTGCCGCCACCGCGTCCAGCAGTTCGGGCAGCAAAACACGCTCCAGTTGGGTCGCCCCGGTGCGGAAAAAGTCGCGCAGGCGGCGCACCACCTCGGCGGCTCGGCCGGCTTCGTCGATCATGCGCTGCACGACCTGGCCCAGTTGCGCCGGGTCAGCGCCCCGTTCCAGCAACTGCTTGGTCGCCGACCCGTAAGCGGCGAGGGCCGTCAGCGGCTGGTTGAGTTCGTGTGCCAGCGCGCCGGCCATCTCGCCGGCCGCGGCGAGACGCAGCGAATGCCGCAACTCTGCGGCGGCGCGGCGCTGTTCGTCGACGGCGACCCCGATCAGGAAGCCGACCAGGGCAAGCAAAAAGGCACGCATTTGCAATTCGAACAGCGAGAGCTGTTCGGATTGCTGCAACAAGCCGGCAAGCAGCAGCCCGAGTTGCAGCGTCGTGACGCAGAACACCGCCCCGGCCAGGCCCTGCCGCGATGCGGCCCAGACCACCGGCAGGAACAGGACGTAGAAATAACGGAAGTGGGCCTCGGCGCCGGGAACGAAGGCGATCCACAGGCAAAACACCGTCAGCCCGGAATAGAACAGGGTTTCCCAACGCAGCAGGATGGTCCGCAACAGCAGGCGGCGCGGCGCATCCTGCAGCCACCACAGCAGAGGGAATGTGACGAAGACGCCGACACCGTCGCCCACCCAGAAACGCATCATCGCGTCCCACCACTCGCCGCGTGAGAGCAAGCCCGCCAGCAGCAGGGTCGAGACGAAGCACAGGCTGTTCAGCAGCGAACCGAAGATCACGATGCTCGACCAGCGCAGCAATCCGACGCGGTCGGCAAAGAGGCCGGATTCCGGACAATGCCGCCGCAATCCCCAGGCCATCAGCGCGTACCCGGCGGTCAGGGTGACGCCCAGCCACAAGGTGATGCCCAGGTTGCCCGGGACATCGCGCACCAGGATGTCGCTGGCCACGATCGCGACGAACAGCGCGGCGATCGCCGGGCGCCCGCGACGCAGCAGAAACAACAGGCCGAGCGCGGACGCGGGGTTCCATGGCGTGACGTTCAGGTGCCGCAGCGGCAGGATGAAGCTTGCCCAGTCGAGCAACACGTAGAACACGACAAAGGCGCCCAGCCAGGCAGCAGATTTCGCAGTCTTGGGCAGGAGATCGGGCAAACGCGGTTCCTTTCTGGTGGCAGCGACATTGTCGCCGATTCGGCGCCGACCCATACCTCGTTGCCAGAGCCAGGCGAAGCAGGGCGTTGCCCTTCCCCGGACCGCGCAAGCCCTGACGTAAGGGATGCCCTTACGGGCTCGCCCGAATTTCCCTGGGGACGATTCGACTCTACGATGCGCGCTGATGAAAATCGCCATGGCAGTCACCCACTCGCACTTGCAGAACGCTGCGCATCCGCAAGCGATGCGGCGGCTTCTGATTCCGGTGAAGAACGCGAAAAGCGCTGCCGGCGCGGTGATGTACGCCATCCGGCGGCGCGCCGAGGCGCGCGACGTTGCGGTGTGCCTGCTGCACGTCGAGGAATCGCCGACGCAGTGGCAGGCATTGCTGGGTGGAACCGGCATCCATGGCGCACGACGCTCGCGGGCCGATGCGGTATTCGGCCCGGCGCGGCGGATGCTGGACGGGCTGGATATCGAATTCGCCGCCTATGTCAGGTCGGGACCGGTGGTGTTCACGATCCTCGATGCCGCGGAGGAACTCGAATGCGACGAGATCGTGGTTCCTGCGCCGAACTGGGGCCTGTCGCACCTGCTGTCGCGCCATGTGGTGACGGTGCTGACGGCACGGCAACGATCCGCGCGACTGGTGGCGGTAACGAACTCCGGAATCGTGGTGACCTGAACGGGTTGCCGCGGAGGACAAAGTCTCCAGAGGAGGAGAGGTTAGGGCGGAACCGGTGAAAACTGCTTCCGCCCGTTTTTTCCGGTGCCCCGAAAAGTCGGCGCTGGCGACACGGCAGGCAACCCCGAAAGGAACACGTCCCCGCATGAGCCTTTCCCTGCGCTTCGTCCTTCCCCTGCTGCTGGCGCTGGCGGGTATTGCCTATGCCATCGCGCCGCTGGTCGACCAGCTGACGCTGAAATGGTTTGTGCGCGACCTCGACATCCGCGCCACGCTGATCGCCAACACCGTCCAGGAGCCGCTGCTGGAACAATTGGCCGCAGGAAAGAAGGTCAAGGTTGACGCATTTTTCGCCCGCATCACGCAGGACGAGCGACTGTATGCAGTCGGCTACTGCGCTTCGGATCAGGCGGCGGCGTTGGCCAGTCGCGCTATGCCGTCTGAAATACGTTGTAACGATCTTGCGCGCTGGGAAGGGGCGGGCGACCACCTCTTGGCCAGAAGCCAGGGGCCCTTGCACGTTTCGGTAAAGCCGATGCCAAACGAGGTTGCACCCGCCGGAAAGCTGGTTTTGGTGCACGACATGAGCTTCGTCACGCGCCGCAGCGAGGAAACCAAGCGCTACGTGTTCTATTTCTTCATGGCCCTGGCGGCGGTCGTGTCGCTGATCACGGTGATCATCGCCCAGTTGTCATGGCGCGGCTGGATGGCCGGCATGCGCTCCCTGCTTCGCGGCGAAGGTCTGCTGCGCCAACCGGAAGCGGGGGCGCCACCCGGGCTGTCGGAATTCAGGCCGATTGCCCGCGACCTGCAACGCCTGGTGCGCGAACTGGAGGCGGAAACGCGCGCACGCGACGAAAGCCAGATCACCTGGACGCCGGAGGCGCTGCGCGCCATTCTTCACGGCGAACTGCGCGGCGAGGACGTCATCGTGGTGTCCAATCGCGAGCCCTACATCCACCAGCGGCGCGGCGAACGCATCGAGGTGCAGCGACCGGCCAGCGGCCTGGTCACGGCGCTGGAACCGATCATGCGCGCCTGCTCCGGCACCTGGATCGCCCATGGCAGCGGCTCGGCCGATCGCGAGGTGGTGGACCGGCATGACCGTGTCGCCGTGCCGCCGGACAAGCCCGCCTACCAGATCCGCCGCGTCTGGCTCACGGCCGAGGAGGAGGCCGGTTATTACTACGGGCTGGCCAATGAGGGCCTCTGGCCGCTGTGCCATATCGCCCATGTGCGGCCGACCTTCCGCTCGGGCGACTGGGCCCAGTATGTCGCGGTCAATCGCAAGTTCGCCAAGGCCGTGGCGAGCGAAGCGAAAACCAAGGCGCCCATCGTGCTGGTCCAGGATTACCACTTCGCGCTGCTGCCGAAGATGATCCGCGAGGTACTGCCCGATGCTACGATCATCACCTTCTGGCACATTCCGTGGCCCAATCCGGAATCCTTCTCCATCTGTCCGTGGGGCGAGGAGGTGCTGGCCGGACTGCTGGGCAGCAGCATTCTCGGCTTCCATACGCAGTTCCATTGCAACAACTTCGTCGACACCGTGGATCGCCTGCTCGAGGCCCGCGTCGATCGCGAATCCTTCACTGTTTCCCTCGGTGGCAAGCTGACCGCCGTCCGTCGCTATCCGATCTCGATCGCCTGGCCGCCGGAAGCGGAGCTGATGCAGAAGGATGTCGCAAGCTGTCGCGACGACATCCGCAAGGCGAACGGCCTGCCGGCGGGACACAAGCTCGGCATCGGCGTCGATCGCCTCGATTACACCAAGGGCATCGTCGAACGATTTCGCGCCATCGAGCGCCTGCTGGAAATGAATCCCGAATGGATCGGGCGCTTCAGCTTCATCCAGATCGCGGCACCGACGCGCTCGGGTATCGATGAGTATCAGCACCACGAGGCGCAAGTGCGGACCATGGCCGCGCAGATCAATGCCCGCTTCGGGCGCGAAGGCCCGCCGCCGATCGTGCTCAAGGTCGAGCACCACGATGCGAAGGAGGTGTATGAACATTTCCGTGCCGCCGACCTGTGTTTCGTCAGCAGCCTGCACGACGGCATGAACCTGGTCGCCAAGGAGTTCGTCGCCGCCCGCGACGATGAACGCGGAGTCCTGATCCTGTCCCAGTTCACCGGCGCCGCGCGCGAATTGCCTGAAGCCCTGATCGTTAGTCCCTACGATGCCGACCAGTGCGCGGCCGCGCTGCACCTCGCGCTTAACATGCCCGAGACCGAACAACGCGACCGCATGCGTCTGATGCGCGGACTGGTGGCCGAGTACAACGTCTTCCGCTGGGCCGGCCGCATGCTGCTCGATGCCGCCGCCATGCGCCGGCGCGGCCGGCTGATCGGCAAGGGCGGCGGCAGGTCCGTATGAGACAGGGAACCCTGCGCCGGCCGCCGGCCCCATGTATCGAGTGCGCCTTCTTTCTCGATGTCGATGGCACGCTGCTCGACATCGCCGACACGCCTTCTGCCGTGCGGGTAGACTTGGAACTGCTCGAGCTGATCGAAAGGCTGTCCCGAGTCAGCGGCGGTGCGCTGGCCCTGGTCAGCGGCCGTTCGATCTCCGACCTGGAAGAACTGCTGGGCGCACGGCGCATGCCGCTGGCCGGCCAGCATGGTCTGGAGCGGCGCGACGCCGCCGGCCGGCTGTGGATCCATGCCGCGCCGCCCGGCGCCAAATGCACCATCAAGGAGGCGCTGGCGCCGGTGCTGGCCAGGCATGCCGGCCTGCTGCTGGAAGACAAGGGGCTCACGCTCGCGCTGCATTACCGGCAGGCGCCCCACCTTGCCGCCTATGCGCATCGACTGATGGCGAGGCTGATGCAGGAAGCGGGAGGCGAACTGGAACTGCAGAAGGGCAAGCGCGTGATAGAAGTCAAACCGGCGGGCATCGACAAGGGCACGGCAGTGGCCGAGTATCTTGCGGAATCGCCTTTTCGCGGACGGCATCCGGTGTTCATCGGCGATGACCTGAATGACGAACACGGCTTTGCCGAGGTGAACCGGGTCGGCGGAATCTCAATCAAGGTCGGCCCCGGGGCGAGTTGCGCCAGCTATCGCCTGCCGCACGTCGCGGCAGTCCGCAACTGGCTGAATGACGCACTGAAGGGAGCAGGATGAACACTCTGGACCTGGCCTTGATTGGCAACTGCACGGTGGGCGCGCTGGTCGACGCACGGGCGAAGATCGTCTGGGGCTGCTTCCCGCGCTTCGACGGCGATCCCGTGTTCTGCTCCCTGCTGCGGAACAGCGATGACTACGGTTTTTCCGCAGTCGAGCTGGCGGATTGCGAGCGCACCGAGCAACACTACCTGGAAAACACGGCGATCCTGGTGACCCGCCTTTTTGATTGCCACGGCGGCGGCATCGAAATCACCGATTTCGCGCCGCGCTTCGGCCAGTACGGGCGCATGTTCCGGCCGATGATGCTGGTGCGCCGCATCCGTCGCCTCGGCGGCAGCCCGCGCCTGACGCTGCGTGTGCGGCCGGCCTGCAACGACGGCGCTGCACGCCCGGAAGTGACCTGGGGCAGCAACCACATCCGCTATGTGGCGCAGGGGTTGACCCTGCGGCTTACCACCGATGCCTCGCTGACCGCGATCCTGCAGGAAACCGCCTTCTTTCTCGAAGATACCGTGACCTTGCTGCTGGGCGCCGACGAATCGGTGCATGAGGCCGCCAACGAAGTCGGCCGCCGCTTCCTGGCGGAGACCACCGAATACTGGAGCGAGTGGGTACGCTTCCTCGGCATTCCCTTCGAGTGGCAGGAAGCCGTGATCCGCGCCGCGATCACGCTCAAGCTGAACGCCTACGACGACACCGGCGCCATCGTCGCCGCGATGACCACCTCGATTCCCGAAGCGGCGGGCAGCGAACGCAACTGGGACTATCGCTATTGCTGGGTGCGCGACGGCTATTTCGTGGTGAACGCCCTGAATCGGCTGGGCGCCACGCGCACCATGGAACGCTACCTCGGCTACATCGTCAATGTTGCCGCCAATGCCGGCGACGGCGTGCTGCAACCCGTGTACGGCATCGATGGCCGGGCGGCACTGGACGAAAGGGAAGTCCCGTCGCTGGCCGGCTATCGCGGCATGGGCCCGGTGCGCATCGGCAACCTGGCCTACCGCCAGGTGCAGCACGACGTCTATGGCTCCGTCATTCTCGCGGCAACCCACATCTTCTTCGACCAGCGTCTGGTACGGCGTGGTGACGAGGCCCTGTTCCATCGCCTCGAAGTCCTCGGCGAACAGGCCCGGCGCTGCTACGACCAGCCCGATGCCGGCCTCTGGGAGTTGCGCGGCAGCGCCCGGGTGCATACCTTTTCGTCGGTGATGTGCTGGGCGGCCTGCGACCGCCTGGGACGGATCGCCGCCCGCCTCGGCCTGGCCGAGCGCGCGGCGTACTGGTTCGGCCATGCCACGCAGATGCACGCGACGATCAGCAAGAAGGCATGGAACAGCAAGCGCGGCAGCTTTGTCTCGACCTTCGACGGCAAGGCCATGGATGCCAGCCTGCTGTTGCTGGCCGAGGTCGGTTTCCTCGATGCCGCCGATCCGCGCTTCGCCGCCACGGTTGCCGCCGTCGAAAAGGATCTGCGTCACGGCGATTACATTTTCCGCTATGTCGAGAAGGACGATTTCGGCGAACCGGAGAACGCCTTCCTCGTGTGCACCTTCTGGTATGTCAATGCGTTGGCCGCGCTGGAACGCCGCGACGAGGCGCGGGCGCTGTTCGAGAAGCTGCTGGCCTGCCGCAACCGCCACGGCCTGCTGGCCGAGCATATCGATCCGCGCAGCGGCGAACAATGGGGCAATTTCGTCCAGACCTACAGCATGGTCGGCCTGATCAATTCCGCCATCCGCCTTTCCATGCGCTGGGACCAGGCGTTTTGACCTTGGCGAAACACCACGGCGCCGCGGAGCCTCGGCGCGGACTGATCTACACTGCGGCACTGTGAGTATCCAGTTCGACCGCGCCCGCCTCGCCCTGCTGCTGTTGCTGCTGGCCCTGCTCGGCGTCGGCCTGTGGGCATATCGTGGTGTCGACTCGTCGCTTCGCGAGATCCGCGCCACCGGCCTGCAGACCCTGCTCAATACCCAGGTCGGCACCCTTGAGCAGTGGATCGCCGAACGTCGCCACGAAACCGAGCAGCTCGCCCGCAGTCCTGAGCTCGGTGCCATACTTTCGTCCCTGCTGCAGGGGCGCGGCGCCGACCCCGAACTGCTGGCCCGGAACGTACTGGACAAGTCGGCCACGATAGGCGTCAGCGGCGTGCTGGTAATCGATTCCAAGGGCGGGATACGCGCCGCCTCCGATCCCTCGCGCATCGGCCGCCGGGTGAGCGACGAGTTCCTGACCCACCTCGCCCGGGTGCTCGCCGGCGAGACATCCTTCGTCCGTCCGTCGCGAACCGGAACAGTGGACGGCAGCGCCGGCAGCATTCGTGTCTGGGTCGCGACGCCGGTGCGCGGCCGCGACGGGCGCATCCTCGGCGCCCTTGCGCTTGGCTCCCCCGCGGTGGCTGGAATGGGCGCCCTGTTCGAGGCCGCGCGTCCCGGCGAGACCGGCGAGGCGCTGGTATTCGACGACGAGGGCTGGCTGCTGGCGCCCAGCCGCCATGCCGCGGAGATGGCACAGCGCGGCCTCGAGGCGCGCATGGCGCCGCCGGGTGCCGAAGGCGGCCAGCTGACTCCGCTGGCCGCCGCCGCCGTGGCGGCGCGCACCGCGGGCGGCGAAGGCCTGCTGCTCGATCCCTATCCCGGCCACCTCGGGCGGGAGGTGATCGGCGCCTGGCGCTGGCTGCCTGAGCATGACATCGGCGTGGCAGTCGAGATTGAAGCCGGCGAGGCCTACGCGCCGCTGGCTTATCTCCAGATCGGCTTTGCCATCGTGCTGCTGCTACTGTTCGCCGTCTGGTTCTCCGGATTTCTGTCACCGGGAACGCTTGCCGCCCTGTTGCGGCGCGAGGGCCAGAAGCAGATGGGCCCCTACAAGCTGCTGCGGCAGATCGGTGAAGGCGCGATCAGCAACGTCTACCTGGCTCAGCATCGCATGCTGAAGCGCCCGGCGGCGGTCAAGGTGCTGAAGGCACAGAGCACCAAGGAAGAGTGGATCGCCCGCTTCCAGCGCGAAGTACAGCTTTCCAGCCTGCTGCACCACCCCAACACGATTTCCATCTACGACTACGGCACCGGCACCGGCGGCGAATTCTGGTATGCCATGGAGTACCTGGAAGGCCTGTCGCTGGCCGACCTGGTCGAGCGCTATGGCCCGGTGCCGCCCGCACGCACCGCCTACATCCTGCGCCAGGCATGCGCCTCGCTGTGGGAGGCGCATGCCTGCGGCCTGGTGCATCGCGACATCAAGCCACAGAACATCATGCTCTGCGACATGCGCGGCGAGCGCGACTTCGTCAAGGTGCTGGATTTCGGCCTGGTCAAGCAGATCGACGGCAAGCAGACGCGCGACCTTACCGGCGTCATGCGCATCCTCGGCACGCCGCTCTACATGTCGCCGGAACGCATTCGCAACCCGGCCGATGCCGATGTCCGCGCCGACATCTACGCGCTGGGCGCGGTCGGCTTCTTCCTGCTTACCGGCAAGCGCCTGTTCGAAACGGAAACCGAGCACGACCTGACCTACCACGTGCTGCACGAAGCACCCCGGCTGGCTTCGGAATGCTCGCCCTTCGCGGTCCCCGCCGAACTCGACGCGCTGATCGGCCGCTGCCTGGAAAAGGACCCGGCAGCCCGTCCGCAGGCCATTGCCGAGGTGGCCAGCGCGCTGGATGGCGTGCTGGTGCATCAGCCCTGGCGACGCGACCAGATCGAGGCCTGGTGGCGGCAGAACTGGGTCGGGGAAAGCGATCCGGGGCGGCGCTTCACGGCTCCCGTCGCCTGAAGCAAAGCGACAGCGACTTATCGAAGCCCGATAAAAAAGGCCAGCCCGAAGGCCGGCCTTTTGCCCTGCCGAAAACTGCTGCTTAGTGGCCGGATGCGCCCGAAGCGCCGACGCCGGTTTCCGAGCGGATCAGCTGGGCCGGGAACAGGGCGCGTTCCTTCTTCGCCTGCGCGCTGTTGTCCATCTTGGAGACCAGGTAGATCACCACGAAGGCGGCGGTCATCGAGAAGATGGCCGGCGACGCGTAGGGGAACATGGCGGAACCCTTGGCGTGACCCAGCGAGACTTCCCACACTGCCGGCGACATGATCGTCAGTGCCACGGAGGAGATCAGGCCAACCGTACCGCCCGCGACCGCACCCTTGGTGGTGCAATCCTTCCACAGCACGGACATGAACAGCACCGGGAAGTTGGCCGAGCAGGCCACGGCGAAGGCCAGCATCACCATGAAGGCAACGTTTTCCTTCTCGAACACGATGCCCAGCAGCACGGCGAAGATGCCGAGGCAGACCGTCGTGATCTTCGACACGCGCAGTTCGGTGGCCGAATCCACGTTGCCATGACGCCACACCGAGGCGTACAGGTCATGCGACACCGCCGATGCGCCGGACAGCGTCAGGCCCGCCACCACCGCCAGAATCGTGGCGAAGGCCACGGCGGAGATGAAGCCCATGAACAGGTCGCCGCCCACAGCCTTGGACAGATGCACGGCTGCCATGTTGCCGCCGCCGTTCAGGCCCTTGGCGATTTCGCCATTGACGAAGTAGTCGGCCGGGTTGGGGATCAGGTTGGTGATGGCGCCGAAGCCGATGATGAAGGTCAGGATGTAGAAATAGCCGATCCAGGTCGTGGCCCAGCCCACCGACTTGCGGGCTTCCTTGGCGCTCGGTACGGTGAAGAAGCGCATCAGGATGTGCGGCAGGCCGGCGGTGCCGAACATCAGCGCCATGCCGACGGAAATCGCCGAAACCGGATCGTTGATCAGCGCGCCCGGCCCCATGATGGCATCCTTTTTCGAATGCACTTCGACCGCCTTGCTGAACATCGCCTCGGGGCTGAAGCCGAACTGCAACATCACGGCGAAGGCCATGAAGGTGGCGCCGGTCAGCAGCATCACCGCCTTGATGATCTGCACCCAGGTCGTCGCGGTCATGCCGCCGAACAGCACGTAGACCATCATGATGCAGCCGACCAGGCAGACCGCGACGATGTAGTCGAGGCCGAACAGCAGCTTGATCAGCTGGCCGGCACCCACCATCTGGGCGATCAGGTAGAAGGCCACCACCACCAGCGAGCCGCAGGCGGCGAAGGTGCGGATCGGACCCGGGTCGAAGCGGTAACCCGCGACGTCGGCGAAGGTGAACTTGCCCAGGTTGCGCAGGCGCTCGGCCATCAGGAAGGTGATGACCGGCCAGCCGACCAGCCAGCCGATCGAGAAGATCAGGCCGTCGAAGCCGGAGCCGAACACCAGGCCCGAAATACCGAGGAAGGACGCCGCCGACATGTAGTCGCCGGCGATCGCCAGGCCGTTCTGGAAGCCGGTGATGCCGCCACCCGCGGTATAGAAGTCAGCGGCGGTCTTGGTCTTGCCGGCCGCCCACTTGGTGATCCACAGCGTGATGCCGACGAACATGGCGAACATCACGATGGCGGTCCAGTTGGTGGCCTGCTTTTGCGCCTGACCGAGGTCGGCGCCGGCGGCGAGAACAGCGCCCGCGGCCAGGAGGGCGGCAGCGCCGCCGAGGATGTGTTTGGCCTTGATCACTTGGAAGCCTCCCTTACGATTTCGTCCTTGGTCGCATCGAACTCGTTGTTGGCGCGGCGGACATAGATGGCGGTGATGACGATGGTGAAGACGAGGACGCCGACGCCGAGCGGAATCCCGATCGAGGTCACGGCACCCGCGCTGATCTTGGTCGCCAGGAACTGCTTGTTGAAGGCAACCAGCAGGATGTAGCCGAAATACACGACCATCATCATGATCGACAACACGATCGAGTAGTTGTTGCGCATTCTTACGAACTGCATGAACTTCGGATTCTTCTGAATCCTTTCAACGATGTCTTCTTCTTTCATATTGTCCTCCGGAGGATGGAAGGGATTGTTTAAGTGACAAATGATGCATTTGCAACGCACAATTCTAGGAACCGGCTCTTACACGCGCCTTACTCTGCCTGTCAGCCAGTCGTCAGCAAGGCAGTGGTCGTCCATCCCCAGGCAAGGTCTTTGACGTTCCCGCCCCGAGGCCCTATAATTCGCGGCCTTTCCGGCCAGGTAGCTCAGTTGGTAGAGCAACGGACTGAAAATCCGTGTGTCGGCAGTTCGATTCTGCCCCTGGCCACCAAGATCAGAGCGGGGGTTCTTCGGAACCCCCGCGTTTGTTTGCAGATCCGGTTGCCAATCGTCGATTGGATGCCCCGAGTGACCTCCTCCCACGACCATGAACGCCGCTTCGGCGGCATCGAACGGCTGTATGGTGCCGGCGCCCTGGCGCGCGCCACGGCAGCGCATGTCACGGTGGTCGGCGTCGGCGGCGTCGGGTCGTGGGCGGCGGAGGCGCTGGCGCGCTCGGGCATCGGCCGCCTGACGCTTATCGACCTCGACCACATCGCCGAATCCAACGTGAATCGGCAGATCCACGCCCTGGAATCGACCTTCGGCGCGGCCAAGGTCGACACGATGAAGGAGCGAATCGCGGCGATCAATCCGGCCTGCGTGGTCGCCACCGTGGAAGAGTTCATCGACGAGCCCAATGTGGCAGCGCTGATCCCGCCCTGCGACGCGGTGATTGACGCCATCGACCAGGTGCGTGCCAAGGCCGCGCTGATCGCGCATTGCCGCCGTGCCGGGATCCGCATCGTGACCACCGGCGGCGCCGGCGGCCGCACCGATCCGACGCGGATCGAAGTGATCGACCTGGCGCGTACGACGCAGGATGCGCTGGCTTCGAAGGTGCGCGCACGCTTGCGCAAGGAGTTCGGCTACCCGCGCGACCCGAAACAGAAGTTCGGCGTCGACTGCGTGTTTTCGCCGGAGCAGGTTCGCCGTCCGACGGCGCAGGCTTGCGCCATCGAGGATGACTTCGACGCCGCCGCCGGGCTCGCCTGCGCGGGCTACGGCTCATCGGTGGCGGTCACCGCGAGTTTCGGTTTCGCCGCGGCGGCGCGAGTGCTCGCCGGTATACTCGCGCCATGACACCTGCCCCCGTCGTCCTCGTCACCGGCGCCGCCCGTCGCGTCGGCGCGGAGATCGCGCGCGCACTGCACGAAGCGGGCGCCCGCGTGGCGATCCACTACCGCGCCTCGGCAGCCGAAGCAAACGAACTGGCGGCGCGGCTGAATGGCTCACGTGCCGACTCGGCCCTGACCTTCGCCGCCGACCTGCTCGACACCGCCGCCCTGCCGCCGCTGGTGGACTCCGTCGTACAGCGTTTCGGCCGGCTTGACGCGCTGGTGAACAACGCCTCCTCGTTCTTCGCCACGAAAGTCGGCGCTGTCGACACGGCGGCATGGGACGACCTGATCGGCTCCAACCTCAAGGCGCCGCTGTTCCTCTCGCAAGCGGCTGCGCCGCATCTTGAACGGAGCGCCGGCTGCATCGTGAACATCACCGACATCCATGCCGAGCGTCCGCTCAAGGGCTATCCGCTGTACTGCGCGGCGAAGGCCGGCCTGCTCGGGCTGAGCCGGGCCCTGGCGCTGGAACTGGGGCCGCGGGTGCGGGTCAACGCCGTGGCGCCGGGGCCGATCGAATGGCCACAAAACGATCATGACTTTCCGCCCGCCACGCGCGCCGCTATCATTGAACACACCTTGTTGAAACGCGTCGGCTCGCCGGCCGACATCGCGCGCACCGTGAAATTCCTCGTCTTCGATGCTCCTTACATCACCGGCCAGGTGATCAATGTCGACGGCGGAAGGACGGCGCGATTGTGAACGCCCTCTTGAATCCTGCACCGACCGCCAGGCAAGCCCAAAGGGCAGCCTTCGAGAGCAACAAACTCGCAAAACGCCTGCGCCGTGAAGTGGGACAGGCGATCGCCGACTTCAACATGATCGAGACCGGCGACAAGGTCATGGTCTGCCTTTCGGGTGGCAAGGATTCCTTCGCCCTGCTCGACATCCTGCTGTTCCTGCGTGAGCACGCGCCGATCGGCTTCGACATCGTCGCGGTCAATCTCGACCAGAAGCAGCCCGGCTTCCCCGCCGAGGTGCTGCCGGACTACCTGCGCAGCATAGCCGTGCCCTTCCACATCGAGAACGAGGACACCTATTCCATCGTCAAGCGCGTGATCCCTGCGGGCAAGACCACCTGCTCGCTCTGCTCGCGCTTGCGGCGCGGCGTGCTGTACCGCGTCGCCTGCGAACTGGGGGCGACCAAGATCGCGCTCGGCCACCATCGCGACGACATCCTGCAAACGCTGTTCCTCAACATGTTCTTCGGCGGCAAGCTGAAGTCGATGCCGCCCAAGCTGGTCTCGGACGACGGCCGCAACATCGTGATCCGCCCGCTGGCCTATTGCCGCGAAAGCGACCTCGAAACCTGGGCCGAACAACGCGCCTTTCCGATCATTCCCTGCAACCTTTGCGGCTCGCAGCCCAACCTGCAACGGCAGCAGGTCAAGCAGATGCTGCGCGACTGGGAGAAGCGTTTCCCGGGCCGCATCGAGACCATGTTCCGCAGCCTCGCCAACGTCGTGCCTTCGCATCTGCTCGACGCGCGCCTGTTCGATTTCGCCGGGCTGGTGGCCACCGGCACGCCCGATCCGGAAGGCGACCTGGCTTTCGACCCGCAAGCCCTGCCGCCCGTCGCGCCGCAGGTCATCGACTTCATGGCGCACGACGACTGATGGACGCCCGCCGCCTGCCCGCCCGTCACGGCATCCTCTGGCTGCTTGCCGGATTTGCCCTGTTCCGCCGCCATCCGCCGCTGATGACCGCGCTCACCTTCGGCTACCTGCTGACGGTACTGGTGGTCAACCTGGTGCCGACCATCGGTCCCTTCATCCTGCCGCTGCTGCTGCCCACGCTGACCGTGATGCTGGCCAACGGTTGCCGCGCCATCGAACGCCGGCAATCCCTCGATGCCGACACCCTGGGCGTCGGCATCGGCGCCCAGCGCCTGGGCCTGCTTCGCCTCGGCATCCTGCACCTGGTCGGCTCCAGCCTGCTGGTACTGATCAGCGGCATCGCGCTGGGTGAACCGATCAACCTCAAGGACGGCATGGACGCCGACGAGGCGGCGGCGTTCATGGCCGACATGGGCGTGATCGTGGTGCTCGCCTCGCCCTTGCTGATGGCCTTCTGGTTCGCGCCGCTGCTGACGGCATGGGATGGGGTCAGCGCCGGCAAGTCGTTGTTCTTCAGCTTCGTCGCCAGTTGGCGCAACTGGCGTTGCTTCGCCATGTACGGCCTGGCACTGGCGCTGGTCGGCGCGGCGCTGCCGGGCCTGATCCTGATCGTCGCCGGCACGCTCTCGCAATCACTGCTCAGCATCCTCTCGGTCGCGCTGCGCATGCTGCTGATCTTCATCCTGGCGCCGACCATGGTAGCCAGCGTCTACCTGTCCTACCGCGACGTGTTCGCGACGCCCGACCCCGTGTCCGAATCCATCCCGGAAGCGGAGCCCGCCCAACCCGATGAGTGAGGCCGCCGGCGCGCTGGGGATACTCGGCGGCACCTTCGATCCGCTGCACATCGGGCATCTGCGGCTGGCGATCGAAGCGCGCGAAGCTTTGGGCCTCGCCGAAGTATGCCTGGTCCCGGCCGGCAACCCGGCGCTGCGCGACGCACCGTGCGGCACGCCAAAGGATCGACTGGCCATGGTCGAGCGCGCCCTGGCCTCGCTGCCCGGCTGCAGCGTGGGCCCGGCCGAAGTGCTGAACTCGACGGCAAACCCGGCGCCAAGCTACACCGTCCATACGCTGCAACGCTTTCGCGCGCTGCACGGACCACAGCGCGCCTTGGTGCTGCTGCTGGGCGCCGACGCCTTCGCCCGGCTCGAAGCCTGGCACCGCTGGCACGAACTGTTCGACCTGGCGCATGTCGCCGTGGCGACGCGACCGGGCCACGACATAAGAGTCGGCGCCGGTGATACGGCGCTCGACGCCGAATTCCTCAGCCGGAAAGGCACCGCCGCCGATCTCGCCGGCGTGCCGGCCGGACGCATCGTTCCCTTCGCGATCACGGCGCTGGAGATTTCCGCGACGGCGATTCGCGAGCGGCTGGCCCGCGGTCTCTCGGTGCGCCATCTGGTCCCCGATCCCGTTCTAGACTATATTGAATCCCATCAGCTCTACCGGACTCCGCATGGACATTAGAAAACTGCAGAAAATCGCCGTCGCCGCGCTCGAGGACATCAAGGCCAAGGACATCGAGGTGATCAACACCTCGAAGATCTCGGCGATGTTCGACCGCGTCATCATCGCCACCGGCGATTCCAACCGCCAGGTCAAGTCCCTGGCGAAGAACGTCCATGACAAGGTAAAGGAAGCCGGCGGCCAGGTGATCGGCATCGAGGGCGAGGAGGCCGGCGAATGGGTGCTGGTCGATCTCGGCGACATCGTGGTCCATGTCATGCAACCCGCGGTACGCACCTACTACAACCTCGAAGAATTGTGGAAGGTCGTCCCCAAGCGAACGCGCAAGAAGGCCGCCGCCGACACCGAAGGCGAATGAAGCTGATCGTCGCGGCAGTGTCGGCCAGGCCGCCGGACTGGGTCGCCGCCGGCTGGACCGAATACGCGAGGCGCATGCCGCGCGAACTGCCGCTGGAACTCATCGAGATCAAGCCCGAGCCGCGCAGTTCGGGCAAGACCGCGCAGGCCATGATGGCGCTCGAAGCGACGCGCATCGATGCCCGGTTGCCGGCCCGCTGCCGTCGCATCGCACTCGACGAAAGCGGCGAGGCGCCGACCACGCGGCAACTGGCCGAGCGTCTGGCAAAATGGATGGTTGACGGCGCGGACGTCGCCTTCATCATCGGCGGCCCCGATGGACTCGATCCGCGCATCAAGGACAACGCCGACGAAACCATGCGCCTTTCCAGCCTGACCCTGCCCCACGCCCTGGTCCGGGTGATCCTCGCCGAAGCCCTGTATCGGGCCGTCAGCGTGACAAAGAGCCACCCCTACCATCGGGACTGAAGCTATGCTCGGAAGCCCCGTTTTAGTCAAAAGGAATGATCCGGTGCGAGACACCCCTCGGCGTGATACGACGCAAGGACGAATTGGTCGCCCCCGTCCCGGGGCGGGGCTATCCTGATGCCTATCGCTAACGTCCTCGCATGATCGATCCGCGCATCTACCTTGCATCGAGAAGCCCGCGCCGCCGCGAATTGCTGGCGCAGATCGGCGTCCGCTTCGACCTGTTGCTGTTTCGCAGCGGATCGCGCGAGGACGATGAGGTCAGCGAAGCCTGGCTGCCCGGCGAAACGCCGGAAGCCTATGTCCAGCGCGTGGCGCGGGCCAAGGCCCAATTCGGCGCCGACCTGCTGGCGCGGCGGCCGCTGGTGTCGCATCCCGTACTTGCCGCCGACACCACCCTGGACCTCGACGGCGAGATCATCGGCAAGCCGCGCCACGAGGATGATGCGATGGCCATACTTGACCGCCTCTCCGGACGCAGCCACCGCGTGCTGACCGCGATCGCCATGGCCAGGGACGGACGCATCGAGCACCGCCTTTCGATCAGCGACGTGCGCTTCCGCACGGTCAGTGCCGGCGAGATCCGGCGCTACGTGCAAAGCGGCGAACCGATGGACAAGGCCGGCGCCTATGGCATCCAGGGCCGCGCCGCCACCTTCATCGAGGAAATCCGCGGCTCGCACTCGGGCATCGTCGGCCTGCCGCTGTGCGAAACCGCGCTGCTGCTGCGCGATTTCGGCTATCCGCTGTGAGACCCCCGCGCAGGGCCGCCCCAAGCCGGGGTCAGCGTTCAACCCGGAGGCTGCAGCGCGGCCGAACCATTGTCACCCCCTCCCCGGGGGAGGGGGATGGGGGGAGGTTTTCTTCATGCTGACCGAGCAGTTCCTGATCAACTTCACGCCGCAGGAAACCCGCGTCGCCCTGCTGCAACAGGGCGTGGTGCAGGAACTGCACATCGAGCGCACCAACGGTCGCGGCATCGTCGGCAACGTCTACCTGGGCCGCGTGGTGCGCGTGCTGCCCGGTATGCAGTCCGCCTTCATCGAAATCGGCCTGGAACGCACCGCCTTCCTCCATGTCGCCGACATCTGGAGCGAACGCGTCACCGGCAACGGTTACAACAGCCATGAAACCCGGCCCATCGAACGCATCCTGGCCGAGGGGCAGTCGATCATGGTGCAGGTGCAGAAGGACCCGATCGGCACCAAAGGCGCGCGCCTGACCACCCAGGTATCCATTGCCGGTCGCCTGCTGGTGCATTTGCCGCAGGATACCCACATCGGCATTTCGCAGCGCATCGGCGAGGAAGCCGAGCGCGAGAAGCTGCGCGCGCGGATCCAGGCCCTGCTGCCGCCCGACCAGCCCGGCGGCTACATACTGCGTACCGTCGCCGCCGAAGCCGGAGATGACGAACTGGCGGCCGACATCGCCTACCTGCGCCGCATCTGGAGCGAAATCAAGAGCCGCAGCGTTGGCGCCCTGCCGCCCATGATGCTGCATCACGACCTGACCCTCGCCCAGCGCGTGCTGCGCGACCTGGTGAATAGCGAAACCGCAAGCGTGGTGATCGACTCGCGCGAGAATTTCCAGAAGCTGCAAGCCTTCGCCAACGAGTACGTGCCGCAGGTCGCCGATCGCCTGGTGCATTACACCGGCGAGCGACCGCTGTTCGACCTGCATGGTGTGGAAGAGGAAATCCAGAAGGCGCTGGCGCGGCGCGTCGACCTGAAATCCGGCGGCTACCTGATCTTCGACCAGACCGAGGCCATGACCACGATCGACGTCAATACCGGCGGCTACGTCGGCTCGCGCAATTTCGACGACACCATCTTCAAGACCAACCTCGAGGCGGCGCAGACCATCGCCCGCCAGTTGCGCCTGCGCAACCTCGGCGGCATCATCATCGCCGACTTCATCGACATGGAAGACGAACAGCACAAGGAGGCGGTGCTGGCGGAATTCAACAAGGCGCTGGCCAGGGACCACACGCGCATCACCGTCTCCGGCTTCACCCAGCTCGGTCTGGTCGAGATGACGCGCAAGCGCACCCGCGAAAGCCTCGCCCACATATTGTGCGAACCCTGTCCGACCTGCGGCGGCCGCGGCGAGGTGAAGACGGCGCAAACGGTCTGCTATGAAATCCTGCGCGAACTGTTGCGCGAGGCGCGCCAGTTCACGGCGCGCGAAATGCGCGTGCTCGCCGCGCCGAACGTGATCGACCTGTTCCACGAAGAAGAGTCGCAGGCATTGGCCATGCTCTCGGAGTTCATCGGCCTGCCGATTTCCCTGCACGCCGAGAGCGGCTACACCCAGGAGCAGTTCGACATCGTTTTGATGTAAGGCTAAAATCCGCTTCCGACGCGGGTGTCGTATAACGGCATTACCTCAGCTTCCCAAGCTGATGAAGAGGGTTCGACTCCCTTCACCCGCTCCAGTCCGCAGGATACCGTCCGCCCTCCGGGTCGGACGAAATGAAGAAGGCCGGCGCATGCGCCGGCCTTCTGCTTTCCGCCAACCGGCCGCGGAATTACTGCTGGGTGGTTTCCGCCTTCACGGCGATCCACTTGCCGGAGCGCAGCTCAAGCGAGTATTGCTCCAGCGATTCGAAGCGATAGGCCTTGCCGGACTGCTTGCCCTGCTCGACCACCACCGACCTCAGGCTGATGCGGTCGCAAGCATCGCCGCCGGCAAGGTCGGTCAGCCGGGCGTCGGTCCATACGCGGCGCTGCTTGTAGTCCTTGAGGCCCTTCATGGCGGCGATGGTGCTCTGCGCCAGTTCTTCGCGGCCAAGGTCGACGCTGGCCAGCTTGCCGCCCTTTTCCTTGATGTTGGCGCGCACCGCGACATCCGCCGCGAACATGGCGATGATGGCCTGCGCGTCGCCCTTGGCAATGGCGCCGTCGAGCGCGGCCAGCCAGGTCTTGGCAATATCGGTCGGCGCGCACTGTTTGCCGGCAGCGGCGGCGGCAGGCGACTTGCGCTTCTGTTCGAGCTGCTTCTGGCTCTCCTGGTCGGCGGTCTGCGAATAGCGGTCGAGTTCGGCGTCGAATTCCCCGGGGACGTAGAAGTTTGGCACCTTGTCCAGCAGCACCGGCAGCAGGATGGTTAGCAGCGCGCGCTCGCGAACCTTGGCCGGGGCGCGCACGAAACCGACTTTGCCGGGATCGATGTCGAGCGTGTTGTCGCCGACCTTCATCGTGGTGCCGCCGCGATTGACCTTGTCGTAGGTTCCCTCGGGATTGTTGGTTTCCTTCGCCAGTTCCGGCGACAGCACATAGGGCTCGTGGTCGGTGCCGCGAATGCCGATGGTGGCGGACGCGGTCACGACGTTGTGACCGCTGCGGTTGGTCCGGGAGATCCAGCCGCTGATGACGCGCAGCGAACCGGTCACGAGGCGGATGGTGAGGCTGTCGGTCGGCTTGTCCTCGGCGGCGAATCGCTCGGCGACGAACTCGGTGCCGGGGCGCACCGCGACCACGCCCGCATCCTCGGTGCGCAGCACGGCTTCGGCCTGGGCGGCGGCACGCACGCGCTCGCCGACATAAACCGGGTCGCCCTCGCGCAGCTTGCGCTGAGCGCTGCCGCGCGTCGCGCTGACGTCGCCACGCAGGCGCCAGACCACGGCAAAGCGGGTCGCGCCCGGGGCTGCCGCCTCGGCAGTCGGCGCCGGTGCCGCGTGAGCCGGCAAGGCCGCGCTCATCACGAAGAAGCAAAGGCCGAGGCTGCCGGCAAGGGCGCCGAGGCCGGCCCGATTGAACATCCATTTCATGGCGAACTCCTCATGTTTCCAAAAACCGATTGACCGCCCAACATTGAAGCACAGACGATCCTGCCCGTCATGCGGTTTTTTCACGGATCGCGACATTTTTGAGACGCCAGCGTTCTACATGAATCTTCGTCCCGCGCCATCGCGACGGGCTCAGGACTGCCGACCGGCGCCCAGGTCTTCCAGGGTATTGACGTTGGCGAAGGCCTCCGCCTCGTCGTCGAAATCCACCTCGACCACCTTCAGCGACGCGTGCCAGAGGCCGACCCGGCGCTCGCCGCTGGCGAGAAAGGCGTCGAGTCCGGGTCGCAGATCGCTGCGCAGCAGGCAGAAGGCGCGGTGCACACGTCCGTCCGCGCGAGCCACGGCGAGGTCGGCCGCCTTCGCTTCCAATGCCGCGCGCAGGCGTGCCACCAGGTCGGCGGGCAGGAAGGGCGAGTCGCAGGGCGCGCTGACCAGCAGCGGGGTCCCGGCATGCGCCAGCGCGGCCTGCAGACCGGCCAGCGGGCCGGCGTAACCGGGGATCGTGTCACCCAGCACGGGGCAGCCGAAACCGGCATAGCGTTCGCGATTGCGGTTGGCGCTGATCAGCACGCTATCCACCTGTGGCGCCAGGCGAACCAGCACGCGTTGCACCAGCGGCTGGCCGTTGAGCTCCTGCAGGCCCTTGTCGACGCCGCCCATGCGACGGCCGGCGCCGCCGGCCAGTATGACGCCGGTGATCGGCGCGCTCACCGGCGCACCAGGTCCCACACCATCGCCACGCCGTCCAGCAGCAGGTCGCCGATGTCGGCATTGAGCCCGCTGCCGCGCTCGCGCTGCTGGCGGCTGCGCTCGCGCTCGGCGTCGAGGATCGTCTCGGCCAGCAAGGCCGGGGCCGGCGGCGTGGCCTGCTTCGCCGCGGCCTCCCGGTAGCCCGACAGCGCCTGTTCCACCGCCTGCGGATCGAGGATCGCGATCGGCGCGCGGCAATGGGTGCAGGCGCTGTCCTTGCGGATATCCACCGGCGCGCCGCAACCGGTGCAGCGCACCGTGCCGATGCGGACCTTGATCTCGTCGATCTCGGCGCCGGTCAACTGGCGCACGAAGCCCTTCTCGATCATGAACTGGGCAAAGGTGATGAAGCGGCCGTGCTGGCCGCAACGCTGGTAGTTGAATACTCCGCTCCTGACCCGATCCTGGGAATGGATCAGGCGTTCGCCGCAACGCGGACAGTGCAGGGGATTGGCCAGCGAAACGCGCTGGTCGTCGCGATGTTCGTGGATCAGGCGGAACAGGTCGACCACGCCGGCCGGCGCCAGTTGCAGGCTTTCGTAGTCGTCGAACCAGATGCCCTGGCAGGAAAAGCACAGGTCGAGTTCGACATCGCCATTGAGCTTGCGCGGGAAGCGCTGCGCCTGCATCGGCGCGCGGCAGGAGGGGCAGGCAGGGGCGGCCATGGCTCAGAACACCAGCGTCGCCCACTCGGGGTCGAGCGCGCGATCGACGAACGCGCTGGCGGCGATGGTGCCGGCATACTCGGAAATCAGCGCCTCGCCAGGGCCGACCAGCGCGCCCATGGCCATGGCGCAGGCACGCAGCTCGACGCCGAGGTTGGTGGCCTGGCGCAGCATCTGGTAGATCGAGGTTTCGACCCCCGGCCACGGCCGCATCCCATCGGCAACGCCGGCCACCAGCAGGCGCACCGCCGGGCCGGCGAAATGGATTTCCACCCTGCAATCGAAGGCCGCCGCCGCTGCCGCGTGCACGAAGGGCGTGGCGCATAGATCGGGGCGCTCCGGCGTCGCCGACCAGAGCAGGATGGCGAGCTTGTCGCGGCGGACGCTCACAGGAATTCCGCCGCCGGTTCGGCGCGCCGCACATGGGCGCGGTAGCGCTCGGCGTCCACCAGGCGGTCGCACTCGGCATCCCAGTGCGTCGGCCGCGCGCGCACCATCCAGCCGGCATGGTAGGGATCGCGATTGAGGATGGCCGGATTCTCCTCGGCCTCCTCGTTGGCCGCGACCAGCACGAAGGAAATCGGTCCGCGCACGGCGAGCACGGTCTTGGCGCATTCGACCGTGCCCAGGCCGCGCCCCCGCGCCACGTCGGCACCCTTCGGCTTGGCGGTGAAGCCGATGATTTCGCCGGCGCGAAAAATGCCGTAGGCCGTAGCGCCGATCAGCGCCTCGCCGCCATCCCGCTTCACCCACATGTCGTGCTCCAGGTCGTAGAGCAGGCCATCGGGAATCGCGCCGCGAAAGGGCACAGGATTCATCGGGTCGGGCACATGGCGCCGGGGGCCGCGCCATCCGGCTTGCCGTCGTGCGGCATCCCGGCACAGCCAGAGAGCATGGCCAGCGCCAGCAGGACTACAGCGCGTCGGGAACAAGTCCGGGTCCCGGCCGCCATGGTGCCACGCGTCGGATGGCGGAAGAGAGAGGGAGTCGAACCCACCAGGGACCGCGTGGCGACCCCTGCCGGTTTTGAAGACCGGCCGCCCCACCGGGGAACGTTCTCTTCCATTGTTGATTTACTCATCGAGCCATGCATGGGTGGTCGCGCCGCCGCGCAGCAGGTGCTCATCGCGCACGCGGCGAGTGTAGCCGATGCGATCGAAGAATTCGAGGATCTGGATCGCCACCTTGCGCCCGCCGCCACCATCGCCGTAGATGATGTCGCGCAGATCGGCGGCACGCGCCATTCCACGCTCCGCGTTCAGGCGCCGGACGATGGCGGCCAGGTTCGCGACCGCGGCGGCGGTGAAGTAATGGTCGTGGGCAACCGGGTAAAGCTCGCCACCGCGCGCCATGCGGCGGAACAACTGGCGTACCACGTCTTCGGCGGTGCCGCTGGCGCGGAACACGTCGCGCACGCGCGGCGGGTTGAACGGCGCCGCGTCGAGCAGCGGCTTCAAGACGGTGAACAGGTCCCGGTCGCCGGCCGAGACGCTGGCGACGTGCCCGGGCAGGTGCAGCCAGGCACGGGTCTGCGCAATCCCGCCGGCGGCCAGCAGTTCGCCGACCAGGGCATCGAAGGCGGCACGCGGCAGGTTGGCGGAGGTCATGCGCCGCAGGCGTTCGCGCTCGACGCCGGTCAGGTCCGGGGCGCGTTCGTGCTCGCGCGCCAGGACATCGAGAAGGCGCCGTTCCAGCGCAGACCAGGCCGCGCCGGCAAACCCGAGGCGCCCTTCGCCGTCGCGGACCAGCGTCAGTCCGGCGCGCGCCCACAACGCCTCCGCCTCGGGCGCGGCAAGGTTCCAGGCGGCAGCGAAGCGCGCGAGGTCGACGCCAGCGCCAGTTCGTGCGGCGAGCAGGGAAAGCGTCGGCAGCGGATCATTGTCGCGCATCGCCGCCAGCAGGGCGAGCCGCTCGGCGCTGCGCTTGTGTCGCGTCGGCGGAAAAATGTCGAGCACGCGCCCGCCGCCGACGCTGCGCTGCGCGCCGGCATCGCGCAGCACGAAGCGGTCGCCGCGCAAGGCCAGGGTTTCGCGTTCGAGCAGGATTTCCACCAGCGCCGCCTCGCCGGCGCCGGCTTCCGCGCAATCGAGCAAGGCGACGCGCCCCATGATGTCCTCGGCGCCCAGATGCACATGCACGGTCTGCAGGTGCCGCAGCGCCGCCTGTCCGGGCGGCACGCGCAGTTCGCCCTGGAATCGGCGCAATGGGATCGCGAGTGCGGGGTCGACCACCCACATGCCACGTTCGATGTCGCGCTTTTCGAAGTCGCCGACCAGCGCCAGCGCGCAACGCTCGCCGGCCTGCCCCTGCTGCGCGGGCCGATCCTGCACGTGCAGGCTGCGTACGCGCGCTCGAAGTTGTCCGCTGCGCCCCGGCGGCGACACGATCACCGTGTCGCCAGCGCCGACTTTTCCGGAATGGGCCGTGCCAGTGACCACCGTGCCGGCGCCGGCGAGGCTGAAACAGCGATCGATGGCCAGCCGGAAGCGACCTTGCGCCAATGCGCGCGCGGTGCCGGCGGCGACCGCATCGAGGTGTGCGCGCAATGCGGGCACGCCCTCGCCGCCGCGGGCCGAAAGCGGAAACACCGGGCTGCCGGCGAGCCCGGTTCCGGCCAACAGCGCCGCCACCTCGGCCTGCGCCTCCGCCAGCCGTTGCGGCGTCACGACGTCGATCTTGTTCAGTGCGACGGCGCCGCGCGTGAGGCCGAGCAGGTCAAGCAGTTCCAGGTGCTCGCGCGTCTGCGGCATCGGGCCGTCGTCGGCGGCAATCACCAGCAGCACGAAGTCGATGCCGGTGGCGCCGGCCAGCATGTTGTGGATAAGCTTCTCGTGGCCCGGCACATCGACGAAGCCCAGCACCGAGCCGTCGGCCAGGGCTGTGTAGGCGTAGCCCAGGTCGAGCGTGATGCCGCGCGCCTTTTCCTCTGGCAGGCGATCGGCATCGACGCCGGTGAGCGCCTTCACCAGCGTGGTCTTGCCGTGGTCGATGTGACCCGCGGTGCCGATCAGCATCGTCCGACTTCCAGGCCCGCCAGCGCGGCGGCGAACGCTGTCTCTTCGTCCGGTTCGAGGCAGCGCAGGTCGAGCAGCAGGGCGCCATCCTCGATGCGGCCGATCACAGGCTTGGGCAGGGCGCGCAAGGCCGCCTCGATGCGGTTCAGCACGCCGCCTTTCCTGCCTTGCGGACGGATGGAGAAACCGGCTGAGGGCAGGCGGTCGACGGGCAGCGAGCCGGAGCCGATCTGCGATTTCAGCGCGACGATTTCCGCCGTCACCGGCAGGCCGGCCAGCGCGTTTTTCAGCGTCGGCAGCAGGCGTTCGGCGGCGGCTCGAATCTCGACTTCGGGCCGCGTCAATTGGCGCACGGCGGTGACGCGCAGGTGCAGGCGGTCGGGATCGCGGTAGAGCGCCAGCACGGCTTCCAGCGCGGCCAGCGTCAGCTTGCCGACGCGCAAGGCGCGCTTCAGCGGGTTCTTCTTGATCCTGGCGATCAGGTCGCGGCGCCCGACCAGCAGGCCGGCCTGCGGCCCGCCCAGCAGTTTGTCGCCGGAGAAGGTGACGAGATCAGCGCCGGCGGCGATGGCTTCGCGCGGCGTCGGTTCGTGCGGCAGGCCGTAGGCGGAGAGGTCGCTCAGCGTGCCGCTGCCGAGGTCGACGACGAAGGGCAGATTGTTCTGGTGCGCCAGTGCGGCGAGTTCGGCTTCGGGCACGGCATGGGTGAAACCGTGGATCGCGTAGTTGCTGGCATGCACCTTCATCAGCATCGCGGTGCGCGGGCCGAGGTTCTCGGCGAAGTCCCTGAGGTGGGTGCGGTTGGTGGTGCCGACTTCGACCAGCTTCGCGCCGGCGCGGCTCATGATGTCGGGCACGCGGAAGGCGCCACCGATCTCGATCAATTCACCGCGCGAGACGATGACCTCCTTCTTCTGCGCCAGGGTGTTGAGCAGCAGGAACACGGCGGCGGCATTGTTGTTCACCACCGTCGCCGCCTCGGCCCCGGTGAGTTCGCAGAGCAGTTCATCGACCACGCTGTCGCGGTCGCCGCGGCCGCCGGAGGCTATGTCGTACTCCAGCGCGCAAGGCGAACGCGCGGCGGCGATCAGCGCCTGCACGGCTTCCTCGGGCAGCGGCGCGCGACCGAGGTTGGTGTGCAGCACGGTGCCGGTGAGATTGAACACCGGGCGCAGCTTTGGCGTCGTTTTCGCCGTGACGCCAGCGCCGACTCTTGTGATCAGCGCGTCCTCGCTTGGCATGGCACCCCCTTGCTTCACGGCCTCGCGCGCGGCGCCCAGCACCTCGCGCACAACCCCGGTGACAATGGCGCGGCCATGCAGATCGATCAGGGAGGAAACCGTCGCGGCGGAAAGCAGGCGGTCGACGGAGGGAAGCAGGGAGAGCGGATTCATGATTTCACCCGGACCGGGCAGAAACGAGATCGATTTATTGTAGCGGCTTCCGTGCGGTGGCGGGCCTTGACATGAGTCATTGCCCGCTACCGCGCGCGAACCATAGTATCGATGCAAACCCGGCGTGCAGGATTCGCGCCACGAGACCGGACTCATGCGAGGAGCGCCACATGAACAAGCACAATCCGTCGAAAATATCGACTTGGCTCAGGCTCCTGGGCATCGAGCTCAGTCCGGTCAGCCATCGCGAACGACTGGTGTCGGCGCTAGGCGGCTGCTTCGGTATTTTCGCTGTGTATTGGATCAGCAATGCCGTACTTGGCAGTGCCGCCTCGCCTATCCTGCTGCTGTCGATGGGTTCCACCGCCGTCATGCTCTTCGCGGTGCCGCACGGCGCCCTGTCGCAGCCCTGGCCGCTGCTCGGCGGCCACCTGGTGTCAGGGCTGATCGGCATCGCCTGCCTGCTGTACGTGCCGGATCCGATGCTGGCCGCCAGCCTGGGCGTCGGCCTGGCCATCGGCGCCATGCACTATCTGCGCTGCATCCATCCGCCCGCGGGCGCCACGGCACTGGCCGCCGCACTCGGCGACGCCTCGGTGCGCGCCATGGGTTTCGGCTTCGTCGTCGCCCCCGTGATGCTCAACGTCCTGATCATCCTGGTCGCAGCCGTCGCCTTCAACGCCCTGTTTCCCTGGCGCCGCTACCCGGCTGCGCTGGTGCGCGGCGGCGCAGCGCCAGCGCCGCCGGCTGGATACGAGTCCATTTCACACGAGGACTTTGTCTACGCGCTGACCCAAATGGATTCCTTCATCGATGTCTCCGAGGAAGACCTGCTGCGCATCTACAGCCTTGCCACCGGCCGCCGCGATACCGGGGCGGCCGGCAATGTCAGCTCTTCTGCGCCTTCCTGAAGGCGGCGAAATCACCACCCTTCAGGTAATGTTTCTCGGCCACGTAACGGTCGAGCAGCAGCGCGTCGTCGACGGTCTTTAGCCCGCCGGTCAAGCGCGCAACCTCCTTGCCCGCGCCGTCGAGGAAGACCAGCACCGGCCGCAGCTTGCGCGGATTGTGGCGCTTGACCATCGCGTGCAGCGGGTCCTTGTCGTCGAGTTCCAGCTCGCCGAAATCGGCATGGGCGCCGAGGAAATGCTTCGAGTATTTCGCGGTGACTTCGGGCTTCTTGAGCACACTCACGGTGTAGCGACAAGCCCCTCAGTTCAAATGATCGCCGAAGTACAGCATGACGTGGCGGTCGGGCTGCTGCTTCGCCGCCGCCAGCGCGGCGTGGTCATCGGCATGCAAGGGCAGCACGCCGTCGAGATGGTCCGCCGCGGCCGGCAGGCTGAAGGCAGCGGCGCAAAGAAATGCGAGCAGGGCAAGCAGGCGCTTCATGGGTTCTCCTTGGGACGAGGTTACTGGCAGACAGTGTAGGCTGAAGTTTGGTTCCGTGAAATGCCTCGGGGTTCCGTCCGCGGGTAAGCGATGAAACGAAATCACCGTGTCGCCAGCGCCGACTCTTGCAATTCAGCCCCCGGGCACCAGCAGCAGATTGGGCCCGCTGCGCGAATAGCCGGCTTCGTCGACCAGGATGTCGAGCGCCAGGGTGGCGAGGTCGTCGGCCACCGGATCGACGGGTGCCTTCTCGGCATACACGATCTTCAGGTAGCTCTTGCAGGCCTCGCAGGTTTCGGCGCGCACCGCGTCTGGCCCGGGCTGGCCGGTCCCGGTTTCGAGGTAACGGTAACCGATGCCTTCGGTGGCGTCACAGGCGGAGCACTTGACGCGCACGAGGTTCCACTCGGTGTTGCACAAGGCGCAGTGCAGGTAGCGCAGGTTGCCGACCTCGCCGGCGCCGCGCACCACGCTGGCCACGGGCAGGAAGCCGCAACAGGGGCAGACGCCGGGCACGTCGAGCGCGACAATCTCGGCAACGCCGAGGCGGGCAGCGCCGGCTGTCCAGAGCACCTGCAGGGCGGCGCCGACATAAGGCAGCAAGGCGGCATCCGGCCCGTAGAGCTCGGTATGCAGCACGCGCTCGGCCAGGGCTTCGATCCGCTCGGCATCGTAGGCGGCAAGCCGCGCCAGATCATCGCGCGCCATGTCCGGCGCGTCGCGGGCCACGGCGGCGACAATCAGGGAAAGGCTGTCGCGCCAGGCGGCGGAACGCGGCCAGGATTGTGCCGGCAGGGGCGGCATGCGGTGTTCGCGCGCCACGCCCATGCGTGCCGCATCCGGCAAATCCAGCGCGGGCATGGCCTGCAGGGCCAGGTGCTGGGCGCGGCTGATGGCACCGAGGAAGCGCAGCCAGTCGCCCAGGCTGTGGCCGTCGGCGAGTTGCTCGAAGCGCAGTGCGCGCTGGCTGAAAAGTGTCGCGGGGTCGGGCGCGATGACGTGGGGCGGCTCGCTGCTCGACTTGATGGGAATGATCGGGGCTTGGAAAGTGGCGCTCATGGGGAAGAGTCTATTCGATTGGGGTCGTACAAACGACCCGCGGGCCGGAGCCCGCGGGTTTGTTGGCGCTGCGAAATGCCGGTTCAGGACTTGCCGGTGACCTGACGGTACCAGGCGCGGTGATGCTGCTTGGCCCAGGCGCGGGTGACCGTGCCATAGACCATCGCCCGCACCGTGCCGCGAACCCAGAGCGCGGCATAGACATGGACGAAGATCATCGCGATCATGATCGCGGCGACCGCCGAATGCACCACCGCGCCCAGGCGCACCACATCCACCGGCAGGTTGAAGTAGGCGCGCCACAGGAAGACGCCGGAAACGAACAGGAGCAGCATGCACAGCGCCATGGCCCAGAACATCGCCTTCTGCCCGCCGTTGTACTTGCCCTGTTCCGGCATGTTGTGGTCGTTGCCGCTGACCATCTCGCCGGCCCGCGAGAGCCATTCCTTGTCCGCCGGCGTCATCACGTTGAGCGACTTGAAGCGGAAGAACATCACCAGGAAGGCCAGCGCCATGAGAACGCCGAGGAAGGGGTGCAGGATGCGCGCCCAGACCCCGCCGCCGAAGAGCTGCGTCAGTGGATAAAAGGCCGGATGGAAGAAGGCCAGGCCGGACAGCGCGAGCAGGATGAAGCAGATGCCGACGAGCCAGTGATTGGCCCGCTCCTGCGCGTCGTAGCGCGTGAGGTCTTTCGGATTGCGGATCATGATGCTGCCTCCGATGGGCCGCCCCGAGGGGGCAGCGAGTCAACAAGCTGGAAGCCGCGCAGCGGCTGAACCGTCGTTACCCCCTTCCGCGGGAAGGGGGCTAGGGGGATGGTCGTTTTCATTTCTCCTCCTTCTCCAGTTCGTCCTCAAGCTCCTTGCTGACCTCGTTCGGACCCTTCATCACGTAGTGGAACAGGCTGCCCAATGCCACGGCAGCCATGGCCACAGTGGCCACCGGCTTGGCGATGCCCTTCCACAACGACACCAGCGGACTGATACTGGGATTGTTGGGCAGGCCCTTGTAGAGCTCCGGCCGGTCGGCGTGGTGCAGCACGTACATGACGTGCGTGCCGCCCACCCCTGCCGGATCATAGAGCCCCGCCTTGTCGTAGCCGCGCATCTTCAGGTCGACCACTCGCTTCGCCGCGTAATCCTTCATCTGCTCCTTGGAGCCAAACTGGATCGCACCGGTCGGGCAGACCTTGGCGCAGGCCGGCGCCTGGCCGACGGCGACGCGGTCGGAACACAGCGAGCACTTGTAGGCCTTGTTGTCTTCCTGCGAGATGCGCGGGATGTTGAAGGGACAGCCGGTGATGCAATAGCCGCAGCCGATGCAGTTTTCCTGGTGGAAATCGACGATGCCGTTGGCGTACTGGATGATGGCGCCGGGGGCCGGGCAGGCCTTGAGGCAGCCCGGATCGGCGCAATGCATGCAGCCGTCCTTGCGGATCAGCCACTCCAGCTTGCCCTTTTCCTCGACTTCGGCGAAGCGCATCACGGTCCACGACTTGGCCGTCAGGTCGATCGGGTTGTCGTAGACGCCGTGGTTGACGCCGACCTCGTCGCGAATGTCGTTCCATTCCATGCAGGCCGCCTGGCAGGCCTTGCAGCCGATGCAGGTGGACACGTCGATCAGCTTGGCCACTTCCGTGGTCTGCCGGACGCCGGGTGCCGGTGTGGTCGTCGCCGAGCGGCGGGCGATATCTAGCGATTGCAATGCCATGTCATATCCCCCTTAGATCTTCTCGATGTTGACCAGGAACGCCTTGTATTCTGGCGTCTGGCAATTGGCGTCGCCGACGAACGGCGTCAGCGTGTTGGTGATGAAGCCCGGCTTGGTGACCCCCTTGAAGCCCCAGTGGATCGGAATGCCCACGGTGTGCACCTTCTTGCCGTCGACGTCGAGCGTCTTGATCCGCTTGGTGACCACGGCCACGGCCTTGATGAAGCCGCGGTTGCTGCGCACCTTGACCTTGTCGCCGGTGGCAATGCCCTTCTCCTGCGCCAGTTGCTCGCTGATCTCGACGAACTGGTCGGGTTGCAGCACGGCATTGATCATCGAGTGCTTGGTCCAGTAATGGAAGTGCTCGACGAGGCGGTAGGTAGTGGCCACGTAGGGGAAGTCCTTCGCCTTGCCGAAGGTTTCCATGTCGCCCTTGAACACCCGTGCCGCCGGATTGCTGATGGCCTTGGGGTTGTTGGGATGGAAAGGATTCTTGTCCAGCGGCGTCTCGAAGGGCTCGTAATGCTCGGGGAAGGGACCGTCGGCCATGGCCGGCGCGAAAAGCCGCGCCACGCCTTCCGGGGTCATGATGAAGGGCATCACCCCCTCGTCGGGTGCCGCGTCGGGCCGCATGTCTGGCACGTCGTTGCCGCCCCAGGCCGTGCCGGTCCACTTGATCACCGTGCGCTTCGGGTCCCACGGCTTGCCGGAAAGGTCGCAACTGGCACGGTTGTAGAGGATGCGCCGGTTGGCCGGCCAGGCGAAGCCCCAGTTCAGCGATTGGCCCAGCCCGGTGGGGTCGGAGTTGTCGCGCCGCGCCGTGAGGTTGCCCGCCTGCGACCAGCAGCCGCCGTAGATCCAGTTGCCGCAGGACGTGCTGCCATCGTCCCGCAGTTGCGCGAAGCCGGCCACCTGCTCGCCGGCCTTGACGATGACCTTGGTCTTGTCCTTGGGATCGAAGACGTCGCCCAGCGCCTTGCCGGAAATCTCCATGAGGAGTTCCGCCGGCGACGGCTTGGCCGGGATGCGGTAGGGCCAGGTCAGGTTCATGATCGGCTCGGGCAGCTTGCCGCCGTCCTTGGCATACATCGCCCTGAGCTTGAGGAACAGCGCCGCCAGGATCTCGATGTCGCCCTTCGACTCACCGGGACCGTCGGCCGCCTTCCAGTGCCACTGGATGACGCGACCGGAGCTGGTGAAGCTGGCCGTCTCTTCGGCGAAGAGGTTGGCCGGCAGGCGGAATACCTCGGTCGCGACCTTGGTCGGGTCGACCTCGTTGAACTCGCCGTGCGGCTTCCAGAACTCCGAGGTATCGGTGGCCAGCGGATCGATGACGACCAGGAACTTGAGCTTGGCCAGCGCATCGGCCACCTTCTTCTTGTTCGCCACCGAGGCCAGCGGGTTGAAGCCCTGGCAGAAGAAGCCGTTCATCTTGCCCTGGTGCATGCGCTCGAACATCGCCAGCACGTCGTAGGCACCATCCTTCTTCGGCAGCCAGTCGTAGCCGTAGTCGTTCTTGTCGGTCGCCGCCGCCCCGTACCAGGCCTTCTGCAGGCTGGTGAACCACTTCGGGAAGTTCTGCGGGAAGTTCATCTGGTTCGGCCGCAGCGGTTTCGGCGTACGCTTTTCCAGATAGGTCTTGCGATCGACGTCGGCATCGGTCGGCGCCGACAGGTAGCCGGGCAGTACTTCCGAATACAGGCACATGTCGGTGATGCCCTGCACGTTGGCGTGGCCGCGCAGCGCGTTGATGCCGCCGCCCGCCATGCCCATGTTGCCGAGCAGGAGCTGGATCAGGGCCATGGTGCGAATGTTCTGCGAGCCGACCGAATGCTCGGTCCAGCCCAGCGCATAACAGATCGTCATGGTCTTGTCGGGTGCCGCCGTCTCCGCGATCATTTCGCAGATCTTGAGGAAGGCGTCCTGCGGCGTGCCGGTGGTCTTGCTCACCAACTCGGGCGTGTAGCGGCTGTAGTGCTTCTTCAGCAACTGGAAGACGCAGTTCGGGCTTTCCAGGGTCGGATCGACCATGGCGAAGCCGTCCTTGCCGATCTGGTACTTCCAGGTGTCCTTGCCATAGCTGCGCTTCTCGGCGTTGTAGCCGGAGAACAGGCCGTCCTCGAACTTGAAGCCCTCGTCGATCAGGAAGGCGGCGTTGGTGTAGTTCTTGACGTACTCGTGATGGATCTTGTCCTTCGACAGCAGGTAGTTGATGACGCCGCCGAGGAAGGCGATGTCGGAACCGGCGCGAATCGGCGCGTAGAAGTCGGAAACGGCGGCCGAGCGCGTGAAGCGCGGGTCGACCACGATCAGCCGGGCCTTGCGGTCCTTCTTCGCTTCGATGACCCACTTGAAACCGCAGGGATGCGCTTCGGCGGCATTGCCGCCCATGACGATCACCAGGTCCGAATTCTTCAGATCGACCCAGTGATTGGTCATTGCACCACGCCCAAATGTCGGACCCAGACTGGATACCGTGGGGGCGTGTCAAATACGTGCTTGCGTGTCGAGTGCGACGACTCCGAGGTTGCGCAGGATCTTGCTGGTGAGGTAGCCGGCTTCATTGCCGGCGGCCGACGAGGCGAGGAAACCGGTGGTGTTCCAGCGGTTGACGGTCACGCCGTCGGCATTCTTCTCGATCAGGTTGGCGTCGCGGTCCTTCTTGACGTGGGCCGCGATGCGGTTGATCGCGTCATCCCAGGAGATGCGCTTCCACTCGTTGCTGCCGGCTTCGCGCACTTCGGGAAACTTGAGCCGGTTCGGGCTCTTGACCATGTCCATCAGGCCGGCACCCTTGGGGCACAGCGTACCGCGATTCACGGGATTGTCCGGATCGCCCTCGATGTGGATGATGTCCGCTTTCGCGTTCTTGGACTTGTCGCCCGTGGTGTAGATCAGGACCCCGCAACTGACCGAGCAGTAGGGGCACATGTTGCGGGTTTCCGTGGCGTGGGCCAGCTTGTAGCTGCGCACCTCCGCCAGGGCCGATGTGGGCGAGA
Organism: Sulfuritalea sp.; assembly: GCF_017302275.1. Taxonomy (GTDB): domain Bacteria; phylum Pseudomonadota; class Gammaproteobacteria; order Burkholderiales; family Rhodocyclaceae; genus Sulfuritalea. The sequence goes on from NZ_JAFLDR010000003.1 coordinate 111,223, forward strand.
ATCCCATCAAAGCAATGGATGACCCGCTCATGCCGGCGCCGCAGATCTTGAAGAACTGCCGCCGTGAGACTTGCATCTGACTCCTCCTTTTTTGTTTGATTTCCAGCATTGACAGCCGGACAAGTATCTGCTTCCGTACGAGCGAAAGCAATGCTTCAAACAGGATTTCTTATGCCGCATAGCAGCATCTACGGACGCGCGGAACGGTCTGCGGCGGCTGGCCGCCGCAGACTATGAAGGCAGGGAGTTCGCGGCCGCTCAGCCGCCGGCGGCGAAGCGCTTTTCGATCTCGGCCGCCGGTATGTAGCCACCGACACGCTCGCCGCCGGCAAAGAAGATAGCCGGCGTACCGTTGATGCGCAGCTTGCCGCCCAGTTGCGCGGACTTGTTCAGACCGGAGGTGTCGCACTTGCCCGACGCCGCGGGCGGCGCCTTGTTGGCAGTCATCCAGTCGACCCAGGCCTTGGCCTTGTCCGGCGCACACCAAATGGCCTTCGATTTTTCGTAGGAATCGTCGCCCAGCACCGGCAGCAGGAAGGTGTACACGGTCACGTCCTTCAGCGTCAGCACGTCCTTCGCCAGCTTCTTGCAATAACCGCAGTTGGGATCCTCGAAAGTGACCATTACGTTCTTGCCGTTGCCGCGAACCTGCTTGAGCGCCAGATCCAGCGGCAGCGCGTTGAACTGCCGCTCGGCAGTGATGTTCCGGCCGGTCTTCATGTCGAGCAGGTTGCCGAAGATCAGGTATGACGCCTTGTCGTCTACATAAAAGATCTGGCTATCCACGGTTACCTCCCACAATCCCGGCATGGGGGCCTTGACCAACTTTTCGACCTTGCCCAGCTTGGCTTCGGCGGCCTTTCTCACATCGGACTCGTCGGCGATGGCGGCGAGGGACACGCAGGCCAGGGCGGCTGCAAGCAGGGACGGTTTCATGAGTTCTCCAGGGAAATTATCAGGATGCCAGCGCGTAGCGGACCAGCAGGTCCTTTACGACCGGCAAGCCGTTGGTGAGGTTCAATCCAAAATTGCGCAGGCGGGCCAACGGTCCGGCGGCCGGGCCGAAAAGGTCGTGCAGCGTGTCCGTCACCGTTTGCAGGGTCACCACGTCAGACTTGCGTGCCCGCTCGTAAGCGCGCAGCAGGGACAGGTCGCCGCAATCAATGTGGGCCGGCTTTTCGCAGAGGAGAGACGACAGCGCCTGAGCATCCTGAAATCCGAGGTTGATGCCGTGCCCGGACAGCGGGTGAATGGTATGCGCGGCATCGCCGATCAGCGCCAGGCGCGAGGCCACGGCCCGTGGCGCACGCATCAGGCGTAGCGGGAAGCCCGCCTGCGCGGTGATCAGTTCCAGTGCGCCCAGTCGCCCGCCGCCGGCCCCGGCGACACGCCGGGACAACGCCTCTGGTTCCATTTCGAGCAACTCGCGGCCGAGGTATTCCGGTGCCGACCAGACCATGGAAATGCGATTGCCGGGCAGCGGCAACCACGCCAGCACACCCTCGCTGCAGCGAAACCACTGAAACGCCGCATCGCGATGCGGCAATTCCGTGGCGAAATTGGCCACCACGCCGAGTTGATCGTACGGATCGAAACGCGCTTCCAGGCCTGCCGCGGCACGGGTCCAGGAATCGGCGCCATCGGCAGCAACGACCAGCCGAGCGGCGATTTTTCGTCCGTCGTCGAACGTCAGATGCGCCGCGTCCGGAGTAATTGCCAGCGCCGTCGGACGCGCCGGGCAAAACAGGCTCAGGTTACCCTGGCGCTTGGCGGTTTCCCAGAGCTCGCGCAGCATCAGGGAGGATTCAATGATCCAGGCCAGTTCCGGAACGCCGCTGCCATAGGCACTGAAATCCAGCCGGCCGCCGGCATCGCCGTGTATCTCCATTGCCCGTACTGCCTCCATGCGCGCCGGGTCGAGATGGCGCCAGGCGCCTACCTCGTCGAGAAAGCGGGCATTGGCCGGACTGATGGCATAGATCCGCGAATCCCACCCGTCCGCGAAGACCGGCGCCCGACCTTCGACCAAGGCAACCGAAAGTGCCGCCCGACGCAGGGCCGCAGCAAGCGAGAGGCCGGCGAGGCCACCCCCCACGATCACAATATCGAAATCCATTGCGCAATTGTCGCCTAGCGGGCCTCGCCTTGACAAGGCAAGCGTGCGGCGAGGATAATTCCGCCCCTTTGCACGGTGATGTAGCTCAGCTGGTTAGAGCGACGGATTCATAATCCGTAGGTCGAGGGTTCAAGTCCCCCCATCACCACCAGTCATACCAAGCCCCCGCAGGTTTTCATGCCTCCGGGGGCGTTTCATTTGGTACGCCGGCCGCATCATGCTGTCGATGGTGGGCCTGTCCGACCGCCATCGCGTCATGGCCAACACGAGCCCAACCGTTTGCGGTACGCCAGTATTTGAAAGGTATTACTTTGGTAATATTTAACATATAAAACAATGAATTAGATGCTTGACACGAGCGCGACCGAGGCGAAGAATAGGCCTTTGTCAGGAAGATCGCCGCTTGCGGCGGGCTATTCAGGAACGAACCGGCCTGCCCGCATAATCGACAAACAGCTGCACCGTCCACGGGTATCGCACCATCACCATGACAGCACTCACCTCAGTCAAAGCTCCGGAAGACATCGCCTACTTCGCGGCCGACTCAGCGGAACTCGACACGGTGAACGTGAAGTGCTTTTGCAGCCGGGATTACGGGAAATACATCAGTTGCTTCATCGAAACCGGGCAGCCGGCCGCGTCGAAACTCGCCAAGGCAATGGGCGGCGACGTGATTGGTGACAAGCTGGTAAATTTCATCGTCGCGATTCCACCCGACTTCGCCTGCAAGGGACGCGACGAGAGGCAGATGGTAACCAGCGGTCGCTGCCTTTGCCGGCGCTGCTTCAGCAAGCAGGAAACCAGTTTGGCGGCGTAACGCCCGCCGAGCAGGCATTCGACAACGGACGCCCCGGCTGCCCAGCGTCAAGCCGCCGGACAGCATTCGCCGAGCATCCACTTATTTTCGGCGGCGCGACTCGACGATACCCATGCTGGGCGCCAACACCCCGGTTCCGGAAGCCAGCACCCCGCGGCGCTGTTCGCAGCGCCGCAACACGTCCCGCTGTTGTTGGTCGCTATAGGCAATCCACCAGTCGCGCTCATCCTGCGTGCGCTGACAGCCCCGACACAGTCCGCTGACCGGATCCATTTCGCAAACCTTGACGCAGGGCGAACGCACCGGCGTGGGCGTACGACTGTCGATCATCGGAATCTGTCGCGGGGCATCGCGCCAGTTCGCAAATCGCCGTGCCTCATTCCGTGCCTCATTTCTTCTGCGCTTTCGCCTTGCGACAACCGACCTGCCTGGCCTTGTCGTTAGCGAAGTATTCGAGTCCGGCGGCGCATGCCATCGGTTTGGCCGGGGCTGCGGCGCCCTTGCCGCCCTTGCAGGCGAAGTCCCCTGCCTTGCCGGCCTTGCCCTGCATCTTGTAGCCGTCGGGGCAGACAGCCGCCGCTGGTTTGGCATCGGTTTTTGCCGCGGCCGGATCGGCTTCGACGACGAGCTTTGCCGTTGCGGCGCCGACACAGGGGAAGTGGGTCGTGACCTTCCTGCCCTCGGCCTTGATGCTGTAACTGCCGGCCTTGGCATAGGTCTTGGCAATGGTCACGGGGAACTTGCCTTCCTTGCCGTCGATCTTTACCTGGCGCGATTCGCTACCATCGTCGAAATGCACCACCATGCCGCAGAAGGCCGGCGCCTCGCCTTCGGCCGAGATCGTGATCTTCACTTCCTGGCCCGCGCGCACCGGGTTCGGATCGACCTTGACGGCGCCGATGCCGCTTTGCTGGGCGAAGGCGAAGGTCGAGGCCATGGCCAGGACGAGACTCAACGGGGTTTTCATGGGGTGGCTCCTTGGTCTGATAATCTGCGTAATCTAACTCCTTTTTTTCAGAACAGGAAATCGGCATGAAGGTACTGCGCATCCTTGGCATCGGCGTCGGCATCCTCGTGGCGCTGCTCGCGGCGGGTGTCGGACTGCTCCATGCATTGTTCGACGGCGAGAAGGTCAAGGCCGAACTGTCGCGGGTGGTAATGGAACAGAAGCAACGCAAGCTCGACATCGCCGGGCCGGTAGTGCTCGCGGTCTGGCCCGAAGTGAGCCTCCGTCTTGGCCGCGTCAGCCTGACTGAACCAGGCGGCAAGGAGGAGTTCGCCGCGCTGGATTCGGCGCGCGTGGCCGTGGCGGTAATGCCGCTTCTGTCGAAACAGGTTCAGGTGCGGCGCATCGAGATCACCGGCCTCAAGGCGACGTTGGTGAAAAAGAAGGACGGTACGCTCAACATCGCCGATCTGGTCAGCGGCGACAAACCCGCTCAGAAAGTCGGCGCTGGTGCCACGGCGAGCTCACCGATGCAACTCGACATCGCGGGCATCAAGGTCGCCAATGCGCAACTGACCTGGCGCGATGAAAAGGCGGGCAGCACGACCTCATTGTCCAACCTCGACATCGGCAGCGGCCGCATCCTGGCAGACGGCGCGAAGCAGACGCTGGCGATCGATACCCTGTCGATCGCGGCGAAAGGCAAGACCGGCGCCGATGCCTTCGAACTGAAACTGGAGGCGCCGAAACTACAGGTCGCGCCGGACAAGTCCGGCGGCGAAACACTGAGCCTTTCCGCCACGCTGGCCGGCAGTGGCCGCAACGTCGCCGCGAAGCTGCAGCTTTCGGGCGTCGAAGGCAATGCCAAGGCACTGAAGATCGGCAAGCTGGCGCTCGACCTGGACGCCAAGGCGGGCGAAACGACGGCCAGGGGCCGCCTCGAATCGCCGGTTGCAGCCGATCTCGCGGCGCAAACGCTGGCGCTGGAGAACCTCGCCGGCAAGATCGAAATCGCCAACCCGCAGATGCCGATGAAGCAGCTTTCACTGCCCATCGCCGGCAAGTTGCGCGCCGACCTGGCAAAGCAGAACGCCCTGCTGGAACTGGGTACGAAGTTCGACGAATCGAAGATCGCGCTGAAGCTGGACGTGGCGAAGTTCGCACCGCTGGCGCTCGGATTCGACATCGACATCGATCAGCTCAACCTCGACAAGTACCTGCCGCCTTCCAGCGCCAAACCCGAGAAGGCGCCCAAGGAGGACAAGCTGGATTTCTCCGCGCTCAAGGGGCACGAGGTGCATGGCAGGCTCCGCATCGGCACGTTGCAGGCCTCGAAACTCAAGCTTGCAAAACTCAATGCGACGATCCGGCTCACCGGCGGCAGGCTCGACATAGCGCCGATCAGCATGAACCTTTACGAAGGCGCGGCGAGCGGCAGCCTTTCGCTCAACGCCAACGGCAACCAGCTCGCGCTCAAGCAGAACCTCGCCGGCATCAGCATCAATCCGCTGATGAAGGACCTCGCCGACAAGGACCTGGTCGAAGGCCGCGGCAATGTCGCGCTCGACGTCAGCAGCCGCGGCGAAAACATCGCGGCAATGAAGAAGGCGCTGGGCGGCAGCGCCTCGCTGAACCTGAAGGATGGCGCGATAAAGGGCATCAACCTGGCCCAAAGCCTGCGCGACATCAAGGGCAAACTCGGTGCAAAGCAGGATGCGACGCAACAGGCCAGGGCAGACGACAAGACGGACTTCTCCGAACTAACGGCCTCGCTCAGGATCGCCAGCGGCGTCGCGCGCAATGACGATCTTTCGATGAAGTCGCCTTTCCTGCGACTGGCGGGTGCCGGCGACATCGACATCGGCGCCGGGCAGATGAACTATGTGGCAAAGGCCAGCGTCGTCGCCAACAGTGCCGGCCAGGGCGGCAAGGACCTGGAACACCTCAAGGGAATTACCGTGCCGGTGCGCGTCAGCGGCCCCTTCGAAAGCCTGTCGTACAAGCTTGAGCTGGGAAACCTGGTCGCGGATGCGGCAAAAGCCAAGGTCGAAGAGAAGAAAGAGGAAGTCAAGGCCAAGGTGGAAGAAAAGGCCAAGGACAAACTCAAGGGCCTGTTCGGCAGGTAGCCCCGGACTCACAGCCAGCATAGTCCGGCATCCGCCAATTGAACGAATCCACGCTCTGCCGGCCAGGTATGTGCAGCCAGTTGTGTAGCTATCGAAATCGACTGCAAACACTGGTACTCAAGGATCTTGATGTTAAGAATAGGTATTGACCTCGGCGGCACCAAAATGGAAGTAATCGCCCTCGGCAGCGGTGGCGACGCCTTGCTGCGCGAGCGCACGGCGACGCCGCAGGGAAATTACCCTGCGACGATCGCCGCCGTCGCTGGACTCGTCGCGATGGCGGAAAGGAAAGTCATGTTCCTGCGCGGCTGCGCCAAGGACGGTACTCAAGCGGACGCCACCGGCGCCACGGTAGGCATCGGCATCCCGGGCGCCGAATCGCGCGCCAGCGGCCTGGTCAAGAACGCCAACTCCACCTGCCTGATCGGCAAGCCCCTCAAGCGCGACCTGGAGCTGGCGCTCGGACGCGAAGTGCGCATCGCCAACGACGCCAACTGCTTCGCCCTCTCCGAGGCGGTCGACGGCGCCGGCGCCGGCGCGTCCGTGGTATTCGGTGTCATCCTCGGCACGGGCGTCGGCGGCGGCATCGTCATCGACGGCAAGGTGCTGAGCGGCGCCAACGCCATCGCCGGCGAATGGGGCCACAACCCGATGCCGGGCGAGCACCACAAGGATGTCTGCTATTGCGGACGCAAGGGCTGCATCGAGCTCTACCTTTCAGGTCCAGGCCTCGCGGCCGACCATCGCCGTGTCACCGGAGTCGACGCATCCGCAATCCGGATTGTGGAGTGCGCCGCAACCGGCGACGCGCAATGCGAAGCCACCCTGCAGCGCTATGAAGCCCGCCTCGCGCGTGCGCTGGCGCAGGTCATCAACATCCTCGACCCGGACGTGATCGTGCTCGGCGGCGGTCTCTCCAACATTGACAGGCTCTACGAAAACGTGCCGCGACTGTTGGGCGAGCACGTCTTTTCCGACCGGGTGGCAACCCGTTTGCTCAAACATCGGCACGGCGATTCCTCCGGCGTGCGCGGCGCGGCGTGGCTATGGAACTGATCGCGCCCGTCATCGTCAGCGGCGTTTTTACCGGCAAGGTCGGCTTCCTGCCGGGTGAGAGCCGTGGCAGCGCGATCACCAAGGAAACGCGGCGCGGCCCCTGCCGGATCGGGCCTGAGGGCTTGGCCGGCGACGAGCACGCCGACCCGCGCGCCCACGGTGGCGCCGAAAAGGCGGTGCATCTGTTCCCGGCCGAACACCACGAGGCCCTGGCGCGCGCCTTTCCCGAGGCGCGCCACCTGGAGCCCGGCGGGCTCGGCGAGAACCTGTCGACACGGGGCATCACCGAAGACATCACCTGCATCGGCGACATCTTCGCCCTGGGCACGGCGCGGCTGCAGATCGCGCAGCCGCGCACGCCCTGCTGGAAGATCGACGCCCGCTGCGGCGTCGAGGGTGTTGCCGCGCATGTCGCGCAACATGGCATCGCCGGCTGGTACTTTCGCGTACTGACGGCCGGCGAATGCGTTGCCGGCGACACGCTGATCCACCTTGCCAGGCCGCCGGGCGCGGTCAGCCTGGCGCGCTTCAATCGCGGCCTGCGGGCGCAGCGTCCCGCGTTGCAGGCGCTCGACCTGCTGGCGAGCGCACCGGGGCTGGCACCGGAGTGGGTGCGCAAGATCCGCGATCGCATGGCATGGCTGCAAAACCACGGAGATGCCCCTTGAACCTCTGGCTGCGCGTTTTCCTGCCCTTCGCCACCGGCTATTACTTTTCCTATTTCCTGCGCAACGTCAATGCCGTGATCGCGCCGGAACTGACGCGCGAACTCGGCGTCTCCGCCGCCGACCTGGGCCTGCTCACCAGCGCCTACCTGCTGGCCTTCGGCGCCGTGCAACTGCCACTGGGCCTGGCGCTGGACCGCTACGGCGCGCGGCGCGTCGAAGCCGCGCTGCTGCTGGTCGCCGCGGCAGGCTGCGGCCTGTTCGCGGTCGGTGCCTCGCTGACGCAGCTGGCCGTGGCGCGGGCGCTGATCGGGCTGGGCGTTTCGGCCTGCCTGATGGCCTCGTTCAAGGCCTTCGGCCAGTGGTTCGGCACCGAGCGCCAGGCCTCGCTCAATGCTGCGATCATGGCCGCCGGCGGCCTCGGCGCACTGACCGCCTCGACGCCACTGGCCTGGGCAATTCCACAATATGGCTGGCGCGCCGTGTTCGCCGCGCTGGCGGTGGCCGGCCTGCTGGTGGCCGTCGCGATCTTCAGCACACCGGAGAAGCCGGCTGGCGCCAAACCGGAACCATTGCGCAGCCAGGTCGCCGGCCTGGTCCAGGTACTTACCAGTCGCGCCTTCTGGCGCTACGCGCCGCAATCGACCCTGATCATTGGCGGCTTCCTCGCCCTGCAGGGACTCTGGGCGGTGCCCTGGCTGATGAACTTCTCCGGCTTGCCGCGCGACGCCGCCGCCCACCACCTGCTGCTGATGGGCGGCGGCATGCTGGCCGGCTTTCTCTGCATCGCCTTCGGCGTCGCGCCGCTGACGAAGCGCGGCATCGGGCCGGGCCGGCTGCTGACGGTGGGCATGGGACTGGGCCTGTTCGCCACGCTGCTGATCGTGCTCGGCATCGGCCCGAGCGAACCTGCCTGGCTGATCCTCGGCCTGGTCTTCTCCGTCGGCAACCTGGCCTATGCGCTGCTCCAGGCCGGCTTCAGTCCTGGCCTCGCCGGCCGCGTTAACACCGCGCTGAACCTGATGGTCTTCGTCGGCGCCTTCGGCATCCAATGGGGCTTCGGCGCCATGGTCGACGCCCTGCAGGCCGCCGGCCACGCGCCGCAAGCCGCCTACCAGTTCACCTTCGGCGGACTGCTCGCGCTGCAGTTCGCAAGCTGGCTCTGGTTTCTCGCTGGAAGTCGAGGGCAATTGAAATAGAGAAGGCCGATTTTCATTCAAGTCACGGCACTGCGTCTAAGCCAGACATAGCCAAACTTAAGCGAGTCTGAACTTCCGTTTGGTTGCATCCCCACCTGCTTATGATCCACAATTCGCATTGCTCCTGTCGCCTTTTCAGAAGGAATCCCGATCTTCATGCATGACAATCCCGCCTACACGGCAAGCGAAGCAGCTCGAATTCTTGGGCTGCCAGTAGCAACGCTCAAGGCTTGGAGCTTTGGGCAGGTAAATCGCACACCCGCTGGCGAGCTTCGTAAATTTCACGCGGTCATTCGTCCGGCCGATGCCAAGCGCCGTCTGCTTTCGTTCGCGAACCTGTGTGAATTGCACGTCCTGTCGGCAATTCGGCGCCAGCACAAGGTGTCCCTGCCCAAGGTCCGCGCCAGCGTAGAGTACGTGCGGGAGAAACTTGGTTCCGACCGCCCTCTGCTTGACCGCGATTTCAAGACGAACGGTGTCGACTTGTTTGTTCGGCACGCATCGAAATTGTTGAACGTGACGAAGCAGGGCCAGGAGGCACTGCGAGGTGATTTTGAACTAGCCTTGGCGCGTATCGAACGCGACGGTCGGGGCGCCCCCATTCGCTTGTTCCCATTCAGCCGCAGTTCCCAGACCGAAAGGAACCAGCCAAGAACGGTGGTGATTGATCCGCACCTTGCATTTGGTCGTCCCGTGATTTCCCAGATAGCGGTTCCTACCGCGATCATCATCGACAGATTCCGTGCCGGCGACTCCATGGCCGAGATGGCTGGCGACTATGGCGTCCGCGAAGAGGATATCGAAGAAGCGCTCCGCTTCGAGCAACGGCTTGCAGCCTAATCCGGCTACGCCGAGGCTTTTTATCGACCGCTGTGCCTGGAGCCGTCGACTTGGCGATGCACTGAAGCAGGCAAATATTCCATTTGTAGCCCACCACGACAAATTTGCGCCCGCCTGCCCCGATACGGAATGGCTGGCGGTCGCCGGCCGCGAGGGCTGGATAGTACTGACCAGAGATCAAGCCATACGGCGCAAGGCGAATGAATTGCAGGCGTTTCGCGATGCCAAGCTGATCGTATTTGCACTCGCTTCCGGCAACGCCACCGCCGAAGATACGGCCAAGCTGGTGATCCAACTCTACCCCAGGATTCTGAGCAAGGCGGCAGCGACGACACCGCCCGCAATGTTCTCGGTCACTCTTGCGGGCGGCATCAACCCGGTACGGTAGAACCTTTTCGCCGTATCGCCAGCGCCGACTTTTCGTTGCGGCGCGCAGCGGCAAGATCGGTTGGCCCGAAAGTCATTCAGGCACGGCGAAGACCGAGCACTTCAGGGCTATGGTCGAGGATTCGATCATCGCCGATGGTATAGAAGGATGCGAGGGCTTGCGGTGAAATCGTCACTTCGAGGTCGTCGTGGCGCAGCACGAAGTCCGTGAATTCCCCCCCCCGTCGCGACAGATGCGAAAGAAGGTGTTGCCATCAATATCCCTGTGCAGGCAGCCAGCCACGCCAGCGGCAGACTCTTCCTCGGCGACGGAGTTGCCGTACCGATAACGCGACTGAACGGTCTTGGAATTCAAATCGCTCTCCCTGGGTGCTGCGGTAATCCTGCGGTTATTGAGTGTCGGCATCCCCGAGGCTGGTGAGTCGCTGATACAGCGCGAACAGGAACGCAACGCGCTCGCGGTCACCGCCCCACTTTCCCTTGAAACCCAGTCCCTTTGCATCGGCGGAGTAGGCAGCATCGACGGCACGGTCGAGAGCCTGATGGGCCTTCACCAGCGCCGGGGGCATCAGGTCGGGATCGTAGAGCGTTGCCAGCGTCGTCGCTGCATCACGCTTGAATTCGGCCGCGCGGGCATCGAGCACGGCTTGCGCGGCGGCTTCGAGATCGGTGGATTGTTTTTCCGTTGCCGCGGTGGGCCAAGAGAAGTTGTTATAGACGATCTGGGCGGAGTACTGGTAGTCGCTCTTCATCCGACCACAAACCGCTCGCATCCACGCCATGTGCATTGTCGAAGACAAAACACCGAAATGCCAAAGCGTGGCATCAGGCATGACGAGAGCACTGCCGCTGGCAACCACACCCGGCGACAGAATGCCGAGCGGCATGTACGTGCGGCGTTCCGACGACACCTTGGGGATCAGCAGGTATGACCGGGTGGGTTGTCGAATTTCGCCAAAGAGTGAGGGTGTCGCCGCCAGATTGCGTGTCGCCGGACGTCCGCTACCCAAGCGGAATTCGCGCACCCGCTTCACTCGCTCGGCGATGAAACGAATCGCGCCAATATCCGTGGCCGGTGCATCCGCAAGCCAAAGGCAATACCGGCGCATGTCGTTAAGGAACTCATCCCCGCCCATCAGCGGACGAACGTAGCGTTCTGCCTGAGGTGCCTCCGCAAGCAGTTCGTTCCGTTCGTCGGGCGACAGAATCAAATGGCCGTCGTCAATGGCCATGCTGCCGTAGTTGATGCCTCGAACGGCCGAAACCGGCGAAGTGCGCTTGCTGATGACGATTTCCGTCGCGTCCACGAGATAGGGGTTAATGCACGTCACTTTGACTTCGTGCGGCGGGCCGTCCACGGTGTCGTATTCGAAAAGTCGGCGCTGGCGGGACGGCGAAGTACCGAAGCCGACAATCACGCAATGCACCGCGGCCTTGCCCGGCGCCTCGTTCATCCACTGGAATGTGCGATGCGCGAACTGAATGTGCAGCCCCTGATTCAGCAGCCAGCCCCAGAGCACGCCGACCTGTTCGCCCTGGGTGATGCTGTTGGTCGAGACGAAGGCGCAGCGCACTGCCCGGCGCGACTTGACCTCGACCTCGGCGGCATCGAGAAACATGTCGTGCATGACCTTTTCGCCTTTGCCGAAACGCACGTCCTTGAACTTCTTCTTTCCCGGAGCGGCGCGTTCGATGATCTGGCTAAACGGGTTGATGTCGGCCGTGAGATAGCGCGCTGCCTTGACATACCAGCCGGCGACGAAGTCCAGCACGCCTGCGCCGTGAATACCTGTCGTAACCCCTTCCAAGTCAGCCTTCTGTTCCAGCGTTCGCTCTTTCTTTCCCACGAAGGGCGGATTGCCGAGGATGTAATTGAGCCGCGTCGGCGGCACGAAGCTGGCCCAATCGAGTTGCAAGGCATTGCCGTGGCGGATGTGCGCGCTCTTCACCAGCGGAATGCGCAGAATGGGTTCGCCGAAGACTTCGCTGGCCTCGATGTTCATCTGGTGGTCGGTGAGCCACATGGCGACCTGGGCGACCTGCGCCGGAAATTCCTCGATTTCGATGCCGTAGAACTGGTCGACGTCGACCGTGATGGCCTGGAAGACGTTGCCCCAGCGCTGGCCCAGCTTTTCGGCGGCGCGCAGCACTTCGATTTCGAGGCGGCGCAGTTCGCGGTAGCTGATGACGAGAAAATTGCCGCAGCCGCAGGCGGGGTCAAGAAACGCGAGTCGCGAAAGCTTTTTTTGGAATTCGAACAACTGATTCTTGTTGGTCTTGACCCGTTCAAACTCGATCCACAGTTCATCGAGAAACAGCGGACCGATCAATTTGAGGATGTTGGCTTCGGAGGTGTAGTGCGCGCCGAGCTGGCGGCGGCGATCGCGCGCGTCGAGTTCGATCACGGCCTGGAACATGGCGCCGAAAATGGCCGGCGAGATCGCGCCCCAGTTCATTGAGCAGAGATCGGTGAGCAGGCCACGCATTTCCCGATTGAAGACGGGCGGATCGAGGCGCTCTTCGAACAGGCGACCGTTCACATAGGGGAATGCGGTGAAGATATCGGGCAGGGATTTCTGGCGCTTCTCGTATGGCGTGTTGAGCACGACGAACAGGCGGTGCAGTTCGTCGCCGAGGTCGGAACCATCCTCGGCAGTGTGGTTTTCGATCAGATCCTGCAGCGCGTCCTTGGGCTGGAAGATGCCCGTGTCGTCAGCGAACAGGCAAAACAGCAGGCGCACCAGAAAGACTTCGAGTACGTGCCCCTCGTAACCGTCGCGCTTGAGCAGGTCGTGCAGATCGCCCATCTTCTGCACCGCTTCGACGTTGATCGGGTCCTGCTCGCGAACCTTTTGGCGGCGATAGCCGGCGATGAAACCGAAGAGGTGGATCTTGCGCGGGAATTCCTTGAGCGTCAGTTCATGGCGGGTGTGGTCTTCCAAGTCGTAAAGCACGAAGCGCGCAAAATCGGACACCACGACATAGCGCGGCAATTCCTTGTCGTTCAGTCCTTCAAAGTAGTCCGCCGCCTGCTGAAAGGCGGCATCGAGGTCGGCGCCCGCGCTCTTGTGTTCGGCCAGAAGCAAGCCCGGCCAGAATACGTCGATGCGCCCCAAGCCGGCATGCTTAAGGCGCGAAACCGTTTTTTCATAGACGGCCACGCGGCGACGCTGCACTCCAAACACGGCGAAGAACTCGTTCCAAAAGGTTTGCGCCTCGGCCCGTTCGGAGGTGGCGTCCGCCCAATCCTTGGCGAAACGTTGTGCGTTGGCGCGTATGTCGGACCAGAGCAGCGGCATGATGGGGCGGCGTGGCTATGAAGGTCGCATCATAGCCGAGAGTTCAGAACTCCAGCGGGTCGACATCCAGGTGCCAGCGCAGGCCGGCAGGCATCTTCAGGGCGTAGAGCTTTTCCATCCAGGCGGCGAGGAAGGCCTGCAGCGCCGGGCGGCTCGTCGATTCGACCAGCAGTTGCCCGCGTTCCAGCGTCATCAGGCGCTGCATGCGCATCGGTACCGGATCGTAGAGCGTGATTCCGTTGGCGAACCCGGCGGCAGCGTCGCGCGCGGCGGCAAGAAAGGCCAGCGCCTGTTCCATGGCACGCGCCTCTGCGCGCAGCATGGCCTGGAAGCTGAAGGGCGGAAAGCCGGCGATGCGGCGCTCCTCGAGCTGGTTGCGGGCGAAACGGTCGTAGTCGTGGTCGATCAGTGCCTGGTACAGCGGATGATCGGGATACTCGGTCTGGATCAGCACTTCGCCGGGCAACGCGGCGCGCCCGCTGCGGCCGCCGACCTGCATCATCTGCGCAAACAGCCGTTCCGGCGCGCGGAAGTCGGCAGCAAACAGGGCGGCATCGGCGCCGACTGCGCCGACCAGGGTGAGCATCGGGAAATCATGGCCCTTGGCCAGCATCTGGGTGCCGACCAGGATGTCGGCGCCACCGGCATGTATGGTCGCCAGCAGCGCCTGCCATTTCTTCGGCGTGCTCGCCGAGTCGCGGTCGATGCGCAGCACGCGGGCCTCCGGAAAGCGCTCGGCGAGCATGGCTTCGAGGCGCTGCGTGCCGCGCCCGAAGGCCATCAGGTCGACGTTGCCGCAATCGGGGCAGGCGCGCGGCACGCGCGCCTCGAAGCCGCAGTGGTGGCAGCGCAGCCGCTGGTCGGCCAGATGCAGCACGAGGTTTGCCGCGCAGCGCTGGCAGCGCGAGACCCAGCCGCAGGGCGGGCAGGCCATCACCGGCGCATAGCCGCGCCGGTTGAGGAAGACCAGGCTTTGCTCGCCGCGCTCAAGACGCTTTTGCAGGCCGCCGAGCAGCGCGGCGGAAAGACCTTCCTGCAACTTCTCGCGCCGGGTATCGACGATGCGCACCAGCGGCATCGATTCGGCCACGGCGCGCTCGGGCAATTCCAGCATGACATAGCGCCCCGTGCCGGCATGATGGAAGGTTTCCAGCGACGGGGTCGCCGAACCGAGGACCATGGGGATGTCCAGTTGGTGGGCGCGCCAGATCGCGACATCGCGCGCCGAATAGCGCAGGCCTTCCTGCTGCTTGAACGAGGCATCGTGTTCCTCGTCGACCACGATCAGGCGCAGGCGTGGCATCGGCATGAAAATCGAAAGCCGGGTACCGAGCACGATGTCGGCCCGCCCGCCGAGCGCATCGAGAAAGCCGCGCGCGCGCGCCGCATCGGCCATGCCGCTGTTGGCGCAGACTACGTGCGCGGTCGGAAAACGCGCGGCGACGCGGCCTTCGAGTTGCGGCGTCAGCGCGATCTCGGGCACCAGCATCAGGGCCTGGCCACCACGCCGCAGTACCGCGTCGATGGCGCGCAGGTACACCTCTGTCTTGCCGCTGCCGGTGACGCCGTGGAGCAGGAAGCAGGTGAACCCGCGGGCTCCGACAATCGCCTCGACGGCCGCCGCCTGCGCGGCCAGCAGTGGCGGAAGCGCAACTGCGGAAGTTATGTCCCTGGCGCCTGCGCCTGGGACGGTATCCCTTGAGGGCGGCGCCGGCGCCACGGCAGCGACCTTTGGCATGCGCGGCAGTTTGCCGCGTCGCAACATGGGAGGCAGCGCAAATGAGGTGACTTCACCGAGCGGCGTCTGGTAGTAGCGCGCGCAGAATTCGCAAAGTTCTCGCCAGTCAGCCGGCAGCGCAGGCATGTCGCGCAGGATGGCGATCACCGTCTTCAGTTTTGCATCGGGCTGTTCGCTCGCCTGCGTCAGCGAAATGATGACCCCGATACGCGAAGCCGTGCCGAATGGGACCGTGACCCGCCGCCCGATATCACTTTCGTCAGAGTCCGGCGCAAGGTAGTCGAACAGCTTTGGCAGGGGCAGATCGAGGGCGACTCGAACGATGTTCATGCCGGTTCAGTTGCTTGCCCGTCAATGCTCGACAAAGCATCGAAACTCGCCTTCAACACCTTGCTGCAAAAGGCAAAAGTCCTTACCCACAAAATCTGTGGATAACTTTGTGAATAAGGGTCGCACGGAAGCCCTAAGTAGCCGTGCGGCAAGGCGATTGTCACCTCTGTGCAATATTTGAACAATTTTATATCGTTCAAAAACAACAGGTTGAACATAAGCACTGGAATGTCCCCGGAATTCTGCGGCAACTACGGGGCATTGCGGATTTCTGTGAATAAGTCAATGCCTGAAGCACTTTTGTACCCACTTCGGCAAGCCTTGTCCGGTGGCCCTTTTCGCGGGGTCAGGCGGCCAAAACCGCGCCGCCCTTGGCTTCCCAAATCAGCCCCGCGCGGAACCGCGCCGGCTGTGACTGTGCACGGTGTCAACCAGAATCTTCACGCTGTCGGGCGGCGTGAATTGTGAAATTCCGTGGCCGAGGTTGAAGACATGCCCACCCGCTTTTCGGGCATCGGCCGGGTCCGCGGCATAGCTGTCGAGAACGCGCCTAGCCTCGGCGGCCACCTTGTCCGGCGCGGCGAACAATGCCATGGGATCGAGGTTGCCTTGCAGCGCAACACGGTTGCCGACCCGGCGCCGCGCTTCGCCCAGGTCGCTGGTCCAGTCGAGGCCGACGGCATCGCAGCCGATGTCGGCGATGGCCTCGATCCACTGCCCGCCGCCCTTGGTAAACACGATGCAGGGCACGCGCTCGCCGTCATGGCTGCGCTTGAGGCCGGCGACGATGCGCCGCATGTAGTCGAGGGAAAACACCCTGTAGGCCGCGTGCGAAAGTGCCCCGCCCCAGGAATCGAAAATCATCACGGCCTGCGCGCCCGATTCGATCTGGGCATTGAGGTAGTCCGTCACCGCCCGTGCAGTCACTGCCAGGATGTGGTGCATCAGGTCCGGCCGATCATAGAGCATGCTCTTCACCGCACGGTAATCGGTGGCCGCGCCGGAGCCGCCCTCGACCATGTAGCAGGCCAGGGTCCAGGGGCTGCCGGAGAATCCGATCAGGGGCACGGAACCGTGCAAGGCGCGGCGGATCTCCGCCACGGCGTCCATCACGTAGCGCAAATGTACGTTGGGATCGGGCGCGGTCAGGTCGCGGATCGCCCATTCCTCGCGCAGCGGCCTCTCGAACTTCGGCCCTTCGCCCTCGGCGAAGTAGAGGCCGAGGCCCATCGCATCGGGCACGGTGAGGATGTCGGAAAACAGGATCGCCGCGTCAAGCTCGAAACGCGCCAGCGGCTGCAAGGTGACTTCGCAGGCCAGTTGCGGGTTCTTGCACAATTGCAGGAAGCTGCCGGCACGACGCCGCGTTTCGTTATATTCGGGTAGGTAGCGCCCGGCCTGGCGCATCAGCCAGACCGGCGTGTATTCGACGGGCTCGCGCAGCAACGCACGCAGAAAAGTGTCGTTCTTGGGGCGGGCGTTGGGCGACATGGCGACTATCCGGCAGGGCGAAAGCCGAATTATCGCACTAGCGACGCCAGAAGGCCGGCGCCAGCACCACCAGCAGGGTGAAGATCTCCAGCCGGCCGAGCAGCATGGCAAAGCTGCAGACCCAGGTCTGGAAGTCGGTCAGTACCTCGAAGGTCGTCGTGGGCCCGACCTGGTTCAGGCCCGGGCCGGTGTTGTTCACCGTGGCCACCACGGCGGTGAACGCGGTCAGGATGTCGAGCCCCGACAAGGTCATCAGCAGGGTCAGCGAAACGAGGATGCACATGTAGGCGAAGCCGAAGGCCAGCACTGCGGTGAGGATGTCCTGCGGCACCGCTCCGCCACCGACGCGCACCGGCCACACGGCTCTTGGATGCATCGCGCGTAGCAGTTCGCGATACACCTGCTTGTAAAGGATGATGGCGCGCATCATCTTGATGCCGCCGCCGGTGGAACCGGCGCTGGTGGCAAAGCTGCACAGGAACAGCATCCACAGCGGGGCAAAAATCGGCCAGGTGTTGTAGTCGACACTGGCGAAACCCGTGGTAGTGGCGATCGACACCACGTTGAACAACGCATGGCGCAGCGCCGTGGAAAATTCGGGGTAGACACCCTGCCAGTGCAGATAGACGGCGATCCCCAGCACGCTGGCCAGCGTCACGCCGAGAAAGTAGCGCGCCTCCGGATCGTTGGCATAGGGCAGCAGGCTGCGGCCGCGCGCGGCAAGGAATAGTGTCGCGAAATTCATGCCGGCGATCAGCATGAAGA
This sequence comes from Sulfuritalea sp., assembly GCF_017302275.1. Taxonomy (GTDB): domain Bacteria; phylum Pseudomonadota; class Gammaproteobacteria; order Burkholderiales; family Rhodocyclaceae; genus Sulfuritalea. The sequence goes on from NZ_JAFLDR010000003.1 coordinate 128,998, forward strand.
CCACCGTGATGCCCTCGATCAGCGGCGAATTCCAGTGGCCGAAGCTGGCGTCATGACTGGAAAAGCCACCGAGGCCCATGGTGGTGAAGGAGTGCATCACGGCGTCGAACCAGCTCATGCCGGCCCAGCGGAAGGCCAGGATGCAAAGCAGGGTCACGACGCCATACACCACCCACAGGCCCTTGGCAGTCTCCGCCATGCGCGGCGTCAGGTTGGAGTCCTTCATCGGCCCCGGCGTCTCTGCCTTGAACATCTGCCGGCCGCCGATGCCGAGCAGCGGCAGTACCGCCACGGCGAGCACGATCAGGCCCATGCCGCCCAGCCAGACCAGCATGCCGCGCCAGAGGTTGATCGAGGGCGGCAGCGTGTCCAGCCCAGAGATCACCGTCGCCCCGGTGGTGGTCAGTCCGGACATGGCCTCGAAGTAGGCGTCGGTGAAGGTCAAGTGCAGTTGCAGGATCAAGGGCAGGCAGGCGAACACCGGCAGCAGGGTCCAGATCACCACCACCAGCAGGAAGCCGTCGCGCACCTTGAGGTCTTCCTTGTGCCGGCGCGCCGACCACCACAGTCCGATGCCGACGGCGAAGCTCAGCAGCGCCGCCTCGTCGTAGGCAGTCTCGGCGCCGTCTTGCACGAAATGCGAGAACAGCAGGGGAACCAGCATGGTCAGCGAGAAGCAGGCCAGCAGCACGCCGAAGACGCGGATTACCGGGTAGTACGGAGACATCGCCTCAGCGCCGCCAGAAGGCCGGCGTCAGCACCACCAGCAGGGTGAATATCTCCAGCCGGCCTAACAGCATGGCGAAGCTGCAGACCCAGGTCTGGAAATCGCTCAGCACGCCGAAGTTGGATGTCGGACCGACCAGGTTAAGCCCCGGACCGGTGTTGTTGATGGTCGCCACCACGGCCGAGAATCCGGTCAGGATGTCCAGCCCGCTGGCGGACATCAGCAGCGTCAGGCTGACGATGCTGACCATGTAGATGAAGCCGAAGGCCATCACCGCGGCGATGATCTGCGGCGTCACCGGTGCGCCGGCGATGCGCGCCGGATAAACCGCGCGCGGGTGCATGGCCAGCACCAGCTCGCGGTAGACCTGCTTGTAGAGGATCATCGCGCGGATCATCTTGATGCCGCCGCCGGTGGAGCCGGAACAGGCCGCGAAACTGCCGAGGAACAGCATCCAGAGCTGGGCGAACATCGGCCACTGGCCGTAGTCCGTGGTCGCCAGGCCGAGCGAGGTGGACAGCGAGACGACGTGGAAGGCCACGTAGCGCAGCGCCGTCATGAGGTCGGCAAAGACGTCGAGGTAGATCAGATAGGCGCTCAGCGCCAGGGTACTGAGCGCCAGCACGCCGAGGAAATAGGGGAGCTCGGGGTCGCGCCGGTAGGGCGCGAAGCTGTGGCCGGCGAAGGCCATGTAGTGGGTGGCGTAGTTGATGCCGGAGATCAGCGCGAAGCTGATCGCCACCATCTCGATCTCCAGGCTCTCGTAGTGGGCAAGGCTGGCGTCGCGGGTCGAGAAGCCGCCCAGGCCCATGGTGCTGAAGGCGTGCATCAGCGCATCCCAGCCCCCCATGCCGGCATGCCAATAGGCCAGAGTACAGAGCACGGTGAACAGGAAATACACCTTCCACAGACCCTTGGCGGTTTCGGCGATGCGCGGCGTCAGGCCGGATTCCTTCATCGGCCCCGGCGTCTCCGCCTTGAACATCTGCCGGCCGCCGATGCCCAGCAGAGGCAGGATGGCGACCGCCAGCACCACCACGCCCATGCCGCCGATCCAATGCATGAAGGTGCGCCAGAAATTGATCGACAGCGGCATATGATCGAGCCCGGTGAGCACCGTCGCCCCGGTGGCGGTGAGCCCCGACATGGCCTCGAAGTAGGCATCGGTGAAAGAGATGTTCAGTTGCAGTATCAGCGGCAGCGCCGCGAACACCGGCAGCAGGGTCCAGATCACCACCACCAGCAGGAAGCCGTCGCGCACCTTGAGTTCGCGCTTCTCGCGGCGCGCGGTGAAATACAGCCCCGCACCCGTCGCCAGCGTCAGCAGGAAGGCCTCGTCGAAGGCGGAATGCGCGCCGTCGCCGAGGTACCACGACAAGCCCATGGGCACCGCCAGGCACAGCGCGAAACCCATCAGCAGGGCGCCGAAGACGCGAACCAGGGGATAGAAGCGGTTCATCTCCGGTCAGGCGCGACTCAGAGGAACTGGAAGCCAACCTGGAACAGCTTTTCGACCTGCGGCACTTCCCGCTTGCGCACGCAGAAGACGACGACGTGGTCGTTCTCCTCGATCACCGTGTCGTGGTGGGGAATGATCACCCTGGCGCGCTTCTCGTCGATCAGGAATCCCTCCTTCTGCACCACGGCGAGTTCGCCGGTATCGCGCACGATGGCGGCGATGTGCGCGCCCTTGATCACCGGCAGCTCATCGATGCGGCGTCCGACCACCTTGCTGCTGTGGCGATCCCCGTGCACCACCAGCTCCAGGGCTTCGGCGGCGCCGCGGCGCAGGCTGTGCACCCGCGCCACGTCACCGCGCCGGCAGTAGGTCAGTAGCGAACCGATCGAGATCTGGGCCGGCGACAGGCCGATGTCGATCGGGCCGCCCTGCACCATGTCGGCGTAGGCGCGGCGATTGATCAGCGCCAGAACCCGCTTGCAGCCCAGCCGCTTGGCCAGCGAGGCGGCCATGATGTTGTCTTCGTCGTCGTTGGTCAGGGCGAGGAACATGTCCATCTCGTCGATGTTCTCCTGCGCCAGGACGTTCTCGTCGGTGGCCTCGCCCTGCAGCACGAGGCTGCGTTGCAGCTTCGTCGCCACGTGCTCGGCACGGCCCGGATTGCGCTCGATCACCTTGACTTCGTGTGCGCCTTCCAGCGCCAATGCGACGCGGGCGCCGATGTTGCCGCCGCCGGCGATCATGACGCGGCGGACCGGTTTCAGCATGCGCCGCAGCTCGCCCATGACGGCGCGGATGTGCTCCCTCGCCGCCAGGACGAAAACCTCGTCACCGGCCTCGATGGTGGTGTTGCCCTCGGGATCCACCGACTGGTGCTCGCGGAAGATCGCGGCGATGCGGGCATCGATCGCGGATGGCAGATGCTCGCGCATGGCCTTGATCGGCTTGCCGACCAGCAGGCCACCTTCGTAGGCGCGCACACAGACCAGGGTCACGCGGCCGTCGGCGAACTCCAGCACCTGCAGCGCCTCGGGGAAATCGATCAGGCGCGCGATGTAGTCGGTGATCTCCTGTTCCGGACAGATCGCGTGGGTGACGCCGAAATGCTCGTCGTCGAGCAGGCTCTTGTCATCCAGGTAGTCGGCCGAGCGCAGCCGCGCGATGCGGGTGGTGACGTTGAACACGCTGCGCGCGATCTTGCAGGCCACCAGGTTGGTGGCATCCGACTGGGTCACCGCCACCAGCATGTCGGCATCATCGATGCCGGCGCTCTTCAGCACCGAGGGCAGCGCGCCGTTGCCGACCAGGGTACGCACGTCGAGGCGGTCGGCCAAGTCTCCCAGCGCCTCGCGGCTCTGGTCCACGATGGTGATGTCGTTGGCTTCCGAGGAGAGCGCCTCGGCCACCGATGCGCCGACCTGGCCGGCGCCGAGGATGATGATTCTCATGGCTAAGTCGTAATCCTGGGCAACGATGCTGCACTGCTGATGATGAAACGAAGTAAAGGCGAATTGAACGCCCGCCCCTCCCATTCGCTACACGATCCACGGCGGGCTTTGCACAGCCCGCCGGCTGCGGCGGCGCAGCGCATGCGCTGCGCAACCCCGCCTCGCCCCCTCGCGGGGAGGCTACTAATGTGCTCGCTGCGCTCGAACGTCACCGGTGCCTCCGATCAGGTATTTTCAAGTTATCTGAGCCCCAGGTCTTTCAGCTTGCGATACAGGTGCGTACGCTCCAGGCCGGTCTTTTCCGCCAGACGCGTCATGTTGCCGCCATCCTTGGCGAGGTGGTGCTCGAAGTACATGCGTTCGAAGGCTTCGCGCGCCTCGCGCAAGGGCAGGTCGATGACTTCCGGCGCAAGCCCGACAGGGCCCACGTCGGGCTCGCCGGCGGGCGCCAACAACTGCAGCGTTTCCTCTTCGCCGATTTCCTCGCCCAGGCTGGCCAGCGCCAGCGACTTGACCGCCGCCTTGAGCTCGCCGTAACCGCCGTCCCAGGCGTGCTGCCGCAGCGCGTTGAGCGCCGCGCTTGAAAACCGCCGCAGCGGAATCTCGTCGCTCTCCATCAACTGTGTCAGCAGATGGGCGGCGATATCGGGTACTTCATCCTTCAGTTCGCCCAGGCTGGGCACACCCAGCCCGGTCTCGAACAGCCGCTGCAAACCACCTTCGTCCCAGCCCAGTGCCAGCAGTTCGGAGCTGCTATGGGTAGTGGCGGCGACCAGTCGCAAGCTGTAGCGGTCCAGGCGCTCGGCGGCAAACAGGAGGTTCTTTTGCTGCAGGCGCGTCAGGCGCGCCAGTTCCTCGCACCACAGCACGCCGCCGCTGGCACGCTGCAGCATTTCGACGCTGAGTGGATTGGAGTCGTGCGCCAGGTCGATCCAGGGCTTGCCGGCAACCTGCGCGGTGCGCGCCACCAGTTCGACGATACTGCCCGGCGCCGCGCGCAGCATCAGCAGCGGGCTGCGTGCGAGCACTTGATCCAGCCGGCGTTTGAGGTCGCGCAGCGGGCCGGGACGGGCGAAGGCGCCCAGCGAGAGGCCGCCGCCACCGTGCCGGGCGCCGCGCTCGAGCGCCTTCTTCACGGCGGCCAGCAGCTTCTGCATGCCGATAGGCTTTTCCAGGAAATCCAGCGCCCCGATCCGCGTCGCTTCCACCGCGGTTTCGATGGTGGCGTGGCCGGACATCATCACCACCGGCATGTTGAGCTGTCCGTTGCCGCCCCACTCCTTCAGCAGCGTGATGCCATCGGTATCCGGCATCCAGATGTCGAGCAGGACCATGTCGGGGCGCCCGGCTTCGCGCGCGGTGCGGGCTTCGGCCGCATTCTCCGCGAGCTGGACATCGTGGCCCTCGTCGCTCAGGATCTCCGACAGCAGCTCGCGGATCCCGACTTCATCATCTACCACCAGAATTTTCGACATCTTTCCCGACTCCCCTGCCCCCTCAAAGGACATCAACCAGTGCGGCGTGATTCGCCGCCGTGCCGTCCTGCATCTGCCTTGCGAACCAGGATTCCCTATCCCTGGTTCGCCAGCGGCAACCATATGCTTACTTCTCCGCCCTGCTCGTTGGCCAGGCGTATCTCGCCACCATGGTCGTCCACGATCTTCTTGACGATCGCCAGACCCAGCCCGGTCCCCTTCGACTTGGTCGTGACATAGGGCTCGAAGGCGCGCGACAGGATCTGCGGCGGAAACCCGGGCCCGTTGTCCCTGACGGTGAGCCGGATTCGTCCGGCATCCCGCGCCGTCGCGATGGTGATCCGCCCCGCGTCCACATCGACCAGCGCATCCTGCGCGTTGGTCAGCACATTATGCAGTACCTGTCGCAACTGGTTGGCATCGGCCATGACGGGCGGCAACGGCCCGGGAGTCGGCGCCGGCTCCACGGCGATCGAAGCGCGCGAGTTCTCATAGAGGCCCAGCACCTCGTTCAGCAAGGCCCGCAGCTCGACCGGGGCGAGCTGCGGCAGCGGTGTCCGCGCATAGTCGCGGAAGTCATTGACCATGTTCTTCATCGCCTCGACCTGGCTGACGATGGTCTGCGTGGCACGATCGAGCAGTTCCCGCGAGGCGCCCGTGAGCTGATCGGCCAGCTTGATCTGCAGGCGTTCCGCGGACAGCTGTATCGGCGTCAGCGGGTTCTTGATCTCGTGGGCCAGGCGCTGCGCGACCTCGCCCCAGGCGGCCGAACGCTGCGCCGCAATCAGCCTGGTGATGTCGTCGAAAACCACCACGTAACCGCCTCCGCCGGTCGCCGGCAAGGCCGTGCCACGCACCAGCAGCGCCTGCGGCATGCTGTCCGGGCGCGCCAGTTCGAGCTGCTCCTGCCACTCGTCGCCACGGCGCGCGAAGCCTTCCAGGATCGCACCGGCCAGCGTTTCGTGGCGCGGCCAGTCCTGCAAGCGAATCTGCTCGAAGCCCGCCAGGTCGTGGCCGAGGATGGCCTGCGCGCCGCGGTTGGCCGCGCGCAGGCGAAAGCGCAGGTCGAAGGCCAGCACGCCCGCCGACAGGTTGGCCAGCACCGATTCCAGATAGGCTTGCGCCGCCTCGGTTTCGGCGCGATGGTGGTCAGCCTGGGCGCGCGCCTCGCTCAACTGGTGGGTCATGCTGTTGAAGGAATGGGTCAGCACGCCGAGTTCGTCGGATGCCTCCACCGTGGCACGCGGCGCAAAGTCGCCGGCTGCTACCGCCTGGGTGCCTTCGGCGAGAATCAGCAGCGGCCGTGCCAGTCGTTCGGCGAGGAAAAAAGCCAGCGCGATCGCGGCAAACAGCGCGAGCAGCAAGGACAGGGTCAGGGTCAGGGTGTAAATGCGCTTGAGGCCGGCGCGGCCCAACTGCAGTTCCTGGTAATCGCGATGGGCCGCTTCGACGCTCTCCGCGCTCTTGATGATCGAGGACGGCACCATCAGCGTCAATTGCAGGATCCTCGGATCGGCGGTGAAGCCGCTTTCGGCAACCGGGACCAGTGCCCGCACCAGCAGGCCGCCGCCGTCGGCGTCACCGGTCAGCGCCATGCCGCGCCCGCTGCGCGCCTGGCGCAACTGGCCTGGCGCCGGTAGCGATGGCAACAGGCTGCCCATGTCGGCCGAACTGCTGGCCAGCACTTGGCCGGATAGCGTGAGCAGGGTCGCGCTCTGCGCCCCCGCCTGTTCGCGCAAGCGATTCAGCCGGCTCGGGCTGACCAGCACCGCTTCGCCGAGTTCGAGGGCCACGTCGCGCGCCTTTGCCAGCAGGTCGGCCTGCAGCGTATCGAGTACGCTGCGGCCTAGGTTGAGGCCGCCTTCGAGCGCGGCGTCGACCCGCACGTCGAACCAGGAATCGATGCTTTTCACGGCGAACTGCATCGAGACGCCGTACACCAGCGCGCCCGGCAGCACCGCCATCAGCGAGAGCATCAGCAGCAGGCGCGACTTGAGGCGCGAGCCGAACACGCCGGCGCGAAAATCGCGCCGCAGCCGCCGCAACTGGAGCCCGACCAGGACCACCAGGGCCACGGCGGCAACGCCGTTGATCGCCAACAGCCATGGGTAGTGCTCGGCGAACAGTGCGGTATTGGCCGACGCCGACGCCAGCAGGAACAGCAGGATCGCGCCCAGCGCGGCGATGACCGCCAGGGCGACCTTCACTGCACCGCCGCCGGAACGACGAACTGCCAGCGCAGCACTTTGGCTTCCACCTGCAGTTCGCGGTCGGTAATGGCATCGACCTGGAAGGGCTTGGGCAACTGGCTGCGGTCAAGCGCCAGGCGCACCGCCGCCTCGTACGATTCGCCGGCCTTGATCTGGTCCCGGTCGACCACCGGCAGCGCGGCAATTCGGCCGACCACGCGCATCGCCTCGGCCAGGCTGCCGAAATTCTGATGCAGGTTGCCGGTGGTCAGGCGGTACTGGCGCGTCAGGCCGCTGTAGGCCAGGCGATAGGTCAGGCTGCGCGTCGCGATGTGCTCATTGACCCAATACTTGCGGCTGCGCTCGAGCACGAATTCGAGGTTGAAATACAGCGGCACGCCGCGCGCCACGGCATCCTCCAGGCGGTTGCCAAGCTCGATCGCGAACTCGGCGGACAGCGTGTAGGCGTCATCGCCGGGGGTCAGCGCCGCGCGTTTCGGCTCAATGCTGCCGGCATGGACGGCAAAGGCCGCCAGCAGCAGCAGTGCAAGCAAACCGGCTTCAAGCCTTTTGCAGCAGCGCGTAATAAAAGCCGTCATGTTCGGCGTCGGGCAGTAGTTGCAGTTGTGCGTCGCGGGTTGCCGGCGGCTGCCGGGCATCGGCGTGGCGGGCGAGGAAGGATTCGACTTGCCGGGCATTCTCCTCGTGGAACACGGAGCAGGTTGCATAGACCATTTTGCCACCAGGGGCGAGAGTTCGCCACAGGGCATCGATGATCTCGCGTTGCGTCGCGGCGAAAGAAGCAATGTCGGCTTCGCGCCGCAGCCATTTTGCATCAGGATGGCGACGCACCACGCCGGAGGCGGAGCACGGCACGTCGGCAAGGATGCGGTCGAAGGCGCGGCCGTCCCACCAGGTGTCGGGGGAGCGGGCATCGGCCACCCTGACTTCCGCCGTCAGGCCGAGCCGCGCCAGGTTTTCTGCAATGCGCGCCACGCGCGCGGTATCCGCGTCGAGCGCGGTCAGCCGGACGTCCTCGATCTCCAGCAGATGAGCCGCCTTGCCCCCGGGTGCGGCGCAGGCGTCGAGCACGCGCATCCCGTCGCGCGCGTCGAGCAGGGCCGCGGCGGCCTGCGCGCCGTGGTCCTGCACCGAACACAATCCCGCGGCAAAGCCCGGGATGCGCTCCACCGGGACCGGTTTCTCGACCAGGATCGCGCAGTCGTCCAGCACGCGCGCCGCGATGCCGGCGACGGCGAGTTGATTGGAAAAGTCGGCGCTGGTGGCACGGCGCCGATTGACGCGCAGGCACAGCGGCGGATGGCTGTTGCCGGCGGCGAGGATGCTTTCCCAGCGCGCCGGATGGTCTTGTTGCAGGCGCGCGATCCACCATGCCGGATGTCGCCAGCGCGCCACCGGATCGGCCTCCGCCTGCGCCAGCAGGTCGGCGCGCCGGCGCAGGAAATTGCGCAGCACGCCATTGACCAGGCCCTTGTACCGGCCCCGCGCAATGCGCGTCGCAGCCGTCACGGCCTGGTCCACCGTGGTGTGGCCGTCATCCGGCCGCGCTTCTAGGCGCGCCAGAGCCACCAGCAGCAGGCCGCGCGCCGACGCGTCCTTGAGCGGGCGCTGGAGCAGTCGGCCGAGCAGGTAGTCGCCACGCCCGAAGGCACGCAGGGTCGTATAGGCCAGGTCCATGGTGGCGGCGCGAACCGGCCCCACAAGGCCGGCGCGCGCCAGCCCGGTATCGAAGTTGCGTCCGGCAATCACCGCGGCGACCAGGCCGGCGGCAGCGTGCAGGGTCTCGGCGAGCGGGGGCAGAAGTTGCATCGGCGGAGTGTATCCCAGCGCAATTCATGCCCCGCGCTGGATTGCGGCGAGGCCGCAGATCGGCTCGCGCAAAACACGACAGGGGCCGCAGCCCCTGTCGTGGTAGTGCCTTGGTGCGGGATCAGGCCGCGGCGTGCTGCTGCCTCCGGCGCCTTGCGGCAAAACCCAGCAGGCCCAGCCCGGCGAGCATCATGGCGTAGGTTTCGGGTTCGGGGACCGGCGCGATGTTCCCGCCGATGGAGAAGTTCACGTTATCGATGCCGACGTTGTAGGCCGTGCTGTACCAGTCGATCCAGACACCGTTGGCCGAGGAGACCGAAGGTGCAAAGGAATTGTGGGTCGTCGCGCCGATGCCGATCGCGCCATCGTAGCTGAACAGGTTCGGACCGCCACCCATGGCGGTGACGCGGATGTGGGTGTTGCGCGTCGCGTCGGGCCACGCACCGAAATCCATGCTGTTGAGCGTCACCGCCTGCCCGTTGAGCGACTTGATTTCGATGCGGCCGTGCGACTGCCCGTCGCCGTCGCCGCCATTAGCAAAGGCCACGTCGACCAGGTCGTTGTAGTCGGTACTCCACCAAAGCAGGGAATTGCCGGGATGCAGTACGTCGATGTAGCTGACGTCGACGATGCCGGCGACGTCGCCATAGGACTGCTGTATCTGCTGCCAGTCGACGCAACTGTTTGCCGCGCAGGTCGCCGCGCCGGCGAAGGTCAGGGTGTAGTCGGCCGCTTGAGCGGTACCGGCCAGCGCCAGGCAGAGCGCCACGGCCATCGATGTCTTCTTCATCATGATTGATCTCCCGCAATGCTCGCTGCGACGGGCCGGATCGCAACGCGCGACCTGCCAGACCCGGCGCTGCCGACTCTAGGAAAATGCAGCGCGCTTCGCAATAGTCCGAACGGATCAATCGCCGTTGCGCGCCGATTGCGGCAAGGATGTCCTGGCAAGTCGGCGCCGGCGACACGGCGGCAGGACGGAACTCGTGGCCGGGCGTCGAAGCCGCTCAGTCGGGTCGCAGTCGGCTGCCGCTAAGAAAGTCGGCGCTGGCGACACGGCGGCCGCCAGGTTTTTGCAGCTCGGTGAGGCGCAAGGCACCCTCGCCGCAGGCCACTACAATGCCTTCGGCATCGGCGGCGAGCACCTGCCCGGGGCGCCCGCCACCGGCGACGGCGTCGGCGCGCCAGGCCTTGACCGGTTCGCCGGCCAGGCTCACCACCGCCCCCGGAAAGGGATTGAAGGCGCGTACCTTGCGCGCCAGGACCGCTGCCGGCTGGCTCCAGTCGAGCTGCGCCTCGGCCTTGGCTATCTTTGCCGCATAGGTGACGCCATCCGCCGGTTGCACCACGGGGGCGAGTTGGTCGAAGCGCGCCAATGCCTCGACCACGAGTTCGCCTCCCAGTGCGGCGAGGCGATCGTGCAGGCTGCCGGTGGTGTCTTGCGGCTCGATGTCGAGGGCGCGCGCCAGCAGCATCGGCCCGGTGTCGAGTCCGGCTTCCATGCGCATGATGGTGATGCCGGTATGGGCATCGCCTGCCTCGATGGCGCGATGGATGGGCGCGGCGCCACGCCAGCGCGGCAGCAGCGACGCATGGATGTTGATGCAGCCGCGGCGCGGCAAGCCGAGCACGGCCTGCGGCAGGATCAGCCCATAGGCGGCGACCACCATCAGTTCGGCGCTGCGTTCGACGCAGGCGGCGCGTATCGGTTCGTGTGCCGCCGGATCCTTCAGGCGCTCGGGCTGGAACACGGGAATGCCGTGCGCCAGCGCCACCTTCTTGACCGCCGAGGCCTGCAGCACCATGCCGCGCCCGGCGGGGCGATCAGGCTGGGTCAGCACCAGCGCCACCTCGTGCCCGGCGGCCAGCAGCGCTTGCAGTGCCGTCGCGGCAAACTCTGGCGTGCCGGCGAAGATGATTTTCATTTACCGTGAAACTCCTTGTACGGAGCTCCTTGTGATGAACGCGCGCAGCGCGCCGATTGATAACCCCCCGCGAGGGGGGAAGGGGGGCGGGAGACCAATTCGCCTTTCGCGTGTTTCAATTTCTGCAGGTGGCGCTCGGTGCCGTAAGCGTCAAAATGTCTCGCGCGCCTGCTTTACCAGCTTGCTCTTGATGCGCTCGCGTTTGAGGCGGGAGAGGTATTCGACGAAGACCTTGCCTTCCAGGTGGTCCATTTCGTGCTGGATGCAGACGGCGAGCAGGTCGTTCGCGTCGAGTTCGAAGGGCTGGCCGTCCAGTCCGAGCGCGCGCACGCGGACTTGGCTCGCACGTTTCACGGTTTCGTAGATGCCGGGCACGGAGAGGCAGCCTTCCTCGCCTTCGCATTCGCCGGATTTTTCCAGCAGCGAGGGATTGATCAGGGTCAGCAGCTGCGACTTGTCTTCCGACACGTCGATCACGATCAGGCGCAGGTGCCGATCCACCTGCGTCGCGGCCAGGCCGATGCCCGGCGCGGCGTACATGGTCTCGGCCATGTCGGCGGCCAGTTGGCGGACGGAGTCATCGACTTGCGCAACCGGGGCGGCTTTCGTGTGCAGGCGGGGATCCGGGTAACGCAAAATCGGCAATAGGGCCATGAAACCGCTCTTGAAAGAATTGATGCAGGGGTAATTGTCGGGCAGAATCGGGTCGATACTCGGGTGGGTCGCCCATCCGCACAGACACTCGGCCAGGAGACCAAGCCATGCGTCGCATTATATCTGCGCTGCTCATCAGCATTTCAAGCACCCTGGCCCTCGCCCAGGGTGCCCAGCCCCTGCAACTGGCCGATGGCGCGCCCGACCGGCACGTGGTGGTCGCCGGCGACACGCTGTGGAGCATCGCCGCCAAATTTCTCAAGGATCCCTATCGCTGGGGGGAACTGTGGAAGCTCAACGCCACGGAAATCAAGAACCCGCAACGCATCTTTCCGGGCCAGGTCCTGGCGCTCGACCGCAGCGGCACCCAACCCCGGCTCAAGCTGGTGACGGTGAAGGAGCCGCGGCGCGAGTATGTCGAGCCGCTCAGGAAGGGCATTCCGTCGATTCCGCCGCAGGACATCGAACCCTTCCTCAGCGAACCGCGCGTGCTCGAACCCGGCGGACTCGCCAGCGCCCCGCGCGTCGTCGCGTTGCAGGGCGACCGAGTCATCGCCGGCTCCGGCGACACCATCTACACCACCGAAGTCACTGCCCAGCACAAGACCTGGCAACTGTTCCGCCAGGGCAAGCCGCTGCTCGACCCCGAAAGCGGGGAAACGCTGGGCCACGAAGCCGTCTATCTGGGCACCGCGCGCATGATCAAGGGCGGCGTGCCATCGAGCTTCCTGGTGACCTCCTCGGTCCAGGAAATCGTCCGGGACGACCGCCTGCTGGCCGCGCCGCGCCAGGACGTGGTCGACTACGTGCCGCGCGCACCGACCAAGCTGATCCGGGCCAAGATCCTCGGCATGTATTCCGGCGTCAGCTTCGGTGGGCCGCAATCGGTGGTGACGCTGAATCGCGGCAGGGCCGACGGCCTCGAACCTGGCCATGTGCTCGCCGCCGACGTCGCCGGCAAGGCGGTGGTGAACCGCTATCAGGGCGACCGCAGCGATTACCAGTTGCCCGATGCGCGCAACGGCCTGCTGTTCGTGTTCCGCGTGTTCGACCGTGTGTCCTACGCGCTGATCATGCATGCGACGCAGCCCATGTCGGTCGGCGATACCGTGCGCACGCCCTGACAAACAGCGTGGGCGCGCCCGCCGCGCCCACTTCTTGCCCCTGAGAGCCGCATGGCGGAAGATCGCCGAGAACTCGCCGCCTGGCTGCGCCTGACACTGACGCCGGGCATCGGCGGCGAAGCCAGGCGCAACCTGCTGAAATCCTTCGGCCTGCCATCGGCCATTTACGATGCCGGTCCGCGCCCGCTGGCGGCAGTGATCGATCCGGGCCTCGTCGAACACCTGCTGGCCCATGACTGCGGCGCCGCCATCGAGGCGGCACTGGCCTGGGCGGAACAAGCCGGCAACCGCCTGCTGACGCTGGCCGACGCGGACTATCCACAAAGCCTGCTGAGCGCGGACGACCCGCCGCTGCTGCTCTACGTCAAGGGGGACCCGGCAAGGCTGCGCCAGCCGATGCTGGCCATGGTCGGCAGCCGCAATGCGACGGCCCAGGGCCTGCGCGACGCGGAAGCTTTCGCCCGGACGCTGGGCGAAGCCGGGCTGACCATCGTCAGCGGCTTGGCGTTGGGCATCGATGCCGCCGCCCATCGCGGCGCGCTGGAATCCCCGGCGGGCACGGTGGCGGTGATCGGCACCGGAGCCGACCGGCTTTACCCGGCAAGCAACGAAGCGCTGGCGCGGCGTATCGCCGAGCAGGGAGTGGTGCTTGGCGAGTTCCCGCTGGGCACCCCGGCGCTGGCCACCAACTTTCCGCGCCGCAACCGGATCATCGCCGGCCTCAGCCTGGGCTGCCTGGTGGTCGAGGCAGCGCCGAGGAGCGGCTCGCTGATCACGGCCCGGCTGGCTGCGGATAGCGGGCGCGAGGTTTTCGCGATTCCCGGCTCGATCCACTCACCGCTGTCGCGCGGCTGCCACCAGTTGATCCGCCAGGGGGCCAAGCTGGTCGAATCGGCACAGGACGTACTCGAGGAATTGCGTTGGCAGCCGGCCCCCGGCACGACGGCCCGCGGCAAGCCGAAAACAAGGACGGGGGACGTCGTGGAGGAGCAAGTACTCGCTGCGATGGGCGACGCACCCTGTGCGCTGGATGCCCTGGCGACCCGCTGCGGCTTGACGCCTGCCGCCCTTCTTGCCATGCTGCTGCCCATGGAACTTGAAGGGCGCATCGCGCAGCTGCCCGGCGGCCTCTACCAGAAACTCCACTAGAATCGTGACAGCTACCCTCCTCCGCAACGCGCCTCCAGCCTGACGTTTTACGTTCCACTCACCAACTCGACCAATGATCGACATCCTGGTTTACCTGTTCGAGAACTACCTGCCCGACGCCTGCCCGGAACCTGAGGTACTGGCCAGGAAACTGTCGGCGGCCGGTTTCGGTTCCGACGATATCTCTGCCGCCCTGGCCTGGCTGGATGGCCTTGCCGGTCCGGAGGGGGGACGTTGCAGCCCGCCCGCGCTGGCCGGATCGATCAGGATCTACGGCGAGGAAGAACTGGATCGGCTGTCGACCGCCTGTCGCGGATTCATCTCCTTCCTGGAACAGAACGGTGCAATCGACGCCTCCCTGCGCGAAGCCATCATCGAGCGTGCACTGGCCCTGCCTGATGACGAGATTACCCTGGACCGGCTCAAGGTCATCGTACTCGCCGTGGTCTGGCGCTATCGCCACGAAGTCGATGCATTGATCCTCGAGGAACTGCTGGCCGAGGACGACGACGATGCCGATCAAGGGGCGGACGAGGACGTCACCCGCATTCTGCTCAACTGATTCCCGGCTTGCTTAATTGGGCGGGGCGCGCTTATGATGCGCCGCTCCCGAACGCCCACTTTGGCCCAATTGTTCCATTTCGAGCACCGCGAGCCCCCGTCACCCCCTTTCCCGGAAAGGGGGCCGGGGGGAAAGCCAACACTATGAAACAGCTCATCATTGCCGAGAAACCTTCTGTCGCCCAGGACATCGCCAAGGCACTGGGGGGCTTCGCCAAGACCGGCGACTACTTCGAAAGTGACGATTACGTCCTGTCCTCCGCCATCGGCCACCTTCTGGAATTGGCGGTACCCGAGGAATACGACGTCAAGCGCGGCAAGTGGAGCTTTGCCCATCTACCGGTGATTCCACCGCGTTTCGCGCTGAATCCGATTGAAAAAACGCAGGAAAGACTGCGTTTGCTGACGCGCCTGGCCAAGCGCAAGGATGTCACCGGCCTGGTCAATGCCTGCGACGCCGGACGCGAGGGCGAGCTGATTTTCCGCTATGTCGCGCAACACGCGCTCGGCGCCAAGCAGAAACCCGTGCGCCGCCTCTGGCTCCAGTCGATGACCAGCACCGCGATCCGCGACGGCTTCGCGCATTTGCGCACCGACCAGGAAATGCTGCCGCTGGCCGATGCCGCGCGCTGCCGCTCGGAGGCCGACTGGCTGATCGGGATCAACGGCACGCGTGCCATGACCGCCTTCAACTCGAAGGAAGGCGGCTTCTACAAGACGCCGGTGGGCCGCGTGCAGACGCCGACCCTGGCCATCATGGTCGAACGCGAAAGCCGTATCCGGGCCTTTGTGTCACGCGATTACTGGGAAGTCGAAGGCGAATTCCAGTGCCTCGCCGGCACCTACCGCGGTCGCTGGTTCGACGAGAAATTCAAGAAGGCCGACGATGAACACGCCCGCGCCGAGCGCATCTGGGACAAGGCCCGGGCCGACGCCCTGCGCAAGAAATGCCTGGGCCAGCACGGTACGGTCGAAGAGGAAAGCAAACCCAAGACCGAAGCCTGCCCGATGCTCTACGACCTCACCTCGCTGCAGCGCGAGGCCAACGGCCGCTTTGGCTTTTCGGCAAAAAACACGCTGGGCATCGCCCAGGCACTGTACGAACGGCACAAGGTCCTGACCTACCCGCGGACCGACAGCCGCCACCTGCCCGAGGATTACATCGGCACTGTCAAGGAAACCCTGGCGGCGATGGCCGGAACGCCCTACGCGACCTTCGCCGGCGCCGTCCTCAAGAACGGCTGGGTGCATCCCAACAAGCGCATTTTCAACAATGCCAAAGTGAGCGACCACTTCGCCATCATCCCCACCGGTGCGGCGCCCAAGAGCCTCTCCGAGCCGGAACAGAAGATCTACGACCTGGTCACCAAACGCTTTCTCGCCATCTTCTATCCGTCCGCCGAATACAACATCACCACCCGCATCACGCGCGTCGAAAAGGAAGCCTTCAAGACCGAGGGCAAGGTTCTCGTCACGCCGGGTTGGCTGGCCGTATATGGCAAGGAGTCGCAGGAAACCCGTGAGGACGCCGGCGAGAACCCGACCCTGCCGCCACTGGAAAAGAACGAGCGCATCTGGGCCAAGGATGTCGAAGTCAAGGCCAAGGCCACCCAGCCGCCGCCGCGCTTCACGGAAGCCACGCTGCTCACCGCCATGGAAGGCGCCGGCAAGCTGATCGAGGACGAGGAACTGCGCGAAGCCATGTCCGAGCGCGGCCTTGGCACCCCCGCCACGCGTGCGGCGACGATCGAAGGCCTGCTGGCCGAGGAATACCTGCATCGCAACGGCCGCGAATTGCAGCCGACGGCCAAGGCGTTCTCGCTGCTGTTCGCGCTGGAGCAACTCAAGGTTGACGAAATCCGCTCGCCGGAACTGACCGGCGAATGGGAATTCAAGCTCAAGGAAATGGAACAGGGCCGCCTTGGCCGCGACGAGTTCATGAACCATATCGTGGACAAGACACGCGAGATGGTCGAGCGCATCAAGACCGGCGAATTCGCCGACCCCGACTTCGGCACCCTGAAGACACCCTGCCCACGCTGCGGCGCCAAGATCCACGAAGGCTACAAGCACTTCACCTGTGAACAGTGCGACTACAAATTGTGGAAGGTGGTTGCCAGTCGCCAATGGGAGTCCGCGGAAATCGACGAACTCCTGAAGAACCGCCAGGTCGGGCCCTTGCAGGGCTTCCGCAGCAAAATGGGGCGCCCGTTCGCCGCCATGATCCGGCTAAAGGACGACCACATGCCGGAATTCGACTTCGGCCAGTCGGATGCCGACGCCGACGGCGAGGAAGTGGATTTCTCGACCCAGGAAAGCTTGGGCGCCTGCCCGAAATGCGGCGCCCGCGTCTTCGAACACGGCATGGCCTATGTCTGCGAAAAGGCCGTGGGTGTCGCCAAGGCCTGCGATTTCCGCTCCGGCAAGATCATCCTGCAGCAGGAAGTGGCGCGCAGCGACATGCAGAAGCTGCTGGCCACCGGACGCACCGACCTGCTCAAGGGTTTCATCTCGAACAAGACACGGCGCAAGTTCTCCGCCTTCCTGGTACGTGATCCGAAGACCGGCAAGGTCGGCTTCGAATTCGAACCGCGGGCGCCGAAGGCTGCGGCCAAGGTCGCCACCAAGACCGAGCCGGCGGCGAACGAACCCGTGCTGAAAAAGGCCGCCGCGAAGAAGCCGGTGGCCAAGAAGACCGCAAGCAAGACAGTCGGCGCTGGAGACACGGCGAAAAAAGCGGCGCCGAAGAAAACGGCGGCGAAAAAACCGGCAGCTAAGAATCCCGTCGCCAGGAAAACCTGATGCAGGAGCCGGCGACGCTCACCCGCGCCGTCCTCGACTTCTGGTTCCAGCCAGCCGGGGGCTATCGGCCGGAATGGTTCCGCAAGGATGAAGCCTTCGACGCGGCGATCCGCGAAGGCTTCGCCGCCGACGTCGAAGCGGCCCTGACCGGCACCTTGCCCGCCGCGGCATCCATTGAAGATCAACTGGCGCGCATCATCCTGCTCGACCAATTCACGCGCAACATGTTTCGCGGCACGGCACGCGCCTTTGCCGGCGACGCGCAGGCCCTGAAGCTGGCGACGGAACTGGTGGCCAGCGGCCGCGACAAGAACCTCGATCCCTGGCATCGCTGGTTCGTCTACCTGCCCTTCGAGCACAGCGAATCGCTCATCGAGCAGGAACGCTCGGTGGCGCTGTACACGGCGCTGGCGCGGGAAACGCAGGCGCCGGCTTTCGATTCCGCGCTGGACTACGCCGGGAAGCATCGCGTCATCATCGCCCGCTTCGGCCGCTTCCCCCATCGCAACGCCATTCTTGGCCGCGAATCCTCGGCCGAGGAAATCGAATTCCTGAAACAGCCCGGCTCCGCTTTCTGATTCGGGTGCCAGACGCAGCCCGGCTGCGACAACGGATTCCCCCTGCTGGCAGCTCTACGTAGTTTCCGCGGATTTCTGCGCGATCCACGGATCGATTTTCAGGCGCTATATCTTTTAGCATAGTTACGACCGCCTGGGAATTGCGCGCGGATCGCCGGGATATTCGATACCGGCCCGGTCACCCCTCCGTTTCCCCGTGCAAGACCCCCGGTTACGCGGCGCAACCGCGCTGTTCTGCGCCGCGTTCATAAACTCAAACAAGAAGGCACATCATGTTCAACAATCTGAAACTCGGCACCAAGCTTGTCCTGGCATTTGGTCTCGTACTGATCCTGCTGATCGTGACGTCGGCGACGGGTTCGTTGCGGTTGATGGATTTGAGCAACAACACCGAGAACATAGCGAAGAACCTCTGGCCCAAAGTCGTGCTGCTGCAAGACGGGCTGGCCGGCGTCAATGAGATCGGCATCGCCGCGCGGGATGTTGCCCTGGCCACCAGCCCGGATGCGCAGAACACGGCCAAGGCGCGAATTTTCGAAGGGCGCGCCGCCATCGCCAAAGCCTGGGACGCCCTCGGGCCGAAATTGGTTCAGCCCAGGGGCAAGGAAATGATGCAGGCGATTCTTCAGGTGCGGGAACGCTACGTCGCCGCCCAGAACCAGCTGATCAAGCTGGCCGAGGAAGGCAAAAAAGCCGAGGCCGTGGCCTTTCTGGACAACGAATTTCGCCCCGCCGCGACCGAGTATCGCAAACGCGTCAATGCCCTGATCAAGTACCAGGGTGATCAGCTCGACGGTCTCGGCGCGGAGTCCGCAAAAACCGCGGAGAACGGCCTGGCAACGAACATTGCCCTTGGGATCATCGCCGCTCTGTTGGCGGTGGCCGCAGGCTGGCTCATTACCCACAGTGTCCTGCGGCAACTTGGCGGTGAGCCCGGTTACGTGAATGACGTTGTCCGGGCGGTAGCGGAGGGATATCTCACGGTCCCGGTGAATCTCAGGTCCGGCGACGCAACGAGCCTGCTCGCCGGGATTCACAAGATGATCGGCACGCTTTCACATATCGTCGGCGAGGTCAAAGGCGCGTCCGACAGCCTGAACAATGCCGCCGGTCAAGTTTCCGCCACCGCGCAATCCCTCTCGCAGTCGAGTTCCGAGCAAGCCGCCAGCGTCGAAGAGACCACCGCCAGCATCGAGCAAATGACCGCCAGCATCACCCAGAACACCGAGAACGCCAAGGTCACCGACAACATGGCCACCAAGAGCTCGTCCGAGGCCGAACAGGGCGGCACGGCGGTCAAGGACACGGTCGAAGCCATGAAGTCCATCGCCGGCAAGATCGGCATCATCGACGACATCGCCTACCAGACCAACCTGCTGGCGCTCAATGCCGCCATCGAAGCCGCCCGCGCGGGCGAGCACGGCAAGGGCTTTGCCGTGGTCGCCGCCGAAGTCAGGAAGCTGGCGGAGCGCAGCCAGGTCGCCGCCCAGGAGATCGGGCAACTGGCCGGCTCCAGCGTCAAGCTGGCCGAGCAGGCCGGGAAACTCCTCGACGAAATGGTGCCCAGCATCCGCAAGACCTCCGACCTCGTCCAGGAGATTGCCGCCGCGAGCCAGGAGCAAAGCCAGGGCGTGGGCCAGATCAACGGCGCCATGGGGCAACTGAACAAGGCCACGCAGCAGAACGCCTCCTCCTCCGAGGAGCTCGCCGCCACGGCCGAGGAGATGGGCGGCCAGGCCGCGCAACTCCAGGAGCTGATGGAGTTCTTCAAGATCGAGCAGGGCAGCTCAAGAGTCGGCGCTGGCGGCACGGCGACCAGGCGCGCTCGCGGCCAGGCGCCGGCCGCTTCCGCGCGCGCGGTGAAGGCGAAGGCCGCGGCGATGGCCGAACCCGTCGCCAGTGGTGATTTCGAGCGCTTCTGAGGCCAAGCCCCGACCAAGGAGATCGACACATGGGACAACTCGCACAACAATCGCCCGCCACGCGCGGCAAGCCGCCTCTGGTGGCGGCCGCGCTCGGCGGCGTCGACATCCGGCAGTACCTGACCTTCCAGCTCTCCGGCGAGATGTACGCCGTGGGCATCCTCAACGTCAAGGAGATCATCGAGTACGGCAGCCTCACCGAGATTCCGATGATGCCGGCCTTCATCCGCGGCGTGATCAACCTGCGCGGCGCGGTGGTGCCGGTGATCGACCTCGCGGCGCGCTTCGGCGGCAGCCAGAGCGAGCAGTCGCGCCGCACCTGCATCGTCATCATCGAGCTGGTGACCGATGACGAACGCCACGACATCGGCATCGTGGTCGATGCCGTGTCCGAAGTCCTCGAAGTGTCCGACGTCGACATCGAGCCGCCACCGGCCTTCGGCGCCAAGATCCGCGCCGACTTCATCGCCGGCATGGGCAAGATCGGCGGCAAGTTCGTGATCATCCTCGATATACGGAAGGTGCTCTCGGTCGATGAGATCGCGACCCTGGCCACGGTTTCCGACCACACCGCGAAAGTCGGCGCGGACGTTTGACACGTCAGAAGAATTGAGGGAGAAGACCATGAAGCTCACATCGATACGCGTCCGCCTGCTGTTGCTGTTCGCCACCCTGGCGCTGGGTCTGGTCTGGTATCTGTTCGCCAACGTTCGCGGCGAACTGCTGAAGATCGGCGAAGGCAATCGCATCGCGGCAGTGGGCGACGTGGCCGTGGCCGCCAGCGCCCTGGTGCATGAACTGCAAAAGGAACGCGGCCTGTCGGCCGGCTTCATCGGTTCCAAGGGCGAGAAATTCAAGGAGGCGTTGCTCAAGCAGCGCGCGGATTCGGACGCGCGACGGAAAGTCATGCTGGACAACTTTGCCGCCCGCGCCGATGACTTGCCGCCTGTCTTTGTCGAGAGCATGCGCAAGGCCAACGATGCGATCGCCGCCCTCGAAGGCAAGCGCGGCGAGATCAGTGCCTTGAAACTGGCCGGCCCCGACTCGTTTGGCTTCTATTCCGCGTCCATCGAGAACTACCTGGTGGCCGTCGGCTCGATCGCACCCAGCCTGGGCGAGGCCGGGATGATGCGCAAGTTCTCGGCGTATGTGATGTTCCTTGGCGCCAAGGAACAGGCGGGACGGGAACGCGCCACGGTAAATGGAATATTCGCCGCCAAGGAGGCGATCAAGGTTCCGGTATTCCAGCGCCTGCAGGGCCTGATCACGGCACAGGATTTGTATCTGGCGCAGTTTCGCGGCCTCGCCGATCCGGCGTCGACCAAGGCGCTGGCCGATCTGCTGGCCGCCAAGCCGGCGCAGGAGACCTTGCGCATGCGCGGCATCGCCATCGAGCAGGCTTTCCTGGGCAATTTCGAGGTGGAACCGGCGACCTGGTTTGCCGCCATCACCGCCAAGATCGATGCCATGAAGCTCATCGAAGATCAGTTGGCCGCCGACATTGCCGGCAACGCCACGCAACTGATAGGCAATGCGCGTCGCGGACTGGGAATCGCCGTGGCCACGACGCTGATCCTGATCGCGCTCTGCGCCGGCTTCGTCCTGCTGCTGACCCGCATGCTGCGCGACGTGCATGAGCTTTCGGAAGCAGTTCGCCACCTCGCCGAAGGCGATCTGCGCGTGAAGGTACGGGTCGACCGCAAGGACGAAATCGGCGAGCTCCAGGATTCGATCGCCCGCACGGTCGAAAGGCTGGACGGGACGATCGACGAGGTCCGGCTTGCCGCGGACTCGCTGAACAGCGCTGCGGATCAGGTTTCCGCGACCGCCCAGGCGCTCTCACAATCGTCCTCCGAGGAGGCCGCCTCGGTCGAAGAGACCACCGCCAGTATCGAACAGATGACGGCCAGCATCACCCAGAACACCGAGAACGCCAAGGTCACCGACAACATGGCCACCAAGTGCTCGTCGGTAGCCGAACAGGGCGGCAAGGCGGTCAAGGACACGGTCGAAGCCATGAAGTCCATCGCCGGCAAGATCGGCATCATCGACGACATCGCCTACCAGACCAACCTGCTGGCGCTCAACGCCGCGATCGAAGCCGCCCGCGCGGGCGAGCACGGCAAGGGCTTTGCCGTGGTCGCCGCGGAAGTCAGGAAGCTGGCGGAGCGCAGCCAGGTCGCCGCCCAGGAGATCGGGCAACTGGCCGGCTCCAGCGTCAAGCTGGCCGAACAGGCCGGGAAACTCCTCGACGAAATGGTGCCCAGCATCCGCAAGACCTCCGACCTCGTCCAGGAGATTGCCGCCGCGAGCCAGGAGCAGAGTGCCGGCGTGGGCCAGATCAACGGCGCCATGGGCCAGTTGAACAAGGCCACGCAGCAGAACGCCAGTGCCTCTGAAGAGCTGGCCGCCACCGCCGAGGAAATGGGCGGTCAGGCCGCGCAACTGCAGGAGCTGATGGAGTTTTTCAAGACCGAACACGGCAACGCCTCCGACCACGAACCGAATGCAGCCCGGAGCAGGCTCGGCGCAGGTGCTGGCGGACCGTACAACCCGTCCGGTCGCGCATAGTCGGGAAGGTATTGGCAGCCATGAACACACCCGGTGAGATTCTTTTCAGCGAACCCTCGCTTTCCGCCGATGCGGTGAAGGGTTCGCTGGTGCTGATCGTCGACGACGTGCCGGCCAACCTGAGCGTGCTCGGCGACCTGCTGCACGATGCGGGCTACCAGGTCAAGGCCGCCACCTCGGGCCGTGCCGCGCTGCGCTACGCGGCACAGGAGCCGCGCCCGGCGCTGATCGTGCTCGACGTGATGATGCCGGAGATGGATGGCTACCAGGTCCTCGCCGCGCTGCGGCAGGATCCGCGGACGCGCGACATCCCGGTGATGTTCCTCACCGCCCTGGACAACGCGCGCGACGAGGAACGCGGCTTCCAGCACGGTGCCGCCGACTACATCACCAAGCCGATCAAGCCGGACGTGGTGCTCGCCAGGGTGCGCAGCCAGTTGCTGGCGCGCCTGGCCGGCAACTGGCTGCGCGACCAGAACGCGGCGCTGGAAGCCGAGGTCGCGCGACGCATGGAAGAAAACGAGTTGATCCAGGCCGTCAGCATCCGCGCCCTCGCCCACCTCGCGGAGACCCGCGACCCGGAGACCGGGAACCACATCCTGCGCACCCAGGGCTACGTGCGTCTGCTGGCGACCCGCCTGCAGACGCATCCCCGCTTCCGCGCCACGCTCGATGACGACTACATCAAGATGCTCGCGGCCTCGGCGCCGCTGCACGACATCGGCAAGGTCGGCATTCCCGATTCCATCCTGCAAAAACCGGGCAAGCTGACGGCCGAGGAATGGGAGATCATGAAGACCCATTCCAAACTCGGCAGCGACGCCATCGAACAGGCCGAGCGCGACATGGACAGGCCGGTGGAGTTCCTTGGGCTGGCCAAGGAAGTCGCGCACTGGCACCACGAACGCTGGGACGGCCGCGGCTATCCCGACGGACTGCAGGAAGATGCGATTCCGCTTTCGGCGCGGCTGATGACCATGGCCGACGTGTTCGATGCACTGATTTCCCGGCGCTGCTACAAGGACGCGATGCCGCTCACGCAGGTGGTCGAGATCATCAGCTCGGAACGCGGGCGCCAGTTCGATCCGGACATCGCCGACGTGTTCCTTGCCGGTTTCGACGAATTCGCGGCAATCGCGGCACAGCACAGCGACGCGGCGACATGAACGCAAAAGCGCACCGGACCGGTCGCAGCCGTGCCGCCATCATGACGGTGGTGCTCGGCTACGCCGCATTCGGCACGCTCTGGATGCTGCTTTCCGAGGCGGCGATGAACCGCCTGCTGGATGACCCGGGACTGATCGCGGTGGCCGGCGTGCTCAAGGGCCTGGCCTTCGTCGCCATGACAACCCTGCTGCTCTACGTGCTGCTGGGCAATTCCGGTTTTTCAGGGGACCCGTTCGTGGCGCATCCACGCCGCTCGTTGCGGTTGCCGCTGGCCGTGATTGGAGTGGCTATCCTTTCCGCGACGTTCACCGCCATCGAGGTCCGCCTGGCCGAACACCGGCGAATCGAGGCCAGCCGCATCCAGACAATCGCCGATACCAAGACGCGACAGATCGTCGACTGGCTGCGAGAGCGGCGCGGTGACGCCCAGCACCTGGCCACCGACCCGAGCCACGCGGAGGACTATGCGAGCTGGATGATGCACAGGAATCAGGTCGCGCTTGGCAAGCTGGTGGCCCACCTCGACAACTACCGCGTCAGCAAACCTTATGCCACCGTGAGCTTGCGCGACCACGCCGGGCGGAACATCTGGAGCTCTTCCGGCGAAGCGCCGCCGCGCGATCCGCGCCTGCTGGCGGCGGCGGATGGCGCCATCGAGCGGCGGGCGGTCGGACAGCCCCAACCCTATCGCGACGAATCCGGACACCTCAATCTGGGTTTCATGGCCCCGCTGGCGACAAAACCCGGCCAGCCTGCCGGCATTGTCATCCTTGGCGTCGACTCGGACCGCGAACTCTTCCCCCTGCTGCAATCTTGGCCGGTGCCGAGCGCCAGTGCGGAAGTCCTTTTGTTCCGCCGCGACGGCGAACAGGTGCTCTACCTCAACGACTTGCGCCACACCAGCGACGCCGCCTACAGCTTGCGCTTGCCGGTCGCCACGCCGGCGCTGCTTGCCGCCCAGACCCTGCGCGGCGAAATCGAGCCAGGCCGCCTGTTCGAGGGCGAAGACTACCGAGGCATGCCGGTGCTGGGTGTGGCGCGTCCGGTGCCCGGTACCGATTGGCACTTGATCGCCAAGGTCGATCGCGCTGAACTGTTCGAAGCCGCCTGGCTGGAAAGTCTGTGGATCGGCCTGGCTGGCCTGCTGGCCCTTTTCCTGGCGGCGATCGGGGCCATCTTCTGGCGCCAGCACCAGTGCCTGGCGGATGCCAGGCAGGACAGCGCCGATCGGGCTGAAAAGCTGCGCTCGCTGGAACTGCTCGATGCCCTGGCGCGCGGGTCCGACGACGCCATTTTCGCCAAGGACGAGGGCGGCCGCTACCTGTTGTTCAATCCGGCGGCCGCGCGTTTCGTCGGCAGGGATGCCGCCGAAGTGCTGGGCAGGACCGACGGCGAACTGTTCCCGCCGGAGGAAGCGCAGCGGCTCATGGAACTCGACCGGGAACTTCGCGAAGCCAATTCCATTCGCACCCGCGAGGAGTCCCTCAGCGGCAGCGAGGGCCACCGTACCCTGCTCGCAACCAAAGGTCCGCTGCACGACGCCGCGGGCAAGGTCATCGGCACCTTCGGCATCGCCCGCGACATCACCGAGCGCAAGCGGATGGAAAGCGATCTCGCCGCCACCGCCGCGTCGCTCAAGGATTCCCTGGCACGGGCGCAGTTGCTGCTCGATTCGGCGATGGACGCGGTGATCTGCATCGACCAGGACGGCATCGTGCAGGCCTGGAATGCCAGCGCCGAAAGCATTTTCCACTATCCGGCGGAAGAGGCCCTGGGCCAAACGCTGGGTGACCTGATCGTGCCGCCCACCTATCGCGAGCGCCATCGCCAGGGCCTCGAACGCTTCGTCCAAACCGGACAGCGCAACGTAGTGGGCAAGCGCGTGGAACTGACCGGGATGCGCGCCGACGGCTCCGAGTTCCCCATCGAACTGACCATCGGCGCCATGCGTCACGGCGAGAACTACCTGTTCACTGCCTACATACGGGACATCAGCGAACGCCTGGCCGCGGAGAACATCCTGCGCGCCTCGGAACAACGCTTCCGCGACCTGGTCAACACCACCGACGGCATTGTCTGGGAAGCCGATGCGACCACCTTCGAATTCACCTTCGTGAATCCCCAGGCCGAGCGCCTGTTGGGCTACACCGTACAGGAATGGACACAACCCGAATTCTGGGCAAGGCACCTGCATCCCCAGGACAAGGAGTGGGCGCCGGCGCACCGGATCGCTTGCACGGCACGCGGCGAACCCTACAACCTCGAATATCGCCTGATCGCCCGCGACGGCCGCACGGTCTGGGTCCATGACAAGGTGACCGTGGTTGCCAAGGACGGCACGCCACGCTGGCTGCGCGGCATCATGATGGACGTCAGCGAACGCCGCAAATCCGACGAAATGGTGAGAAAGCTTTCACTGGCGGTGGAACAAAGCTCCGAAAGCATCGTCATCACCAACACCAAGGCGGAGATCGAGTACGTCAACGAAGCCTTCTGCCAAACCACGGGCTTCCGCCGCGACGAAGTCCTCGGCAAGAAGCCGAACATCCTGCATTCGGGCCAGACACCGCCAGAAACCTATGAAGCGATGTGGAAACAACTGGTTCAGGGCATCCCCTGGAAGGGGGAATTCATCAACCGACGGAAGGATGGCAGCGAGTACGTGGAATTCGCGATCGTCACGCCCATCCACCAGCCCGACGGTTCCATCAGCCACTACGTCGCGGTGCAGGAAGACATCACCGAAAAGCGGCGCGTCAGCCGGGAACTGGACCAGCACCGTCATCACCTGGAGCAACTGGTGGCCAACAGAACCGCACAACTCGATGAAGCACGGCGCCAGGCCGAAGCCGCCAATGTGGCCAAGAGCAGCTTCCTGGCCAACATGAGCCACGAGATCCGCACGCCCATGAATGCCATCGTCGGCCTAACCTACATCCTGCGCCGCACCCGGCCGACCCCGGAGCAGGCCGAGAAACTGACCAAGATCGACGAGGCTGCGGAGCATCTGCTGGCAATCATCAACGACGTACTCGACCTGTCCAAGATCGAGGCAGGCCGGCTGACGCTGGAACAAACCGATTTCTCCCTCTCTGCGATCCTGGACCACACCCAGTCGCTGATCGCCGAGCAGGCACGCTCGAAGGGAATCGACGTCCGCCTCGAATGCGAAGGTGTTCCCCACTGGCTGCGCGGCGATCCGACGCGCCTGCGCCAGGCACTGCTCAATTACGCCGGCAATGCCGTCAAGTTCACCAAGCACGGATCGATCACGCTGCGGGCGTTGCTGGAGGAGGAAACCGACGATGACGTGAAGATCCGCTTCGAGGTCGAAGATACCGGCATCGGCATCCCCGCTGACCAGTTGCCCGGCCTGTTCCAGGCCTTCGTCCAGGCCGACGCGTCCACTACCCGCAACTACGGGGGCACCGGCCTCGGGCTGGCGATCAGCCGTCGCCTGGCGGCCATGATGGATGGCGAATCCGGTGTCGAAAGCCAGGTCGGACGTGGCAGCAACTTCTGGTTCACCGTGCGCCTGCAACGCGGCCACGGCATCGTGCCCAACGCAAAGCGGCTGCCCGACGCCACGCACGACGACGTCGAAGCCGAATTGCGGCACCGCCATGCCGATGCGCGGATACTGCTCACCGAGGACAACGCGATCAATCGCGAGGTCGCCCTGGAGCTGATTCACGCCGCCGGACTGACCGCCGACATCGCGAAGAACGGCAGCGAAGCCGTCGCCAAGGCCACCAACATCGCCTACGACCTTGTCCTGATGGACATCCAGATGCCGGTGCTGAACGGCCTGGATGCGACGCGCGCGATCCGGCTCCTGCCCGGTGGCGCCAAAATCCCGATTCTGGCCATGACGGCCAATGCCTTCGACGAGGACCGTGCCGCCTGCAACGCTGCAGGAATGAGCGACTTTGTCACCAAGCCTGTCGAACCGCAGCAGTTCTACGCCAAGTTGCTGCAGTGGCTGCCACGCAATGGCCCGGCCGCGCGCGATGGCGAAGCGGCGACATCCGTCGCCCCGGCAGGCACGCCGGTCGCGCCGCGCCTGGGGCAACCCGACGAACTGCTGCGACGCCGGCTGGCCGGGATTCCCGGCCTGGACCTGGGGCTGGGCCTGGCGATGATGCGCGGCAACGTCGGCAAGTTCGCCCGCCTGCTGGTTCTGTTTGCCGACGGCTACCACCAGCATGCCGACCAGATATTGTCGAAGCTCGCTTCCGGCGACCTGGCCGCGATCGAACCGCTCGCCCATTCGCTGCGCGGGTCCGCCGGCATGCTGGGCGCCGTCGGCGTATCCGAAGCGGCCAGCACGGTGCTGTCCGCCATGGACAACAGCCATGGTGTCGAGGAAATCCGTCGCCTGAGCATGGGCCTCGCCGAGAGCCTGTCGCGACTGGTGGCCAGCATCCGCGAAGAGTCGGCCGAGCCGGCCGAACCCGGGGTGGTCACGCAAAGGCCCACGCGCCTTTCCGAAGTCCTCAGCCAACTGGAGAACTTCCTCGAACAGGGTGACATGGCGGCCAGCTATCTGGCCAAGGAAGAAGCGGATCTGCTAACCAGCGCCATGGGCCCGGTGGCCGCCACGATGCAGGACCGGATCGACGCCTTCGACTATGAAGCCGCCGCGGCCACCTTGCGCGAGTTCCGCGACAGTACGGGCGTCGCCGCATGAGGCGCGACGTCCACCCGGCCAGGCATGCTAGCTTTTGCCGGGCATGAATTCCATGGTCAGGCGCACCAGTTCGGCGATCGATCCGGCCTGAAGTTTCTGCATGATCAAATGCCGGTAGGTTTCGGCGGTGCGCTGGCTGATGCCCAGTTCGTGGGCGATGGTCTTGGTCAATTTGCCCTCGAATACGCCCTCGAGGACTTCCCTTTCGCGCGGTGTCAAGAGCGCCATACGTTCGCCGATTTCGCGGCTGCGCGCCTGGATCTCGGCACGCGCGCGATCGATGCGCAAGCCGTCCTGGATGCGATCGAGCAGGCGTTGCGTGGAAAACGGCTTCTGGAAGAAGTCCAGCGCACCGCCGCGCATCGCACGCACCACCGAAGCCACCTCGGCATAACTCGATATGAATATGATCGGCAGATCGATGCCCTGGTGCCGCAGTTCGTCCTGCAGTTCCAACCCGCTCATGCCGGGCATGCGTACGTCGGTAACGATGCAACCGGCAAGCGAGGACAGATCCTGCTTGAGGAAACTCGGCGCGTCGTTGAAGACCGCATAGGGCAAGCCCACCGATTCGACGAGGTCCACCAGGAGAAAGGTGATTACCTGGTCGTCGTCGATCAGATAGACATTCGGCTGGGGGCGGTCGGGTTTCTTGGTTGACATCGAGAAGCAGAACCTCTATCGCATTTCGGCGGGCCGGAATCCTCGTACATCGCGCGATGGTTCGCGCCTACGTAGATACCGCAGTTTGCAGCGTAATTTCCGGATGCACAAGAAGCGGCCTCTTTGAGAACATAGGCAAAAGGAATCGGGCTCGAAAAACTATTTAAGCGCTTGTTGACGCCGCATTTTAGCTGCGTTTCGGGCAATCGTGGGTAGCCAAACCGCCAATAAATCAGTCATCTCTTGCTTGCGTAAACATTTTATGGCTGCATTCGACAATCCGGAAATCAGTACCGCCGAGTTCGCCCAGTTCCAGAAGCTGATCTACCGCATCGCGGGCATCAGCCTGGCCGACTCGAAAAAGGTGTTGCTGGCCGGGCGCCTCGGACGGCGCTTGCGACACCTTAACCTGCCGAGCTTCGGTGACTATTTCCACCTCGTTTCCAGCGGCAACGAAGCGGACGAGTTGCAGACCATGGTCGACCTGCTGACCACCAACGAGACCTATTTCTTCCGCGAAGAGGCGCATTTCGACTTTCTCACCAAGACGATCGTGGCCAACCATCCTTCTGGCAGCCCTTTCAACGTCTGGAGCGCCGCTTCGTCCACCGGCGAGGAGATCTACACCATTTCCTTCGTGCTGGCCGATACGCTGGGCATCGACGCCCAATGGAGCGTTACCGGTTCCGACATCTCGACCGCCGTCCTGAGCACCGCGGAGCGCGGCCTGTACTGGCTCGACCGAACCCGCGGCCTGCCCCAGAACTACCTGCGCAAGTACTGCCTGAAGGGCGTGCGCAGCCAGGAGGGAGGCTTCATGATCGCCCCCGAAATCAAGCGCCATACGCGATTCATGCAGGTCAACCTGAACCGCACGCTGCCCGCGCTGGGCAAGTTCCACGTCATCTTCCTGCGCAACGTGATGATCTATTTCGATGCCGAGACCAAGCGCCAGGTGGTTGCACGACTGGTCGAGCAGTTGCATCCCGGCGGCTATTTCATCGTCGGCCATTCGGAAAGCCTCAACGGACTGACCGACACGCTACGCTCGGTCAAACCCACCATTTACCAGTTGCCGACCTGAGCCATGGCAAACAGGATCAAGGTAATGATCGTCGATGACTCGGCCGTGGTGCGCCAGGTGAACCGCGAGACGCTGGAGCGCGAAGCGGATATAGAGGTCATAGGTGCCGCCTCCGACCCGCTCTATGCGCTGGACAAGATGAAGGCGCAATGGCCCGATGTGCTCGTGATCGACATCGAGATGCCGCGCATGGACGGCCTGACCTTCCTCAAGAAGATCATGAGCGAGCATCCGACGCCGACCATCGTCTGTTCGTCGCTGGCGGAAAAGGGCGCCAGCGCGACCATGGACGCACTGGCCGCAGGTGCGCTGGCGATCATCACCAAGCCCAAGCTGGGGGTCAAGCAGTTCCTCCAGGACGCCGGCAACGACCTGGTCTCGGCCGTGCGCGCCGCGGCACGAGCCAACATGGGCCATCTCACGCGCGGCGCCGGGCGCGCGCTGGCGCCACCACCCAAGCTGACCGCCGACGCCGTACTCGCCGCCCAGGCCGCCAGCACGCGCGCCATGGCGGAAACCACGGACCGCGTCGTCGCCATCGGCACCTCGACCGGCGGCACCCAGGCCCTGGAGGCGGTGCTGACGAAACTGCCCAACGTGGGCAGCGGCATCGTCATCGTCCAGCACATGCCGGAAAAATTCACCGCCATGTTTGCCGACCGCCTCAACAACCTGTGCAAGCTGGAAGTGCGCGAAGCACAAAACGGCGACCGCATCATGCCCGGCCGTGCCCTGATCGCGCCCGGCGGCCGCCACATGATGCTGAGGCGCAGCGGCGCCCAGTACTATGTCGAAGTCGCCGACGGCCCCCTGGTGAATCGGCACAAGCCATCGGTCGATGTCCTGTTCCGCTCCGTGGCGCAAATCGCCGGACGCAATGCACTGGGGGTAATCATGACCGGCATGGGCGACGATGGCGCGCGTGGCATGAAGGAAATGCACGACGCCGGGGCGCTCACGATAGCCGAGGACGAATCGACCTGCATCGTGTTCGGCATGCCGAAAGAAGCCATCCGCATGGGCGGCGTGGATCGCGTCGTGCCGCTCGATGCCATCCCGGCCGAGATCATCTCCTACGGCTGAACCATTCCAGGAATCCCGCGCCATGCCACCCGTCGAACACGACCCGAAAGACCTCGAGCGCCGCGCCCGCAACATCAACCCGGGCGGTTGGGCGGTCGAAACGGAACGCCCGATCACGACCCTGCTCGGCTCCTGCGTCGCGGTCTGCCTCTACGACCCCAAGCTGCGCCTCGCCGGCATGAACCATTTCCTGCTGCCCAGCCGCACCAAGTCCGCCGGCGACGACACCGACGTGATCCTGGCAGGCGACTATTCGATGGAAGTGCTGCTCAACACGATGCTGAGCAAGGGTGCCGCCAAGCAGCGCATCATCGCCAAGGCCTTCGGCGGCGGCACCATCGTGACGTCGATCCTCATGGCGATCGGACAGCGCAATGCCGAGTTTGCCCAGGAGTGGCTGGAACGCGAGGGCATCCCCTTGGCAGCAAAGGATTTCGGCGGCGCCTGGTCGCGCAAGGTCCTGTTCACGCCGGACGGCGGCGACGCCTTCTGTCGCAGGCTGCCTATCAGCCAGCCCGGCCTGCAGGACGTGGTCAAGGCCGAGCGTGACTACGAGCAATCGCTGGCCCGCCCGGCGCGGCCGACGGCCGAAAAGAAGATCGAACTGTTCTGACGGCGGCCATGACCCTACCTACGCAACCACCAACATCCGGCGCTGCCGGCTCCGGGGAAGGAACTCCGATGGACGTGCAAGCGATCCTGGAAAGCGTCGCCGCGAGCGCTGGCAGCGACGAACTGGTATTTCCGACCACCACGGATATGGCGCTGAAGGTGCAGCGGGTGCTCGACGATCCGGACTGCTCCATCGACCAGCTGGCAAAACTGGTGCAGGCCGACCCCCTGCTGGCGGCACGCGTCGTCGCGGTCGCCAATTCGGCGACCTACAACCGTTCGGGACGCGCGATCGCCGACGTGCGCAACGCCGTTTCCCGGCTCGGCTTCAACACGCTGCGGGTACTTGCGGCAGCAGTGGTCGTGCGACAGATGGAAGGCATGGCTCGCACGCCGGGCCACCGCGAACTGGCGGTGCACCTGTGGCATCACACGGCGCACGTCGCCGCCCTGGCCCAGGTGATCGCGCGTCGCTTCACCCATGTCGACCCGGACACCACCTTCTTTGCCGGGATCATCCACGAGGTCGGCGCCTTCTACCTGATCTCGCGTGCCGTGAAGTATCCGGGTCTGCTCGAAGCGGAGCACGGCGCCCTGCTGGCCTGGGAGGAAGGTGGCGCGGCGCTGGTCGGACGCGCGGTGCTCAAGCGCCTGGGCGCGCCGGCACCGGTAATGGAAGCGATCGAAGGCATGTGGCAGGGCTACCTCGCCATGCCGCCACAATCACTGGCTGACACCCTGCTGCTGGCGGACTGCCTGGCACCGCTGGAGTCGCCCCTGTCCCAACTCGCCGGCAAGGGCCGCGAAGGCACCGAGGCGCGAATCGACATTGCACTGGACGACAAGACCCTGAGCAGCATGCTCGAAGAATCGGCAGCCGAGGTTGATTCGCTGATTGGCGCGCTGCAAAGCTGAGCCATGGCGCAACAGGGAATAGCGAAAGGCAAGACATGTCCGAACTGCTGAAAGATATTGATGCCCGCACCCGTCTGGCGGGTACCAACAAGCTCGAGATCCTTCTGTTCTCGCTCGGCGAGGATCCGCGCAACGGGCGTCGCGAGACCTTCGGTATCAATGTCTTCAAGGTGCGTGAAGTGATGGGCACGCCACCCATCACGGTGGTGCCGGAAATGGCCACCGCCGTGAAAGGCATGGTCAGCCTGCGTGGCGCCCTGGTGCCGGTGATCGATCTCTCCGACTATGTCGGCATCGCGACCGAGGCACCGCGCCAGATCATGATCGTCACCGAATACAACCACCACACCCAGGGCTTCCTGGTCGACTCGGTGGATACCATCCTGCGCCTGGACTGGTCGCAGATGCGCGTGCCGCCGGACATGCTCACCGGCCAGATGGGCGGCCTGGTGACGGCGGTCACCGAACTGGCCGACGGTCGCCTGGTGATGCTGCTCGACGTCGAGCGGATACTGGCGGAAACGGTCAAGCCCGACGAAACGCAGTTCGCCAATATCTCCGCGCTGGACCGCACGGATCTCACGGTGCTTTTCGCCGACGATTCCTCGGTGGCGCGCGGACAGATACAGCGCACCCTGGAGACGATGGGCGTAAACGCCATCAGTGCGGTAAACGGACGTGCGGCGTGGGACGAGCTGCGTCGCATCGCCGACCAGGCGGAGCGCGCGCGCCGGCCGGTGAAGGACTACCTCCAGTTGATCCTGACCGACGTCGAGATGCCGGAGATGGACGGCTACCTGCTGACACGCAATATCAAGGCCGATCCGCGCTTCATCGGCATCCCGGTGCTGATGCATTCGTCGCTGTCATCCGCGTCCAACCAGCAGCTTGGCCACTCCGTAGGCGTCGACGAGTACATTCCGAAATTCGAACCGCATCGCCTGTCCGAAACCCTGACGCGCCTGCTGGTGGGCACGCATCAGGAATCCGCCGACGCGGAATCGGCCGACACACCGACGCGATCCCTGCAGGCCTTGCGTGGAGCAGGCGGGATGCTCGACAGCGTCGATGCGCGAACCCGCCTGGCAGGCTCCAATCGAATGGAGATCCTGCTGTTTTCCCTCGGCACCAATGAACTGTTCGGCATCAACGTGTTCAAGGTGCGCGAGGTCAGCGACACGCCGGACATCACTCGCACGCCGAACATGCCCTTCGGCGTCGAAGGACTTATCAGCCTGCGCGGCAGCGTGATCCCGGTGTTGTCCCTGGCCGGCGCCATGAAGCTGGAGGATGCGCCACCCGGTCGCGGCGGATCGATGCTGGTCACCGAGTACAACAAGCGCAACCTGGGCTTCCTGGTCCATGACGTGGACCGCATCATCCGCGTGGACTGGGAAAGGGTGCGAGCCTCGGAGGCCAGCGGCGCCGGCGCCGGGGGCTACATCCTCGCCATCACGGAACTGGACGACGGACGCCTGGTCTCGATTCTCGACGTCGAACAGATCATGGCCGACACGTTCGGCGAAGCCCTGGTCGGCCAGATCGACCCGATGGTCGACGGCCACGAGATCAACGTCTTCTTCGTGGACGATTCACTGGTGGCACGCAAGAAGATCGCGGAGGTCCTCGACAAGCTCGCGGTGCATCACAAGTACGCGCAGAACGGAATGGAAGCCTGGACCCGGCTTTCCGGCATGGCATCGCATGCTCAACAGGTGGGATGCAGCGTACGCGAAGAACTGGACCTGATCCTGGTCGACGCCGAAATGCCCGAAATGGACGGCTATGTTCTGACCCGCAACATCAAGTCCGACAAACGCTTTGACGGGATTCCCGTGGTGATGCACTCTTCGCTTTCGTCCCAGGCCAACCACGCCATGGGCAGGAGCGTGGGCGTGGATGCCTACGTGGCGAAATTCGATGGCGAAGCGCTGGCGCAGACGCTGCGTTCGCAATTGCTCAGGCATGCAACGAACTGAAATAGAGGCAAAAAAATGGCAATTGACCCAAGCAAGCTCAAATTCCTGGTCGTCGACGACTTCTCGACCATGCGCCGCATCGTGCGCAACCTGCTCAAGGAACTCGGCTACGCCAACACAGACGAGGCGGAGGACGGCGCAGTTGCCTTGCAGCGGCTCAAGGCCGGCGGCATCGACTTCATCGTCACCGACTGGAACATGCCGAACATGGACGGGCTGGCCCTGCTCCAGGCCGTGCGCGCCGATCCGACCCTGAAGCACCTGCCGGTGCTGATGATCACTGCCGAAGCCAAGCGCGAAAACATCATTCAGGCGGCGCAGGCCGGGGCCTCCGGTTACATCGTCAAGCCTTTCACGGCGGCGACCCTGAGTGAGAAGCTCACCAAGATATTCGAGAAGCTGGGATGGAATGCCTGACGGCATTCGCAACGCAACCGGGAAACCGTACCATGGCAAATCCACTCGCACACGACGACAGCAGCGATTCCGCCGACCTGCAGGCACTGTTCGACAGCATCGCGGCCGATGCCGCACCGGTGCCGGAACCGGTGCCGCCGCGACCGCCGGCGCCGACGGCAATACAATCCGATGGCGGCGACTCGGACGATCTTCAGGCGCTGTTCGATAGCGTGAGCCAGGCTCAGGCGCCCGCTGCCGCCGTGCCGCCAGCGACCGAGGGCAGTCCCTGTGGGGCGCCGGCTTTTGAGGGCGCTGCGCCGGATGTCGTGTTCAATGGCATAGGCCAGCTCGCGCGCCAGTTGCATGACAGCCTGCGTGGCCTGGGCATGGACCAGTTGCTGGAAGATTCAGCCCGCCAGATTCCCGATGCGCGCGAGCGCCTTTCCTACATCGCGCAGATGACCGAACAGGCCGCCTCGCGCGTGCTCAACGCCACCGACATCGCGCGGCCGCTACAGGACGAATTGCTGGCGCGCTCGCAGGCGCTGGGCGAGCGTTGGGAGCGAATGTTCGCCAACCAGCTGTCGGTCGATGAATTCAAGGCACTGGCTGCAGACAGCCGCGGCTACTTTGCGCTGGCGCCGGAGAAACTCAGGCTGACCAACGAGCAACTGATGGAAATCATGATGGCGCAGGACTTTCAGGATCTGACCGGCCAGGTGATCAAGAAGGTCGTCGAAATGGTGCAGGGACTGGAGAATCAGTTGCTCGGCCTCCTGCTCCAGGCAATACCGCCAGAACGCAAGGCCGAAGCGCCGGAAGGCCTGCTCAACGGTCCGGTGATACGTGCCGAGGGACGCATCGACGTCGTCAGCAACCAGGCGCAGGTTGACGACCTGCTGGAAAGCCTGGGATTCTGAACCTGCGCTTTCACTAGGAGCCCGTCATGAGCAATTTCGAAGGAATGGAAGACCTGCTGCAGGATTTCCTGGTCGAGGCGGGCGAACTGCTGGCTGGCGTGGACAACAAGCTGATCGACCTCGAGCAGAACCCGTGCGACCATGCCCTGCTCAATGAAATATTTCGCGGCTTCCACACCATCAAGGGCGGCGCTGGCTTTCTCAACGCGACGGAACTGGTGACGCTGTGCCACCTGACCGAAAACCTCTTCGATCGCCTGCGCAAGAACGAACTGCAGGTGACCGGCGAAACCATGGACGTGATCCTTGCCGCGACAGCCTCGGTGCGCGGCATGTTCGACATGCTCGAACGCGGGCTGCAACCTAGTCCGGCCGACCCGGCGCTGCTGGACGACCTGAAGGCGGCTCTGGCCGGCCAGGCACCGGCGGCCTCGGGCACACCGGGGCAAGCCGCACCGCCTGAAATTGCAAGCGCCGTCGCATCGCCGATCATCGCCGGCGATGGCGGACCGGACTGGAACACCCTCTTCGCCGCCATCGCGACGCCACAGGCGGCGGCACCGGCAGCGGCCGCCGCCCCCGCTGCAAGGCCTGAATCCACTGGCGTTGCGGAAAAGACCCCGGACGCCATCGTCAATGCCGCCATCGGCCGCCGGGCCGGCGACAAGCCGGGTGCTATCGCGCCGGCAGGCCGGCGCGATAGCGAAAAAGCCCGGGACACGTCGATCCGGGTGGATACGGTCCGGCTCGACCAGGTGCTGAACCTCTCCGGCGAGATCGGCCTCACCAAGAATCGCCTCAACGCGCTGCGCACCGACATCATCAGCGGCCGCACGGATACCGAAACCCTGCATGCCCTGGATCAGGCGATCAGCCAGCTCGACCTGCTGGTCTCGGACATGCAGAACGCGGTGATGAAAACCCGCATGCAACCGGTCGGCCGCCTGTTCCAGAAGTATCCGCGCATCGCCCGCGACCTGGCCCGCAGCCTTGGCAAGGACGTGGAACTGCTGCTGATCGGAGAAGAAACCGAGATCGACAAGACGATGATCGACGACCTCGGCGATCCGATCATCCACCTGATCCGCAATGCGGTCGATCACGGCATCGAATCGCCCGAGGAACGTCGTGCCGGCGGCAAGCCGGCAAAGTCCCATGTGCGCCTGGAAGCCCGACAGGAAGGCGACCACATCGTGATCCTGATCGCCGATGACGGGCGCGGCATGAACCCCGAGCGCCTGCGGGCCAAGGCGGTCGAAAAGGGTCTGATCACCATCGACGAAGCCAATGCGATGGACGAGCGGCAGAGCTTCGAACTTATCCTGCTCCCTGGATTCTCGACCAAGGACGTCGCCTCCGACGTATCCGGCCGCGGCGTCGGCATGGACGTGGTCAAGACCAACATCCAGCGCATGAAGGGCAGCATCGCCATCAAATCCAGCGCCGGGCGGGGCTCGACCTTCGTCATTTCGTTGCCGCTGACGCTGGCGATCCTGCCCGTTCTGCTGGTGCAACTCGGCGACCAGCCCTTCGCGGTGCCGCTGTCGCTGGTGCGCGAGATCATGCCCATCCAGCCCGCCGCCATCCAGGAAGTCGGTGGTCGGGCAACCATGGTGGTGCGCGGCGAAGTACTGCCGATGTATCCGCTGGCTCACCTGCTGGGGTGGCCGGCCGAGCGTCCGCCGGGCTTCGGGGTGCTGATGCAGACTTCGGAGCATTCCTCCTTCATCGTCGCCATCGACGGATTCATGGGTCGCGAGGATGCCGTGATCAAATCGCTCGACGACTTCCGGCCCAAGGGCGTCTCCGGCGTCACGACGCTGTCCAACGGCAAGATCGTGCTGATCCTCGACATGAAGGAGTTGTTCGCCATGTGCGGCCATATGCGTGGCGTGCCACGTTCCGCTTTCTTTCCCGTCGAGGAAAGGGTCGCCGCCGCCGGATGAGTCTGCGGCAACGATACTGACGGCCGCCCCGGCATGATGGCGACTGACGGCGACGCTGCAACGCGACTGGCCGAACGCTGGTTCACGCGCCTGGCCAAGGCGCCGCCCGGCACCATGCCCTTCGAGGAAAGCCTGCCGGCGGAACCCGTGGCGACGCTCGCCGCGTTTGTCGCAATCGCCCTGGCCCGTGGCCGCAGCCTGCTGATCCTGGTGGCGGACGACGAAGCCTTGCCGGAACTGTCCAATGCGCTTGCGCTCGCCATCCGTCCACTTTGCCTGGTCCTCCCCGCCGCCGACTTCGCCGCCACGATCGCGCTGCGCGCCACCCTATCCCTGATGAAAAGTCGGCTCTGGCGGGACGGCGAGGAAAGCCGGACGGCCGCCTGGAACCACCAGCGCCAGCGCCTTGCCGCCTGCCCCGGACTCTGGCAGCGCGCACAATCCTGGTCGGCGCCGGACGGCAACGTTCCGCCCGAGTTCGCCGCCCTGTTCCCGGTGCATGTTCATCCGCTCGCCGCGCGAACGATGCTTGCGCCGCGCCAGGTCGACATCACGCTGCTTTACCGCTGCGATGCCACGCCCGATCTGGTCGCCTCGACCGGCTGCCTGCTGCAGATCGGATTGCATGCCGGGCCAGCCCGGCCCACCGCCCTCGCGCCCGATGACGAAATCCCGCGCCTGTTGCACGAACGCGCCCAACTGACGCAGGACATCGCCGACCTCGAACTGGAACTGGCCAGCGTCGAAGCCGAACTGGACGAATTCACCCGCGATTACTATGCGCGGGTCGGACGCCTCCTCGCCGAACAGGACGCGTTGCAAGCGAGCCTGGCGCGCCGCGCGGCCGAGCGCCAACCCGAGGATGCGGGCATGCGGACAACGGCCGAGGAGCGCGAACGGCACGCAGAGCAATCCGCAAGCGAGTCGAAGCGCTTCAATCGGGCCCAGGCGCGCGAAGCGCCCGCCGTCCCGCGCAGTGAGGCGACCAAGCGGCTGTACCGCCGCATCGCGCAGCAAATCCACCCCGACCGGGCCGACGACGAAGCCGACCGCGCCTGGCGCACGCAACTCATGATCGAAGCGAACCACGCCTACCGCGACGGCGACGAGCAAGGCTTGCAGTACCTTGCCGCCAAATGGAAGGCGAGCCGCGCCTCGGCGCCGGGCGCGAACGAGACGGCATCGGTCCCAAGCACGCCCCGGCTCCAGGTGGAACGCCTGCGTGCGCGCCTGGCAACCATCGAATCCGAGCTGCATCGCCTGTTCGGTTCGCGCTTGTATGAGCTGTTCGTCGCGACGCGACATGCCAGCCGCCAGGGACGGAACCTGCTTGACGAAATGGCCCGGCAGCTCGAGGCATCGATCACCGGCCTGCGGCGGGAACTCGCCGGAAGCTGAATCGCCGCCGAACCCACCCTCAGGCCGGATGCAGGCCGGCGGCGACTTCGTCGAGGACCCGTCGTGCCCCGGCGTGCCCGTGGTCGGCGGCGGCACGCAGCCAGCGGCGCGCCAGACGCCGCCCCGTCCTGCCTTCACGCAGGTAGGCCATGCCCAGTTCGTGGCAGGCGTCGACTTCGCCTTGCTGTGCGGCACGCCGCAACCAGCGCAGCGCCGCGCGCAAGTCGTGCTCCACGCCCTCTCCGTGCAACAGGCAGTAGCCGCAGCTGTACATGGCGTAGGCATCCCGGTGCTCGATGGCGGCACGCTGGTACCAGCGGAAGGCTTCGGCCGGATCGCGCGGTACCCCCTGGCCGAAATAAAGCAGGTCGCCAACAATGACCTTCGCATCGGGCAACGCGGCGGCACGCCGCAACCAGGCGAGCGCCTCGGCCGGGTCGATCGCGGTTCCGGTGCCGTGGCGCAGGCATTCCCCGAGCATGAATGCCGCGCGCCGGTGGCCACTGGTCGCCGCCCGGCGCAGGCAGGCCACGGCCAGCTTCAGCCCAGGATCGCCAGCGTCGTCCGCCGCGCGCAACAAAGCCATGGCCCGACCGAACCAAAACCTTTCCAGTTCGCCTCGCGCCTGCTGCCAGCCGGCGCCCT
>NZ_JAFLDR010000030.1 GCF_017302275.1 Sulfuritalea sp.
GCGGGTTTCGCGGCCGGCGCGGCGGCGGCGGGTGCGGCGGCCGGGGCGGCCTTCTTCACCAGATCCGGGTCGCATTCCTCGATGGCCATCGCCGGGGTCCAGTATCCGGTGCGCCAGCAAAGGCCGGTGCCGCTCTTCGCGACATAGCCGCGTTGGTCGATGGCGTAGCCGACAGTGCCCTTCATGTCGATTCCGGGCGTTTGGGCCAGGACGGCTGTAGAAAGTCCGAGCAGAGTGGCGAGCAGCAGAGAATGTTTGGCGCTAGTGATCATTGTTCCCCCTTGTTGGGCTGTTGGTGGCGAGTGCAGTGTTATTGACGGAATTCGGCGTTTCAATCTTTCCTGAACGCAGCCTAGCGTCAGGTAGTCAGGCGAGTATGCCACAAACCTGCGATATCAAGCAATTCCGACATGTCCACTCGGGCAGGTACGGCGTTGCACATTGCCAACGCGCCGTCGACCCAGGTATGGGTGACCTGCTCCCGGCCCGCGACATATACCAGGTGCGAGGCCGGATCGTAGCAGGGCTGCAGCAGCCATTCGTCGAGCCGCACGGCACACAGGTCGGCGGCCTTGCCGGGAAGCAGGGATCCGACCTTGGCGTCCAGGCCCAGCGCGCGGGCACCGCCCAGCGTCGCTGCGGACAGGACGGCGTGTGCATCGAGCGCCTCGGCATCCTGGCTGGCGCCTTTGGCCAGCAGGGCGGCGTGTCGCATTTCATGGAAGAGGTCGAGGCGGTTGTTGGATGCGGCACCATCGGTGCCCAGCCCGAAATTCAGTCCGCGAGCCTGCATTGCAGCCACTGGCGGGATCCCGCTACCCAGTTTCATGTTCGATGTCGGGCAGTGCGCAACATGGCATCCCTCGTGCGCCAGCAATTCGATTTCGCCCGGATCGAGGTGCACGGCGTGCACGGCGATCAGTTGCGGACCCAGAATGCCCAGGCGACGCAAGCGCTCGAGGGGCCTGACTCCATGAAGACGAACGCTCTCGTCGATCTCGTGGCGCGTTTCGTGGACATGGAGATGGATGGGAATTTCCAGCTGCGCGGCTAGGGTTGCAATCTTGTCGAAGGTTTTGTCGGCGACCGTATAGGGGGCGTGCGGGGCAAGGCTGAAATTGAGCAGCGGCGAGGCGCTGTGCCGGTCGCGCACCGCAAGTCCCTTCGCCAGGTAGTCGTCGGCATCCGCGGCGTAACGGGTGGGAAACTCGATGGCGATCATGCCGAGAACGGCACGCATGCCGATTTGCTCGGTTGCCGCCGCCGCCGCTTCAGGGAAAAAGTACATGTCGTTGTAGGTGGTAATGCCACCGCGCAACATCTCGGCACAGGCCAGCAGTGTTCCTGCGCGCACGAATTCCGCGTCGGCATGGCGTGATTCGGCAGGCCAGATCCGCTCGGACAGCCAGCGCATCAACGGCAAGTCGTCGGCAAAGCCGCGCATGAGGTTCATCGCGGCATGGGTGTGCAGATTGACGAGTCCGGGCAGAAGCACCTGGCCCGGCAGGTCGATGACCTGGCGCGGCCGAAAGCGCTGCCGGGCATCGACATCGGGGAGCAGGGCGACAATCGAGCCATCCGTGACCGCCAGCGAATGGTCCGCCAGGGTGAGGCCGGCCGGTTCGATCGGAATGATCCAGGCCGGACGAATCAGGAGATCAACATCCTGGGGCAGGTCTTGCCGCTCGGAAGGGGAATTCATTTGGCGATTCAACCAGATTTGAAGCTTCGGAACAACCTGTTCGGCTACCTGCGCATGCTAAAATCCCACTCTTTTATGCCATCGCCTGCCGCATGCCGGCGACGACCCGCCTAAATGACATCGTTCGCCAAAGAAACCCTGCCGATAAGCCTAGAAGAGGAGATGCGTCACTCCTATCTCGATTACGCCATGAGCGTGATCGTTGGCCGGGCTCTGCCGGACGTTCGGGATGGGCTGAAACCCGTGCATCGGCGGGTTCTGTTCGCGATGCACGAACTGTCGAACGACTGGAACCGCGCCTACAAGAAGTCCGCACGCATCGTCGGCGACGTGATCGGTAAATACCATCCGCATGGCGACACGGCGGTCTACGACACCATCGTGCGCATGGCCCAGGATTTTTCGCTGCGCTACATGCTGGTCGATGGCCAAGGGAACTTCGGTTCGGTTGATGGCGACAACGCGGCGGCGATGCGCTACACGGAAGTTCGCATGGCGCGCATCGGCCACGAACTGCTGGTAGATATCGACAAGGAGACCGTCGATTTCGGGCCGAACTACGACGGATCCGAGCAGGAACCCCTGATTCTCCCGGCGCGTATCCCGAACCTGCTGATCAATGGATCGTCCGGCATCGCGGTCGGCATGGCGACCAACATTCCGCCGCACAATCTCAATGAGGTGGTCGACGCCTGCCAGGTTCTGCTTGCCAACCCGGACACCACGATCGATCAACTGATCGCCATCATCCCGGCCCCGGACTTCCCCACGGCAGGACTGATTTATGGCGTGTCGGGCGTGCGCGACGGCTACCTGACCGGGCGCGGCCGCGTGGTGATGCGTGCCCGCACCCACATCGAGGACCTGCCGCGCAATGGCCGCCAGGCCATCGTGGTCGACGAACTGCCTTACCAGGTCAACAAGAAGACCCTGCAGGAAAAGATCGCCGAACTGGTGCACGAGAAGAAGATCGAGGGTATCGCCCACATCCAGGACGAGTCCGACAAATCGGGCATGCGCCTGGTGATCGAACTGAAAAAGGGTGAAGTGCCGGAAGTGGTGCTCAATCACCTCTACAAGCAGACGCAGTTGCAGGATACCTTCGGCATGAACATGGTGGCGCTGGTCGATGGCCGCCCGCGCCTGCTGAACCTCAAGGAAATGCTGCAGTGTTTCCTCGCCCATCGGCGCGAGGTCATCACGCGGCGCACGGTGTTCGAACTGCGCAAGGCGCGCGAACGCGGTCACATCCTCGAAGGCCTGGCGGTCGCGCTCTCCAACGTCGATGAAATCATCGCCCTGATCAAGGCGGCGCAGACCCCGGCGGAAGCCAAGCGTGGCCTGATGGCGCGCACCTGGCGCTCGGCGCTGGTGGAGGACATGCTGGCGCGCGCGTCGGCCGAGTCCTCTCGACCGGATGGTCTGGGCGCCGAGTTCGGGCTTTCGGCGCAGGGCTACCTCTTGTCGGACGCGCAGGCCCAGGCCATCCTCGAATTGCGCCTGCAGCGCCTGACCGGGTTGGAGCAGGACAAGATCGTTGCGGAGTACAAGGAGGTGATGGACCAGATCGCCGACCTGCTCGACATCCTCGCCCGTCCCGAACGCATCACCACCATCATCGGCGAGGAACTCGCCGCGGTGAAGGCGCAGTTCGGCGACGCCCGTCGTTCGGAAATCGTCCTCAGTACCGCCGACATCAACCTCGAGGACCTCATAGTCCGCGAGGACATGGTGGTCACGCTGTCGCATACCGGTTACATCAAGCGCCAACCGCTGGCGGACTACCGCTCGCAGAAACGCGGCGGCCGCGGCAAGCAGGCGGCGGCGATCAAGGACGACGATTTCGTCGACCGCCTGTTCATCGCCAACACCCATGATTACATCCTGTGCTTTTCGAATCGCGGCAGGG
The DNA here is from genome assembly GCF_017302275.1 of Sulfuritalea sp. Taxonomy (GTDB): domain Bacteria; phylum Pseudomonadota; class Gammaproteobacteria; order Burkholderiales; family Rhodocyclaceae; genus Sulfuritalea. The sequence continues at coordinate 3,612 of NZ_JAFLDR010000030.1, forward strand.
TTTACTGGCTCAAGGTCTATGAGGCGCCGGAAGGTACCCGCACTTCCCGCGGCAAGCCCATCGTCAACCTGTTCCCGCTGGAAGAGCGCGAGAAGATCACCGCCATCCTCCCGGTCAAGGAGTTCGACGAAGAGCATTTCGTCTTCATGGCCACCGCCATGGGCACCGTGAAGAAAACGCCGCTGACCAGTTTCGCCAATCCGCGCAAGGCCGGCATCATTGCCGTCGGCCTCGACGACGGGGATCACCTGATCGGCGTCGCCATAACCAATGGACAACACGACGTGATGCTGTTCTCGGATGCCGGCAAGGCCGTGCGCTTCGCCGAGGACGACGTGAGGCCGATGGGCCGCGAAGCGCGCGGCGTGCGCGGCATGATGCTGGAAGACGACCAGCAGGTGATATCCATGCTGGTGGCCGACAGCGAGGACTATTCCGTGCTGACCGCCACCGAAAACGGTTTCGGCAAGCGCACGCCGATTGCCGAATACACCCGTCACGGACGAGGCACCAAGGGAATGATCGCGATCCAGACGTCTGAACGCAATGGCAAGGTCGTTGCCGCGGTGCTCGCCGGCCTTGGCGAGACACGCGAGGAGATCATGCTGATTTCCACCGGCGGCGTGCTGATCCGCACCCGCGTGACGGACATCCGGGTCATGAGTCGTTCGACCCAGGGTGTGACGCTGATCAATCTCGACGACGGCACCTTCCTGGCCGGCGTCGAAAAAGTCATTGAAACCGACGAAGCTGACGAATCCGAAGAATCCGATACCGAGGAGTAAACCCACCATGGCACGTATTTTCAATTTCAGCGCAGGACCCGCCGCATTGCCCGAAGCGGTACTCAAGCAGGCGGCCGACGAATTGCTCGACTGGCACGGTAGCGGCCAGTCAGTCATGGAAATGAGTCATCGCGGCAAGGAATACATGGGCATCCATGCCCAGGCGGAGGCCGACCTGCGCGACTTGCTGGGCATTCCAGCCAACTACAAGGTGCTTTTCCTACAAGGTGGCGCGACATTGCAGTTCGAAATGATTCCGATGAACCTGTTTGCCGGCAAGCCGAGCGCGGACTTCGTCCATACCGGCGAGTGGGCTAAAAAGGCGATCAAGGCCGCCAAGGCCTTCGGCAAGGCGAATATCGTCGCCAGCAGCGAGGATGGCAGCTTTACCTATGCACCGGCGCAGAAGGACTGGAAGCTGGACAAGGATGCCGCCTACGTGCATTACACCGGCAACGAGACCATCGGCGGCGTGGAGTTCCACTGGACGCCCGAAACCGGCAACGTGCCGCTGGTTTGTGACATGTCTTCCAACATCCTGTCGAAGCCGATCGACGTCAGCAAATACGGCCTGATCTACGCCGGTGCGCAAAAGAACATCGGCCCGGCCGGCCTGACCATAGTCATCATCCGTGACGATTTGATCGGCAAGGGCGTGCCGACGCCGCAAACCATGATGGATTACAAGACGCACGCCGAAAACGACTCCATGTACAACACGCCGCCGACCTACGGCATCTACATCGCCGGTCTGGTTTTCCAGTGGCTCAAGCAACAGGGCGGCCTGGCGGCGATCGAAAAGCAGAACATCGCCAAGGCGAAGATGCTTTACGACTGCATCGACTCGTCGAGTTTCTACAACAATCCGGTGCGCAAGGAAGACCGATCGCGCATGAACGTACCCTTCACCCTCAAGGATGCCGCGCTCGACGAGGAGTTCCTCAAGGGCGCCAAGGCCAAGGGCATGGTGCAGCTCAAGGGCCATCGTTCCGTCGGCGGCATGCGCGCATCGATCTACAACGCCATGCCGGTCGCCGGCGTCGCGGCCCTGGTCGAGTACATGAAGGAATTCGAAGCGAGGCATGGCAAATGAGCGCGGCCAAACCCATCAGCGTCCTGATCCTCAACCAGATATCCCAGAACGGACTCAAGCGCCTGCCGGCGGAGCGTTATCAGGTCGGCAAGGACATCGCCAGTCCGGACGCGATCATGGTCCGTTCGGCCGACATGCACAAGATGGACATCCCCGCTTCCGTGCGGGCCATCGGACGCGCCGGCGCCGGCACCAACAACATCCCGGTCAAGGCCATGTCGGCACGCGGCGTGCCCGTGTTCAACGCCCCCGGCGCCAATGCCAATGCTGTCAAGGAACTCGTGGTGGCGGGCATGCTGCTGGCGGCGCGCAATATCGGCGGTGCGATGAAGTTTGTCGGTGCGCTCGACGCCGCCGATCCCGACATGGAAAAGAAGGTCGAGGACGGCAAGAAGAACTTCGCCGGCTACGAACTGGCCGGCCATACGCTCGGTGTCATTGGCCTGGGCAAGATAGGCTGCCTGGTGGCCGACGTGGCGATCAAGTTGGGCATGAACGTGCTCGGCTACGATCCCGAGATCACCGTCGACGCCGCCTGGAGCCTGCCGTCGCAGGTGAAGAGGGCCAATAGCGTCGCCGAAGTGCTGAAGAACGCCAATTTCGTTTCCATGCACGTGCCGCTGGTCGATGCCACGCGCAAGATGATCGGCGCCGACATGCTGGCGCACACAAAGCACGACGCCGTGCTGCTGAATTTCTCGCGCGAAGGCGTGGTCGACGAGGCGGCGGTACTCGCGGCGCTGGAGTCCAGGAAGCTCGCTTGCTATGTGTGCGACTTCCCGAGCGCGCATGTCAACAAGCATCCGAAAGTCATTGCGCTGCCGCATCTTGGCGCATCGACCCGCGAGGCGGAAGAGAACTGCGCTGTCATGGTCGCGGACCAGCTGCGCGACTTCATGGAGCACGGCAACATCCAGAACGCGGTGAATTTTCCCAATGTCGCGATGCCGCGCGAGTCGAATTTCCGGCTCGCCGTCGCCAATTCCAACGTGCCCAACATGCTCGGCCAGATATCCACGGCAATGGCCAACGCCGGACTGAACATTCACAACATGGTGAACAAGTCGCGCGGCGAAATGGCCTATACGCTGCTCGACGTCGATAGCCAGGTCAAGCAGGCGGCGATCGATTCGATTGCCGGCATCGAAGGCGTGCTCGCGGTTCGGTATCTGCCCCTGGAGAACTGAGGGTGGCCGATGATTCGCAAGAGCTGGCAAGCCTGCGCGAAGGCATCGATGCGATCGATGGAGAACTGCTGCGCCTGATCAACGAGCGCGCCAAACTCGCCCATCGCATCGGCGAGATCAAGCAGGGCAACATCTACCGGCCGGAGCGCGAGGCGCAGGTGCTGCGCCGGGTGGCGGAGCGAAATCCGGGGCCGTTGCCTGCCGTTGCGGCACAGCGCATCGTGCGCGAAGTCATGTCCGCCTGCCTGGCCCTGGAGCAGCCGCTGACCATCGCTTACCTGGGTCCGGCGGGAACCTATTCCGAATCCGCCGCGCGCAAGCATTTCGGCGCCGCGCCGATGCTGCAACCCTGCCCAGGGATCGACGACGTGTTCCGCGCCATCGAGTCGGCCAATGCGCATTACGGGGTGGTGCCGATCGAGAATTCGACCGAGGGCGCCATCGGTCGCTCGCTCGACCTGCTGCTGTCGTCGCCGCTGCAGATCTGCGGCGAGATCAACTTGCCGATTCACCACAACCTTATGGGCCAGGGCGAGGTGCTTGCCGGGGTGACGCGCGTCTACTCGCATGCCCAGTCGCTGGCCCAGTGCCATGAATGGCTCAACCGCAACCTGCCGCAGGTACCGCGCGTTCCGGTGGCGAGCAACGCCGAGGCAGCCCGCCTGGCCGCGGCGGAAGCCGGTGCGGCCGCGATCGCCGGCGACGCCGCCGCCGAATTGTATGCGTTGAAAATAGTCGCCGCGAGCATCGAGGACGATCCCAACAACACCACGCGTTTCGTGATCATCGCCGACCACGACGCCGGCGCTTCCGGGGCGGACCGCACCTCGCTGGTGTGCTCCGCACAGAACCGGCCGGGCGCGGTCTATCAGCTACTGGCGCCGTTCGCCGACAACGGTGTCTCCATGAGCCGCCTCGAATCGCGCCCGGCGCGCGGCTTCGGCGGCAGCCGCTGGGAATACGTGTTCTACATCGACATCGAAGGTCATCGCAGCGAGCCCACCGTCGCCCGCGCCCTGGAAGAACTGCGCGGGCGGGCGGGCTTCGTCAAGTTGCTGGGCTCCTATCCCAAGGCGGTCTATTAGAAAGGCACACGCATGAGCATTGTTGAGCAGGCACCGTCCTACGTTCGCGCCATTTCTCCCTACATCCCCGGCAAGCCGATCACTGAACTGGCCCGCCAGATGGGCATCCCGGTGGAGAAGATCGTCAAGCTGGCGTCCAACGAGAATCCGCTTGGCATGAGCCCGAAGGCGCGCCAGGCGGTGGAAGCGGCGCTTGCCGGGATCGAACGCTATCCCGACCAGTTCGACCTGATCGCGGCGATCGCGCAGCGCCATGGCGTGGCCCAGGAACAGGTGGTGCTGGGCAACGGCTCCAACGACGTACTCGACCTGGCCGCCCGCGTCTTCCTCGCTCCGGGCCGGTCCGCCGTGTTCTCGAAGCATGCCTTCGCCGTCTATCCGCTGGCCTCGATGTCGGCTGGCGCCGAATGCATCGCCGCCGCGGCGAAGAACTACGGCCACGATCCGGTCGCCATGCTCGCCGCGATCCGTCCCGATACGCATGTGGTATGGATCGCCAATCCGAACAATCCGACAGGCAACTTCCTGCCGCAGGCCGAGGTGCGCGCCTTCATCGAGAAGATTCCATCGCACATCTGCGTGGTGCTCGACGAAGCCTATACCGAGTACCTCGCTCCGGCTGATCGTGCCGACACGGTGGCCTGGATCAAGGATTTCCCCAACCTGCTGGTGGTGCGCACCTTCTCCAAGATCTACGGCCTGGCCGGATTGCGCGTCGGCTACGGCATCGGCCGCCCGGAGATGATCGACCTGCTGAACCGGGTGCGGCAACCTTTCAACGTGAACAACCTGGCCCTGGCCGGCGCCATCGCCGCGCTCGACGACCACGAGTTCCTCGCCCGCAGCTATGAATCTAACCGCAACGGCATGGAGCAGATCCTCGCCGGACTCAAGCGCCTCGGGCTGGCCCACATTCCCTCGCACGGCAACTTCGTCACCTTCGAAGTAGCCGATACCGCAACCGTCAATGGCAAGCTCCTCAAGCAGGGCGTCATCGTGCGTCCGATCGGCGGTTACGGAATGCCGAACCACCTGCGGGTAACCATCGGCCTCGAAGCCGAGAACGCGCGTTTCCTCGAAGCGCTGGAACAATCGCTCTGATGCCCCAAAGCAAGGTAGTCATCTGCGGCGTCGGGCTGATCGGCGGTTCCTTCGCGCTGGCGCTCAAGAAGTCGGCGCTGGCGCTACGGCGCGACTTGCAGGTGGTGGGCATGGGACGCACGCGCGCGCCGCTGGAACAGGCGCTGCGGCTGGGCGTGATCGATGCCATCGCGACCGACTGGGCGTCCGCGCTGGACGGTGCCGACCTGGTGTTGCTCGGCATGCCCGTGGGCCAGATGCCGGCGGTGATGAGTGCCCTGGCGCCGCACCTGCAGCCGCACACCATCGTCACCGACGGCGGCAGCACCAAGTCCGACGTGGTCGCCGCGGCCCGTGGCGCATTCGGTGACCGGATCAGGCAATTCGTTCCCGGCCATCCGATCGCCGGCGCCGAAAAAAGCGGCGTGGCGGCCGCCCAGGCGGATCTCTATGTCGGCAAGCGCGTGGTGCTGACGCCGCTGCCCGAAAACTCGCCCGCCGACGTGCAGGCCGTGCGTGCGGTATGGGAACTGTGCGGCGCGAATGTGTCACAACTCGCCCCCGACGAACACGACCGTGTTTTCGCGGCGGTCAGCCATTTGCCGCACTTGCTGGCCTTCGCCCTGGTGCACGATTTCGCGCAACGTCCGAACTCCGACCAGCTCTTCGGTTTCGCCGCCGGCGGCTTTCGCGATTTCACTCGTATCGCCAGCAGCCACCCGGAAATGTGGCGCGACATCTGTGTCGCCAACCGCCATGCATTGCTGGCAGAACTCGACGCCTACATGATCGAACTGATGCGCACCCGGGTGATGCTCGCCGGTGCCAACGCGCAGGGCCTCGAGGCAATGTTCAGCACCGCCCGCGAACGGCGCGACGCCTGGCTGGATTCCCTGTTGCCGCCGGGCGAGTAGCAGGGCTATCATCTTGTCTGGCATAAGCTTGGCAGCCAGCAATGCCCGCAGTGTCACGAGATTGGAGGGCTAAACAATGAATGCACGCGTTGAAGCGGTTATGGAAATGGCCAAGACGTGGCCGACGGAAGATCAGGCCGAATTGCTAGATGCGTTGTTCGGTTTGGTCAGTCCAGCTGGCGGCGAACTGGAGGCGCAATGGACCAAGGAATGCGAAGGTCGATGTGTCGCCATCGATAGCGGCGAAACGCCCTTGATAGCCGCCGATCTGGTGATGGCCAAATACCGCCGCTGATGAATTTGTATTTTTCGCCGGTAGCGCAAGTCGAATTGGATGACGCGTTTGCTTATCTGGAAGGCGAGCAGCCGGGTTTGGGCTACCGTTTTACTGCCGATGTGGACGAAGCGCTCGGCCGTATTCAGATTTACCCGCTGGCATGGCATCCGCTGGGCCGCAATTTGCGGCGGTGCCACCTGAAGCATTTTCGCTATGGCGTAATTTACCGAATTCGTGACGACCAGGCGGAGATCATCGCCATTGCGCATGACAGCCGGAAGCTGGGCTATTGGCGGGATAGATTGGGCGCGAAGTGACTCTGGGATGTATGCCGGCAATTTGCCATAAGAATTCAGCGGCGACTGTTCTTTGCACTTTTGATATCGGTTGAGCAAGAACGCCATGCGCTGTTCGTTCCTGGTTCCCCTGCGGAGTAGACAATGAGCTGGCACATGGTTCACTGCTCTGAAATCGAATCGCTTCGAACCCCACTTCAGTTTCTGACGTTCTCTGAGGCATATCTTGATTCTGCGGCACGTCTATGTGCTATTCGTGCCGCGTCTCCAAACGAGTCCAGCTATCCGCGAGGTGCCGTTATCTTGTCTCTTGCGTTTCATGGCATCGAACTCTTTCTCAAAGCTGCAATTCTTGAAAAGGCACCGGAGGAACGGTTTGGTGGCAGAGCCGGTCACGATATCGAGTATCTCTACAAAAGGTATAAAAATCTTTTTCCAGGAGCGGAATATGTGATTGAGGTTCCATTCAGAAAACGAGGTATTGATTCCTCTGGCCTAAATTTACCGATCACGGAAGAGCTTCGAGACTCTGTTAATGCGCACGAGCGAGCGACACCAACCGACCAATTACATCGCTATCCCAGAAACATGGAAGGCCAGCCATGGCAAGGTATCTACGCGTTTGAGCCCAATTCTTTTTCCCTGACCATATCCCAGGTGCAGGAAGATATTTCACGACTTAGGGAGTCCATCTTTCTAGGACCTCATGGATGATCGCATCAAGCGTATCGTTCCCACTTGTCATCTATTGGCTACCACTGAGGACCCCATGAGCCCCATTCGCCGTATCGCCAGCGCCGACTTTCTAATAGCAATTGTCGCGGTCATCTTTTTCGGAGGCTGTGGCGAAAGTGCGACTTCGCTCCCCGTATCACAGGGAACAGCGAAGAATAGTCCAGAACAAGAAACGTACACTACCGCCGAGTTATTCAAGCCGCTGACGCAACAGGAGTTGGCCGCGCTGACGAAAAAGGCAGAGGCAGGGAATGTGGAGGCGCAGTTCACTCTTGGGATGATGTATAGGGATGGCTTCCAGTACGACAAGGATGGCAAGTCTCTCAATGATGAGGGGGCTGAATGGCTGAAAAAGGCCGCCAACCAAGGGCATGCCAAAGCGCAGTTCAATCTAGGTGTTGCGTACTCCCTCGGCAAGGGCGTGACCAAAGATACTGTCAAGGCGGTGGAGTGGTATCAGAAGGCGGCAGCGCAGGGAAATACCTCCGCGCAGGTTGAACTTGGGTGGATGCATTTCAAAGGGGAAAGTATTCCTCGTGACGACGCGAAAGCGGCGGAGTGGTTTAGCAAGGCCGCAGCGGAGGGCGTTGCAGATGCGCAGTTTGCCCTTGGTTTGATATACGCCACCGGCTCAGGAAAAACGCAAGATGCAGTGAAGGGCATTGAGTGGTACCAGAAGGCCGCAGCGCAGGGGCACGCCGGGGCGCAATACATGCTTGGCGAGATGTACGCGACCGGCGTTGGTGTCCCGAAAGATGGGGCCAAAGCCGTGGAGTGGTGGCAGAAGGCGGCCGCACAAGGTCTGGTTCTAGCGCAATACAACCTCGGCGTATCGTATGCCGATGGCGACGGTGTGGCCAAAGATATTATTTTGGGCTATGCGTGGCTAAATATCGCCGCTGTAGGCGGTAACCCGGATGCGCTAAAGGGTCGCGGCATTGCCGAATCCCGGTTGTCCGGAAATCAACTCGCCGAAGCACAACGCATCTCTTCCAACTGGAAGAGGGGTCAGATTCTCGTGCGTGAAGGGGCGTCGGGCGTCGCAAGTGCCGGTGCGACTTCAACGCCGGGTGCCCTGAGCAAGAAGGGAACCGGAACCATTTTTTTGGTTGGCAAGACGGGCCACGCCATCACCAATCAGCATGTCGCAGGAGGCTGCGCCGAGTTGCGAATCCAAGGCCGAGACGGCGTGGCGAAGTTGGTCACCGAAGATATTGTCAACGACTTGGCGCTGGTGCAGATTCAAGGTACGGTCAAAGACGCTGCAGCCATCGTTGCCGACCCCGGAAAACTACGCCAGGGCGAAGACATTGCGGTATTCGGCTTCCCACTCAATGCCTTGCTCTCATCCGGTGGCAACCTTACGCCAGGCGTGGTCAGTGCCATGACGGGTATTGGAAATAACACCAACCAGATTCAGATTACGGCGCCGATACAGCCGGGTTCGAGCGGTAGCCCGGTGATGAACAAAAAGGGCGAGGTCGTCGGGGTGGTGTCGATGAAGCTATCTGACTCGAAGATGGCGAAGGCAACCGGGTCCGTCGGCCAGAACGTCAATTTCGCAGTAAGCGGCCAGACGCTAAAAACCTTCCTTGACACTCACAAGGTTGAGTACCGAACTGGTGGATTTCTTTCATTCGAAAGGAACACTGCTGACCTCGCGGACGAGGCACGCAAGTGGACGCTGGTTGTGGAGTGCTGGAAATGACCAGAGTGTTGGGCTCACAAGCTGGCACCTGCGCGACTTCAAATGCAAATAATGAAGGGACATTCTATCCACCGCTGCCAACATTAAGCCACTTCCCATTTAGTTGCGACACGTCGCGAAAATCGGTGCCACGCTGATCGGCTTTACCTTGGAAGACTCACCGACATGCAGCCACCCAAGAGTTCCATCTGCGTGCTATGCGCAATTCGTCCCGCGACAACCCATGATCATGTTCCACCTAAGGGGTTGTTCAAAGGTCTTGAGGCTCAATTGATAACCGTTCCAGCCTGCAGCACCTGCAACAACGGATCATCGTCCGATGACGAGGATTTGCGCTTCTTCATTAGCGTACAGATTGGCAAACAGACCGCTGGCTCAGCGAAGCTCTGGAACGACGGGGCACACAAGAGTATCAAACGGAAGACAAAACTCCGTGAGGCCGTCATTGCGTCGACTCGTACGGTCGAGACTATGGATAATGAAGGAAATTGTGTCGAGCGCCTTGGATTTGAGGTGCCGGTACGAATCTACCAAACGGTTTTCGAGCGCACAACGCGTGGGCTTTTCTTCTTCCATACTGGCCGAATTCTTTCTCCTAACACCCTTGTGGTTGTTGATATGTTGAGGGGACAGCCCGAACTGGAGAGTCCAGAGATTCGGTCGCTGACAAGGAATAGCATTGCAGGCGAGGCATGTGTTTATCGGTTCGGCATAGGCGAAGCCGATAGCAGTTTTTGGTTGTACGAATTCTATGGCGCCCACTGGGTCATGGTCCGAACGGGCAGTTTTTTTGAACAATGAATGGGACTAGGGTTAAATGATTCGTAACCGTCGGCAGTTGTCAAAAGCATGGATCAATTAGGCATCCCCCGCCTGACGCACGCCTCCGGCATCGTCCGCCTGCCGGGTTCGAAAAGCATTTCCAACCGCATGCTGCTGCTGGCGGCGCTGGCGCAAGGGACCACCGAAATCCGCGACCTGCTGGATTCCGATGACACCCAGGTAATGCTGGAAGCGCTACGGAAAGTCGGCGTTGGTGTCACGGCGCTTGGCGGCAACGCCTGGCGGGTGGACGGCTGCGGCGGCCTGTTTCCGGTCAAGGATGCCGACCTGTTCATGGGCAATGCCGGCACCGCGATCCGTCCGCTGACGGCCGCGCTGGCGCTGTCGGGCGGCAGCTATCGCCTGTCCGGCGTGCCGCGCATGCACGAGCGGCCGATCGGCGACCTGGTTGACGGGCTGCGGCAGATCGGCGCCGACCTGCGCTATGCAGGCAACGACGGCTTTCCGCCGCTGAGCATTCACCCTGCGGCGGTAAATCTGGGCGCACCGATCCGCTTGCGCGGCGATGTTTCCTCGCAGTTCCTCACCGCGCTGTTGATGGCCCTGCCCTTGACGGGGCAACGGGCGGTGATCGAGATGACGACCGAACTCATCTCCAAGCCCTACATAGAAATCACGCTGAACCTCATGGCGCGCTTCGGGGTCCGGGTCGAGCGCGACGAGTGGCGGCGTTTTACGATCGCGGCAGGACAAAGTTATCGCAGCCCGGGCATCCTCCATGTGGAAGGTGACGCGTCGTCTGCCTCGTACTTCCTCGCGGCCGGCGCCATCGGCGGCGGACCGGTGCGCGTCGAAGGGATAGGCAAGGATTCCATCCAGGGCGACGTGCGCTTCGCCGACGAGTTGGAAAAACTCGGCGCGACGATTACCTGGGGCAACAACTGGATCGAAGCGGCCGCACCGCGCGGCAAGCTCAAGGCTTTCGACCTTGATCTCAATCACATTCCCGATGCGGCGATGACCCTCGCCGTGGCGGCCCTGTTTGCCGATGGGCCCTGCCGCCTGCGCAACATTGCCTCCTGGCGGGTCAAGGAAACCGACCGCATCGCGGCGATGGCGACGGAGTTGCGCAAACTCGGAGCAACGGTTGAGGAGGGCGCCGATTACCTCGCCGTCTCGCCAGCGCCGACTTTTATTGCGGCGGCGGCGATCGACACCTACGACGACCACCGCATGGCGATGTGCTTTTCGCTGGCGGCACTGGCCGGCGTGACGGTGTCGATCAACGATCCCCAATGTGTCAACAAGACCTTTCCCGGCTATTTCGACGCCTTCGCCGAAGTCACGGCACCGGTAATCGCCATCGACGGACCAAGCGCTTCCGGCAAGGGCACAGTGGCCGAGCGCGTGGCCGCCGCGTTGGGCTACCACTACCTCGACAGCGGGTCGCTGTACCGCCTGACGGCACTGGCGGCGCTGCGGGGCGGCGTCGCGCTGGACGATGAAAGCGGTGTGGCGGCACTGGCGGCCGGCCTTCCGGCAAGTTTTGCAGGCGGCCGCATCCTGCTTGCCGGCGACGACGTGACCGACGCCATCCGCAGCGAGGAAATCTCCGTCGGCGCCTCGAAAGTCGCCGCCCTGCCGGCCGTGCGGGGTGCGCTGCTGGCCCGCCAGCGCGCCTACCGGCGCTTCCCCGGACTGGTCGCCGACGGTCGCGACATGGGCTCCGTGGTGTTCCCGGCAGCCGTGGCCAAGACCTTTCTGACGGCATCGGCCGAAATTCGTGCGGAAAGGCGATATAAACAGTTGATCGCAAAGGGGATGCCTGCTAACATGCACGCCCTTTTGCAGGATTTGCGGGAAAGGGATGCGCGCGACGCCCAGCGCAGCGTGGCTCCGCTCCAGCAATGCGTCGATGCCGATCGGGTGGATACCACCGAAATGGACATCGAGGCCGCAGTGGCTGCCGTGATGACCGTGGTCAGACGGCAGGGTTTGTGAAACATGCTGTACGAGTAAGATAGCAAAGGTGTCGTGGCGGCCGCCCGGTCGTCGCGGCAGACATCAACCAACCCGTCACCCCGGTGACACACGTCAAGTAAGGTCCCCCACTCAATGTCTACTGCAGCTATTGCCGAAGCTTCGCCCATGGAGAGTTTTGCCGCACTGTTCGAGGAAAGCCTCCAGCGCCAGGAAATGCGTGCCGGTGAAGTCATCACGGCCGAAATCGTCCGCATCGACCAGAACTTCGTGGTCGTGAACGCCGGACTCAAGTCCGAATCCATGATTCCCGTCGAGGAATTCCAGAACGAACGTGGTGAAGTCGAATCCAAGCCGGGCGATTTCGTCCTGGTCGCCATCGAGATGCTCGAAGACGGCTACGGCGCGACGCGTCTCTCGCGCGAGAAAGCCAAGCGCATCGCCGCCTGGAACGACCTCGACAAGGCCATGACCGACGGCGCCCTGATCAAGGGCCTGGTCACCGGCAAGGTCAAGGGCGGCCTGACCGTAATGGTCAATGGCATCCGCGCCTTCCTCCCCGGTTCGCTGGTCGATACCCGCCCGGTCAAGGACACCACGCCCTTCGAAGGCAAGGAATACGAATTCAAGGTCATCAAGCTCGACCGCAAGCGCAACAACGTCGTCGTCTCGCGTCGTGCCGTGCTCGAAGCCAGCATGGGCGAAGAGCGCCAGAAGCTGCTGGAAAACCTGCAGGAAGGCACCGTCATCAAGGGCATCGTCAAGAACATCACCGATTACGGCGCCTTCGTCGACCTCGGCGGCATCGACGGCCTGCTGCACATCACCGACCTGGCCTGGCGGCGCGTGCGTCACCCCAGCGAAGTGCTCAACGTCGGCGACGAAGTCACGGCCAAGGTGCTCAAGTTCGACCAGGAAAAGAACCGCGTCAGCCTCGGCATGAAGCAGCTGGGCGAAGACCCATGGGTGGGAATCGCCCGCCGTTACCCGCAGGGCACGCGCCTGTTCGGCAAGGTCACCAATCTGACCGATTACGGCTCCTTCGTCGAGATCGAGCAGGGCATCGAAGGCCTGGTGCACGTCTCCGAAATGGACTGGACCAACAAGAACATCCACCCGACCAAGGTTGTCCAGCTGGGCGACGAAGTCGAAGTGATGATCCTCGAAATCGACGAAGACCGTCGCCGCATTTCGCTCGGCATGAAGCAGTGCATGGCGAACCCGTGGGACGATTTCGCCATGAACCACAAGAAGGGCGACAAGGTCCGCGGCGCCATCAAGTCGATCACCGACTTCGGCATCTTCATCGGCCTGCCCGGCGGCATCGACGGCCTGGTGCACCTGTCCGACCTGTCCTGGTCCGCCAGCGGCGAGGAAGCCAAGCAGAATTTCAAGAAGGGTGATGAAGTCGATGCCGTGGTGCTGTCCATCGATGTCGAGAAGGAGCGTATCTCGCTCGGCGTCAAGCAACTCGATGGCGACCCCTTCACCAGCTTCGTTGCCACCCACGACAAGAACAGCCTGGTGTCCGGCACCGTGACCAGCGTCGACCAGCGCGGCGCGGTGGTCAACCTGGGCGACGACGTCGAAGGCTACCTGCGCGTTTCCGAGTTCTCACGCGACCGCATCGAAGACCTGACGCAGCACCTGAAGGTCGGCGAAGTGATCGAAACCCTGATCGTGAATGTCGACCGCAAGACGCGTTCGATCAACCTCTCGATCAAGGCAAAGGACCAGGTAGAGCAGAGCCAGGCGATGCAGAAGCTCGCATCCGACAGCGGTTCCGCCAGCAGCGGCACGACCAATCTGGGCGCGCTGCTCAAGGCCAAGCTCAACCAGCAGTAAGACCAGGCCATGACCAAATCGGAACTCATCGCCCGGCTGGCGGAGCGGTTTCCCCAGCTCGTGGCGAAGGATGCCGACTTTGCCGTGAAGATGATTCTCGATGCCCTCACTGCGGCGCTGGTGCGCAGTGATCGCATCGAGATCCGCGGCTTCGGCAGTTTCGCGCTGAATTACCGTCCGCCGCGGATCGGTCGCAATCCGAAGTCCGGCGACAAGGTCCAGGTGCCCGAGAAGTATGTTCCCCATTTCAAGGCCGGCAAGGAGCTGCGGGAGCGGGTCGACTACGGATCGGATGGCAAGAAGTGACGGCGGGCGAAGGGCGGTAGGACAGGCGGCGCCCTGCGCCGGCAGAATTCCGCACTTCGTTTCCGATCACGGGTCCGGTGAAACATGGCCACCTTGCTGAAGCTCCTGATCTGGCTGCTGCGTATCGTGGTATTCGTCGGTCTGTTCGGCCTGGCGATCAAGAACAGCGGGCCCGTGGAACTCCGGTTTTTCCTCGACCAGTCGTGGACCGCCCCCATCTCGCTGGTGGTTCTGGCCGTGTTCGCGATCGGCGTTGGCGTCGGATTGACCGCCGCCATGGGAGTCTTCTCGCGTCCGTCGCCACATCCGGATCAAAGGCCACGATAAAGCGATGGAAATCGAACTGTGGTGGCTGCTGGTGCTTCCGGCGTTCTTTGCCTTGGGCTGGATTGCCGCACGTATTGACATCAAGCAGTTGCTGAAGGAATCGCGGGCCCTGCCGCGCTCCTATTTCAAGGGCCTGAATTTCCTCCTGAACGAGCAGCCCGACCAGGCCATCGAGGCCTTCATCGAGGCTGCGCGCGTCGATCCCGAAACCATCGAGCTGCATTTCGCGCTGGGCAGCTTGTTCCGCCGGCGCGGCGAAACGGATCGCGCGATCCGGGTACACCAGAACCTGATCGAACGTGACGGCCTGTCGGCGAAGCAGCGACTGCATGCCCTGTCGGAACTCGGCCAGGACTACCTCAAGGCAGGCCTGCTGGATCGAGCCGAGGAGATATTCCTCAAGTTGCGCGGCACCGAGCGCGACGAGGAGGCGCTGCAGAACCTGCTCGAGATCTACCAGCAGGAAAAGGAATGGGCCAAGGCCGTCACCATCGCCAATGCCATGCCGAATCATTCCGACCACATATGGCAAAAGGAAATCGCCGAATTCCATTGCGAGATGGCCGCCAACGAGATGCTGCACGAGCGCCACGACGAGGCGCGCCGCCTGCTGAATGAGGCCCTGGCGGCAAATCGCAAATGCATTCGCGCCACGCTGCTGCTGGGCGAACTGGCGGCGAAAGTCGGCGCTGGTGACACGGCGATCGACCACTGGAAATCCATCGAGCAGCAGAATCCCGTTTATCTTTCCCTTGCCGCTGAGAAGCTGATGGCGGCGCATATCCAGCTGGGCCGCAAGGAACAGGGCGTCCAGCTGCTGCGCGGCTGGCTCGAGCGCCATCCCTCGCTCGACCTGCTGGATGCAGTATTTCGCGTCGAACTCGAAACCGGCGGCGCGGAAGCGGCTTATACATTGGTGCGTGACGAGCTGCGGCGCAATCCGACCCTGCTCGGCCTCGACAAGCTGCTCGAAGCACAGATCCTGGTGGTGCCGCCCGAGCGGCGTCCCGACCTGGAACTGATCAAGAATCTGATCCACAATCACACCCGCCGCGTTGCCCGCTATCGCTGCGACGCCTGCGGTTTCAAGGCGCGCCAGTTCTACTGGCGCTGTCCGGGCTGCGGCGGATGGGAAACCTATCCGCCCCGCCGCACGGAAGAATTCGACATCACGCTATAGGAATATCATGAAAATCACCGTCATCGGCACCGGTTACGTCGGCCTCGTTTCCGGCACCTGCCTTGCGGACGTCGGCAACGACGTGCTCTGCCTCGACCTCGATGCCGCAAAAATCCGCACCCTCAACGAGGGCGGCATACCGATCTATGAGCCTGGGCTGGAAGCCATGGTGCGCAAGAACCAGGCAGCCGGGCGCCTGCGTTTCACCACCGACATCGAAGCCGCGGTTGCGCACGGCGTGCTGCAATTCATCGCGGTCGGCACGCCACCGGACGAGGACGGCTCGGCCGACCTGCAATACGTGGTTGCTGCCGCGCGAAATATCGGGCGCCACATGACTGGCTACAAGGTGGTTGTCGACAAGTCCACCGTTCCGGTCGGCACTGCGGACAAGGTGCGGGCCGCCATCGCAAAGGAACTCGAGGCGCGCGGTGCATCCGTCGACTTCAGCGTCGTTTCGAATCCCGAATTCCTCAAGGAAGGCGCGGCGCTCGATGATTTCCTGAAGCCCGACCGCATCGTCGTCGGCGCCGAGGACGAGCGTGCGATCGGCCTGATGCGCGAACTGTATGCTCCCTTCCAGCGCAATCGCGAACGCCTGATCGTAATGGACGTGAAAAGCGCCGAACTGACCAAGTACGCGGCCAACGCCATGCTCGCCACCCGCATCAGCTTCATGAACGAGTTGGCCAACCTCGCCGAGAAGCTCGGCGCCGACATCGAGCTGGTGCGCAAGGGCATCGGTTCAGACCCGCGCATCGGCTTCCATTTCCTGTATCCGGGAGTGGGCTACGGCGGGTCCTGCTTTCCCAAGGATGTTCAGGCGCTGATCCGCACCGCCAGCGAATCCGGCCAGAACCTGAAGGTGTTGCAGGCGGTGGAAGACGCCAACGAAACGCAGAAGACCGTGCTCGCCGGCAAGATCACGAATCGCCTGGGCCAGGACCTCTCGGGCATGACCTTCGCCCTGTGGGGCCTGGCGTTCAAGCCCAACACCGACGACATGCGCGAGGCGCCCAGCCTGGTATTGATCGCCGACCTCCTGGCGCGTGGCGCTTCGATTCGTGCCTACGATCCGGTCGCGGCGCACGAGGCCCGTCGCATCCTCGGCGCGAACCCGCGGATCGCCTATGCGGGAACGCCCATGGAAGCGCTCGACGGCGCCGATGCGCTGGTCATCGTCACCGAGTGGAAGGAGTTCCGCAGCCCCGACTTCGAGACGATCAAGGCCAAGCTGAAGACACCGGTGATCTTCGACGGGCGCAACCTGTACGATCCGGCAACCCCGCGCGCAGCGGGACTGGAATATTTCGCCATTGGCAGACCATGAAGACGGTCTGCCTGTTTCATCAGTCCCGTCCCCTCCCGACCGCCCACGGCCGGCTTTGCACAGCCGGCCGGCTCCGGCGGCGTGGAGCGGTGCTCCACGAAACCCCGCCTACGCCCCCCTCGCGGGGGAGGCGACTTTTCGGCTCGCTCCGCTCGAAGCATGTCTCTTACCATTTCTGATACCTCGACCACCCGCATCCTGGTGGTCGGCGACGTGATGCTGGACCGCTACTGGTTCGGCGAAGTGTCGCGCATTTCGCCCGAAGCCCCGGTGCCCGTGGTCAAGGTCGACCGCGTCGAGGAACGTCCGGGCGGCGCGGGAAACGTGGCGCGCAATTGCGCCGCACTCGGCGCTCGGGTCGCGCTGCTGACGGTAGTCGGCGCCGACGAAGCCGGCCACAACCTGGCGCGCCTGATGAACGATGCCGGCATCGAGACCTGCCTGCACGAGGATGCCCAGCTGAGCACCACCGTCAAGCTGCGGGTGATCGGCCGCCAGCAGCAGCTGCTGCGCATCGATTTCGAGAACGCGCCGGATCACGAAGTGTTGCAGGCGAAGCTGGCCGACTTCGACACCCGCCTCGCCGATTGCGACGTAGTCATCCTCTCCGACTACGGCAAGGGTGGCCTCACGCACATCAGGCACATGATCGAACGAGCTCGCGCCGCGGGCAAGCCGGTTCTCGTCGACCCGAAAGGCGACGACTACGCGCGCTACGCGGGTGCCACACTTCTGACGCCGAATCGCTCCGAGATGCGCCAGGTGGTGGGGCGCTGGCAGGACGATGTAGAACTGGCGACGAAGGCCGCCGCCTTGCGCGAGAAGTTGGACCTGGAAGCCCTGCTGGTGACCCGCAGCGAGGAAGGCATGACGTTGTTTTCAGCAACCGGCGCGACACACGAACCCGCCGTCGCGCGCGAGGTTTATGATGTCAGCGGTGCCGGCGACACGGTGATCGCCACGCTGGCGGTGATGCTCGGTGGGGGCATGTCGCTGCCGCTGGCAATGCGCCAGGCCAATCTCGCCGCGGGTGTGGTGGTCGGCAAGCTCGGTGCGGCGACGTGCAGCCTGGAGGAATTGCGCGCCGCTCAGTCCTAGTTCGTCACCACTCCCTTTCGGGCCTGGCCCGATCGACAGACAAGGCTTTGGAGAAAACATGTACTACGTCGTCACAGGCGCCTGCGGCTTTATCGGCGCCAACCTGGTCAAGGCGCTGAACGAGCGGGGTGTCACCGACATCATCGCGGTGGATAACCTCAAGCGCGCCGACAAGTTCCTCAACCTGACCGACTGCGAGATCGCGGACTACCTCGACAAGCAGGAATTCCTCGATCTGGTGGAGCATGGCCAGCTCGACGGTGGCGTCGAGGCTGTCCTGCATCAGGGCGCCTGCTCGGACACCATGGAAACCGACGGTCGCTACATGATGGCCAACAATTTCCGCTATTCGCAGACGCTGCTCGACTTCTGTATGGAGCAGGAAACTCCCCTGCTGTATGCCTCGTCGGCATCCGTTTACGGCGGCGGCGGGATGTTCCGCGAGGAACGCGACTACGAGGCGCCGCTCAACGTCTATGGCTATTCGAAGTTCCTTTTCGACCAGGTGGTCCGGCGCCGAATCGGGCCGGACGCGGCCGGCGCCGACTCACAGATCGTCGGTTTCCGCTATTTCAACGTCTATGGCCCGCGCGAACAGCACAAGGGGCGCATGGCTTCGGTGGCCTTCCACCATTTCAACCAGTACCGTGCCGACGGCAAGGTCCGCCTGTTCGAAGGTCATGCCGGGTACGGCAATGGCGAGCAGCGCCGCGATTTCGTCTATGTCGGCGACGTCGCCAGGGTCAACATGGACTTCCTCGAAACCCGCGCCTCGGGCATCTTCAACCTCGGCACCGGACGCGCGCAGAGCTTCAACGAACTCGCCGCGGCGACCGTGAATGCCTGTCGCGCGCTGGAAGGCAAGCCGGCGCAGTCGGTGGCCGAACTGGTGGCGCAGGGCATCATCGAGTACATCCCGTTTCCCGACGCGCTGAAAGGCAAGTACCAGAGCTTTACCGAAGCCGACCTCGGCCAGTTGCGGCGTGCGGGATACCGGGAAGAATTCGCCACGGTCGAGCAGGGCGTCGCCGAGTACGTGAAGTGGCTCGCGCGATGACATCCAGATCACTCGGCGATTTCGTCGGCAACACGCCGCTGGTGCAGTTGCAGCGTCTGCCCGGCGCGGACAATGCCCGGCGCAACAACGTGGTGCTGGCCAAGCTGGAAGGCAACAATCCCGCCGGTTCGGTGAAGGACCGTGCCGCCCTATCGATGATCGCGCGCGCCGAGCAACGCGGCCGCATCAAGCCGGGCGACACCCTGATCGAGGCCACCTCCGGCAATACCGGGATCGCGCTGGCGATGGCGGCAACGATGCGCGGCTACCGCATGACCTTGATCATGCCGGAGAACCAGAGCGTGGAACGCTGCCAGACCATGCGCGCCTTCGGCGCCGAACTGGTTCTGACGCCCAAGGCCGGCGGCATGGAAGCGGCGCGCGACCTGGCCGACAGGATGATGGCGGACGGCAAGGGCATCGTGCTCGACCAGTTCGCCAATCCGGACAATCCACTGGCGCATTACGAGGGTACCGCGCCGGAAATCTGGCGCGACACGGAGGGGCGCATCACCCATTTCATCTCCAGCATGGGCACCACCGGCACCATCATGGGCTGCTCGCGCTACTTCAAGGAAATGAATCCGGCGATCCGCATCGTCGGCTGCCAGCCCGAAGAAGGCTCGCAGATTCCCGGCATCCGCAAGTGGCCGGAAGCCTACCTGCCGAAGATCTACGACGGTTCGCGGGTGGATCAGGTCGAGAACGTCGGCCAGGGCCAGGCCGAGGAAATGACGCGGCGACTGGCGCGCGAGGAAGGCATCTTTGCCGGGATATCGTCCGGCGGCGCGATGGTGGTCGCCTTGCGCATTGCCAGCCAGGTCGAAAATGCGGTGATCGTCAGCATCGTCTGCGACCGCGGCGACCGCTATCTGTCCACCGGGGTATTCCCGGCCTGAGAGCTTGCGAATAAATCTACTGCGCGTGCCGGATCGGGGCTTGGGCGGTGCTCTTCCACGGCCGGCTTTGCACAGCCGGCCGGCTGCGGCGGCGCGAAGCATGCTTCGCGAAACCCCGCCTCGCCCTCATGCACAAATAAGTGCATTCCGGTAGCTGCGCTCCGGCCGCACCCCGCTGCGGCCCGCTCGTTACGATTTCTTCACAAGCCCTGGGCCTGCGGCTCAGCCCGGCAGCGCGACCTGGTTGTCGGTGCTGAACTGGTAGTCGCGGAAGATGTGCTCCGCCGTCAGCAACTGGTAGCTGCCGTCCTCGTTGCGGCGCGTGGTGTCCTTCAGCCGGTAGGTGTAGTGGCCGCAGGTCCAGATCTCGAAGTTGCGCATGTGGGTGCACAGGCAGGTCTTGTCCATGACCTTGACCTTCTTCGCATCGGGGTGCAGTGCCACTTCCCGGTTGTAGGCCTCGATGTACTGGCAACTTCCGTTCGAATCCAGCAGGTAGCCATAGGCCTCGCAATTGGGTCGGATGCCATCGCCGATGCCCGGGCTGTTCTTCAGCATGCGCATGGGATAGCCGGTGGGCGAGATGGTATTCACCTCGATGTCCTTCTCGCTGGCCTTGAAGTATTCCTGTTGCACCTTTTCCGGCAGGCCGCATTCCTTCGCCACGGTGAACCGCGTCGCCACCTGCACCGCCGCGGCGCCCGTTTCCATGAAGGCTACGGCGTCCGATCCGGTGAAGATGCCGCCGGCGGGAATCAGCGGAATATCGAGTTGCTGCTCCTGCATCCAGTCGCGGATCTCGGCGACGATGGTGGCGAGGTGGTACTGGGCCCAATCCATGCCGAAGCCGAGGTGGCCGCCGGCCAGCGGCCCTTCGATGACCACGTAATCGGGCAGGCGGCCGGTGCGCGCGCTCTTCTTCAGGAACAGTTGCAAGGCGCGCAGCGAAGAAACGATGATGCCGAGCTTGACGTCGCGAAAGCGCGGATGGTCCTCGATCAGCGCGAACGAGCCGAGGTGCAGCCCGGCCGCCAGCGTCACGCCGTCGATGCCGTGGTCGAGCGCCGCCTTGAGCCGAGCGCGCAAGGTTTCCCTCGGCGCGTTCATGGTCAGCTTTTCCATGCAGTTGATGAAGATCAGCCCGTCACCGCGCTTGGCCTCCATGGTGCGGCCGACGTGCAGCGCGGTGGCTTCCACCAGCAGGCCGAGGTCGAACTGAACCACCGCTTTCTCGGTGTTGGCGACGTTGAACTTGTATTGGCGCAACTTGTTCTTGACGTACTTGGTATTGAAGCGGCGGTCGGACACCGTCGGCACCATGGCATCCGAGATGTGGCCAATGCCGCCCAGCCGCGCGGCCTCCAGCGCCAGTTCGGCGGTCGAGATATCCACGCCCATGCCACCGACCATGATCGGCACCAGTTCCTGCTTGCCCAGCCGCAGGCGAAAATCATCGACGCGCTTCATTGAAAAACGTTCCCGTATTTTGGTTTCTGTCGCTGCGCGCGGCGCCCGCTCGATCCGGTGCCGGCCTCTCCCTGGAACTTCAATCGCAGCGCGACATTATCGCCTGCCGGCACACCCATATGACGCACAGGCGACGGAAAATTGTCGCGAATCAAGCCAATAATCGGATCAGGGCCTCTCCATAGCGGTCGGCCTTGGCCTGCCCGATGCCGGGCACATCGAGCAAATCAGTGACCGCGGCCGGGCGTCGCATTGCGAGTTCGCGCAGGCTCCGGTCGTGGAGGATGACATAGGCTGGAACGCCCTGTTCGCGCGCCAGGTCGGCACGCCATGCGCGCAGCGCGGCAAAGCGCGATTCGTCGTCGGCACCGAGGATGAGGTCGGCGGCGGACCGCCGTCCCGCCAGCGCCGACTCTTTGGCCAGCTTCGCCTTGCCGCGCGTGCGCGCTGCCGCCTTGCGCAGCGAAATCCGGGACTCCCCTTTCAACACCGGGCGCGCCGCCTCCGTCAGGCGCAAGGCGCCAAAGGCCTGGGCATCGGCATGCAGCAGGCCGGCGGCGAGCAACTGGCGGAACACCGAGCGCCACGCCGCCTCGTCGAGGTCGGCGCCGGCGCCGAAGGTGGGCAGTTCGCCATGCTCGAACTGCCGCACCTTGTCGGTCGCCTTGCCGCACAGGACGTCGATCAGGTGGCCGGCGCCGAAGCGCTGCCCGGTGCGCAGCGCCGCCGACATGGCCTTTTGCGCGGCCACCGTGCCATCCCACATTTCCGGCGGCGCGAGGCAGGTGTCGCAGTTGCCGCAGGCTCCGGCTTCCTCGCTGAAATAGCGCAGCAGCAGCGCGCGCCGGCAATCCGCCGTTTCGCACCAGGCCAGCAGGGCGTCGAGTTTGCTGCGCTCGATGCGCTTCTGTTCCTCGCCGGCAACCGATTCGTCGATGCGCATGCGATGGATCACCACGTCGTTGAGGCCGTAGGTCATCCAGGCTTCGGCTGGTTCGCCGTCGCGTCCGGCGCGGCCGGTTTCCTGGTAGTAGGCTTCCAGGCTCTTGGGCAGGTCGAGGTGGGCGACGAAACGTACGTCCGGCTTGTCGATGCCCATGCCGAAGGCGATGGTGGCCACCATCACGATGCCGTCCTCGCGCAGGAAGCGCTGCTGGTTGCGCTGACGCGTGGCGGCCTCCAGGCCGGCGTGGTAGGGCAGGGCGGCGATACCCTGCTGCTCCAGCCACTCGGCGGTTTCGTCGACCTTCTTGCGCGACAGGCAATACACGATCCCCGCGGCGCCCCGGTAGCCGGCGAGGAAGTCGAGCAGTTGCCGCCGTGGGTTGTCGCGCTCGACCACGGTGTAGCGGATGTTGGGCCGATCGAAGCTGGCGACGAACACCCGCGCCGCATCGAGTCCGAGCCGGCTGATGATTTCGCGCTGGGTGAGCTGGTCGGCGGTCGCCGTCAGGGCGATGCGCGGCACCTGCGGATAGCGCTGGTGCAGGGCCGACAGCTGGATGTATTCGGGACGGAAATCGTGGCCCCATTGCGACACGCAATGCGCCTCGTCGATGGCGAACAGGCCCAGGCGGTTGCGGCTCGCGAGGTAATCCATCAGCGCCAGGAAGCGTTCGGTCAGCAGGCGCTCGGGCGCGACATAGACCAGGTCGAGTTCGTCCTCGCGCAGGCGGCGCTCGATCTCCATTGCCGCGGCGAAATCCTGCGAGGAATTGATGAAGGCGGCGCGCACGCCGGCCTGCAGCAGGGCATCGACCTGGTCCTGCATCAGCGCGATCAGCGGCGAGACCACGACGCCGACACCCGGCCGCAACATGGCCGGGATCTGGTAGCACAGCGATTTGCCGCCACCGGTCGGCATCAGCACCAACGCATCGCCGCCGGCGAGCATATGCCCGATGATCTCTTCCTGCGCGCCGCGGAACGAGGAATAGCCGAAGACGCGGTGCAGCGTGTCGAGCGGATTTGTCACAGGGAAATTGCCGGTGATCCAGGGGGCGTGCATTATGCCCGTTCGCATCGGGCGCGACGTGCAGCCGGCCAAAAAGTCGGCGCCGATGACACGGCGTTGCAAGCGTTCATGCGAAACTCTCACCTTCCAATTCGATGCGACGGACAACCCACATGGCAGGAAACCCCGAAATCACCAGCATGGCGCTGTTCTGCGACTTCGAGAACGTGGCGCTGGGCGTGCGTGACGCAAAATACGCGCAGTTCGACATCGGCAAGGTACTCGAACGCCTGCTTCTCAAGGGCAGCATCGTGGTCAAGAAGGCGTATTGCGACTGGGCGCGCTACAAGGAGTTCAAGGCGCCGATGCATGAGGCCTCGTTCGAACTGATCGAGATCCCCCACGTGCGCCAGTCCGGCAAGAACTCGGCCGACATCCGCATGGTGGTCGACGCGCTGGACCTTTGCTACACCAAGTCGCATGTCGACACCTTCGTCATCATCAGCGGCGATTCGGATTTCTCGCCGCTGGTGTCCAAGCTGCGCGAGAACAACAAACGCGTGATCGGCGTCGGCGTCAAGGCCGCGACCTCCGACCTGCTGGCGGCCAACTGCGACGAGTTCATTTTCTACGACGACCTGGTGCGCGAACTGCCGGCCAAGAAGCCGCGCGGCGAACGCAAGACTTCCGCCAAGCCGATCGCCAGCGCCGCGGCCAAGCCCAAGGCCGGTGAGAAACCAGAAGACAAACCGGAAGACTCCAAGCGCCAGCAGGCGATCGACCTGGTGGTGGCGACGGTCGAGGCGCTGGTCACCGAGCGCGGCGAGGATGAAAAGATCTGGGGCTCGATGGTCAAGCAGACGCTGAAGCGGCGCAAGCCGGGATTCAGCGAGTCCTACTATGGCTACCGTTCCTTCGGCGAACTGCTCGAGGACGCGCAGAAACACAAGCTGCTGCTGCTCGAACGCGACGAGAAGTCCGGGCAGCACATCATCCGCCTGGCAGTCGACGATTGAGCCGTCCGGCGGGCGCCATGGTGGAGATCCGCCCCGGACAGTCGCTGGAATTGCTCAAGGAACTGCATATCCTGACGCGCGACGGCAAGCTCAACCAGGACAGCCGGCGCAAGCTGAAGCAGGTCTACCACCTCTGCCAGTTCATTGAGCCGCTGCTGGAAGAATCCCTGGCGGCGCAAGGCGATCTGACGCTGGTCGATCACGGCGCCGGCAAGTCCTACCTGGGCTTCATCCTCTACGACCTGTTCCTCAAGTCACGCGATGTCGGCCGGGTGTTCGGCATCGAAACGCGGGCCGAACTGGTCCAGAAATCCCGCGACCTGGCATTGCGGCTGGGCTTTGCGCGTATGTCGCTGCTCAATCTGTCGGTGGCGGAATCCATCGCGTCGCCGCTGCTGCCGCCGCAGGTGGATATCGTCACCGCGCTGCATGCCTGCGACACGGCTACCGACGACGCGATCCGCTTCGCCCTGGCCAAGCGGGCGAGATTCATCGTGCTGGTGCCCTGCTGCCAGGCCGAAGTCGCCGCCGCGCTGCGCCGGCACAAGAACGAATCGCTGGCGCGCGGCGCGTTGGCGGAAATCTGGCGCCACCCCATCCACACCCGCGAGTTCGGCAGCCACGTGACCAACGTACTGCGCTGCCTGCTGCTGGAAGCGCACGGCTACCAGCTCACGGTCACCGAACTGGTGGGTTGGGAACATTCGATGAAGAACGAGCTGATCATCGCCCGCCGCGGCGCCGCGCCGCGCGGCAATGCCCGCGAGCGGCTGGGGCGGATACTTCAGGAACTGAACCTCGACGATCTGCGGGAGCGCTTCGATTGCTGAACGCAAAAGTCGGCGCCCCACAGGGACTTCCTTCGGTCGCTGACGCTACGGCGATTCCCGCTACTCCACCTTGCCGATGCGTGCCAGCAGGTAGGTGCCGACGAACAGGATGACGCCGACGGTGGCGCTGATCGAGGCCAGCGGCAACAACGTGCCGTCGTGGCTGCCGCCGACCCAGGTGCCGGCCGCCAGTGCGGCATACATGACGAGGCAGCCGAACAGGCCGGCGGCGGCACCAGCTTTGTCCGGAAAAGGCGCCAGCGAGCCGGACTGGGCGCAGGGGAAGTTGATGCCGTGGGCCGTCATCACCACGAACTGGGCCATCACCACCAGTGTCCAGTGGCTCAGCCCGGCGAGCACCAGCAGCAGGAAGCCCAGTCCGCCTAGCATGCCCAGGGTGGTTCCCAGCGCCAGTACGCGCGCTACGCCGATACGGCCCAGCAGGCGGCGGCAGATCAGGGTACCGCCCAGATAACCGAGAACGCCGAAGGCGAACAGGTAGCCGTAATACTGGGCCGGCACGCCGAGTACCTTGATCAGGACGAATGGCGTACCCGAAATGAAGACGAAGATCGAGGCATAGGAGAGCGAGCCGGGCAGGGCATAGGCCCAGAAGGCCGGGGTGCGCAGCACGTCGCGGTAGGTGGCGGCCAGATGGCTCAGACGCATCGCATCCGGGTTGAGTCTGGGGTTGGATTCCGTCAGGTGGCGCATGGCGGCGAACCACATCGCCATACCCGCCAGCGCCAGGGTGACGAAGGCAGCACGCCAGCCGAAGGCCACCTGCAGGTAGCCGCCGAGGATCGGCCCGAAGATGGGCGCCAGCGACAGCAGCGACAAGGCTTTTGCCATCACGCGGGCGCCTTCGGCCGGCGAGTAGGCGTCGCGGATGATGGCGCGCGCGACAACCACGGCCGTGCAGCAGCCGACGGCCTGGACGAAACGCGCCGCGATCAGCCAGCCCAGGCTCGGCGTCAGGGCGCAGCCCAGTCCGGACAAGAGGTACAGGGCAAGCCCGCCGATCAGTACCGGGCGGCGGCCGTAGCGGTCGGACAGCGGGCCGCTGACCAGTTGCGCGGTGCCGAAGCCGAAGACGAACAGCGACAGGGTCTGCTGCACGGCAGCCGGACTGACACCGAAATCCAGCGCCATGCCCGGCAGCGAAGCCAGGTAGAGGTCGGTCGACAGGGGCTGCAGCATCATGCAGCCCGTTACCAGCCAGAGCAGGGTGGTGGCGCTCATCGGCTCGCGCGCCGGGCGCGCCTGATCAGCCACGGCGATCGCGCATGACGCGGGCTTTCTCGCGCACCCAGTCGCGCTCCTTTTCGGCATCGCGCTTGTCGTGCTGCTTCTTGCCCTTGGCCAGGCCGACCGAGAGCTTGACGCGGCCCTTGCTGTAATGCAGGTCGAGCGGCACCAGGGTGTAGCCGGCGCGTTCCACCTTGCCTATCAGCTTGCTGATTTCCGCCGCGTTGAGCAGCAGCTTGCGCGTGCGCACCGGGTCGGGATGGACGTGGGTCGACGCGGACAGCAGCGGCGTGATGTGGGCGCCGATGAGGAAGACCTCGCCGCTCTTGATCACCACGTAGGCCTCCTTGATCTGCGCCCGCCCTGCGCGGATCGCCTTCACCTCCCAGCCTTCGAGCACCAGGCCGGCCTCGTAGCGCTCTTCGATGAAGTAATCGTGGAATGCCTTTTTGTTGTCGGCGATGCTCATGGGGCGGCGCTAAGAGCCCATTTCAGTAGGAATCGTACCCCGCGCCGGTTGGCGTTGGGATGTGATGCGAGGCGGAGGGAGTGCCGCAGGGTACATCCCTGCAAGCGACCGACAACGTGGCAGCGCGCCCTACGCCAGCCGGCCCTTCGGGTTGAGACCAGGATCGGCGTCTGCGGCGTTGCAGCGCTTGCCAATGGAATAACCATTGGCTGTGCGCCGCGCCTTGCATCCATCCGATCCTGGTCTCAACGCGGGGCATGATTTCTGCTGAAATGGGCTCTAAAATGCGACATTCTACTGTACGCGGTTCATGCGACTTGAATGGCCCTGGTCGAAAAATCCGTTCTCATCGAACGCACGCCGGCACAGATGTTCGCCCTGGTGGATCGCATCGAGGACTATCCGCAATTTCTCCCGTGGTGCGGCGGCACGGACTTGCGCGAGCGCACGCCAACGCTTACCGCGGCGACGGTGCACATCAACTACCACGGCCTCAAATCGCACTTTTCGACCGAGAACACCAAGCAGGAGCCGACGCTGATGGACATCCGCCTGACCGACGGGCCCTTCACCCACATGGACGGCCACTGGCGTTTCACCCCGCTGGGCGACATCGCCTGCAAGGTAGAATTCCGCCTGCACTACGAGTTTTCCAGCCACCTGCTGGAAAAGGCGCTGGGGCCCGTGTTCCACCACATCGCCAACACCTTCGTCGATTCCTTCGTAAAAAGGGCAGGGCAGGTCTATGGCTGAAACCATTCACGTCGAAGTCGTTTACGCCCTGGCGGAACGCCAGGAAATCGCCAGCCTGGAAGTCCCGGTCGGCAGTACCGCGGGCCAGGCGATCTCAGCCTCGGGACTGCTGACGAAATTCCCCGAAATCGATCTGGCGAAAAACAAGCTGGGCGTTTACGCCAAGCTCGCTAAGATCGATACCCCTCTGCGCGACCGCGACCGGGTGGAAATCTACCGGCCGCTGATCGCCGATCCCAAGGAAGTTCGCAAACAGCGCGCAGCGGAGGGGAAAGTCATGAAAAAGGGCGGCGGCGAGGGCGGCGAAGCCTGAGCATCGCTACATGTCGCCGTGTCGAAAGTCGGCGCTGGCGGCACGGCAATGACCGTCGGGCTCTCGCGTATAATGCTGTTTTGGAACGAAGGAATTTACTATGCGATTGCTCCAGAAGGCGCTGACGTTTGACGACGTCCTCCTGGTACCCGCCCATTCGGCGATCCTCCCCCGCGACGTCAGCCTCGCTACCCGCCTTACCCGCAAGATCCAGTTGAACCTGCCCCTGCTTTCCGCCGCCATGGACACGGTGACGGAAGCGCGCCTCGCAATTGCGCTTGCCCAGGAAGGCGGCATCGGCATCGTGCACAAGAATCTGAATCCCAAGGCGCAGGCCGCCGAGGTGGCCAAGGTCAAGCGTTTCGAGTCAGGCGTGCTCAAGGATCCCATCACCGTGCCGCCGACCATGAGCGTGCGCGAAGTGCTGGCCTTGACCCGCAGCTACCGCATTTCCGGCTTGCCCGTGGTCGATAACGGCGTGGTGGTGGGCATCGTGACCAACCGCGACACGCGCTTCGAGACCAACCTCGACCAGGCGGTGGGCAACATCATGACCCCGCGCGAGCGCCTGATCACCGTCAATGAAGGCAGTTCGCCGGAAGAGGCCAAGGCCCTGATGCACAAGCATCGCCTGGAGCGCGTGCTGGTGGTCAATGGTGCGTTCCAATTGCGCGGCCTGGTCACGGTCAAGGACATCCTCAAGTCGAGCGAACACCCGTTCGCCTGCAAGGACGAGCAGGGCCACCTGCGCGTCGGCGCCGCGATCGGCGTCGGCGAAGGCACCGAGGAACGCGCCGAACTGCTGGCCGAGGCCGGCGTGGATGTGATCGTGGTCGATACCGCCCACGGCCATTCGGACGGCGTGCTGAAGCGCGTGGAATGGGTGAAGAAGAACTTTCCGCAGGTGGAAGTGATCGGTGGCAACATCGCCACCGCCAACGCGGCCAGGGCGCTGGTCGATCACGGCGCCGACGGCGTCAAGGTCGGCATCGGCCCCGGTTCGATTTGCACCACGCGCATCGTCGCCGGCGTCGGCGTGCCGCAGATCACGGCCGTGGAAATGGTTGCCAGTGCGCTGGCCGCCGACGGCATACCTTTGATCGCCGATGGCGGCATCCGCTATTCGGGCGACATTTCCAAGGCCATCGCCGCCGGCGCCAGTTCGGTGATGCTGGGCGGGCTGTTCGCCGGTACCGAAGAAGCGCCCGGCGAGACCGTGCTCTACCAGGGCCGCTCCTACAAGGCCTATCGCGGCATGGGCAGCCTCGGCGCGATGAAGGACGGGGCGGCGGACCGCTACTTCCAGGATTCGGATGCCAATGTCGAAAAGCTGGTGCCCGAAGGCATCGAAGGCCGCGTTCCCTACAAAGGCCCGGTCATCGCCGTGATTCACCAGTTGATGGGCGGCTTGCGTTCCTCGATGGGCTATGTCGGCTGCGCCACTATCGACGAAATGCGGGCCAGGGCGGAATTCGTCGAAATCACCTCGGCCGGCATCCGCGAATCGCATGTGCATGACGTGCAGATCACCAAGGAAGCACCGAACTACCATATCGACTGAACCCTTCCACCGCGCGAAAGGCGGCTGCGGCCGCCTTTCTTCTTTCAGGAAGCCACATGTCCCACCAGAAGATCCTCATCCTCGATTTCGGTTCGCAAGTTGCGCAACTCATCGCCCGTCGCGTGCGCGAGCAGCAGGTGTATTGCGAACTGCATCCCTTCGATGTCAGCGAGGAATTCATCCGCGAGTTCAAGCCGCAGGGCATCATCCTTTCCGGCGGCCCCAATTCGGTCTATGAAGCCGAGGAATGGAAGGCGCCCGACATCGTGTTCAAGCTCGGCGTGCCGGTACTCGGTGTCTGCTACGGCATGCAGACCATGGCGGCGCAGCTCGGCGGCAAGGTCGAAAGCAGTCACAAGCGCGAATTCGGCTATGCCGAGATGCGCGCGCGCGGCCATTCGAAACTGTTCAACGGCATCCAGGAC
Organism: Sulfuritalea sp.; assembly: GCF_017302275.1. Classification (GTDB taxonomy): domain Bacteria; phylum Pseudomonadota; class Gammaproteobacteria; order Burkholderiales; family Rhodocyclaceae; genus Sulfuritalea. The sequence continues at coordinate 33,613 of NZ_JAFLDR010000030.1, forward strand.
CGCACCAATGCCGAGGGCCACGGCCTGCTCGAAGTCTGGATGAGCCACGGCGACAAGGTCACCGAATTGCCTCCCGGCTTCAAGCTCATCGGCAGCAACGAATCGACGCCGATCGCCGCGATGGCCGACGAAACGCGCGGTTTCTACGCCGTGCAGTTCCATCCCGAAGTCACGCATACGCTCAAGGGGCGCGAAATCTATGCCCGCTTCGTGCGTGACATCTGCGGCTGCCGCGGCGACTGGAACATGCCCAATTACGTCGAGGAGGCGATCGCCAAGGTGCGCGCGCAGGTCGGCAAGGAGGAGGTGATCCTCGGCCTCTCCGGTGGCGTCGATTCCTCCGTGGTGGCCGCGTTGCTGCATCGGGCGATCGGCGACCAGCTGACCTGCGTCTTCGTCGACAACGGTCTGTTGCGCCTCAACGAAGGCGTGCAGGTGATGGACACCTTCGCCCGCAACCTCGGCGTCAAGGTGATCCACGTCGATGCTGTGGGCCAGTTCATGGGCCACCTGAAGGGTGTCGCCGACCCGGAGCAAAAGCGCAAGATCATCGGCCGCGAATTCGTCGAAGTGTTCCAGGCCGAGGCGCAAAAACTGCCCAACGCCCGCTGGCTGGCGCAGGGCACCATCTATCCCGACGTGATCGAATCGGCCGGCGGCAAGACCAAGAAGGCGCACGCCATCAAGAGCCACCACAACGTCGGCGGCCTGCCCGAAACGCTGAACCTCAAGCTGCTGGAACCGCTGCGCGAACTGTTCAAGGACGAAGTGCGCGAATTCGGCGTGGCGCTGGGCCTGCCGCACGAGATGGTGTATCGCCATCCCTTCCCGGGACCCGGGCTCGGCGTGCGCATCCTCGGCGAAGTGAAGCAGGAGTTTGCCGATCTGCTGCGCCGCGCTGATGCGATCTTCATTGACGAACTGCGCGCCGCCGACTGGTACGACAAGACCAGCCAGGCCTTTGCCGTGTTCCTGCCGGTGAAGAGCGTCGGCGTCATGGGCGACGGCCGCACTTACGAATACGTGGTGGCCCTGCGCGCGGTGCAGACCTCGGACTTCATGACCGCGAAGTGGGCGGAACTGCCGCACGAGTTGCTGGGCCGGGTGTCCAACCGCATCATCAACGAAGTGCGCGGCATCAACCGCGTGGTCTACGACATCTCGGGAAAGCCGCCGGCGACCATCGAGTGGGAGTGACGGGAGGATTGACCGTCCCGACCGTCCGTCGATCAGGGACCTGAATCGATCGGAAGCCTTCCCGTCGATGCCGGTTCAGGTTCCCGTTGGCCCCGCCGGCCTGGCTGCCACCGGCCGTCGCCACGGCAATCGGTGAAGTTTCCATGAAGCTGGCTACCATGGAATTCGTTTATCTCAAGCATTGTGCTTTTCATCCCGAAATCGCCCCGTCACGGGCGATTGAGTGGCAATATTCAAAGTTTCGAGCCGTGTGACTGCAGGTCTAAAGGGAGAACAAATCATGAAATCGAAATGGGTGTTTGCCTTCGAGGAAGGTGATGGCAAGAACAAGATGCTGCTGGGCGGAAAGGGTGCGAATCTCTGCGAAATGACCCAGATAGGCCTCAACGTGCCGCCGGGTTTCACCATTACCACCGAAGCCTGCCTTGCCTACCTGGAGCATGACGAATTGCCCAAGGGCGCCTGGGAAGAGATTCTGAAGAACATGAAGGATCTGGAAGCGAAGACCGGCAAGCAGTTCGGCGGGGCCGGCAATCCGCTGCTGATATCGGTGCGATCCGGGTCCTCGATGTCCATGCCGGGAATGATGGACACCATCCTCAACCTGGGCCTGAACAAGACCACGCTGCAGGGCCTGATCAAGCTGACGGACAACCCGCGCTTCGGTTACGACGCCTACCGTCGCTTCATCCAGCTTTACGGCAAGATCGCGCTGGGCGTCGAGGACAAGCATTTCGACGACGCCATGGTGGCGATGAAGAGGAAGGTGGGCGTCTCGCAGGACGTCGACCTGAGCGCCGAGCACCTCGCGGAACTGGCCGACCAGTTTACGAGGATCATCGAGGCCAACACCGGCAAGCCCTTCCCGGAAGATCCCTACAAGCAGCTCGAAATCGCGATCCAGGCGGTATTCCGTTCCTGGAACGGCAAGCGGGCGATCGACTACCGCAAGCAGTTCCGGATCACCAAGGCCCAGGCCAACGGCACGGCAGTGAATATTTGCACCATGGTTTTCGGCAACATGGGCAACGATTCCGGCACCGGCGTCGGCTTCACCCGCAATCCCGGCACCGGCGAAAACCTGATTTACGGCGAGTACTTGGTGAACGCCCAGGGCGAGGACGTGGTGGCCGGCATTCGCACCCCTAAGGCCATTGCCGAGATGGAAAGCGACATGCCGGAGATCTACCGGCAGTTGCTGGAACTGCACAACCGCCTGGAAAGCCACTACAAGGAAGTGCAGGACTTTGAGTTCACCATCGAACGCGGCACGCTTTACTGCCTGCAGACCCGCAACGGCAAGATGAATGCCATGGCCATGGTGCGCACCTCGGTCGAAATGTTCAAGGAGGGCCTGGTAAGCAAGGAAAAAGCCCTGTTGCGCATCGATCCGGCGATGCTGGAGCAACTCCTTGTGCCGCAACTGGCACCCGATTTCAAGGGCAAGCCATTGGCCACCGGCCTGCCGGCGTCACCCGGCGCCGCCTCGGGCAAGATCGTGTTCGATGCCGACACGGCCGAGGCGCGCGGCCGCAACGGCGAGCGCATCATCCTGGTGCGCGAAGAAACCAAGCCCGAGGACATCCACGGCTTCTTCCAGGCCCAGGGCATCCTCACCAGCCGCGGCGGCAAGACCTCGCATGCCGCTGTCGTTGCGCGCGGGATGGGCAAGCCCTGCGTTTCCGGCTGCGATGCGATCCATATCGACGACATCAAGAAGTGCGCCACCATCGGGGACACGACCTTGCATGAGGGCGACGTCGTCACCATCGACGGCGGCAACGGCAAGGTTTATGCCGGCGAAGTGCCGACGGTGCAGGCCGAGTTCAACGAGTACATGGAATCCCTGCTGAAGTGGGCCGACCAGGTGGCGCGGCTCAAGGTGATGGCCAACGCCGATACGCCCGACGATGCCGTCAAGGCTCGTGGCTTCGGTGCAATGGGCATCGGCCTGTGCCGTACCGAGCGCATGTTCAACTCCACTGATCGCCTGCCGATCGTTCAGGAAATGATCCTCGCCGAGTCCAGCGAGGAACGCCAGGCCGCGCTCGACCGCCTGCTGCCGATCCAGCGTGCCGATTTCAAGGGCATCTTCAAGGCCATGAAGGGGCTGCCGGTCACGGTGCGGCTGATGGATCCGCCCTTGCACGAGTTCCTGCCGACGGCTGCCCAGCTCGAACTGGAAATCGCCCACCTGCACCATCTGCGCGATTCGCTGAAGGCGGTCGAGGAACTGCCGGAGACGCTGAAACTTCTGAGCCCGCGCCTGTACCAGCAGTATGCCGACGGCCTGAATAAGCTCAGCCGCGGCATGGAGGACTTCAAGGACAGCCACCTCGAGGAAGACGTCATCCACAAAAAGGAAAAGACGCTGAAGAAGGTGCGTGCGCTCTCCGAGGTCAATCCCATGCTGGGTCACCGCGGCGTGCGCCTCGGCATCACCTATCCCGAGATCTACGAGATGCAGATCAAGGCAATCCTGGAAGCGGCGGCGCTCTGCGCCAAGGAAGGCATCGAGGTCTATCCGGAAATCATGGTGCCGCAGGTTGCCACCGTGGAGGAGCTCAAGCGCATCCACAGTTACGTGCAGCGCATCCACAAGGTGGTCGAACTGACCCACGGCATCAATGTCGGCGTCAAGTTCGGCAGCATGCTGGAAGTCGTGCGCGCCTGCCTGCGCGCCGGCCGCATGGCGGAGGACGCGCAGTTCTTCAGCTTCGGCACCAACGACCTGACGCAGGCGACCTTTTCCTTCAGCCGTGAAGATGCCGAGAACAAGTTCCTGCCGGCCTATATCGAAACCGGCATCCTCGAGGACAACCCGTTCGAGGTGCTGGACCAGAAGGGCGTCGGCGAACTGATGAAATTTGCCGTAAGCGAAGGCCGCAAGACCAATCCGGAGCTCAAGGTCGGCATCTGCGGCGAACATGGCGGGCATCCGGCTTCGATCCAGTTCTGCCACAAGATCGGTCTGACCTACGTGTCCTGCTCCGGCCCGCGCGTGCCGATCGCCCGTTTGGCGGCGGCGCAGGCGCAGTTGCTCGAAGGCGGCGGCGCGGTCACCAAGAACGCCTGACACCCGACGCTGCGGAATCCCGCTGCCGCGCACCGATCCGGGTGCGGCGGCGGATTGCAGCGGTGCCATAATCGACGCCATGAACGATGTGCATTTCATGGGACTGGCGTTGGACTTGGCACGCGAGGCGGGTGCCCTTGGCGAAGTGCCGGTGGGCGCCGTGGTCGTGCTCGAGGGCGAGGTGGTCGGGCGCGGCTTCAACCGCCCGATCGACCGCCACGATCCCACCGCCCATGCCGAAGTCATGGCCCTGCGCGACGCCGCGTCGCGGCTGGGCAATTACCGCCTGCCGGGCTGCACCCTTTACGTAACCCTGGAACCTTGCGTCATGTGCGCCGGCGCGATCATGCATGCCCGCGTCGCACAGGTTGTGTTCGGTGCACGCGATCCGAAGACCGGCGCGGCGGGCAGCGTGGTCGACCTGTTCGCCGAGGCCCGCCTCAACCACCACGCCACGATCACCGGCGGCGTGCTGGCCGACGACTGCGGCAGCCTTTTGTCGAGCTTTTTTGCCGCGCGCCGCGGTCGCACGCTGGTGGCGTGATCGCCACAGCCCATGCAGATCCGCATCAGCCTGCCGCAGCAAACCCTGGAACTGCACGACGCCCATGGAGCGCTGCTGCGCCGCTACCCTGTATCCACCGCCAGCAATGGTCCCGGCGAGCACTCTGGTAGCGGCTGCACGCCACGCGGGCGCCATCTCGTGCGCGCAAAAGTCGGCGCTGGCGAGACGGCGAACACGGTCTTCGTGGGCCGCCGTCCGACCGGCGAGGTCTGGTCGCCGGAACTCGCCACCCGGTTTCCCGGCCGCGACTGGATCCTGTCGCGTATCCTCTGGCTCTCGGGCCGGGAACCGGGCTGCAACCGCCTGGGTGAAGTCGATACCATGCGCCGTTACATCTATCTGCACGGCAGCCCCGACGGCTCCGTCACGGGTGTGCCGGGATCCCACGGCTGCGTGCGCCTGCGCAACGACGACATCATCGAACTGTTCGACCTGGTGCCGGCGTACACGCCGGTCGATATCGTCGAATTCGGGGTCGAAGCGGGCTCGTGGAATGACCTGCGCGAAGCAGCGGCCTCGGTGCGCGAGGCCGTGTTCGTCGTCGAGCAGAAGGTGCCGGCCGAGATCGAGCTCGACGAACACGACGCAAGCAGCCGCCATGTGCTGGCCCGCGACAACGATGGCAACCCGGTCGGTACCGGCCGCCTGCTGCCCGACGGGCACATCGGCCGCATGGCGGTGCTGGCCGACTGGCGTGGCAAGGGCGTCGGCCGGGCCTTGCTGGAACGCTTGCTGGAAGAATCGGCCGGACTTGGCATGCGGCGCCTGGCCCTGCACGCGCAGACCCAGGCTACCGGCTTCTACCGGCGCTTCGGCTTCGTCGAGGAAGGCCCGGAGTTCATGGAGGCCGGCATTCCGCACCGGACCATGGTGCGTTCGCCTTGAATCCGCAGCGCATTCGCCCACCGCGCTGTGCGCCGGGCAGCCACGTCTGCTCGTCGAAACTGGCCCGACCATCGCTGCCCAGACGATACACGGTCGAGCTGCGCGTGCCATAGCCGGGCGACCTGACGAAGGCCGAGGACAGCAGGCGTTCCCATTCGAGCGGAACACCGGTTTGGGGCAGATGCTCGTCGGGATGGACGCCGTCATCCCGCAGCAGCGCGAACAGCGCCTCGTCCGCGGGCAAATCGTCGAGGGCCCGGGCCAGCGCCGTCTTGCCAGCGCCGACTTTCGGCCATGGCGTATCGAGCAGGTGGTTCGATACGCCGTAAACCCCTGGCGCCAGGGCGCGCGCCGCGCCGCCCATGTTCGACGCCCACCACAGGGAATCGTCGTCGCCGACCAGCAGGTTGTAGCCGTTGCAAAGGCGGCCGCGTTCGGCGATCCGTTCCAGGTAGGTCTGCGGAGCCTCGGCGCCGGCCAGGAAGTCCGCAACCAGCGCGCCGCGCGACGGCGCGCCACTGCGCATCTGGGCCGGATCGCGAAAATTGGTCAGCGCCGCGAAGCGCCCACCACGGGTGACTCCCATCCAGGTGCCTCCGGCGTCGAGGTCACGCCCGGCGAGGACCTGGGGCGCTTCCTGCCAGAAGGCTGCCGGCGCCGTCGGCCGGGCGAAGAACTCGTCGCGATTGGCCGCCACCACCAGCGGATAGTCCGGATGCACCCGCCAGGCGACCAGGATCAGGCACATCGCCGGCGTCAGGCCGAGGGGGCTTCCTGCAGGGCGTAGGGCAGCGTCAGGATTTCCAGTTGCGGCCCGTCGAGCGCGCCGACATGCACCGCGCCGGCCTCGACCGCGCTGCTCTGCACGCAGACCAGGTATTCGAAGTCGCCAGCCGGGGAGGGCGCCGCGCTGACGATCGCGCCGCAATGCTGGTCGCCGGTCGCCGGAGCATACACGGCGGTGCCAGGCGCCACGGCCGAATCAAGCCGGGCGCGGTAAGTGCGCCGCTTGACCTTGCCCAGGTACTGTGTGCGGGCGACGATTTCCTGGCCGGGATAACAGCCCTTGGTAAAACTGACGCCGGCCACCGCCGGCAACTCCATGTTCAGCATCTGCGGCACGAAGGCTTCCTGCGTGGCGGCCACGACGCGCGGCTGCCCGGCGGCGATTTCCAGCCATTGCCAGGCCGCCAGACCCACCGGCCGCGCCGCAGCCGACAAGGCTGGCCAGCGCGCCACCGCGGTTGTCGGGTCGACGGCCAGCAGCCAGCGTGTGTCGTCAAGGCGGATGGCCTGGCCACCCGAAGTGGCACAGACACCGAAGCGCGACAGTTCAAGTGCAGACTGCTCAAGAGTCGGCGCTGGCGCCACGGTGGGGCTCGAACAACCGATCAGGATGCGCTCCGCCGTCGCGTCGCTCAGCTTCACCTTCGAGCGCAGCACGTACATCGAAAGCTTCTTCAGGATCATCGGCAGGATGTCGCGCGGCAGCATCAGCAGAAAGTCGTCGCCTTCGCGCCAGATCAGCAGCAACGCCAGCAGCCGCCCCTTGGCCGTGCAGAACCCGGCAAAACGCGCTCCCGTCGGGGTGATGCCCTTGATGTCGTTGCTCATCAGCTTATGCAGGAACTCGGCGGAATCGGGGCCGCTGGCGCGGATCACGCCCAAGTCCACCAGCGGGGCCACGACCGCGCCGTCGCGCGCCGCGGCCAGTTCGTCGGCAAGGGCGCCGAAACTGCTGCCATCGGCGGCGAGGCCCTGGCCGGCGAGTAGGGAATTCCAGTCTTGGGTCATCGGTGGGTGTCCGGTTGGAAGGGGGGCGATGCTATTATCGAAGCAGCAGCAAATATTGCGCCGCTCCCTGAATTATTCAAGCCTTGCCGGGTACTCATGCGTACGTTCAAGTTGATCCTGCTGCTGACGATTCTCGCATTTGTCAGTGCAGTCGGGGGAGTCGGCTGGGTCACTTCCCGCCATCTCCCCATGCGCAGCGATCCGACAGCCTTTTCCATCCCCCCCGGCGCCAGCCTGCGCACCGCGGCCCAGGCCATCGAAGCGGCCGGAGTCGATTTGCCCGCCTGGCAACTGGAACTGCTCGGGCGCATCCTCGGCCACTCAGCCAGGATCAAGGCGGGAAGTTATGAAATCGAAGGCGGCCTCAGCGCACTCGGCCTGCTGGACAAGCTGACGCGCGGCGACGTGACCATGGGGGAATTGGTGCTCGTCGAAGGCAGGAACTTTCGCCAGTTCCGCGCTGCCGTCAACGAACATCCCGATCTTTCACACGACACGCTTGGACTGACGGATGCCCAGATACTGTCCCGCCTCGGCGCCACGGAGAAGCATGCCGAAGGCCTGTTCTTTCCCGACACCTACCTTTTTGCCAAGGGCAGTAGCGACATCGACGTTTTCCGGCGCGCGCATGGCGCCATGAAATCCCGTCTGGCCATGGCCTGGGAGCGACGCGAGCCAACGATGCCGCTCAAATCGCCCTATGAATTGCTGATCCTGGCCTCGATCGTCGAAAAGGAGACCGGGCTGCCCGCCGACCGGCCGCAAGTGGCCGCGGTTTTCGTCAATCGCCTGCGGCGCGGCATGCTGCTGCAGACCGATCCGACGGTGATCTACGGCATGGGGGAACGCTTCAACGGCAACCTGCGCAAGGTCGACTTGCAAACCGATACGCCGTGGAACACCTATACCCGCGCCGGGTTGCCGCCCACCCCGATCGCCATGCCGGGCATGGCGTCGCTGCTGGCCGCCGCCAAACCGCCACCGAGCAACATGCTGTATTTTGTCGCCCGCGGCGACGGATCGAGCGCCTTTTCCGCCAACCTCGGCGAGCACAACGAAGCCGTCAACCGCTATCAAAGGAGGTAGTTTGCATGACGCGTGGTCGCTTCATCAGTTTCGAGGGCATCGACGGTGCCGGCAAGAGCACCCAGCATGCCTGGCTGGTCGGGCACCTGCGGCGGCATGGGCGCACGGTGGTCGCCACGCGGGAACCGGGCGGTACTCCATTGGGTGAAAAGCTGCGCAGCCTGCTGCTGGCCGAAGCCATGCACCTGGAAACCGAAGCGCTGCTGATGTTCGCTGCACGGCGCGAACATGTCGCACAAGTCATTGAACCGGCACTGAATAGAGGCGACTGGGTGGTCTGCGACCGTTTCGTTGATGCCTCCTTTGCCTATCAGGGCGGAGGGCGTGGCCTCGATTGGGGGAAACTCCAGACGCTGACGCGCTGGGTGCTCGGCGACCTACAACCCGACCTGACGCTGATCTTCGATGCGCCGGTCGCCATCGCCCAACAGCGACTGCATGCCGCCACCGCCAATCCCGACCGCTTTGAAAAGGAACAGGCGGCGTTCTTCGAAAAAGTGCGTGCGGCCTATCTCCGAATTGCCGCCGAAAATCCAGATCGAGTGCGCGTCATCGACGCCACCCGGACACCAGATGATATTAATAAAACACTTGAGAAAATAATTGCAACATTCTGATAATAAAATAATAAGCTGGAACGATACATTGCGGCACCAGCTGCTGGGGCAGGGGCTCGACCGCCTGCCGCACGCGGTGCTGCTGGTCGGACCGCCCGGTGTCGGCAAGACCGCGTTTTCGGAACAGCTTGCAGAATTGCTGCTCTGCGAGTCGATAAGCGCCGCGCTTTCCGGTTGCGGCGAATGCCAGGCATGTCGTTGGCTGGCCGCCGGCAACCATCCGGATTTTCGTCGCATCGCGCCCGAGGGCGACGACGACGCGGAGGAGGGTGCCGGCGAAAAGGCCAAAAAGCGCTCGGCCAGCATCATCCGCATCGAGCAGATCCGCGAACTCGAGGCTTTCGTTTTTACCGGCAGCCATCGTGCCGGCAATCGGGTGGTGCTGATCACGGAAGCCGAAGCCATGCACGGCCCGACCGCAAACGCACTTCTTAAGATACTTGAAGAACCTCCGTCAAGCGTATATTTTATATTGGTATCCACTAGATCAAAGTCACTATTGCCGACCCTGCGCAGCCGCTGCCGGGTAATCCCGTTCACGACGCCCGACACGACGGCGGCGACCGCATGGTTGCGCAATGCCGGGCTGGAAAAGCAGGCCAAGCGCTATCTCGACCTGGCCGGCGGTGCGCCCATGCGCGTCGCCCAATGGCAGGAACAGGGGCAATTGGCCCCGATCGATGCGCTGGTTGATTCGCTGATTGCGCCGGTCGCCGATCCGCTCGCGCTAGCCGCGCGATGGGATGGGCTGCTCAAGGGCGACGGCATGTTTCGCCTGGAAAACCTGGTCGAGGGTGTTCAGCGCTGGCTGTTCGACCTGGCACAGGAGCGCATGGCGGGCGAGGTTCGCTACCACGGCGGCTGGCCGCGTCCCAAGGGCATCGAAAAGCTGGATCCGGAAGCCCTGCTTGCGGCCTGGCGCGAGCTCCAGCCATTTCGCCGCAGCGCGCGCCATCCCTTGAATCAATTACTGTTTCTGGAAAGCCTGGCGGCCCATTTCCTGCGGGCGCTGCGCCCGGTCGGCACATGACTACCTTGCTCGTCGACTCCCATTGCCATCTCGACTTCCCCGATTTCAACGGGCGGGAAGCCGAACTCGTCGCCGCCATGGCGGCCAACGACGTTGGCCATGCCCTGATCGCGGGGGTGACGCTGGAACGTTTTCCGTCTGTTCGGGCCTTGGTCGAGCGTTTTTCCAACCTGTATGCCGCCGTGGGCGTCCATCCCGACACGCAGGAGGGCAAGGAACCCGACGAGGCAACCCTGATACGCCTGGCGGCGCACCCCAAAGTGGTTGCCATCGGCGAAACCGGGCTTGATTACTATCGGCTGGAGGGCGATCTGGAATGGCAGCGCGACCGATTCCGCACCCATATCCGCGCCGCGCGCCGCTGCGGCAAGCCGCTGATCATCCACACGCGGGAAGCGGCCGCCGATACCCTGCGTATCCTTGAGGAAGAAGATGGAGGCAAGGCTGGGGGCGTCTTCCATTGCTTTACCGAGACGGCTGCGGTCGCCCAGGCCGCCCTGGCTTTGGGCTTCCACATCTCCATTTCAGGCATCGTAACGTTCAAAAATGCACTGCAGGTCAAGGAGGTAGCGCGATCGGTGCCGCTCGATCGCCTGCTGGTGGAAACCGATGCGCCCTATCTGGCGCCCGTTCCGCATCGCGGCAAGTTGAACCATCCCGCACTGGTACGCCATGTCGCGGAAGAGATTGCGCGCCTGCGGGGCATCGGCCTCGACGAGTTGACGCAGGCCACCACGACCAATTTTCAACGCCTGTTCGCACCGGAAAAAGATGCCTAAGCGACTGATTGCAATTGTATTGATGCTGCTGGCCGGGCTTGTCCAGGCGGGAGCTTACGATGACATCCTCGCCGCCGCGGAGAATGGTGAAAACGCCACCGTCATCGGTTTGCTCCAGCGCGGCATGGATGTCAATACGACCGACCGCGCCGGTACCACGCTGCTGATGATGGCGGCGCGCACCGGCAATGTTCGACTCATGGAAATGCTGCTGGCCAACCGCGCGGGAATCAACCGGCGCAACCAGCACGGCGATACGGCGCTGATGCTTGCGGCTATCAACGCGAAATCGCCAGCCGTTCAGTTGCTGCTTGTCATCGGGGCGGAACTCGAAACTTCAGGATGGACTGCCTTGCATTACGCGGTATTCGGCGGCAGTGCGGAAACCCTGGCGATGCTCATCGAAAACAAGGCGAAACTCGACAGCCGTGCGCCGAATGGACAGACGGCGCTGATGCTCGCCGCCAAATTGGGCAAGCTAGATCTGGTCAAATTGCTGATCGACGCCGATGCCGATATGGACCTGGCCGACTACGACGGCGACACGGCATTGCGTCTGGCGCGGAAAGCCGGCAATAACGAGATAGCCAGTTATCTGCGCCAGGTCGGCGCGGTCGAATAGATCCAAGGCTTGAAGAGCCGCAAACTTGGCAATTCCGTCAACCTAAAACAGCGCATAATCCGTATTATGTAAATAAATAAGTTTACGGTGGTCAACCGTGTTGCGGATGGGACTGTCCATTCAGGCATCGAGTTGCAACGCCGCCAGCCGGGCATATAAACCGCCCTGCGTCCTCAGATCCGCCGGCGTACCGGTTTCGACGATGCGCCCGCGCTCCATGACCACGATGCGGTCCACCTGCCGCACGGTCGCCAGGCGATGCGCGATGATCAGCGTGGTGCGCCCGACCATGGCCGCATTCAGCCCACGCTGCACCAGTATCTCGGATTCCGCATCGAGCGCGCTGGTCGCCTCGTCAAGCAATAGCAAGGGTGCTCCCTTGAGGATCGCCCGCGCTATTGCAATCCGCTGGCGCTGACCGCCGGACAGCCGCGTGCCGCGTTCGCCGAGAAAAGTCTGGTAACCCTCCGGCAGGCGGTCGATGAACTCATCCACCAGCGCCGTGCGCGCCGCCGCCAAGACCTCCGCGTCGCTGGCCGCAGCCCGCCCGTAGCGAATGTTTTCCAGCGCATTGGCGGAAAAGATCACCGGGTCCTGCGGCACGATGGCGATGCTGCCACGCAAGTCGTCCAGCACGAGCTGCCGCAGGTCCTGCCCGTTCAAAAGAATTCGGCCGCCCGAAACCTCGTAATAGCGCAGCAGCAACTGGAACAGGCTGGTCTTGCCCGCGCCGGAGGGCCCGACCAGCGCCACGCTCTCGCCGGGCGCGATATCCAGGCAGACGTCGTCCAGCGCCCGCGTTCCAGGGCGCGCCGGATAGCTGAAGACGACGTGGTCGAAACGCAGCGCGGCACTCTCCGGCCGCAGCCGTCGTTCCGGACGTGGCGCCTCGCGGATCGCCGGTTCCGCATGCAGCAGTTCGAGCAGCCTTTCCGTCGCGCCGGAAGCGCGCATCACGTCGCCCCACACCTCCGCCAGCGTGCCCACGCCGCCGGCCACCAGCGCCGCGTAAAGGACGAAGGACGCCAGCTCGCCGCCGGTGAGCACGCCCTCGTGCACCTGCCGTGCGCCCACCCAGAGCACGAAAATGATGCTGCCCATCACCGCCGAGATGATCAGCACCGTCAGCGCCGAGCGCACCCGCGCGCGCCGGATCGCCGTCGCGAAACTGCGTTCGGTGCGTTCGGCGAAACGGCGGACTTCCTGCCTTTCCTGGGTAAAGGCCTGCACCGTCGGCATGGCATTGAGGATCTCGCCCGCCAGTGCCGAGGCGTCGGCAATGCGGTCCTGCGATTCGCGCGAGAGCTTCCTCACCTTGCGCCCGATGGCGACGATGGGCAGCACCAGCAGCGCCATCAGCCCAAGGTTCAGCGCGAACAGGTAAAAGCTCGTCACCGCCAGCATCACCATGCCGCCGATGAACTGGAACAGGCTGCGCAGGCCCATCGAGATCGAACTGCCGACCACCGTCTGGATCAGCGTCGTGTCGCCCGTCAGCCGCGACAGCACCTCCCCCGTCTGCAGCGTCTCGAAGAACTGCGGCGACTGCGCCAGGACGCGACCATACACCGCATCGCGCAGGTCCGCGGTGACCCGCTCGCCGACCCACGACACCATGTAGAAACGCGCCGACACCACCAGCCCCCAGAAGCTGGCCAGCGCGAACAGCGCGAGGAAATGCCCGTTCAGGCTCAGGCCGCCCAGCAGCCCCCCGGCCGCGCGCGGCTGCGCGCCGAAGCCGAAATCGATCAGGTCGCGAAACGCCAGCGGCACCAGCAGGATGGTCGCCGAACCGACGCACAGCAACACGAAGGCCAGCGCGATGCGCGCCCGGTAGGGGCGCAGGAAGGGCAGCAGGCCGCGCAGCGGCGACAGGCGGCGGGGAGTGATCGGAGCTTCCAGTGCGGCGGTATCCATGCCCGATTATCTTATGGATACAGGTGCCCTGCCCTGCAGCGGACCGGGAATGTCGTCCCGGTCCATCGCGGCTTATTGCCAGTTCGCTGCGATCACCGGCGCCAGCACCTCCTGATAGTAGCTCGGCAAGCTGGTCTGCCCCGGCGCGGGGGGCGCGAAGACCGCCATCGCCTGCACCAGATTCTCGACCTGGCTGTCGAGCAGCAACTTGCCATCGGCGGTCTTGAACTGCTCGACGTGGAAATTGGACCCGAGATACCAGTTCTCCACCGTGAACTTGTCCGTGGTGCCGATGATGCTGGCCTCCAGGTGGTTGCCGACATGGCGCATCCAGATTTGGTCGGCGGCGATGCCGGCCAGGAATTCCGCGGCATCGACGTTGCCGGCGGTGGCGTCGTTTTCGCGCACCGTGTCGCTGCCGAAACCGGCCCCGAACAGGTAGCGGTCGTCGCCGGTGCCACCGATCAGCACATCGGCCCCGCCCCGGCCGTCCAGTGTGTCGTTGCCACCGCTGCCGGTGAGCGTGTTGTTGGCGGCGTTTCCCACAAGCACATTGTCCAGCTCGTTGCCGGTACCCCCGATGTGGTTGGTGGCGTCGCCCGTGAGAGTCAGGTTGTCGACATGGGCGGCAAGTGAGTAACTCGTCGGCGTATATATCGTATCGACGCCCTCGCCTGCCAATTCGATGACCTGCGTGGCGCCATAAACGGTGTAGACATCGTCGCCGCGCCCACCTATCAGGATATCCGCCACGGCGCCGCCGCCGTCGAGGCTGTCGTTGCCATCGCCGCCGACCAGGCGATTGCTGCCGGCATTGCCCCGCAGCACGTTGTCCAGCGCATTGCCGGTTCCGTCGATCGAGGCGTTGCCGAGCAGCGCCAGGTTTTCCACGTGGTCGGCGAGGATCACGCTTACGGAACCGCTCCTTACCTGATCGATCCCCTCGCCGGCGTACTCGAAGACGATGTCGGAGGCATCGTCCACCCAGTACGTATCGTTGCCAATGCCGCCGACAAGCACGTCCGCCCCCGCGCCACCATCCAGGTTGTTGTTGCCTGCGTTGCCGATCAGGGTGTTGTCCAATTCGTTGCCGATCGCGCCCACTCCCGAGTTGCCGACAAGTTGCAGGTGCTCCAGGTTGGCGCCCAGCGTCCAGGTGACGCTGCTGCGCACCCAGTCGATCCCCTCGCCCGGATTCTCGATGATGCTGTCGCCGGCCTGGTCAACCAGGTAGGTATCATCGCCCGCGCCGCCAAGCAGCGTGTCGCGACCCAGTCCGCCGTCGAGCCAGTCGTTGCCCGCAAGACCGGTCAGGCGATTGGCGTCACCGTTGCCGATGAGCACGTTGTCCAGCGCGTTGCCGGTGCCGTCGGCGTCCTGCCAGCCGTTCAGGGTCAGGTTCTCCACGCCGCCGGCAAGAACAAAGCTGGACGACGCAATGACCTGATCGATCCCTTCGCCTTCCGCTTCGACGACCCGGTCGTCCGCATCATCCACCACGTAGGTATCGTCGCCGATGCCGCCGATCAGGACATCCGCGCCGGACCCGCCATCGAGCACATCGTTGCCGGCATGGCCTTCGATGACGTCGCGTTGCGAGGTGCCGACCAGCGTGTTCGCGGTGGCCGTGCCGACCATGTGATTGGCCACGTCGAGCGTGAAAACGTCGGTGGCGCTGGCGCCATCCAGGTCGGTGGCGGTGACGCGCACCGCCACCTGACCGACCGGGGCCGCGGGTGGCGTGCCGCTGAATGTTCGCGTCACGGCATCGAAGCTCAGCCACGCCGGCAGTGCCGTGCCATCACTTCGCGTGGCCTGGTAGCCGAGGACGTCGCCGGGATCGGAGTCGGCAAAGCTGCCAGCCGGCAGCGTGAATGAAAACGCGGTTTCCTCGATGGCAACCTGATCGGCGATCGGCGCGGCGAGGGTCGGCGCGTGATTGACGTCGCCGACCACTGGTGCGGTTGCGTCGCTGGCGATCGATTCGAGCGTGCCGTGGCCGTCAATGTAGCTGGCCAGTGCGCGTACTTGCCTGCCCACCTGTGCGTCGGTCAGCGTGAAACTTTCGAACGTCGCGCCGTCGATGTCGCTCCATGTCCAGCCG
The DNA here is from genome assembly GCF_017302275.1 of Sulfuritalea sp. Taxonomy (GTDB): domain Bacteria; phylum Pseudomonadota; class Gammaproteobacteria; order Burkholderiales; family Rhodocyclaceae; genus Sulfuritalea. Next base: position 49,285 of record NZ_JAFLDR010000030.1, read on the forward strand.
TCCGCGGAGCTTTGCCACCGGTAACCGAGGGTGCCGAGACCGTCGGCGTCGGCGATCGAGTTGCTTGCCGTGAGGGTTCGGTTCTGCGTCGGGCTGCCAGTGATGGTGACGGTTCCCGTCGGGACGTCGTTGATGTTGCCGACCGCAGGCGTCGGAGTGCTGGTCACCGCCTCGGCCGTGCCATGGCCGTCGGTATAGCTGGCGGTCACGCTGATGGCTTTGCCCACCTGGGCTTCGGCCAGGACCAGAGTGCTCGCAGTGGCGCCGCCGATGGCGACGCCATCCGCTCGCCACTGGTAGCCGATACTGCCCATACCATCGGCATCGGCCAGCGTGTTGCTGGCGGTCAGGGTTTGACCCTGAATCGCCGTGCCACCAACGCCGACTTCTCCGCTCGGCGCGTCGTTGAGGTTGGCAACGATCGCCGTGGCGGAACTTGCGACCGATTCGAGGGTACCGTGGCCATCGGTGTAACTGGCCAGCGCGCGCACTTGCTTGCCCACCTGCGCTTCGGCCAAAGTCAAGCTGCCGGCCGTTGCGCCGACAATGTCGGTCCAGGTCGTGCCGTCCGCTGAGGACTGCCACTGGTAGCCGATGGCGCCCAGACCATCAGCGTCGGCCAGCGTGTTGCTGGCGGTCAGGTTTTGACCCTGAATCGCCGTGCCACCAACGCCGACGTCTCCGCTCGGCGCCGCATTGCCGCCGATGCCGACAATCACCGCCGTCGGCTCGCTGGCCTTGCTCTCAAGCGTGCCGCGAACATCCGTGTAAGAAGCCACGGCACGAACCTGCATGCCGACTTGCGCTTCTCCCGGGGTGAATGTGCCTGCCGTGGCACCGGGAATCGGGTTCCAGGTCGCGCCCGCGTCGACCGAGCTCTGCCACTGGTAGCCGATCGGACCCAGGCCGTCGGCATCGGCCAGGGTATTCCCCGCGACCAGTGTGTGGTTCTGCGCGGCCACGCCGCTCACGCTCACGGCGCCGGTCGGCGCCGAGTTCAGCCGTTGCCGCAAATCGGCTGCCAGCCAGGTCGGGCCGCCGGAAAAAACGATTCGCTCTACCGCGTACTGTCCCGGCGTGGTCTCGGCGAAGCTGATGCTGTCGCCGGCGGAAACCGACAGCGTCACCTGGGAACCGCTACGACTGGCGCTCACGCCAGTTGCGAAGATCCCCGCGCCGAACAGGATCTGATCCGTGCCGCCGCTTTCGATGATGGTGTCTGCCCCGCCGCCGAGCGCAAAGCGATACTTGTCGTCGCCGACGCTGCCCACGAGGGTATCGTTGCCGCCGCGGCCGTCGATGGTATCCCCGCTGGTGCCATAGCGACCATAGATCACGTTGTCCAGGGCGTTGCCGATGGACTCCACCGTGCCGATGTAGCCGCTATTCATGTTCAGGTTTTCGACATTGTCCGGCAGGGTGTAACTGAAATCGGCGATCACCGTATCGATGCCTTCGTTCGCCAGTTCCGTCACGATGTCCCCGACCAGCGGCGAGACGTAGTAGGTGTCGTCGCCCATGCCGCCGATCAGCGTATCCCTGCCGCCAAGGCCGTCAAGCACGTTGTTGCCGGTATTGCCGGTGATGACGTTGTTGAGCGTGTTTCCGTTACCCCACACGTTCAGCGGGCCGGTCAGGGTCAGGTTCTCCAGATTGGCGCCCAGCGTCCAGCCGATACCCGACAGCACCGTGTCGGTGCCCTGATTGAGGCCCTCGGTAATCGTATCGGCATAGTGGTCGACGACGAAGCTGTCGTTGCCGGCAGTGCCGACCATCGCATTGGCGGCGCCGCGGATCACCCGCGCATTGATCTCCGCCACATTCCACTCGCTCGTGTCGGCGAAAAGGATGCGCTCGATCTGCGCCGTCCCGCCGGTGAAGAACCTGCTGACAGTGAGTTGCGTCGGACTGCCGTCGAGTACCACCACCAGGCGACCATCGCCGGCGAAAAAGTCGTTGGCATACAGGCTGACATCCGCTGCCGTGATTCCGGCGCCCAGTTCCAGCGTATCCATGCCGCCGCCCTGGAAGCTCTCGTCCATCGTGTCCTCGCCGTCGCCGCGACCGAAGCGGTAGGTATCGTTGCCGCTGCCTCCCTTCAGCAGATCGTTGCCCGGCCGGCCAACCAGCACGTCGTCCCCCGCTCCGCCGGTCAAGCTGTCGTTACCTTCCCGCCCATCGAAATGGTCCGCCAGCCCGTCGCCGAGGAAGGTATCGGCCAGTGGCGTCCCGCTGCTGATGGTGGCGCCGAGCAGCGCGGCATCCCAGATCATGTTGATGTCGTCCGCGAAGCGGACCTGCTCGATCCGGGTCGCCCCGTC
>NZ_JAFLDR010000031.1 GCF_017302275.1 Sulfuritalea sp.
GGCCGCCAAGGCGCAAAAACCCCCTGCCGCGCCGGTGACAGCGGCGCCCGCCACGCCGGTGGCCGCCGCGCCGGCCGTTGCACCCGCCGCACCACCTGCGGTTGCCGCCCCGGCCAAGCCCGCCGAGGTCGCCAAACCGGTCGAACCCGCCAAACCCGCCGCCGCAAAACCCGCCGCCGCAAAACCCGCAGGTGACGCGAACGCAGAAATCACCCGGGCAATCGAGCTGTGGGCCGCCGCCTGGTCGCGCAAGGACGTCAGGGCCTACCTCGCGGCCTACGCCCGCGATTTCAAGACGCCGGCCGGTGAATCGCGCGCGGCCTGGGATGCCGAACGACAGAAGCGCATCGAAAAGCCGGGCGCCATCGTGGTCAGCTACGAGAACCTGCGCGTCAGCATCGACGGTGACACTGCCACCGCGAAGTTCCGTCAGCACTACAAGTCGGCGTCGCTGAAGACCTCAAGCAACAAGGTCCTTCAGTTGGGCAAGCGTGACGGCAAGTGGCAGATCCTGCAGGAGCGGGTCGGCAGTTGATGAAGCGCGCGCTGCGTTCACGCACCGTCATTGCTGGATGCAGCCTGCTGCTCGCGGGAGGTCTGGCCTTTGCGGCCGGCAAGGCACCCAGCCACATCAAGAAGAACCCGGCCGCTTCGGCGGTCGAGCCGCGCTACACGGACTCCGGTCCGGAGCCATTGCTGGCGCAAGTGTTCGATGCCATCGAGGCCAACCGGCTCGACGTGGCCATGCAGCAGAGCGAAATGCTGGTCAAGGCCTATCCCAATTTCCGCCTGGCGCACCTGGTCAAGGGTGACCTGCTGCTGGCACGCGCACGGCCGCTGATGGCCTTCGGCGAGGGCGGTGGAGCGGAGGCCGGCGAAAAGGTGGCCGACCTGCGCGACGAGGCCATCGTTCGCTTGAAGGGCTACCGCAGCAAACCGCCGGCCAACTACGTGCCGCGCTACCTGTTGCAGATGCATCCGGAACAGAAGCACGCGGTCGTCGTCGATACGCAGAAGTCCAGGCTCTACCTTTACCAGAACGACAATGGCACGCCGCGGTTCGTAGCCGACTACTACATCTCGCAGGGCAAGCTCGGCGCCGAGAAATTTCGCGAAGGCGACAAGAAAACCCCGATCGGGGTGTATCACGTCACCTCCAGCCTGCCGCGCCAGAAGCTGACGGATTTCTACGGCAGTGGCGCCTTCCCCATCAACTATCCGAACGAATGGGACAAGCGCCAGGGACGCAACGGCCACGGCATCTGGCTGCACGGCACGCCGTCCGACACCTTTTCGCGGCCGCCAAAAGCCTCCGACGGCTGCGTGGTGCTGGCCAACCAGGACCTCGACTCGCTGTCCAAAAGCCTGCAGGTCGGGCTGACCCCGGTGATCATCAGCAACAGCATCGAATGGCTTTCGCTCGACGACTGGCAGACCGAGCGTACTTCCCTGCTGCAGATGATCGAAGAATGGCGGCAGGACTGGGAGAGCCGCAGCATCGAACAGTACGCCAGGCACTATTCGCACAAGTTCAACGCCGACGGCCAGGGCTACCGCGAGTGGGTGGAGCACAAGCGCAGGGTCAATGCCGGCAAGAGCTGGATCAAGGTCGTCACCGGCGACATCAGCATGTTCCGCAACCCCGGCAAGGAAGAATACGTCGTCGTCACCTTCGAGCAGGACTATCGCTCCAGCAACCTTTCCAACCAGATGAAAAAGCGCCAGTACTGGATCAAGGAAAGCGGCCGCTGGAAGATCGTCTTCGAAGGCGCCGTGTAACAGTCCGTTTTTCACAATCCCCTTTTTCGCCAGCTCCGGAGGTCACATGCATCGCCTGCTTGTCGTCGTTTTCGCATTCCTTTTCAGCCTTGCCGCGCACGCCGCGAACCCGCAACTCGAGGTCAAGACCTCGCAGGGCATGGTGGTCATCGAGCTCTTCCAGGACAAGGCGCCGAAGACGGTGGAAAATTTCCTGCAATATGCAAAGGACGGCTTTTTCAACGGCACCGTGTTCCACCGCGTGATTCCCGGGTTCATGATCCAGGGCGGCGGCTTCACTCCGGACCTGAAGCAGAAGGAAACCCGAGCGCCGATCCAGAACGAGGCCAAGAACGGGCTGAAGAATGAAACCGGGACGCTGGCCATGGCGCGCACCGGCGATCCGCACTCGGCCAGCGCACAGTTCTTCATCAACCTGAAGGGCAACAGCTTCCTCGATTACCCGAGTCGCGACGGCTGGGGCTACGCGGTATTCGGCAAGGTGGTGCAAGGCATGGACGTGGTCCAGAAGATCGCCCTCGTGCCCACCGGCAATGCGGGCCCGCACCAGAACGTACCGACCACCCCGGTCCTCATCGAATCCGTCAAGTTGCTGCCGGCCAAGAAATAAATCCGAAGGAAATCGCAATGATAAAGCTCACCACCAATCACGGCACCATCACCCTCGAACTCGACGCGGAGAAGGCACCGATCAGCGCCGCCAACTTCCTCGCCTACGTCGAATCCGGCCATTACGACAACACCGTGTTCCATCGCGTGATCGACGGCTTCATGATCCAGGGCGGCGGCTTTGCCCCCGGCATGGACCAGAAGCCGGTCCGCGACCCGATCCAGAACGAGGCCAAGAACGGCCTCAAGAACGCCTGCTACACGGTTGCCATGGCGCGCACCAGCGACCCGCATTCCGCCACCGCACAGTTCTTCATCAATGTCGGCGACAACGACTTCCTCGACAACGACAAGTGCCAGGATGGCTGGGGCTACTGCGTCTTCGGCCGCGTCGTCGAAGGTCAGGACGTGGTGGACAAGATCAAGGCCGTCAAGACCGGCAACAAGGGTTTCCACCAGAACGTGCCGAAGGAAGACGTCATCATCGAGCGCGCCGAAGTCGTATAAGCACCCGCGGTTCCATGTTGACCATCACTGGAACCGCGCGCTTCGTCTCCGACCTGCACTTGCGGTCGGAAAGGCCCGACCTGACGCAGCGCTTCGCCAGCTTCCTCGCCGATACCGCCGCCTCCAATGTCGAGGTGCTGTATATCCTCGGCGACCTGTTCGAGTACTGGATCGGCGACGACGATCTGCAGGATGAATTCAACGCGGAGGTCTGCGACCTGCTGCGCAGCGCGGCCGACATGGGGCCACGCCTGTGCTTCATCGCCGGCAATCGCGATTTCCTGATCGGTGCGGGGTTTGCCGCCGCGGCAGGCATTACCTTGCTCGACGAGGTCGAAAAAGTCGGCGCTGGCGGTACGGCGATCCTGCTGATGCACGGCGACACGGTGTGCACGGATGACCTGCCCTACCAGGAGTTCCGCCGCATGGTGCGCTCGCCACAATGGCAGCGCCAATTCCTGGCGCGGCCGCTGTCCGAGCGCCGCGCCGAAGTCGCCAGCCTGCGCCGCCGCAGCACCGAGGCGATGCTGGGCAAAACCGCCGAAATCATGGATGCCAACGCAGACGCGATCAAGGCCGCGCTGACGGCGCACGGTTGCACCCGGCTGATCCACGGCCACACCCATCGGCCGGGCCGCGAAGCTATTGCACTCGCTTCCGGCAGTGCCGAGCGCTGGGTGCTTTCCGACTGGGATACCGGACGCGGCGACGCGCTGGAAATCGGCCCGGCCGGCGTGCGCCGGCTCGACCTGTCGCGCTAGCCCAGGCCCCGCGCCAGGTCCGCCTTCAGGTCGGCCGGCGCTTCCAGTCCGACCGCGATCCGCAGCAGGCCCTCGCCGATGCCCGAAGCGGTCCGCGCCTCGGCGCTGATGCGGCCATGCGTGGTCGATGCAGGATGGGTGATGGTGGTCTTGGTGTCGCCGAGGTTGGCGGTGATCGACAGCAGGCGGCAGTGGTCCACCACGCGCCATGCCGCTTCCCGTCCGCCCTTGACTTCGAAGGAGACGATGGCGCCCCCGCTGGCCTGCTGGCGCATCGCCAGCGCGTGCTGCGGATGCGAAGCAAGCCCGGGATAGAACACGCGCGTCACGTCTGCCTGCGCTTCCAGCCATTGCGCCAGTTCGAGCGCATTTGCCGACTGCGCCTTCATGCGCACGGAAAGCGTCTCAAGCCCCTTGAGGATGACCCATGCATTGAATGGAGACAGGGTCGGCCCGGCGGTGCGCAGGAACTTGAAGACCTCCTCCGTCAGCGCCTTCGATCCGCAGACGGCGCCGCCGAGCACGCGCCCCTGACCGTCCAGGTACTTGGTCGCGGAATGGATCACCAGGTCGGCGCCCAGGGTCAGCGGCCGCTGCAGGGCCGGCGAGCAAAAACAATTGTCCACCACCAGCAGCGCCCCGCCCTCGTGCGCCACCTGGGCCAGCGAGGCGATGTCGAACACCTCCGTCAGCGGATTGGACGGGGTTTCGATGAACACCAGGCGGGTGGTCGGTCGCATCGCGGCGCGAAATGCCGCCACCGAGCCCTGGTCTACGAAGTCGGTGTCGACGCCGAAGCGGGGCAGGATGGTGCCGAACAGTTGCTGCGTGGCGCCGAAGATGCTGCGCGAGGAGACGATGTGTTCGCCGGACTTCATCAGCGACATCACGGTCGCCAGGATCGCCGCCATGCCGGTCGCGGTGGCGATGCAGGTTTCGGCGCCCTCAAGGGCCGCCAGCCGCTCCTGCATGGTGCTTACGGTGGGATTGGAGAAGCGGGCGTAGACGTTGCCCGGCTCGGTTCCCGAGAAGCGGGCGGCGGCCTGCGCCGCGTTCTCGAAGACGAAGCTGGACGTGAGATAGAGCGCCTCGGAATGCTCGTTGAACTGGCTGCGCTCCTGGCCGGCGCGTACCGCGAGCGTATCGAAGGACCAGGCGGCGTCCGCTTGTTCGTCGGCCAGGCTCATCCGGCCTGCACCAGATTCAAGTCCAACTGCTCGCCGTCGGCGCCGTCGAAACCGTCGTTATCCTCGGGTTTCGCCGACGGAGGCAGATTGCGCCTGTCTTCCATGCTTTGGAGGTAGATGGCCGAAACATCGCCGGTGATGTACTGGCCGTCGAAACACGAGGTCTCGAACTGCGTCACGGTGGGATTGACCGAACGCACTGCGGCCTTCAGGGCGTCGAGGTCCTGGTAGATCAGCGCGTCGGCGCCGATCTCGCGGCAGATTTCCTCGTCGCTGCGGTAGGCGGCGATCAGTTCGCTGCGCGTCGGCATGTCGATGCCATAGACGTTGGCGAAGCGCACCGGCGGCGAGGCGGAGGCGAAATAGACCTTCTTCGCGCCGGCTTCGCGCGCCATCATGATGATCTCGCGGCTGGTGGTGCCGCGCACGATGGAATCGTCGACCAGGAGCACGTTGCGACCCCTGAATTCCTGGCTGATGGCATTCAGCTTCTGGCGCACCGATTTGCGCCGCGTGGCCTGTCCCGGCATGATGAAGGTACGGCCGATGTAGCGGTTCTTGACGAAGCCCTCGCGATACGGCAGGTTCAGGCGCGCCGCGAGTTCCATCGCCGAATGCCGGCTGGAATCGGGAATCGGGATCACCGCGTCGATCGCCAGGTGCGGCATGGTCAGGCGAATCTTGTCGGCCAGGTAATCGCCCATCTTGGCTCGCGTTTCGTACACCGAAATCCCGTCCATCACGGAGTCGGGCCGCGCCAGATAGACGAACTCGAACATGCAGGGCGCATGGAGGGTGGCTTCGGCGCACTGGCGGCTGACGAAGTTGCCGCGCATGTCCACCAGCACCGCCTCGCCGGGCTCGACGTCGCGCAACATCTTGAAGCCGAGCGTGTCGATCGCCACGCTCTCGGAAGCCACCAGGTACTCGGTGCCCTCGGCCGTCTCGTTCTTGCCGATCACCAGCGGGCGAATTCCCCAGGGATCGCGGAAGGCCAGCAGGCCGTAGCCGGCGATCATCGCGACCACGGCATAAGCACCCTTGACCCGGCGATGCACCCCGGCCACCGCCTTGAAGATGGTTTCGGCATCGACTTGGTATTTGGTCGAGGCGGCCTGCAGTTCGTGCGCCAGCACGTTGAGCAGCACCTCCGAATCGGAGTTGGTGTTCATGTGGCGCAGGTCCTGCAGGAACATGTCCTGCTTCAACGGGTCGGCATTGGTCAGGTTGCCGTTGTGCGCCAGCATCAGGCCGAAGGGCGAATTGACGTAGAAGGGCTGTGCCTCGGCGGCGTTGTCGGCGGAACCAGCGGTCGGGTAGCGGCAGTGGCCGATGCCCCAGTTGCCCAGCAGGCTGCGCATGTTGCGGGTGCGGAAGACGTCGCGCACCAGTCCCGAGCCCTTGTGCATGTGGAAGCGCCCGCCTTCCGCCGTGGCAATGCCGGCGGCATCCTGGCCGCGGTGCTGGAGCACCTGCAGGCCGTCGTAGAGCAACTGGTTCACCGGTGTGGTCGCCACCACACCCAGAATTCCGCACATGGTCCATCTCCGCAGGGCCGCCCCGGGGAGCAGCGGCCAGAACATGAAGCGAGCGACGCCCGCAAGCAATTATCACCCCCTTCCCCGGGAAGGGGGAAGGGAGGACTGTCATCTTCAGCTATCGAAACCGAATCCGTTTTGCCGCTTCCGGCGGCAACCAGGGTTTTGCCGCGATCACCGCCGTTTCGAGAGGCTGCGCCAGCATTGCTTCGCGCCACCAGTCCGCTTTAGGCAACGGCGTCATGCCCGCCACCATGACCGCCAACAATACCACCACTACGCCGCGCAGAACGCCAAATGCGAGGCCGAGCAGACGATCCAGCAATCCCAGGCCGACCGCCTTGACCATCAGCGAAACAACCAGGCGCGCGACGGCGAAACTTAGCAACACGCCAAGAAATACCAGCACATAGGCCGCCGCCAGACGCATCCCCGGTTCGGCCACCTGCCCCGCCAGCCACTCCGACACCTGCGGCGCTTGCGCACGGGCCACCAGGAAGGCCACCACCCAGGCCACCAGGGCCAGTATTTCACTCACCACACCGCGCCACAAACCGAGCAGCGCCGACGCAAACACCAGCGCCAGCACGGCGTAATCGAAAGCAGTCATCGCCCTACTTTTGCGCTACCGGGCCGTCGACACCGATGATCTTGATCCTCGTGCGGGCTTTCTCGGCCGCTTCCTGGCTTGGGAAGGGGCCGGCGCGGACACGGGTGCGCTGTCCCTGCGCCGATTCGAACTGTTCGGAATACGCCGGCACGCCGATCCCCTTCAATTTGCCCAACAGCAGCTTGACGTTGCCGGCCTCCTTGTAGGCACCGAGTTGCACGATCCACTGCCCGGAGCCATCTGCCGCCGGCTTGGGTGCGGATGCCTTGGCAGGCGCAGGGGGCCTTTCGGATGCCTTCTCCGGCGGCGCAGCGGGTGCGGGCTTGGCAGCGGTCGCGGCGGCGACCGGGGCAGGACCGGCAGCATCCGCTTTCGGCGCCGGATCGGCGGCAGGGCGGGGTTCCGGTGCCGGCATCGGCGACGCCGCAGGCTTGCCCGGCAAAACCTTCGAAGCCAGACCCGTCGCGTCCTGGCTGGGGATGCGCACCTGGATGTCCTGACTTGCCGGACGCGGCTCGCGATCCATGACCATCGGCAGCACGATGACGGCCAACAACGCCAGCGCAACGGCGCCGACCAGTCGGCGGCGAGCACGCTTCTTCAGCTGCAAATCTGCGTCAGGCGATGTGTCTGTTTCCGCCATCGTGGTTACGCCGGCCGGCCAAGCGCTTGCAGGGCCGCGGCGACAGTGAGGAAGGATCCGAAGGCGAGAATTCTATCATCTTCACCCGCGTTCTCTTGCGCATAAGCCAGCGCCGCCGCGGGCGTCGCGAAGCGCGCGGCGACCTTCATGCCGCGCGATTCCAGCCGCGTCGACAAGAAGTCGGCGCTGGCGGCACGGCGTCCATCGAGAGTGCATGGCAGCCAATGCGTCACCCGCTCGCCCAGCGCGTCGATCACGCCCTCGACGTCCTTGTCGGCGAGCATGCCGAACACGGCCCAGGTATTGCGGTGGAAACCCTGGTCGCCGAGATTGCTCGCCAGCACGCGCGCCGCCTGCGGGTTATGGGCGACATCGAGCACGATCGGCGGCCGGCCCGGCAGTACCTGGAAGCGCCCCGCCAATTCGACCTCGCCCAAGCCCCGGCGGATATCCTTCATGGCCACCGGCAGCTCCCGATGCAGCGCATCGAGAGCCGCCAGCGCGCAGGCCGCGTTCGCCAACTGGCGTTCGCCGCGCAGCGCGGGAAAGGCCAGCCCGCCGCGGCGCAGGATTCCGCCGGCGCCTGGCGCCGGCCCCCAGTACAACCATTGCTGCTCCTGCCGCTGGTAGCCGAAATCGCGCCCCATGACCTGCAGCCCGGCGCCGACCCTGGCGGCATGATCCAGCAGGGATTGCGGCGGCCGCGCATCGCCGCAGATCGCAGCAACGCGGGCGCGAAAGATCCCCGCCTTTTCCCGCCCGATGGCTTCGCGATCCGCGCCGAGGAATTCCATGTGATCGAGGTCGACGCCGGTGACGACCGTGCAGGCTGGTTCGTAGATGTTGGTGGCATCGAGCCGGCCGCCGAGGCCCACTTCGAGGATCACGACATCGGTGGCGGCCGCGGCAAACACTTCCCAGGCCGCCAGGGTACCGAATTCGAAGTAGGTCAGCGCAACCTCGCCGCGCGCGTGCTCGACGCGCTCGAACGCACCGCACAGACTGGCGTCGGACGCCGCCACGCCGTCGATGCGGACGCGTTCGTTGTAATGCAGCAGGTGGGGCGAGGTGTAGAGCCCTACGCGGTAGCCGGCAGCGAGCAGGATGCGCTCCAGCATGGCGCAGGTCGAGCCTTTGCCGTTGGTGCCACCGACCAGGATGACCGGGCAGGATTCGTGCTGGCCGAGATGCAGCTTGACGGCCGCGACCCGCTCCAGCCCCAGTTCGATGCCCGCGCTGCCGCGCGGATGCCGCGCTTCGATCCGCGCCAGCCAGCCGTCGAGCCGCAATGGCATCAGACGGCAGGAACGCGTTGCAGCAGGGTCAGCAGCGAGGCCAGTCGATCCCTCAGTTCGCGGCGATCGACGATCATGTCGATGGCGCCCTTTTCCAGCAGGAACTCGGCACGCTGGAAACCTTCGGGCAGGGTTTCACGCACCGTCTGTTCGATCACGCGCGGGCCGGCGAAACCGATCAGGGCACCGGGCTCGGCAATGACGACGTCACCGACGAAGGCGAACGAAGCAGAAACGCCACCCATGGTCGGATCCGTCAGCAGCGTGATGAAAGGCAACTGGTGGTGTGCCAGTTGCGTCACGGCCGCCGTGGTCTTGGCCATCTGCATCAGGGAGAACAGGCCTTCCTGCATGCGCGCGCCGCCCGAAGCGGTGATGCAGATGAAGGGTGACTGCAATTCGATTGCCGCCTTGACCCCGCGCACGAAGCGCTCGCCGACCACCGCGCCCATGGAGCCGCCGAGGAACTCGAATTCGAAGCAGGCGATCACCACCGGCACGGTCTTGATCGCGCCCTGCATGACCACCATCGCGTCGGCCTCGTCCGTATCCTCGTTCGCCGCGGCCAGGCGATCGACATAGCGCCGGCTGTCCTTGAACTTGAGCGGGTCCATTGGCAGCACTTCGGCGCCGATTTCGAAGCGCCCCTCGGGATCGAGCAGCGCATCGAGCCGCACCCTGGCGCGCAGGCGCAAGTGATGCGAGCACTTGGGGCAGACATTCTGGTTGTTTTCCAGGTCGGAGCTGTAGAGCACGGCTTCGCAGGCCGGGCACTTGGCCCACAGGCCCTCGGGAATGGATTTGCGCACGCCCTCCGAACGCTTGATCTTCGGCGGCAAAAGTTTCTGGAGCCAGCTCATGGTCCCTCCGCAGGGCCGCCCCAAGGAGGGACAGCAAAAAAGTATGGAGCGCAGCGAACCCGTGTCACCCCCTGCCACGGCGAGGGGGAAGGGGGGAAGGCCGTCACAGGGCAACTCCCTGTTTGGTGGCGGTATCCATCGCCGCGCGTATGCCGGAAAGGAATCCCTGGACGCGTGGCGCAGCCTCGCCAGCCGGGGAATTCTCGATCTCTTCGATGATGCGACTGCCGATCACCACGGCGTCGGCCACCGTCGCGATGCGCGCCGCGGTGGCGCCATCACGAATGCCGAAACCGACGCCGACCGGCATGCCGACCTGTTCGCGGATCAGCGGAATGCGTCGCGCGACTTCATCGAGGTCGAGCGTGGCGGAACCCGTCACGCCCTTGAGCGACACGTAATAGATGTAGCCGGCACCGAACTGCGCCACCTCGCCGAAGCGCTTCGCGGTCGATGTCGGCGCCAGCAGGAAGATCGGATCGATCTGCACGCGCTTCATCGCCGCGGCGAATCCGGCGCATTCCTCCGGCGGATAGTCGACCACCAGCACGCCGTCGACGCCGGCCTCATGCGCATCGCGCGCGAAGGCGTCGATGCCATAGGCTTCGACCGGATTGGCATAGCCCATCAGCACGATCGGCGTCGCGTCGTTCTCGCGGCGAAAGTCGCGTACCAGTGCCAGTACCCGGCGCAGGCTCATGCCGTGCACCAGCGCCCGCTCCGAGGCACGCTGGATGGTCGGGCCGTCGGCCATCGGATCCGAAAACGGCGCGCCAAGCTCGATGATGTCGGCGCCGCCGGCCACCAGCGCCCGCATCAGCGGCAAAGTCTGGTCGGGCTGCGGATCGCCCGCGGTGATGAAGGGAATCAGTGCCTTGCGGCCTTGCGCGGCAAGCGAAGCAAACGTAGTGGAGATGCGCGACATGTCAGAACCGGATGCCGGATTTTTCGGCGACGGTGTGCATGTCCTTGTCGCCGCGTCCGGACAGGTTGACCAGCAATATCTTGTCGGACGAAAGCGTCGGCGCCATTTTGGCGGCATGGGCCAGCGCGTGGCTGGATTCCAGCGCCGGGATGATGCCTTCGAAATGGCACAGGTCATGGAAAGCCTGCAAAGCTTCGGCATCGGTGATGGTGGCGTATTCGGCGCGACCCGAATCCTTGAGCCAGGCGTGTTCCGGACCGACCCCGGGATAATCGAGGCCCGCCGAGATCGAGTGCGTCTCGATCACCTGGCCGTCTTCGTCCTGCAGCAGGTAGGTACGGTTGCCGTGCAGCACGCCGGAGCGGCCCGCCGTCAGCGATGCCGAGTGCTTGCCGGTGTCGAGCCCATGGCCGGCCGCCTCGACGCCGATCAGCCTGACCCCGGCCACCGGGATGTAGGGATAAAAGATCCCCATCGCGTTGGAGCCGCCGCCGACGCAGGCGATCACCGCGTCCGGCTGGCGCCCCGCAAGTTCCGGTATCTGGGTCTTGCATTCCTCGCCGATCACCGCCTGAAAATCGCGCACCATCATCGGATACGGATGCGGCCCGGCGACGGTGCCGATGATGTAGAAGGTGTTGCCGATGTTGGTCACCCAGTCGCGCATGGCCTCATTCAAGGCGTCCTTCAGCGTCTTCGAGCCCGATTCGACCGGCACCACCGTGGCGCCAAGCAGCTTCATGCGGTAGACGTTCGCCACCTGGCGCCTGACATCCTCGGAGCCCATGTAGACCACACATTCCATGCCGTAGCGCGCGGCCACGGTGGCGGTCGCCACACCATGCTGTCCGGCGCCGGTTTCGGCGATCACGCGCGGCTTGCCCATGCGCCGCGCCAGCAGGGCCTGACCGATGCAGTTGTTGATCTTGTGCGCGCCGGTGTGGTTGAGGTCTTCGCGCTTGAGGTAGATCTGCGCGCCGCCCAGCAGCCCGGACCAGCGCTTGGCGTGGTAGATCGGGCTCGGCCGCCCGACATAGTGCTTCAGGTCGTATTCGTACTCGGCGCGAAACTCGGGATCGGCCTGTGCCGCGGCATAGGCCTCGCGCAGTTCCGCCAGCGCCGGCATCAGCGTTTCGGCAACGAAGATACCGCCGTAGGGGCCGAAATGACCCGCGGCGTCGGGCATGCTATAGGGAAGGTCCTGCATCTGCATTTCGCACTCCGGCAACAAAATCGGTGATCTTTTGCGCATCCTTGATGCCTCGGGCGGATTCCACGCCGCTGCTGACATCCACCGCCCACGGTTTTACGACACGCACCGCCTCGGCAACATTGCCCGGATGCAGGCCTCCCGACAGGATCACCGGTAGCGGCAGGGACCCCGGAATCAGTGACCAGTCAAAGGTCTTGCCACCACCGCCGTAGCCTTCGACATGGGCATCCAGCAACAGGCCGGCGATTCCCTCGGCGCCAGCGAACGCGGCCGCGTATTCTAACAAATCGAAACCTGGCCTGACCCGCGCCGCCTTGATCCAGGGCCGGCCGAATTGGGCGCAGTAAGGTACATCCTCGTCGCCGTGAAACTGCAACAGGTCGAGCGGCACCGTCGCGAGGACATCGCGCACCGCCTGCTCCGTTTCATTGACGAAAAGGCCAACCCGGGTCACAAAAGCCGGCACCTGTGCCACAAGTTCCGCCGCTCGTTGGGCAGTGACATGGCGTGGACTGGGTGCATAGAAGACGAACCCGAGTGCGTCGGCGCCCGCGGCAACGGCCACGGCAAGGTCCTGCTCGCGGGTGATGCCGCAAATCTTGATTCGGGTGCGCGTCATGGGATCCGGCTTCAGGGCAGGACCAGCGCCGTGTCGCCAGCGCCGACTGTCAACCGCCAGACCGGATCATAGTCGACTCCGGCGAAATACAGTCCGCAGGCCTCGAAGGTCGGCGCCGCGCGGGCGCGGTTGCGGCCGGCCAGAACTTCGCCGACCCAAGCCGGTGGATGGGTGCCCTTGCCCACGTAAACCAGCGCGCCGACGATGTTGCGCACCATGTGGTGGAGGAAGGCTCCGGCCTCGAAATCGAATACCAGCACGTCACCATGGCGAGCCACGTCGGCGCGACGTAGCGTCTTGATCGGTGACTTGGCCTGGCACTCCGCCGCGCGGAAGGCCGAAAAATCATGCTCTCCGAGCATGAATCCCGCTGCCTCGCGCATCGCATCGGCCTCGAGCGGCCGGTGAAACCAGCCTACGCGGCCCGCCATCAGGCCCGGACGCTCAGGACGATTGAGCAGGATGTAACGATAGCGCCGACCACGCGCAGAAAAGCGCGCGTGAAATTCATCCGCTACCGGTTGTGCCCAGCGCACGGCGACGGCGGCCGGCAAGTGCGCATTGACGCCGCGCACCCAGGCGCTATCGGGACGTACGGCAGTTGTATCGAAATGGACCACTTGGGCCAGCGCATGCACCCCGGCATCGGTGCGCCCGGCGCATACCACCCGCGTCGCGGCGTCCGCTACCCGGGAAATTGCGGCCTCCACGGCATCCTGCACGGCCCCGCCCCCTGCCTGCGACTGCCAGCCGCAAAACCCGGCGCCTTCATACTCGAGCCCGAGCGCGATCCTCATGCAAACCACGCGACCATGAACAAGGTGCCGGCCAACCCTCCCGCAAGCACATCGACCAATCCCCAGGTTGCGGTCGGCAGGGTCAGCGTAGTCACCGCGCCGTCTGCCGTGCCTCCCTCCCCGCGTCGCGACGCTTCAACCTGTTCCAGCGTTAGCGCGAGTCGAACCGCAACACGGTCCGGGGAAATATTGAACGGGGACAACGGCGCCAGCAAGGACCGCAAGCCAACTACCAGTTGTGGTGCTGACAGCGAGGCCAGCAGGCCCGCAACCACCGAAATCGCGATCAAGAGGTAGGCCAGGTTCCTTGCCGCGAGATGCACGCCCTCGATGGTGGCGCCAGGCAACACAGCCACGGGGGTTCCCGGCGTCAGCCAACCGAACAGGATCACGATGGTCAGCAACAACCATCTACTGCGCCGAACCATCGCTAGGAAATGCGCCCTGGCGGCAACCAGCGCCAGTACCATCAGGAGCGAACAGGCAACAGCGAGTTCCCCGCCTTCGCGCGACGAAGCCGCGACGATCATCGCGATGCAAACCAGGATCAGGCTCGCGGAATGCGGCCTCCGGCCGACCCTTGACGGCAGGAAGGCGAGCGTCGGTATCGACTGGCCCGCACCCCCGGGTCTGACGGAAACATCGTCTCCCGGCACCTTGGGGCCGGGAGCGCGCCGGTCAGCCGAGGCTGTCAAGTTTGGCGCGTGCCACCTGCTGCTGCGCCGGACTGCCTTCCGCAATGGCTTCCTGGAACAACTCGCGCGCGCCGTCCCGGTCACCCATTTCGGCATACGCCGCCGCCAGTTCAAGCTTGGTGGCGACTTCGGGATTGTCCGGAACGTCAGCGCCGGCGGATGCAGCCGCCGGTGCATCGAGGTCAAGGCTGATGCCGCCGAGATCGAGCGGTTGTGGCTCCGCCACGGCCGGTGCAAGCGGAACGTCCAGCGTCAATTCCGGCGCCGGGGCGGTGATTGCTCCGCCACCGGAACCGAGGTCGAATTCGAAATCGATGCTGCCGGAATCGGCGGCGGCAACCGGGGTTTCCGGCACGGCTGCGGCCGGCGCGGTTTCGAGCGGGAAATCAATCGTGGACGGCGCGGCGACCGGCGTCGGCATGTCGAAATCGATATCCAATACCACGTCGTCGCTCTTGGCCTCAACCGGAGCCACGGCGGCGGCCGGCGCCGCCTCGGACGTGCCAAGATCAAGGTCGAAATCCAGGCCAGCGCCAATATCCGGCGCGGCTACGGCGGCACTTGCGTCCGCAGCGGGAGCAGTGCCGATGTCAAGGTCGAAATCGACCACGGCGGCATCGGCAACTTCCGCGACCGGAGCGGATGCCATGGGCACCGGCTCGATTTCCGGCACGGGGCCGCGCAAAACCGTGGTCGACTCCATGCTCGGCTCACGAACCACTGTCGCATCGTGATCAACCGGCTTGGCAGACGAATAAAGCGGATTTTCCGGATCGATGGCGATACCCATCGTGGCGACCTTTTCCCAGGCATCACCGCTGCCACCGGTCAAGGCATGCATGTCCTGCGCGACTTCGCCAAACCGGCCGGCATTCTTTTGCGCGGAATAGATATCCAGCAGTTTGAGGTGGATCGCCTGACGATTCGGTTCGGTCTTCAGCGCTTCAAGCAGGATTTCCTCGGCCTGGGCCTCACGGCCAAACGCAAGGAAAGTATCCGCCTCGACTACCGGATCAACGGTTTCGTTGCTGGCTACCATCCCGACGCCGGTAGTACTGAACTGACTGGCCTCCTGCTCGCTTGGGGGCGGCGCGACGGAGGTGGTGCTGAATACGGAATGCGCCGACAGGTCAGCCTCGGCGACCAGTGCATTGGCGCTGCTCGCCGCAGCCTTCTTTTTGCGATAGGCGGAGAATCCCAGCCAACCAAAGAGAGCGGCAAGCAGGGCGCCACCGCCGAACACCAGTGGCGCGTTCTCCTCGATGAAGTCGGGTTCCGGTTCCGGCGGTGGTGGCGGAACAACCTTCTTCGGTGGCGGCTTGGGCGTCTCCGCAGGTTTGGCCGCGACGGCTGCGTCGGCAGGCTTTGCCGCTTCTGCCGGTTTCGGCGGTTCGGCCGGCTTTGCCGCTTCCGCCGGTTTCGGCGCTTCGGCGGGTTTGGCCACGTCCACAGGCTTCGCCGCAACCGCAGGCGCCGGGGCCGGTGTGTCCGGCTTCTTGGCTTCCGGCGCGGCGGGTTTGGCCGCCTGCGCCGACTTCTGCAGGTCTGCACCGGCCTGCGTCTTCAGTTCCGCAAGTTTCTTTAGATCGGTGAGGTTCTTTTCCAGTTCGACTATTCGGCTGCTGGCTTCCTTCAACGCCCGGTCGCGCGTCACCAGGTCCTCTTCGAGTGCCGCGATACGTCCCTGCAATGGCTTGCCCTTGGCATCGCGGGCGGCTTCGGTGCGCGAAACTTCCAGTTTGTCCTTGCCGGTCGCCACTGGCGCCTTGTCTTCCACCTTGGGCGCGATCTTGCCACTGACCGACTGCTTCGCCGCCTGGTCGCGCGCCGGCTCCGCCGCCGCCACCGAAGCGAGCCGTTGCCGGTACGCGTTGAAATCCGCCGCCTGGGCCACGATTTCCTTGCGTGCCTCGCCGGCGGACACCTGGCCCGCAGTCTCGGCATCGGGAATCGACAGGATCTTGCCGGCCTTCAGCCGATTCATGTTGTCGCCGATGAACGCATCCCGGTTGTTGCGGAACAACGCAACCAGCATCTGGTCAAGGCTGACGCCCTGCGGAACCGTCTGCGCCGCAATCTTGCCCAGTGTGTCCCCCGCGACCACTTCGCGCGTCGCGCCGGCGGCGGGCTTGGCCGACGTTGCTGCGGCGGATCGCGCAGGTGCCTGGCTCTCGCCCACCGATTTGGCCTCCACCGGCGCAGGTGCGGCCTTTTCCGTGGGTTTGACCATTGGTGCAACGGCCCGCGCCTCCGGCGCCGCAACGGGCACCGGCACAGCCTTCGCGGCAAGTTCCGGAGGGTCCAGCAGGAACGTGTATTCACGAACCAGTCGCCCTGACGCCCAGCTCAATTCGACCAGCATGTCGATGAACGGCTCGTTGAGCGGACGGTCGGTGCTTATTTCGAGATAGCGCCGCCCGCCGCGTTCCTTGATGTCCCGCGAAAAGCGCAAGGTCGACAGTACGGGCGTGTACTCGATGCCCGCCTGACGAAAAGCCTCTGCGGCCGCCAGCTTGGCGACCAGGGAGGTGGCTTCTTCTCGGCTCGCCGTGACTTCCAGTTCTGCCTTGAGTGGCTGTCCCAGCGCAGAGAGCACGGTGATCTTCCCCAGACCGGCCGCATGTGTCGTCAGCGGCAGGACGGCAATGGCCGCCGCTATGACGGTGGCCTTGAAATGATTTCGCTTGGCAGTATTGGGCACTGTGACTCCCGACGGGCTTTTTGTCATGTTATCAAAACGAAGTTTCAGTGGAGGCTAACGCTGGTTTCACTGGCGTTTGTGCCGAAACTAAAACCTCCTGTTTCAGTGGAGGCTGAACCTCCTGTTTCAGTGGAGGCTGAACCTCCTGTTTCAGTGGAGGCCAACGCCTGATTCATTGGCGTTTGTGCCGAAACCAAAACCTCCTGTTTCAGTAAGGGTTGACGCCAGTCTTTTCGGCGCTTCGCGCATTGGTCATCGCCGAAAACCCGCCAGCGGCTCGACCCCTAGGTTCCCGGGACAACCCCGGCAACCGTAACTAAAATAACATCATGATGTTAGCGATGCAAGCTCAACCTTCCCATCACATTCCGGCGGCACGGAGCTCGCAGCATCAATGCAACAGGATGCGCAACATGCGTCGCAGGGGCTCGGCGGCTCCCCACAGCAGTTGATCACCCACGGTAAACGCCGACAGGTATTGCGGCCCCATGCTGAGCTTGCGCAGGCGACCGACGGGAATGCCCAAGGTTCCGGTCACCGCGGTGGGGGTCAACTCCTTCAGGGTAACGTCACGCTGGTTGGGGACAACCTTGACCCAGTCGTTGTGCGCCGCCAGCAGGCCATCGATTTCGTCAAGCGGAACATCGCGGGCAAGCTTGATGGTCATCGCCTGCGAGTGGCAGCGCATTGCACCGATACGGACGCACAGGCCGTCGACCGGAATCGGCGCGGCGCCACGGCCGAGGATCTTGTTGGTCTCGGCCTGCCCCTTCCATTCCTCGCGGCTTTGCCCATTTCCGAGGTCCTTGTCGATCCAGGGAATCAGCGAGCCAGCCAGCGGCACGCCGAAGTTGGCGGTCGGGAAGCCGTCATCGCGCAGGATGCCCGCCACTTCGCGGTCGATGTCGAGAATCGCCGAGGCCGGATCGTCGAGCAGTCCCTTCACCACGCGGTGCGCCTCGCCCATCTGCGACAGCAGTTCGCGCATGTTCTGCGCCCCGGCGCCGGATGCCGCCTGATAGGTCATCGAGGTCATCCACTCGATCAGCCCGGCCTTGAACAGGCCGCCCAGCGCCATCATCATCAGGCTGACCGTGCAGTTGCCGCCGATCCAGTTGCGGCCACCCTTGGCCAGCGCGTCCTTGATCACGTCCATGTTGACCGGATCGAGGATGATCACGCAGTCGTCCTTCATGCGCAGGCTCGACGCGGCGTCGATCCAGTGGCCGTTCCAGCCCGCCGAGCGCAGCTTCGGGAAAACCTCGGTGGTGTAGTCACCGCCCTGGCAGCTGATGATTATGTCCAGGTGCCGCAGCGCATCGATGTCCTTCGCATCCTTGAGCGGAGGCGCGCCATCGGCGAAAGCCGGGGCCTTGCCGCCGGGATTCGAGGTCGTGAAGAATACCGGTTCGATGAGGGCGAAATCGCCCTCCTCACGCATGCGCTGCATCAGGACCGAACCCACCATGCCACGCCAACCCACCAGACCCACTCGCTTCATGATCAATCTTTCATTATCGGACTACAGCGCCGCGACCACCGCATCGCCCATTTCCCGGGTGCCGACCTTCCTGGTGCCGGGTTCAAAAATGTCGCCGGTGCGGAAACCCTGTGCAAGGACCTTCTTCACGGCGGCCTCGATGCGCCCGGCAGCGGCTTCGTTCGCGAAAGTGTAGCGCAGCATCATGGCGGCGGAAAGGATCGTCGCCAGAGGATTGGCCACGCCCTTGCCGGCAATGTCGGGCGCTGACCCGTGCGAGGGTTCGTAGAGACCCTTGTTGTTCGCGTCGAGAGAAGCCGAGGGCAGCATGCCGATCGAACCTGTCAGCATCGAGGCTTCGTCGGACAGGATGTCGCCGAACATGTTGCCGGTGACCATGACGTCGAACTGCTTGGGATTCTTTACCAACTGCATGGCGGCATTGTCCACCAGCATGTGGGTGAGTTCGACGTCAGGGTATTCCTTCGCCGTCTCGGTCGCCACATCGCGCCAGAGCTGGGTGCACTCGAGCACGTTCATCTTGTCCACCGAGCACAGTTTCTTGCGGCGCTTGCGCGCCGCCTCGAAGGCGACGCGCACGATGCGGCGGATCTCGCTCTCGGTGTAATGCATGGTGTTGAAGCCGAAGCGCTGGCTCTGGCCGTCAACATCGCGCACCTCGATGCCGCGCGGCTGGCCGAAATAGATGTCGCCGGTCAGTTCGCGCACAATCAGGATGTCGAGGCCGGCCACGACTTCGGGCTTGAGCGTCGAGGCATTGGCGAGTTCCGGATACAGGATCGCCGGGCGCAGGTTCGCGAACAGCCCGAGCTGCTTGCGAATGCCCAGCAGGCCGCGTTCAGGCCGCTGC
The DNA here is from genome assembly GCF_017302275.1 of Sulfuritalea sp. GTDB lineage: Bacteria > Pseudomonadota > Gammaproteobacteria > Burkholderiales > Rhodocyclaceae > Sulfuritalea. Next base: position 19,091 of record NZ_JAFLDR010000031.1, read on the forward strand.
TCGCGCGGGTTGTTGTCCCATTGCGGACCACCCACGGCCCCCAGCAGCACGGCGTCCGCCGCCAGCGCAAGCCGTTGCGTGGCTTCCGGATAGGGGTTGCCGGTGGCATCGACCGCGCAGCCGCCGAGCAGGGCTTCTTCCAGTTCCAGCCCGAGGTCCAGCGCCTTGAGGATGCGCACCGCCTCGGCCATGATTTCCGGGCCGATGCCGTCGCCGGGGAGAACGCAGATCTTCATCGAATTTCCTTCAGGCAAAAAGCCAGGGTTGCTCGGTGCGGCGCCGTGCCTCGAATTCGCGAATCTTTTCGGCGTGCCGCAGGGTCAGGCCAACGTCATCCCAACCGTTGAGCATGCATTCCTTGCGAAACGCGTCGACCTCGAAAGGAATCGCATGCCCGTCGGGCCGCAACACCAGTTGCGCGGGAAGATCGACCGTCAGGCGATAGCCCGGTGTGTGTTCCGTCAGGCCGAACAGGGCATCGATTTCAGCCTTGGGCAGGACCACCGGCAGGAGGCCGTTCTTGAAGGAATTGCTGAAAAAGATGTCGGCGAAGGATTCGCCGATGATGGCGCGAAAGCCGAAGTCGTGCAGCGCCCAGGGCGCATGCTCGCGCGACGAGCCGCAACCGAAATTGCTGCGCGCCAGAAGGATGGACGCACCCTGGTAGCGTTCCTGGTTGAGCACGAAATTAGGGTTCTTAGGCCGCTTCGCACAATCCTGGCCGGGTTCGCCATGATCCATGTAGCGCCATTCGTCGAACGCATTCGGACCGAAGCCGGATCGTTTGATCGACTTGAGGAACTGCTTGGGGATGATGGCATCGGTATCGACGTTGGCGCGATCGAGTGGCGCAACCAGGCCGTCGAGCTTGATGAACTTTTCCATTACTTGGCCGACTTCTCGATGGCTTCGCCACCCTTCTTGATATCCTTGCCGATGCCGGATACGGTATTGCAGGCGGACAGGGCAAGCGTCAATGCGATAGCAACCAGGATGCGGGACAGGGGCTTGTTGCTCACGAAAATTCTCCTTACGACAATTCACGAACATCGGCAAAACGGCCGGCGATCGCCGCCGCTGCCGCCATCGCCGGACTGACCAGGTGGGTGCGGCCGCCCGCACCCTGGCGGCCTTCAAAATTACGATTCGAGGTAGAGGCGCAACGCTCGCCCGGGTTCAGGCGATCGTCGTTCATGGCCAGGCACATCGAGCAGCCCGGCTGGCGCCACTCGAAGCCGGCGGCGGTGAGGACCTTGTCCAGGCCTTCTGCCTCCGCCTGCGCCTTGATCAGGCCGGAGCCCGGCACCACCAATGCGAGCTTCACATTGGCGGCGACGCGGCGACCCCGGGCCACGGCGGCGGCAGCACGCAGGTCTTCGATGCGGGAATTGGTGCAGGAACCGATGAAGACCTTGTCGATGGCAATCTGGTCGATGCGCATGCGCGGCGTCAGGCCCATGTATTGCAGCGCGCGAGCCACGCCTTCGCTCTTCACCGGATCCTTGAAATCCTCGGGTGCCGGGACGGTACCGTCGATGCCGGTGACCATTTCGGGCGAGGTGCCCCAGGTCACTTGAGGCACGATGCGGCTTGCATCCATCTCGATCACCGCGTCGAAGCGCGCATCGGGGTCCGATACCAGGCCGCGCCAATGGGCCACGGCCTTGTCCCAGTCAGCGCCCCTGGGCGCGAAGCTGAGGCCCTTGAGATAGGCGATGGTGGTGTCGTCCGCGGCAACGAAGCCAACCCGGGCGCCGGCCTCGATCGCCATGTTGCACACCGTCATGCGGCCCTCCATCGACAGCGCGCGGATCGCCGCGCCGCCGAATTCGATTGCATGGCCGGTACCGCCCGCCGTACCGATGCGGCCGATCAGCGCCAGCACGATGTCCTTCGCCGTGACGCCGGCGCCGACTTTTCCATCGACCCTCACCAGCATGGTCTTCGACTTCTTCTGCAGCAGGCATTGCGTCGCCAGCACATGTTCGACCTCCGAGGTGCCGATGCCGTGCGCGAGGCAGGCGAAGGCGCCATGCGTCGAGGTGTGCGAATCGCCGCAGACCACGGTCATGCCGGGCAGCGTGGCGCCGTTCTCCGGACCGACGACATGGACGATGCCCTGGCGCTTGTCCTTGAACGGGAAGTAGGCCAGCGCGCCGACTTCGCGGATATTGGCGTCGAGCGTTTCTACCTGCTGGCGCGAGATCGGATCGGTGATGCCCTGTTCCCAGTGCGAGGTCGGCGTGTTGTGGTCGGCCGTGGCAACGATGGAACCCACGCGCCAGGGCTTGCGCCCGGCCAGTTTGAGGCCCTCGAAGGCCTGCGGGCTGGTGACTTCGTGCACCAGGTGGCGATCGATGTAGAGCAGCGCCGTGCCGTCGTCTTCGACATGGACCACGTGGCTGTCCCAAAGTTTTTCGTAAAGCGTTCTTGCCATGATGTCAGGTGGTGCGAACTGGACCGGCGATTATCGCACAGGCTCCCGTGCCGATTCCGCCGGAACGCCGCGCCAGACCAGAATCAGGCCGATCAGGGCAAGCCCGGAAGCAGCGCTGAAAGTGATCGCCGCGCCGGCGCTGTCCCACAGGATGCCGGCCAGCAGCGCGCCACCCAGGCCACCCGCACCATAGGCCACGCTGCCATACAGCGCCTGCGCCCGCGCCTGCTGGCCGGCGACGAACCAGCGGTTGAGCGCCGCCATGGTGGCCGCGTGGTGCGCGCCGAAACTGGCGCCGTGCAGCAGTTGCGCGATGAACAGCAGGACGACGAACTCGACAGCCCAGCCGATCACCAGGAAGCGCAGCACCGCGAGGATGAAGCAGGCAAGGAGGATGCGCCGCATCGAAATCCATCGCGCGATGCGCGGCATCGCAAGGAAAACCACGATTTCCGCCACTACGCCGAGGGTCCACAACAAACCGACCAGCGTCTTTCCATAGCCCTGAGCCACCAGGTGGATCGAATAGAAAACGTAGAGCGCTCCATGGGCGGCGTTCATGAACAACCCGGCGGCCAGCAGGAATAGCACCTTGCGCTGGCGCAGCACGTCCATGATCTGGCCGGCAACTTGTCCTGCCACGCCGTTCACCTCGGTCAGGGTCAGTGCGCTGACGGTGGCGCCCAGCAACAGCGCCCAACTGACCCAGAGCTGAGCGCTGATCGGCGCAAAGTCGAGGAGGAGCCCGACACCAAGTACGGTGACGATGAAGCCGACCGAACCCCACAGCCGGATGCGCCCGTAGCGTTCCGGATTGGGCGCCAGATGCGCCAGGGTCAGGGCTTCGACCAGCGGCAGCGAGGCGCTCCAGAAGAAATGCAGCAGTGCCAGGCCGAGCAGCAGGCCGACGAAATCCTGGGTCAGGAACACGGCGGAAAAGCTCGCCAGCGAGGCCGCCGACGACGCCACGACGATGCGCACCCGCCGGCCGCTGCTGTCGGCCAGCCAGCTCCAGAGCAGGGGCGCCAGCAGCCGCATGAACTGGCCGAGCGACATCAGCACCGCGATGCGGCCGGCGGACAGCCCTATGGATTGCAGGTACAGCGCGAAGTACGGCAGGAAGGCCCCGATGAACGCGAAGTACCAGAAGTACCAGACGGCCAGCCGGCCGTGCGGCGGGAAAATCAAGCCGAGTGTTTCTGGCCGGCGCGGAAGGCCATCAGCAAATGGAAGATCTCGTCCTTGAGCTTGACCCGCGCCTTCTTCATGTCCTCGAGCGTGAAGTCGGCGACCGGCATGTCGTGCTCTTCGAGGTCCTCGACCTTGCCGGTGAGGCGGTTATAACGCCCGAACAGGCTGCCGATGTAGCCGCCCTGCGCCTTCAAGGCGTCGATGGCGTCGCGCATGTCGGGGAATTCGGTATAGAGATCGTGATGGTCAACGCGCATTATTTTTTCCCTGGATATAGTTTTCGATAAGGTTCTGAGAAATTCTATCAGCCCTGCCCCGGGGCCCTGGCCGCGATCTTCGGCGTCGGGCAGTCGACGTCGGCGCACTGGGCGCGGTGGCGCAGCGCGGCATCGATCAGGACCAGACCCAGCATAGCCTCGGCGATCGGCGTGGCGCGAATGCCGACGCAGGGATCGTGGCGCCCGAGCGTGGCGATTTCGGTCGCTTCACCGACGACATTGATGGTCCGCCGCGGCAGGCGGATGCTGGAGGTCGGCTTGACCGCAATGCGCGCCACCACCTCCTGGCCGGTGGAAATCCCGCCCAACACGCCGCCGGCGTTGTTGCCGAGGAAGCCCTGTGGCGTCAGTTCATCGCCATGTTCGCTGCCCTTCTGCGTCACGGAGCGGAAACCCGCGCCGATCTCGACGCCCTTGACGGCGTTGATGCCCATCATGGCGTAGGCGATGTCGGCGTCGAGTCGGTCATACACCGGATCACCCCAGCCCACCGGCATGCCGCGCGCAATGACCGTAACTTCGGCACCCACCGAATCCCCTGATTTGCGCAGTGCGTCCATGTAGGCTTCGAGCTCGGCAACGACCGCAAAATCGGGCGCAAAGAAAGGGTTGCCGTCGATTGCGGACTCGTCGGTGAAGGGAATGTCGATCTCGCCCAGGCGGCTCATCCATGCGCGCACCGTGACGCCGTAACGTTCATGCAGCCACTTGCGGGCGATGGCGCCGGCGGCGACTCGTACCGCGGTCTCGCGCGCCGACGAACGGCCGCCGCCACGATGGTCGCGGATGCCGTATTTCTGCCAGTAGGTATAGTCGGCGTGGCCGGGGCGAAACTTCTGCGCGATGTCACCGTAGTCCTTGCTGCGCTGGTCCTCATTGCGGATCAGGAGACCTATCGGAGTGCCCGTGGTGCGCCCTTCGAAGACGCCGGACAGGATTTCCACGGTATCGGACTCGCGGCGCTGCGTGACGTGGCGCGACGTGCCAGGCTTGCGCCGGTCGAGCTCATTCTGGATGTCGGCGGCGGTGAGTTCCATGCCCGGCGGGCAGCCGTCGACCACGCAGCCGATCGCCGGCCCGTGGGATTCACCGAAGGAGGTGACGCAGAACAGCGAACCGAAGGTATTGCCGGCCATGGGATAAATCCAGACTACGAAAAAACCGCGTATCGGCGAAGGATCAACGCTCCAGAAGGGCGAGCTTGCCGTCCTTCTTGAGCCATTCGTCGGCGTCGGCCGGCGGCTCCTTGCGCTCGATGATGACCGGCCACAGCTTGGTCAGCTCGGCATTCAGTGCGGTGAAGTGTTCCTGCCCCCTGGGCACGTCGTCCTCGGCGAAGATGGCTTCGGCCGGACACTCGGCCACGCACAGGGTGCAGTCGATGCATTCCTCGGGATCGATGACTAGGAAGTTCGGTCCCTCGTGGAAGCAATCCACGGGGCAAACGTCCACGCAATCGGTGTATTTGCATTTGATGCAGGATTCGGTGACAACGTAGGTCATGTTCAGGCTCCGTATTCGCCGGACAATTTACCATTGCCGTGCCCGCTTGGCGCACGCGGCTGTTCGCCATGACGGGTTTTTTTTGCTAGCATTCATACCTGCAGGCGATGCAGGCCTTGCATCCCATCGCGCCATCCGGCATCCAATGCCCCACGCGGCGCGCAACCCCCCCGAGGAATTCATGAGCGAACACATCCACCACGTTACCGACAGTACTTTCAAGGCCGAGGTTCTCGACTCCGCCGTGCCGACCCTGGTCGACTTCTGGGCCGAATGGTGCGGCCCCTGCAAGATGATCGCCCCAATTCTCGACGATGTCGCGAAGGACTACGCCGGCAAGCTGCGCGTGGCCAAGCTCAACATCGACGACAACCCCAAGGTCCCTGGCGAGTTCGGCATCCGCGGCATTCCGACCCTGCTGCTGTTCAAGGGCGGCGCGGTCGAGGCGCAAAAAGTCGGCGCCCTTTCGAAGTCCCAACTGACGGCCTTCATTGACAGCAATCTCTGATCCCGTTACATTTCGGCCCGGAGTCTGATTCCGGGCCGTCGCAGCAGCAGTATCCGGCGCCCAAGCCGTTCCACCGCCGGACCGACTCTTTTCCCGTCCGAATTCAGTCCTGAATTCACCCCCGCGATTCCCCTGTTCCGGCGTCCTACGCCGGAATCCCTGCGCAGGTAATCCATGCATCTATCCGAGCTAAAAGCCCATCATGTCAGCCAGTTGCTGGAGATGGCGGCCACCAACAACATCGAGGGCGCCAACCGGCTGCGCAAGCAGGAATTGATCTACGCCCTGCTGAAGAACCAGGCCAAGAAAGGCGAGACCATCTTCGGCGATGGCGTCCTGGAAATCCTGCCCGACGGCTTCGGCTTCCTGCGCGCCCCCGAGGAGTCCTACCTCGCCAGCACCGACGACATCTACATCAGCCCGAGCCAGGTGCGGCGTTTCAACCTGCATTCCGGCGACACCATCGAAGGCGAAATCCGCACCCCCAAGGAAGGCGAACGCTACTTCGCCCTGGTCAAGGTAGATCGCGTCAACGGCGAATCGCCCGAGGCGGCCAAGCACAAGATCCTGTTCGAGAACCTGACGCCGCTGCACCCGACGGTGCACCTGCTGCTGGAACGCGAAACCCGCAGCGAGGAAAACATCACCAGCCGCGTGATCGACATGATCGCGCCGATCGGCAAGGGTCAGCGCGGTCTCATCGTGTCGCCGCCCAAGGCCGGCAAGACGGTGCTGATGCAGCACGTGGCCCACGCCATCACCACCAACCATCCCGACGTCACGCTGATCGTGCTGCTGATCGACGAACGGCCCGAGGAAGTCACGGAAATGACCCGCACCGTCAAGGGCGAGGTGATCGCCTCGACCTTCGACGAACCGGCCACCCGCCACGTGCAGGTCGCCGAGATGGTGATCGAAAAGGCCAAGCGCCTGGTCGAACACAAGCGCGACGTAGTGATCCTGCTCGACTCCATCACCCGCCTGGCGCGCGCCTACAACACCGTGCAACCGGCCTCCGGCAAGGTGCTGACCGGCGGCGTGGACGCCAACGCCCTGCAAAAGCCCAAGCGCTTCTTCGGCGCCGCGCGCAACGTCGAGGAAGGCGGTTCGCTGACCATCATCGCCACCGCCCTGATCGAAACCGGCTCGCGCATGGACGACGTGATCTACGAGGAGTTCAAGGGCACCGGCAACATGGAAATCCACCTCGACCGCAAGATGGCCGAAAAACGCGTCTACCCGGCGATCAACGTCAATCGCTCCGGCACCCGCCGCGAGGAGCTGCTGCTGATGCCCGCCGTGCTGCAGAAGATGTGGGTGCTGCGCAAGCTGCTGTACAACATGGACGACATGGAAGCGACCGAGTTCCTGCTGGACAAGGTCAAGGCCACCAAGAACAACGGCGAGTTCTTCGACGCGATGCGCCAGCGCTGACCTGTCCCCGCGGTAGGGGTGAGGCTGTCCGGACGATTGCGCATTGCGGCAAATTAGCGGATAATGCGCGGCTCTGTCGGTTCGCCAAACCCACGAATCGCGCTTGATCCTGAAAGGAAAATCCATGAAAGCCGGCATCCACCCGAATTACGCCGAGATTGAAGTCACCTGCAGTTGTGGCAACAAGTTCAGCACCCGCTCCACCAGCGGCAAGCCGCTGCACATCGAGGTCTGTTCCGCCTGCCATCCGTTCTACACCGGCAAGCAGAAGATCGTCGATACCGCGGGCCGCGTCGAGCGCTTCCGCCAGAAATACGGCAAGAAGGCAGCCTGAGCCGGCACGGACCCGCGTTGCGCCAAGAAAAGGCAGCCCGTCGGGCTGCCTTTTTTGTGCCTCCACCCAAGCGGAGACGACATCCCCGCGATGTGTCCCCGCGCATGGCGCGGGGGCGACATCCTGCAATCGCGTGCTGGTAAGCTCCCATCGTGCATGACCTGATCGACCGCCATCCCGGCTCCGCACCGAAACCGGCGCGCTACGGTGCGCTGCTGCTGTGCGCCATCTGGCTGCTGGCGGGAACCGTCGGCCACGATCCCTGGAAGACCGATGACGCGCTGCACCTCGGCGTCGCCTTCGGCATGTCCGGCGGCGACTGGCTGGTGCCGCGCATCGCCGGCGATCCCTGGCTGGTCACGCCGCCGCTTTACCACTGGGTCGCCACCCTCTGCGGCAAGGCACTGGGTTGGTTGCTGCCCTGGCACGACGCGGCGCGCCTGGCGTCGGCGCTGTTCGGCGCGGTCATGTTGCTGGCACTGTCGCGCACCGCGCAAGCGCTGCATGGCGGCAGCGCCGCGCTCGCCGCACCGCTGCTGGCGATCGGTACGCTCGGCCTGCTGGTGCCGCTGCACGAGGCGCAGCCGGCGGTGGCCGGCATCACCGGCTTCGCCCTCAGCCTGTGGGGGCTGACGATCTGGCAGCGACAGGCGCAGGCCGGAGGCGCGCTGTTCGGCCTGGGGCTGGCCATGAGTTTCCTCGGCAGCGGCGTGAACGGCATGGCGATCGGCCTCGTCACCGCCCTGCTGCTGCTGCTGCACCCGGCCTGGCGCACGCGCGACAGCCTGCTTGCCTGGCCGGCAGCGGCCGTCGCCGCCCTGGCGCTGAGCCTGCCCTGGCCGCTGCTGCTCTGGCAGCAAAGCCCGGCCCTGTTCGACATCTGGTGGAATGCCGAAGTGGCGAGTTTCACGCCGCCCGGCGGCTTCTCCCGCGACCACCTCGAACTGCTGGCCTGGGCCGCCTGGCCGGTGCTGCCGCTGGCGCTATGGAGCCTCTGGCTGGAACGCCGCCGTCCCTTCGCGGCGCATACATTCCTGCTGCTGGTGGCGACGCTGGCGGGTCTGGCGACCTATGCCATCGACACGCCCAAGCCGACCGCGCTGCTGCCGAGCCTGGTGCCGCTGACCCTGCTCGGTGCCGCCTGCGCCGGACGCCTGCGGCGCGGCGCGGCGAACGCCTTCGACTGGTTCGGCATGATGACCTTCACCCTGGTCGCCGGCCTGATCTGGCTGGGCGGCATCGCCATGCTGACCGGCGAACCGGAACGCGTGGCCAAGAATTTCAGCAAGCCCGCGCCCGGCTTCGTCGCCGACGCGTCGCCGCTGGTGATCCTGCTGGCGATCACCGTCAGCGTCGCCTGGATCGCCGTCATGCTGCGCACGCCGCGCTCGCCGTGGCGCGCCGCCGCGCGCTGGAGCGTGGGCCTGACCACCATGTGGGTGCTGCTGACGCTGCTCTGGCTGCCGTGGATCGACCATGGCAAGACCTACCGTAGCGTCAGCGCCGACTTTCGCCAGGTGCTGGGCAAGCATCCCGGCTGCATCGCGCGGCGCGGCCTCGGCCTGGCGCAGCGCGCCTCGCTCGATTACTTCGATGGCATCCGCACCGTGGGCGCCAGCCAGGCCGGCGGATGCCGCTACCTGATCGTGCAGGCCACGCCGCGCGCCGACAAGGGCGTCGACGGCTGGATTTTGTTGCGCGATGCCTCGCGCCCCGGCGACAAGGGCGAACGGCTGCGGCTGTACCGCCGCGCCGACTAGTCAAAGCTTGAGGAAATGCTCGCGGTAATACTTCAGCTCCTCGATCGATTCGAGGATGTCCGCCAGCGCCTCGTGCTTGCCGTGCTTTTTCAGGCCTTTCGCGATTTCGGGTTTCCAGCGCTTGCACAGCTCCTTGAGCGTGGACACGTCGAGGTTGCGATAGTGGAACCAGTCTTCCAGCTTCGGCATGTACCTGGCGAGGAAGCGCCGGTCCTGGCAGATCGAGTTGCCGCACATCGGCGTCGTCGCCTTGGGCACGTGGCGACGCAGGAACTCCAGCGCCTGTTCCTCGACCTGCGCCTCGCTCAGGATCGACGACTTGACCCGCGCCGTCAGGCCGGACTTGCCATGGGTGCCGCGATTCCACTCGTCCATGCGATCCAGCACCTCGTCCGGCTGATGCACGACCCACACCGGCGCTTCGGCAACGATGTCGAGGTTGGAGTTGGTGACCACCAGCGCCACCTCGATGATGCGATCGCTGTCGGGGAGCAGACCGGTCATTTCCATGTCCAGCCAGACGAGCGCGTTTTGATCCTGTGCCATAATTTTCCAATGCCATTGCCGGAATCGCGGCATTTTCGCACAGCCCCCGCCCGCCCATGACTGCCTCCAATTTCACGCTGCTCTTCCTCGCCGCCCTTGCCCTGTCCACCGCCTTGCGCCTGTGGCTCGACGTCCGCCACATGCGCCACGTCGCCGCCCACCGCGACCAGGTGCCGGGGGATTTCTTCGGTCGCATCGAACTGGTCGACCACCGCAAGGCCGCGGACTACACGGCCGCCAAGCTGCGCCTGGGCTTTGTCGAGATCGCCGTCGATACCCTGCTGCTGCTCGCCTTCACCCTCGGCGGCGCGCTGGCACTGATCGACGCCGCGCTGCGCGACTTGCTCGGCGGCGGCCACCTGCAGGGACTGGCGCTGTTCGCCACGGTCGCCGTGGTCGGCTTCGTCATCGGCCTGCCGGCCAGCCTCTACCGCAGCTTCGTCATCGAAGAACGCTTCGGCTTCAACAAGCTGACCCTGCCGCTGTGGTTCGCCGACCTCGCCAAAGGCGCGGTACTCGCCGTGGTCATCGGCGGTCCGTTGCTCTACGCCGTGCTCTGGCTGATGAACGCCATGGGCCGCCACTGGTGGTTCTATGTCTGGCTGGTCTGGCTGGGCACCAACCTGCTGCTGCTCGTTCTTTACCCGACCGTCATCGCGCCGCTGTTCAACAAGTTCACACCGCTCGAAGATGCCTCGCTCAAGCAGCGCATCGAAGCACTGCTCGCGCGTTGCGGCTTTGCCAGTTCCGGCCTGTTCGTCATGGACGGCTCCAAGCGCTCGGCCCACGGCAACGCCTACTTCACCGGCTTCGGCGCTGCCCGCCGCATCGTCTTCTTCGACACCCTGCTGGAAAAGCTCGCGCCGCAGGAGATCGAGGCGGTACTGGCCCACGAACTCGGGCACTTCCGCCACAAGCACGTGGTCAAGCGCATCGCGCTGATGTCCGCGATGAGCCTCGCCTTCCTCTGGCTGCTCGGCCAGTTGATCGACCAGCCCTGGTTCTATGCCGGGCTGGGAGTCGGCGCTGGCAGCACGGCGCTGGGCCTGTTGCTGTTCTCGATGGTGCTGCCGGTCTTCCTCTTTCCGCTGGCGCCGCTGACCTCGGCCCTGTCGCGCAAGCACGAATACGAGGCCGACGCCTATGCCGCGCAGCAGACCGCCGCCGCCGACCTGATCGCGGCACTGGTCAAGCTCTACCGCGACAACGCGGCGACGCTGACGCCCGACCCGCTGCATTCGCTGTTCCACGATTCCCACCCCCCCGCCAGCCAGCGCATCGCGCGGCTGCACCAGGCATAGGAAAACACGATGAACACGGTCTGCGATCTATCCAAAGGCAGATGTAAGCCCTGCGAAGGCGGCGTGCCGCCGCTCTCCGACGCCGAAGCCGCCGCGATGCTGGCTACGCTGCCGGGCTGGCAGCGCACCGGCACGGTCATCAGCAAGAACTACACGTTCAAGAGCTATTACGAGACCATGGCCTTCGTCAATGCCACCGCCTGGATCTCGCACCGCGAGGACCACCATCCCGACCTCGCCGTCGGCTGGGGCCAATGCACGGTCAGCTACACCACGCACGCCATCGGCGGCCTGTCGGAAAACGACTTCATCTGCGCGGCCAAGATCGATGCCCTGCTCGACCTGTAATCCTCGTTGAACGCCGCCGGCACCATCGTCGCCGCCTTCGGCCGGCACTATGAAATAGAACTGGCCGACGGCCGCATCGCCACCGGCTATCCGAAAGGCAAGAAAAGCCTGCTGGCCGTCGGCGATGAAGTCCAGTTGAGTCCCGACGGCCAGATCATGGGCCACGCCGCGCGGCGCAGCCTGCTCTACCGCAGCGACGCCTACCGCCAGAAACTGATCGCCGCCAATGCCACGCAATTGCTGCTGGTGGTCGCCACCGATCCGTCATTCTCCGACATGCTGCTCTCCCGAGCGCTGGTCGCCGCCGAACATGAAGGCCTGACCACCACCATCGTGCTCAACAAGTGCGACCTGGCCCCCGCCCTGCCCGCCGCCAGAAAGCTGCTGGCGCCCTACATCGCGCTCGGCTGCCGCGTCGTCGAACTCTCGGCGAAATTCGATCCCTCGCCGCTGCTGCCGCTGCTGGCGGGCGAAAGCTCGGTGCTGGTCGGGCAATCCGGCATGGGCAAATCGACGCTGACCAATGCCCTGGTGCCCGGAGCCGCGGCGCCCACGCGCGAGCTTTCCACCGCGCTGGACAGCGGCAAGCACACCACCACCTACGCCCGCCTCTACAAGCTTCCCGGCGACACATGCCCGGGGGGCACGCTGATCGACAGCCCCGGCCTGCAGGAGTTCGGCTTGAAGCACCTCAGCGCCCAGGAAATCGAATATGGCTTCGCCGAGTTCCGCCCCTTCCTCGGCCAGTGCCGCTTTCGCGACTGCCAGCACGATGCGGAACCCGGATGCGCCATCAAGCAAGGCCTTGCCGCAGGCATAATCCATCCACGACGCATCGAGCACTTCCATCAATTCATTTCGGAAAGCCGACATGGATCGCACTGAGCGCTTCTACAAGATCGACCAGATGATCCACGACCGCAAGCTCGTGCCCTTCGTCGACCTGATGGAAGCACTGGAGGTTTCGCGTGCCACGCTCAAGCGCGACCTCGAATACATGCGCAACCGGCTCAACGCGCCCATCGTTTGGGATCGGGATGCGGGCGGCTACCGCTTCGACACGCCGCATGCCGAGGCGGGCGCGCAGTACGAACTGCCCGGCCTCTGGTTCAACTCGGGCGAGGTCCATGCGTTGCTGACCATGCAGCATCTGCTGACCGACCTCGACCCTGGCGGCATCCTCACGCCGCACATCCAGCCGCTGATCGCGCGCCTCAACGGCCTGCTCGGCAGCGCCGAAAACACCGCCGAGGAAATCCGTCGCCGCGTGCTGATCGTCGGGCTTGGCAAGCGCGACATCAAGCTCGCGCATTTCGAGAAGGTCGGCGCCGCGCTGCTGCGCAGGAAGCGCCTGGCCATCACCTACTTCGCCCGCGGCAGCGGCCTCACCACCGAGCGCGAAGTCTCGCCGCAGCGCCTGGTGTATTACCGCGAGAACTGGTACCTGGACGCCTGGTGCCACCTGCGCAGTGACATCCGCAATTTCGCCCTCGATTCCATCCGCGAGGCCAACGTCATCGAAAGGAAGGCGCGCGAAGTCTCCCATCGCAGCATGGACGAGGTGCTCGGTCCCGGCTACGGCATCTTCTCCGGGCGCAGGCTGCAGCACGCGAAGCTGCGCTTCACGCCCGAGCGCGCGCGCTGGGTGGCGCAGGAGACCTGGCACCCGAAGCAGAAGGGGCAGTACGAGGCCGGTGGTTCCTGGCGGCTGGAATTCCCCTACGCCGACCACCGCGAGCTGATCATGGACATCCTCAAGTTCGGCGCCGACGTCGAGGTGCTGGGCCCGGCCGACCTGCGGCAGCGCGTGGCCGAGGAAGCGGCGCGGCTGACCGCGCTGTATGCGGCAGCGCCCAAGGCCAAGGCCGCCACGGTCTGAGGCCCGCCTTTGCCGCGGCACGGCACTTGAGCGCCGCGATTCATGCTACCGTCTTGGCGCAGTCCAAAACATAACAGCCATCGCCCAACAGGAGAACCGCATGAAAAACACATCATTGCTCGGCGCCTTCGCCGCCGGCATTTTGCTGGCCCAGCCCGCCCTCGCGCAGAACGTCAAGATCACTCCCCTGGGCGGCCAGGAAGGCGAGTTCTGCCCGCTCGATCGCGCCCTGATCTTCGAAGACCCCAGCGGCACGCGCGTGCTCTACGACCCGGGCCGCACCGTCGCCGGCGCCGACGATCCGCGCCTGGGCAAGATCGACGTGGTGCTGGTCAGCCACATGCATGGCGACCACGTCGGCGACCTGCATGCCAAGGCGCCGAATTCCGGCGCCTGCGACAAGCCCGATTTCTCGGTATCGGCCAAGCCGAATTCGAGCGCGGTGAACATCGCCGTCGCCAAGGGCGCCAAGATGGTCACCGGCTCCGAAATGGCCGGCTTCTTCGGCAACAAGCTGAAGGCCGCCGGCGGCGACCCGAAGAACTCCGTCCTCGCCCGCTTCGGCGCCACGCAAAAGGTCGGCGGCGTCGCCATCTCCACCGTCACCGCGATCCACAGCAATGCGCTCGACCCCGACCTGATCGGCGGCGTGCTCGGCCAGTACCTCAAGGAAGCCGGCATCGGCGCCTATGTCGGCGAGGCCACGGGCTACGTGCTGAAGTTCAGCAACGGCCTGGTGGCCTACCTTTCCGGCGACACCGGCATCACCGGCGACCAGGACAAGGTGGTGCGCGGCCACTACAACGCCAAGCTGGCGGTGATGAACATCGGCGACACCTTCACCACCGGCCCCACCGAGGCCGCCTACGTCATCAACGACCTGGTCAAGCCGAATGCCGTGATCGCCTCGCATGCCAATGAAGTCGGCACCGTCGGCGGCAAGGTCCGCGCCGGCTCGCGCACCGAGACCTTCATCAAGGCCAGCAAGGTGCCGGTGCATGTGCCGCTGTCGGGCAAGACCATGGAGTTCGATGCCGGCGGCAAGTGCGTCGGCGGCTGTTGACCCGGTAAAGCGTGCAGGAGTCGTAGCCTGTGGCACGGCGTATGGCTTGACGAGGTAGGAGATGACCGGCAACATTCTTGCATGCAGCCGATGACCGACTACTTCCGCAACGACGTCATGGAAAAGCGGCCGTACATTCGGTTGACTTGGTGTATCGAGGCGCTTCGAAGTCCGGTAAAGCGCGAGGTCCAAGCGGAAGACGGGCGTGTGCGCTACTGGTCTGGATTGAGGAACTCGGACGCTATCTGCGTGTCGTAACGCTGCCGGATGGTGTCACGCTGCACAATGCATTCCCCGACAGGAGATTCAAGCCATGAAACTCAACTATGACGCGGCGACCGATTCGCTCTATATCCATCTGGCCGAACGGCCTTCGGTCGACTCCGACGAGGTTGCGGATGGCGTGGTACTGGATTACGACGCAGCAGGAGCCCTCGTCGGAATCGACGTACAGCATGCCTCGCAGCGTGCCGATATTCACCGGTTGGCAATCAACCACATGCCTCTGACTCATCTGAACGCGGCCTGAACGCGAGGACTGGGCAAGTAGGCCTGGTCGGGCGGTGATATAGGATGCCTGCCAGCCTCGAAGGCCAGCTTGTCGTCGCGCTTTCCTCGCGCGCGCTGTTCGACTTCGAAGAGGAAAACCGCGTCTTCGAGGACCAGGACGATTCCGCCTACATGCGACTGCAACTGGATCGCATGGACCAGCCGGCGCGGCCCGGCGTCGCCTTCCCGCTGGTGCAAAAGCTGCTGGCCTTCAACACGCCCGAGCGCCAGCGCGTCGCCGTGGTGATCCTCTCGCGCAATGACCCGGTCTCGGGCCTGCGCATTTTCAAGTCCGCCGAGGCCGCCGGCATGCAACTCGAGCGCGGCGTGTTCACGCGCGGCCGGCCGCCCTTCGGCTACCTCAAGCCGCTCGGCGCCAACCTCTTTCTTTCCGCCAACGAAACCGACGTGCGCGCCGCGCTGGAAGGCGGCTTCCCCGCCGCACGCGTGTATTCGACGACGCTGAGCGAAGCCGAGCAGCACCCGCAGGAAGTGCGCATCGCCTTCGACGGCGACGCCGTACTGTTTTCCGACGAAGCCGAGCGCGTGTACCAGGAGCAGGGCCTCGCCGCCTTCCAGGACCACGAAGAAAGCCGCGCGCTGCACCCGCTGCCGCCCGGCCCCTTCCTTCCCCTGCTCGAAGCCCTGCACCGCCTGCGCGCCGACAGCGCCGGCTGCCCGATGAAAATCCGCACCGCGCTGGTCACCGCACGCAGCGCCCCCGCCCACGAACGCGCCATCCGCACCCTGATGGAATGGAAGGTCGAAGTCGACGAAGCCATGTTCCTCGGCGGCCTGGAGAAGTCGCGCTTCCTGCGCGAATTCGAACCCGACTTCTTCTTCGACGACCAGACCCGGCACTGCGAGCCGGCGTCAAGGCTGGTGCCGACGGGGCATGTGGTGAGCGGGGTGGCGAACTCCGAGTAGCTTGCGGCCCGACAACCTCGCTTGCCGCGGACTTCTCTCTGCTTCCTTTCTTGCAAGTAAGGCTATTCTGCATTACCATCCAAGCGATCAGGAAACCATGAGGGCATCGCCATGACAACCTTGACCGTTACCTCCCGGGGACAAGTGACGTTCAGAAAAGAAGTGTTGCAACACCTCGGCATCAGGCCGGGAGAAAAAATCGAGCTGGACTTGCTGCCGGACGGTCGGGGCATGCTCAAGGCGGCCAGGCCTGCCGGAAAGATAGATGGCTTCGTCGGATTGCTCGCCGGCCGGTCAAAGAAAGTCGCCACCATTGAAGAGATCAACGCGGCAAGCGCACAGGGCTGGGCCGGCGAGGAATGAGGATCGCCGTCGATACCAACGTGCTGATTCGTGCCGTCGTGCGCGATGACTCAGTGCAAGCGAAAGTCGCCGCCAAAATTCTGACCAAGGCCGAATTGATCGCGGTGGCATTGCCATGTCTATGCGAGTTTGTGTGGGTGCTGCGCAAAGTTTACGGCTTCACCGTCGCCGACGCAGCCAGCGCGATCCGGGCACTGCTTGCCGCGGCCAATGTGGAAGTCAACCGCCCCGCCGTCGAGGCCGGCCTGTCGGTACTCGAAGCCGGCGGGGATTTCGCCGATGGTGTCATCGCCTACGAGGGCTGCTGGCTCGGCGGGGAAACCTTTGTTTCCTTCGACAAGAAGGCGGTTTCGCTGCTCACGGCGGCAGGCCAGTCGGCGCGCCTTTTGTAATTAGGGACGGAATTTGCGGATGCATGCGTAGAAGTCTCATTCGAGGCACCGCGATAGAATCAACGCAATTCGCAATACGCGAAACAACCAGCACTCAGGTGACCCCATGAAACCTTCCGTGGCCTTGCAGGCACATCGAGACCGGATTCGAAGCGTGGTGGAAAGCCACGGCGCGCGCAACCCGCGCGTATTCGGTTCCGTCGTCCATGGCACGGACGGGGAAACCAGCGACCTCGACCTGCTGGTCGATCCCATCGAAGGCCGAACCACGCTGTTGAGCCTGGTGCGCATCAAGCGCGACATCGAGGCGATCACCGGCGTCGCCACCGACGTCCTCACGCCGATGTCCCTGCACGAACGCTTCCGCCAGGCCGTGCTGGCCGAAGCGCTGCCCGTATGAAAGACAAGGCACGCCGCATCCCCGAGCGGCTGCAGGACATGCGCGAGGCGATTGCCAACGCCCGCGACGACCTTGGCGCCCTGACCAAAGAGGAATTCCTCGCTGACGGCAAGACCCAACGCGCCGTGCTCGAAAGTCTGATCGTCATCGGCGAAGCCGCCAACCGTGTCATGCGCCTCGATCCCGTGCTCGCACAGCGCAACCCCGATGCCTGGCAGCAGTTCCGCGACGCCTACGACATGCGCATCGTCCTGACCCACGAATACTTCCGCGTCGATGCCGCCGTGGTCTGGGAGACGGTCAAGAACGATCTGCCGCAGCTGAACGCGCTGGTCGAATCTTTGTTGGGCTGATGAAATCGCGCGACAGCCCGATTGATTCAATGAAAGTCGGCGCTGGCGAGACGGCGATTCAGATGGGTTTGGAAAGTAATTCGAAGCTGACCCCAAATAGCTCATTAAGACGACATCGATTGCTAGACGGTATCAAATACACCCTTACCGACACGCGAAAGAAGTTTCTTTTGATAACAGGTCGAAACGGCGTTCGAGACGACGCTCTTCCAAGCTGCCTCCGTCATAGCGCCTTGGATCTCGCCGTATCTTTCGTACCATCCCTTTGCAAGACTCGCCGTTTCGATTCGTGTTCCAATCGGCACTAGTGCAATCTGCGACTGAACCAGAGCGAGCGCAGCACGGTAGATGATCCGCCCCCCAGGATGTCCCATGTCGGGTAACTCGCGGACACCGTTTTCTGCGACATATCTGCGTGCTCGGTACGCGGCTAGTGAGATGGGTAGTGCACCAAGCTGGGCGGGAGATGCCTTTCCTTTACTGCTCCTCTTAACGATTTCGTCCAACACGCCTAACCGCGTCAGAACTTCCGGTCCAGGCCGCTCGCTACGCACAGACTCGGCTTCTGAGCAGAATACGCATTTCGGTCGGGCGCTGTCATAGTGCGGGGAGAAGCCGCAGCATTCGCACGTACGCAACATGACACCGCCGATCCCGGACAAGTGTTCGGCCAAGCTCGCCACCGGCTTCAGGTGTGAAAAGGTGTCTCGTGCTTCAGTGTTCCAATAGAACACCGGCCAATCGTAATGAGTTGCCAGAAAGTCCAACCAAAGGTCACCTTGTCCAAAATCGGAAAACTCGGCTACCCAAGCACCCCATGAAGAACACCAACCCAGTGCAATTGTGCTAAGTGGCAGCCATTCAATGTCGACGTTCTTGCGAATCATGTTGCAGGCAAGAGATGCCGCTCTGGCACTCTCGGCGCGGGTTCGATTATCGTCGTCCTGCAAGACGAGCTCCTGAAAGCGCTCCATCGTCTTCTGCCATCCAAGGACCTCGGCAACATACAGAGCAACGAACGCAGTAGTCGCGCGCGAGTAGGCGCAAAATAACTGCCCCTCACCCATTTGTTCAGCCCCCAAAACAATGACGACGGGTGCCTCCAGGCCGCGGAAGCGCGCGACCACCTCATGACGTACGCCAAGATTGTTTACCGTCGCTTCGCACTTCTCTGTTAGACCAAACTTGCTCAATACGACGATGTCGTCGCCATCGACGCCATCCGCCTTAAATTGCTGGACAAGATCGATCATCGCCTTCCAATCGTCTTCTACAACCAACTCCCGAACCGTATCGAGTTCTTCTGGCCGCGGGCATTGCAGCTGGTACGGAACCGGCTTCACCTCCAATAGCCGTTCTGTTACAGCTTTTGGCGTTCGCAGGGCGATGGTCAAAAGGAATGGCGCGTCTACGCCGATGAGCCGGCAGAGGTCCTTCAACGACGTACCCGTTTCAAATGGAAAGACCTGCGTCTCATCGCAGAAGGCCAGAATTTTGCTGTCGCGAAACCATTCAAGCAGAACGGCATACCACTCTGGTCGAAGAGCCTGCGCCTCATCGAGAATGAGGACATCGTAAGACTCAAGCTTCTTATCCTTCAGCGCTGTGCTGAGGTCATTTGCACACTCGGTTTTGTACCATGCCTCATTGCCGAAGTCTCCGGGCAACCCACGGCGTTTCCGGGCTTGCGCACACATGCCATGCCAAGTCGATACCTGGCCTTCAGCAGGAGAGAAGTTCAATTGTTTCGCAAGGTAGTCAGTCAAGAGGTTGTTGAAGGTCAGTACCAAAACGCGCTTCCGCTGATGGACCAATTTTCGGGCGAGTGCAATCCCAATCAGAGTCTTCCCGGTGCCTGGCCAGCCCGTAATCACCATACGAGACTGCCGCAACGCGCCAGCCACCACTCTTTGCTGCTCTGTGGTCAGTGGCAGCCAGATGTACGAGTCATAGAGTACCCGTGTACCCCATGTTGGCGAACCATCGAACTTCGGACACAACGTCCGGACCAGCTTGCCAAAGACAGCCTCCGTGAGGTTGACTGTATTCAGCGTTGCCTTCCAATACTGCATCATCTCCACAATCCGAGCGCCCAATTTCGGGACTTGGCCCTTGTCCACAACTATGCACTGGGGTGGGGTCACTGAGACGTCGACAAGCGCTGTGCTGATAATTTCATCTCCGAACTCGCTATCGGGAAAGACGAGCCCGTACCCCATACGCAGCCTAAGGCTCTTATCGGTTCCAAGCCAATGCGCGAGCCCGTGCAAATTCCGTCTCGCCTGATGCACTGGGGCAATGCACTTGCCCGACTTGAGATGAATGAATTCGAGGCCGTCGACTCGATACCTACCGCTTTTGACCTCAAGCGCGAGGACACCAAGCTCGCGGTGAATGATTAAGAAGTCGATTTCGCCCGTTGGGGCAAACGACTCCGAGACCTCCTTTACGGCAGCACACAGCCACGGCAAGCTGTGCACGACGGTGAAGTCGTCGGACAGCTGGTCCTTTATGACTTTGAACAGGACCTTCTCGCCATAGCTCTCAGTCTCTAACGGCCCGAAGGCAGGAATCATCGTCGCCATAGTGACCCGGAAATTTTTTGCCGACGACGACTTGCGCACCGTCGCTGCAAATTTTTCGCCTTCCTCAATAGTTGCCGGTACGAGCTCGAAGCGACGAACCAGAGCAAGGCGAGCCTAACTCAAATCCATCGACAACAATCACGCTGTAAGCATAGCGGCATATTCTTGGAATGTCAGCAACTGCAAGTTAGAACAATGTTAGTTTCCTACTTGTAGCGTGAGTTCCTGATATAGCGGTGGTCGACAAAGATTCAACGTCTTGAGCGGCGGCAATCAGCCGCATACTTGCCGCAGCACGTCAACCGTTTCAATAGTGGCTTTGGCCGATGACCCGACACTCACCGTCGCGCCAGCGCCGACTCTTCGTATCCCGCCAATGGATCAAGGTTCCGGTCTGCCCGGCAAGTACCAAAGGGTCAGAGTACCAAAGGGTCAGAGTGATTTGAATTCTCTGCTCGAAATGTCGGCGCCAGTGACACGGCGATAAAGCCGGCCCCGGCAGGCCCGGGGCGGAGGAATCTCTCTGACGGAGCCACGGGCCTGCCGGTGATGGCCGGGGCAATCCCCTACCGGAACGGATTCAGCACAGCCATACCGAAGCGCTTGAAGTCGCCGACGTTGCGCGTCACCACGGTCAGTTTGCGCACCAGCGCGGTGGCTGCGATCATCGCATCCTCATAGACGGTATCGGACTGGCGGTGCATCAGCTTCGCCCACAGGCGGAAGGTCGCGGCATCCATGTTCAGCACGTTGTAAGCGGCGGCGACCTGATCCGCCCAGGATTCGATCTCGGCGGCCTTGGCCGGGTCCTGCTCTCGGGTGATCTCGATGCCGGCCTGTATCTCGCCGAGCGTGACCACGGATATGTGCAGGTCGGCGTCGTCGACAGCTTCGATCCACGCCAGCAAGCCGCCATGCGGCCTCGGCTTGCGCAGTTCGGAGACGACGTTGGTATCGAGCAGGTACATCGCGCAACTACAAGCCGGCCGGGGTTCGGCGCCTTGCCTTGCCGCGCGCCGGCAGCGTCAGGGCCGATCGCGCCTCGTCGGAAAGCAGCAACTGCTTCAGCGTCGGACGCGCCGTGGCATGGAGTCGTTTCCACTCCGCAATGGGCACCAGCACAGCCGTTTCCGTGCCGCGCCGGGTAACCACCTGCGGGCCTTCGCTGACGCAGGCATCCAGCAATTCGCTGAATCGGGCTTTGGCATCTTGTACGGGCCAAGTGTTCATGGCGATCTCCGATGACTAGTTACCTGACTAGTCTAGCCTCTGCCGACAGCTTGCGCAATCGGGCGCGGCAGTCGGCAAAAAGTCGGCGCCGGCGACACGGCGAAGGCCGTCACCGGCAGGCCCGGGGCGGAGGAATGTGAAACCCTGACGGAGCCACGGGCCTGCCGGTGAGGGCCGGGGCAGGCGATCAAGCGGTTTCAGGCAGATCCAGCGGCTCGATCTTCGCAATCACCTTCTTCAACGCCTTCTCCGACGCCGCGAGATCGTATTGCGCCTGCATGTGCAGCCAGGATTCCGCGCTGCCGCCGAGCGCGGCGGCGAGGCGCACCGCCATGTCGGCGCTGACGCCGTTCTTGCCGTTGAGGACATTCGACAACGTCACGCGGGTGACACCGATGCGCCGGGCAAAATCGGTCACGGTGATTTCGGTGCCGGTGAAAACGCCATCCCTCAGCACTTCCCCGGGATGGGGTGGATTGTGCATGCGGGTCATCTCGTCGCTCGTTGGCCGGGATAGCGTTCAGGCCGCTTCCAGCGCACGCAGGACGGTCTTCGGTTCTTTCGCAATGATGTTGAGCAGCACCAATGCCGTGCCGCGCGGCGTGCGATCGCCGCGTTCCCAATGGCGCAGCGTGCCCAGGCTGATCGCGAACCGGGCGGCAAATTCCACCTGGGTCAGGCCCGTGAGGCGACGCACTTCCTTTACGTCGACCTGTGGCGCTACATGGAGCTTGACGCCCGCCTGCCTGCCCCGCTGATGCGCTATGGCCTCCTGCAACCCCTGCTTGATGCTTGCAAATGCCTTGCTCATTTTTCGCCTCCTGCCAGATCCTTGAGCAGACCGACCAGTTCGGCCAACTCGTTACGTTCCGCCTTGCTCAGATTGTCCTTTTCACCCTTGCCGAACATCGTCAGCAAATAGAGTGGAATGCGGTCGCTGTGAAAGTAGTAGATCACCCGCACGCCGCCACTCTTACCCTTGCCGCCGCGTGCCCAGCGCAGCTTGCGCACACCGCCGGTACCCTGCATCAGTTCGCCCGCTTTCGGCTGCGCCGAGAGGTAATCGATCACGTCCTTGCGCTCGACCTCCGACAGCAGGCGCTCGGCGCAACGGATGTATTCGGGCAGTTCGGCAACGGTGACCTGCATCTAGTTATACTAATCCATTGGATTAGCCGTGTCGACCCCGCTTCGGTAGATGGGCAACATCCGAAGAGTCGGCGCCGGCGACACGGCGACGAGGCCGGCGCCGGCAGGCCCGCGGCGGAGGAATGTGAAACCCTGACGGAGCCACGGGCCTGCCGGTGACGGCCGGCGATGCTGGTACCGACGGGGAATGTGGTCAGCGGCGTGGCGAATCAAGGCTAAGCCGCTCGCCGGTGGTTGGCATCGGCCGGACGCCTGATCGAACTGCCTTGAGCGGACCGACACGCCGGGTCGGTAGCCCCGGTCCGGCGGGGACGCCTTAGAATGATGGCGTCCCGATTGCGAAGGCGTTGATCGCCAAACCATGCTGCGAGCCCTGTTCTCCAGATTAATGGGTGGCCGTCCATCGCCCGCACCCGCCAAGTCCGTATCCGAGATCGATACGGGGCGGCTGGATGCCGTTGCGCCGGAGCGTGTCGCCGCGCCCGCCGAGCAGGGCGCGCAATCGGCGCAGTCGTTTCTTTGCCGCGAGGTGGTGCTCGACGGCGATCAGGGCGTGGCCGGCTACGAATTCCAGTTGCGGCGGGGTGCCGGAAGCCGCTTGCTGGCGCAGAGCAGGCGGGTGCAACATCTGCAGAACGAGGTGCTGGTGCGCAATCTCGTCCAGCATGCCGTGCACAAAATGCTGGGCCCGCGCGTTACCTTCGTGCCGGTGATTGACAGCTTCGCGGCCAGCCCGGTGCTGCGGCAGATGCCCCCCCACGGTGTCGTCATCGTCTTGCAGCAGGGGACGGGCGAGAAGCCGGATGGCACCGAGTTGCTGGACCAGGTGCGCGAACTCCGGCAGGCCGGCTTCTGCGTGGCTCTGGAAGAGTGCTTCGACGCGCCCTATTTCGGCCAGCTGGCACCGACGGTCGACTATTTCGTGGTCGACGTGGCGGCGCGCAATCCGGTTTCGCTGCGCATGTTGATGGCTGGCCTGGCGAAGATCAACCCGGAAGCGACGACGGTCGCCAAGGGGGTGTCCGGCCCGGAAGATTTCGAGGTGGTACGCAAGCTCGGCTTCAAGCGCTTTCAGGGACCCTTCGTGACGCGCCGCGAGGACTGGAAGACGAACACGCTCGCGCCGGACGGCCTGAGGGTGTGCGAACTGCTCAACCGCCTGCGTCGCGACGCCGATACGGAAGACCTGGCGAACATCATCCGGCTTGATCCCCTGCTTTCCTTCCGCATGCTCCGCTACCTGAACTCCGCCGCCTTCGGCTTGCAGAAGAAGTCTGCGTCGGTCAAGGATGCCCTGCTGATGATGGGCCGCTCCCAGCTCTACCGCTGGCTGACGCTGCTGCTGTTCCACACGGGGAATAGCAGGGAGGGCGCGTCCGCGTTGATGGAGACCGCGCTGCTGCGGGGACGATTCATGGAGTTGGCCGGCCGGGGCCTCGCGAGCCCGGCGCTGCGCGAGGGACTGTTCGTGACCGGGCTGTTCTCGATGCTGGATCTGGTGCTGAAAGTGCCGTTGACCGAAGTCCTGCGCCAGGTCCAACTGGCGGAAGAGATTCCGGCCGCGCTGCTGCACAACGAGGGGATTTACGCGCCCTACGTGGAACTGGCGCTGGCCAGCGAGTCCTTCGACCAGGAACGTATCGCTGCAGCCGCCGCGGCATGCGGCCTTGACGCGGAGGCGGTCAACCGCTGCCAGGCCGAGGCCTTGCATTGGGCGCAGCAGGTCGAGACGTATCCCGGAAATCACGCCGCCGGAGCCGCGCCGACCATGGGATCCAGGCGGTAGAAAAGCCTCACTTCCTGCTCGAGCCCGAACCCGACTTCCTCTTCGACGACCGGACCCGGCACTGCGAGACGGCCGGCGAGGCTGGTGCCGACGGGGAACGTGGTCAGCGGCGTGGCGAATCGCCAGCTCAGTACGACGCCGACAACGTGACGAAGGCCGCGCGCCGCTCCGGCAGCATGCCGAAGGCCGAGTCCACCTTGCCGCCGTAGGCGCGCAATCCGGCATCCAGCCGCCACGTGTCGGCGGCATAGCCGGCGGACAGCGTCAGGTTGCGGCTGCCGTCGTCGAGTGAAGCCATCCAGTCGGCCGCGGCACTCCATTTGCCGGCCGGCTCGGTCCAGGCCAGGCGCGCCAGCAGCCCGCGCCGGGCGAGGTTGCCCTGCTCGAAGAGGCGCGTCGATGCCGCATTGGCACCGGCAATAGCGAGGTCCGGCACGCCCGGCAGGCCGCGCAAGGCGTTCCTCGCCACGGCGTTGGTCCGCAGCCGCCGCCACTCGTCGGCCGAGTTGGCGCCGCCGTCCCACCACAGTTCGCCCATCGCCGAGAGGCCGCTCTCGGCGGTCCAGGTGGCGCCGAGCAGCGCCTTGCCAACCCGACCGTGGGATTCCACCTGCAGCGCCCGCCCGGCATTGAGCAATTGCGCCGCAGTTGCGCCGGCCGCCAGCGGCACGCGCCGCTCGCCGCGCTGCTGGAGCAGCAGCGAGCCGTGCAGCTCGACCGCGTCGTTGGGCACGGCGGCGAAACCCGCGCCGAGTTCCAGGCCATGGCGTGCCGACGCACGAGTGATGCCATGAAAGTCGGCGCTGGCGACACGGCGAAAAACGCGCAGCGCCAGCGAACTGTCGTCGCGCGCCGCCGCCGTGCTGCCCGCATTGCCCGGGCCGTGGCCGGGATTGGCGAGGATCAGCGACCAGGCGCTGTCGGCGCCGAAGTTGTCCCAGGCGATCATCGGGATGCCGGTCAGCGGCGGCGGCGCCAGTTGCAGGCGCGATTCACGCTGCAGCACGTCGAGCGGGCGAAAGGCGTAGCCGACGTCGCCCGACAGCACCTTGCGGCCGAGGCTGAAGCGCTCGCCGCCCAGGCTGAAGTCGACGTAGGTCTCGTGGGCGACGAACTTCGTCTCCGGCTTTGCGCCTTCCTGGCCGCTGGCCGTCACCGTCGCCAGCAGGTTCACCGGGCCGAGCCTGCCGCGCGCCTCCTGCTCGATGCGCGCGCGGTCGCGGCCGAAGCCGGTCAGCGCCAGGCCGGCGCCGAACACGCTGTCGTCGCGCTGGCTGCGCGCCTCGGCCACCGCACGCGTGGTCCAGGCGATGTCGATGGCCGGCGCGTTCATCGCCAGGTCCTGCGCCACCGCCGGCCCCATCAACGCGGCGAGCAGCAGACCCAAGAGTCGGCGCTGGAGACACGGCGATTTCATTGCGGCGATTCCGCGCGCACCAGGAAGGCCGGGTTGAACCACTCGTCGCCCAGTGTCTTCGGCGTGCGCGAAAGGTAATGCACCTCGGTGCGGCGTTCCTTCTGCAGATGGTCGGTCAGCGTCATGGTCGTCACCTGGCGGCGGCCATCGACGTCGCCCAGCGCAAAGCTCGCCACCTTGGCCAGCTTGTCCGACGCGACGTAGAGCTCGGCCTGCACCGGCGCGTGGCCCTTCTTCGCCAGCCAGGCCACCACGCGCGGGTAGCTGACGCCCTTGCGCGTGGCGGTCAGTTCGAGCTTGATGCAGGCCTGGCCGGCGACAGTCTCCTCGCCCAGCGACGCGGCCTCGTAGTCCTCGCCCCAGGTCATGGTCGCGATGTCGCCGCTCGAAGCTTCACCGAGCAGCTTCTGCATCGGCGTGATGCGCAGCGGGCGCTGGCTGCTGGGCATCATCAGCCAGAAGTCGTCGCCCTGCATCAGCAGCTTCTGGCCGCGCTCGGCGGGGCTGCGGAACAGCACCAGCGAGCGATGTCCGGGCTTCAGGTACACCGTGTAGTTGCGCGTCTTGTCGAGCTGGCCGGCCTTGAAGCTGCGGATCTCGGTCTCGACACGGCCGGCGTCCATCGCCAGGCGGTAGGCGTCGGCCTCCTTGACCATGGCCTGCAGTTTGGCGTCGGCGGCGAAAGTGGTCGTTGCGGAGAGGCCAATGGCAAGCAGCGCGACCAGCTTCAAAGCATTCCTTGCGAAGCCTTCCGGTTCGTCATTCCGGCGAACGCCGGAATCCAGCGGAAACACGGTACTGGACACCGGCGTGCGCCGGTGTGACGGTGAATTCAGTGGATTCTCAAACATGTGCCAAGGCCTCCGTAATGGGTTTATGTGCGGCGCGCCGGCTGACGAGCCAGGCGGCAGCCGCGGCGAGCGCCACCACCACCAGCGTCGCGCCGAGGTAGAGCGGAGCGGAAAAGGCGAGCAGCAGCGGGTAGCCGGCCGAGCGTCCCGGCGGAGGCGGCATTTCGAGGCCGGCGAACAGCAGTGCCAACGTGGTGGCGCCCGCCGCCAGCATGCCGATCGCCGCGCCCGCCGCGCCGATGGCCACGCCTTCGAGCACGAAGTTGCGCACCACCTCGCCCGGCTGGGTGCCGATCGCGCGCAGGGTGCCGATCTCGCGGGTGCGCTCGACCACCGCCATGCCCAGCGTGTTGCTCATGGCGAAGGCGACGATCACCACCATGATCAGGCCGAGGATGCCGAAGATGCGGTTGTAGAGCGCGCGCACCGCCTGGTAGAAGACCGCCAGGTCGCCCCAGGTGCGCACCGCCAGTTCCGGGTGGGTGGCCTTCACCTGCGCCGCCATCGCCGCGGTCTGCGCCGTGTCCTTGAGGTAGATGGCCAGGCTACCGACCTTGTCCGTCAGCAGCAGGCGCTGCACGGCACGGATGTCGGTCATCACCAGGCGACGGTCGATGTCGGGCACGCCGGTCCTGACGATGCCGCGCACGATCACGTCCACCGCATTGAGGTTGCCCTCGGTGGTGGTGGCCAGCAGCGTCAGCGAGCCGCCCACCTTGGCCTTCATCAGCTTGGCCAGTTCGTCGCCGATGGCGACTTCCGGCACCGCGTCCGAGGGCCCCGGCGCCTCGCCGGCGACGAAGCCGAGTTGCGGCCCGCGCAGGCGGAAATCCAGCGCCGGATCGACGCCGCTGCCGATGAACACCGCCGACTTGTCGCCATTCGATATCAGCCCCGAAAACTGGATGCGCGGCGCCACGGCGCGCACCCCGGGCAGTGTGGCGTAGTGCGTCGCCAGCGCCGCCGCCCCGCTCAATCCATGCTGCAGCGGCACGTCCTCGTCGTTGTCGAAACCGCGCGCGGCGGCGAGCACCACGTGGCCGCTGTCACGCGCCGTCATCTCTTCCAGCGATTCGTAGGTGAACAACGCGAAGCCGCCGCCGATCAGCACCGCCGCCGTACCCATGGCCGTGATCAGCATCGCGGTGAGCGAGCGGCGCTTGTTGCGCATCACGTTCTTCCAGGCAAACAGGATCCATTTCATTGCCGCTCTCCCTTAACGGATGAAGTACCGGTTGCGGAGTCCCGGGTAACGGTCGAGCTTAGCGAGCCAGTCGGTCGCCCCCGCCCAGGGGCGGGGGTCAGGGGGTGGGGGGCGATCAATTCGCTTTTCGCCTGCTTCTCTTCCGCGGGTCCAGTCGGCGCTCCATGGGCGTCCACCAGTTCACCGTCCGCCAGGCGCAGCACGCGGTCGCAATGCGCGCTCATGCGCTCGTCGTGGGTCGCCACCACCACGGCCGCACCGCGTTCGTGCGACAGCTCGCGCAGCAGGTCGACGATCTGCTGCGCGGTGTGCGAATCGAGGTTGGCGGTCGGCTCGTCGGCGATGACCAGGCTGGGCGACTTGACCAGGGCGCGGGCGATCGCCACGCGCTGGCGCTGGCCGCCCGAGAGCGCGTCCGGCAGGCGGCCGGCCAGCCCGGTCAGTCCGGTGCGCTCCAGTATCTCCGCCACCTTGCGGCGGCGTTCCGCCGGCGCGCGGCCGAGCAGCAGCAGCGGGTATTCCACGTTGTCGGCCACGTTCATCACCGGCACCAGATTGAATCCCTGGAAGATGAAGCCCACCTGTTCGCGCCGCAGACTGGTCAGCGCGGCATCGTCGAGGCCATCCACCGGCCTGCCGGCGATCTCGCGCGTACCGGCGTCCTGCGTGTCGATCAGGCCGGCCAGGTTGAGCAGCGTGCTCTTGCCGCTGCCCGAAGGCCCGGTGAGCGCCACCATCTCGCCCGCCGCCGCCGTCAGGCTGACGCCCTTCAGCGCCTCGGCCCAGTCGTCGCCAACGCGGTAGCGCTTGCGCAAGTCGGTCAGGCGCACGGTGCTGGCTCGCGCTGCAAGCTCCAGGGTCGGCGCGTTCATTTGGCCGACTCCGCGAGGCGCGCCTCGGCGGCCGCCACTTCTGCGCGGAATGCCGCCGGCGCCGCCGCCAGCAGCGGATCGGCACGCAACGCGGC
>NZ_JAFLDR010000032.1 GCF_017302275.1 Sulfuritalea sp.
GGCCACCGGCGCGGGCGCCGGCACGGGAGTCGGCGCCGGCGGCACGGCGATTGGCGAGGGCGAGGGCGAATCGGCAGGCGCGGCGAGTACGGTCGGGTCCGGCACCGGCGCCGGTACCGGTTTGCGCGCCACCGGCAGCGGCTTCGGCGGCAGGATGTCCGGTTGCGGCCGGATCTCGGGCGCCGGCGGCAGCAGGCTGACGCTGAGCACGGCAAGCGGCGCCGGCAGGGCGATGACGTTCAGGCGCAGCAGCGCCGCCAGTACCAGCAGGTGAATGGCGATGACGATCGCCAGACCCGTTGCCGACAGGCGCGGCCGCAGGCCTTGTTCACAGGAGGATGCGGCGGCGTTCATTGGCGCGGAGCAAGGCGGATGACCTGGTCGGTCGGCGCCGCGTTGGTCAATGCGGTCAGGCTGCGCGCGAAGCTGCCGACTCCGGGCGACTGGACGAAGACGCAAGGCTTGCCCAGCTTCTTGCAGGCGTCCTTGAGCCGCCAATAGGCCGCGTGCGAAACGCAACCGGTCTGGCAGACGACGGCATCGGCGCTGGCGATCGCCGCATCGATGCGATGCAGGTGCTCCTCCTGCCCGCCGTCGTGGTGCAGGAAGCGTCCGCCGCGTTGTTCGACGAGTTTGCGGTAGCCGTCCACGAGGCCACTGCGGCCGCCGACGCAGAGCACGCAGCGCCCTTCCAGGGCCGGACCTGGCGGGCAGTCGCGGCCACATTCCGGGGCGTCGCCGCTTGCGGCCGGCGTGGCCTGCGCGGCGGCGAGCGCCATACGCGCCTGCTGGAGTTCGATTTCGAGCTGCGCGGCGCGGCGTACGTTGGCGGTGTTCCATTCCTCGAGCGCCTCGGCGCGCGCGGCCAGCATGGCGGCGCGCTGCTGCAAGGCGGCGTGCTCCTTGCGCTCGCGTGCGGCGGCCGCCAGTTCGCGTTCCAGCGCGGCGGCTTGTGTTGCGCGCCGCCGGTTCTGGTCGAGTTCGGCGCGCAGGGCGGCGAGTTCGGCGGCGTGGCTGCGTCGCTCGTCGGCGCTGCTTCGCCGCAGCGCATCGAGTTCCTGGCGCAGGGCTTGCGCTTCGCGTTTGAATTGCTCGACCTGGCGCAAGTCCGCGCGTACGCTGGCTCCCACCTGGTGCGAGAGCATGTGGATGTCGCCGTGGATATCGCGGCCGAGGTCGTCGTCCATGGCCGGATGCGTCCAGGCGGCCCACAGCGCGCCGGGGATGTCGTCGCCGCGCGCCAGCGCCTCGCGCCAAAGGAAAGCGATCGCGGCGGCATCGGCGGCCGGTGCGAAGCGTGCGAGCGCTCCGGCATGGCGCTTGTCGAGGAAGCGCTGGATGGCCTCGCTCAGGGCGTCGCGTTTTTCGCAGTAACCGACCACCACGGTATGCAGGCTGTAGTCGCTCATGTAGCCGACGTCGTAGCCGGAGTGGGGGGCGAGCCTGCGCATGTCGGGCACCGGCAGGCAGGTGCCGATCAGCGCGCAGTGGAAGGCGTGCGGCAGCTCCCATAGCTTGCGGCGACGGCCCGGGCGCGCCACGGGAACCTCGTCGGGCGAGCACAGGCAGTCCGGACCGCCCGGAAAGGCGCTGCTGATCATTTGCGCCAGGGTCATGCGGCCACTTTCTCCCCGGCCGCGTCACGTTCGAGGATCTCGACCAGTTCGCGGGCATGGGTGCGCAGGTGGCCGTCGGCCTCGGGGTCGTTGGCGACCTGGTCCAGCAGCAGCGCGGCGAGATGCCCGGCGCGCGCGCAGCCGGTTTCCATGTGCCGCGCCAGATGCGCCAGGGCGCCGGCGACCATGCGCGCGGGCGGTTGTTCGAGTTGAATGTCTTCGCTCATGAAGCTCTCCTTACCAGACGTAGAACGCCAGAATCCAGGTGCCGCCGACGGCGGCCAGTGGCAGCAGCCAGAGCAGGCCGGCGAGCAGGTGCGCCACCGTCGCGGCAGCACCAGCGTGGTGCGTCGCTTCGGGAACCTTGATCAGTTGCCAGCCGAGCCATGCCGACCACGACAGACCTAGCGCCAGAAGCGCGCCGCGCAATCCGGGCAGCCAGCCCAGCGCAATGCCCTCGGCGCGCAGGTGGGTCACGCTCATCATCGACAGGCCGAGGAACAAACCGATGCCGGCCAGCGGCACGAGGCCCAGCGCCAGGCGCCGCCAGTCGACGCCGGCGAGATGCGCTGCGGCGCGCACCAACAGCCAGGCGAAGCCGCCCAGCACGATTGAATAAATGGCGATCCAGGCCAGGATGG
Organism: Sulfuritalea sp.; assembly: GCF_017302275.1. Taxonomy (GTDB): domain Bacteria; phylum Pseudomonadota; class Gammaproteobacteria; order Burkholderiales; family Rhodocyclaceae; genus Sulfuritalea. The sequence continues at coordinate 2,258 of NZ_JAFLDR010000032.1, forward strand.
CAGTGCCGTCGAGCCAGGTAAATACGTCACCCGCCTCCGGGTAGCGCGTCAGCAGCCACCAGGCCGGGCTGTCGCCCAGCGGCCAGAGGATGTCGCGGTTCACCAGCCATTCGGCGGCGGCCTGCTTGCCGCGCACGAACCACGGGCTGACGGTCCACTGGAAGGCGCCCATGGCGACGCCGAGCATGCCGAACAGCAGCAGCACGGCCTCGTTGGTGCGCGGCCGGTCGCCGCCGGCGCCGAGGATCTCGGCGTTGGGCGAGCGCGCGGCGAGCGTCACGGCATCGCGGTGGCCGCTGCAGCGGCCGCAGGCGTGGCACTGGCCGGCGCCCTTCATGTGCTTGACGTCGAGCAGCGGCGCGCAATCGACGGCGGCGCTGCGCTGCGGATGGGCGTCCCAGGCGGCGCGGTCGATGCGGAAATGCAGCGGCGCGATGCGCGCCAGCAGGCTGAAAACGCCGGAGACGGGGCACAGGTAGCGGCACCAGACGCGCTTGCCTCGGCCATAGAGCCAGCCCACGGCGACGGCGGCGACGGTGGAGCCGCCGAGGATCAGCAGCGCGGCCTGCGGGTAGTCATAGACGCTGACCAGCTGGCCGTAGACCGTGGTGAGGATGAAGGCCAGCACCGGCCAGCCGCCCCAGCGCATCCAGCGCGGGATGGCGCCGCCGCGCCCGTGGCGGCTGGCGAACTCGGCCAGCGCGCCTTCCGGGCAGAGCACGCCGCACCAGACGCGGCCCATGAGCATGATCGACAGGATCACGAAGGGCCACCAGACGCCCCAGAACAGGTACTGCGCCAGGAGCACCAGGCGGTCCTGCCAGCAGGCGAGGTAGGCGGCCTTTTCGGTCGGGGTCGGCGTACCCGTGGTGCATACGCTGCGATCGATCGCCGACGTGGCGCCGAAATCCGAGGAGAACAGCCGGGCTTCCGGGTGCGGATGGGGCAGGAAGGCGGGCAGGGCCACCAGCGCCAGGTAGAAGACCACGATCAGCCATTGCACGCCGAGGATGGCGCGCCGATGCGCGGCCATCCAGTCGCCGAGCCGCGCCAGCCGCGGACGTTGCCGCGGGCGGCGGGGATGCAGGGTGATGGTTGCGGTCTGCATGACGAACTATTTGGCGATGACCAGCAGCTCGCCGGTGGCGATGTTGAACTCGTCGACGAACATGTGTTCGCCGGGCGGCAGCTTGAAGACGACGAAGGATTCCGCGCCGGCGGCGACGATCTTTTCGACGTGCAGGTCGGCGTTCTCGAATTCCAGCGGCCCGGGGCCTTCGTTCTTGAGGATGAACTTGATGCGCTGGCCGGCCGGCACTTCGACACGCTTCGGCGCGAACACGCCGTCCCTGACGGTGATGGTCCAGGCCGGCAAGGGCGACGACTGGGCGTGGCCATGCGTCGCCCAGCCGAGGCCGAGCCAGAGCGTGGCCACGAAAAGGAGATGGGCGAGCGCCGCCGGCATGGCCTAGAAGCCGATCTTCGCGCGCAGGCCCAGCACCTTTACCGTCGGCGCCGTGGCGTTGCCGCCGGGCTGGCGGATCCACTGGAAGTCCGGCGTCAGCTCGACATGGCTGTTGAGCTTGTAGCGGTAGTAGAGCTCGACCAGCTTTTCCGATCCGCCGGCCTGGTAGCCAAAATCGGGTACCGCATCGCCGTCGGCATCGATCGTCGGCGAGTCGTTGCGGAAATCCGCGCTGGTGCGCAGTGCGCCGAACGCGAGCCCCATACTGTCGGCGGCGCGCGACCAGGGATTGCCGGCCAGCTCGGCGCCCACCGTCAGCGCCCGGTCGAAGCGCACCTTGCCCTTGAGCTGGTGACCGTAGCGGCCGAACAGCGCCAGGTCGTCGGTGACTTTCTGGTCGGCGGAGAAGCCGATGCCCGAATGCCGGCGCTCGATCTGCTCGTAGTTGCTGCCACGCCCCTGGTTCCACAGATAGATGCGGTAGTTGCCCGCCAGGTGGTTGAAACGCGCGGCGGTTTCGGCCTGGGCGATGACGAGGGGACCGGCCAGCGAGCCGCTGAAATTGGCGCCGGGACCGGATCCGAACATGCCGAACGAGAGCGCCCATTCGCCGCCCTTCCGTGCGCTGTTCTCATACTTGACGATGACGCCGGGCGCGAAGCCATAAGCATCGGCGCGGATGTCGCCCCCGGAATCGAGCAGCGGGTTGTGCACGAAGGCATTGTTGAGGAAGCGCGACGACTCGTCGTCGGCGATGCCGTTCTGGTCGAAGAAGACGAAGGGATCGATCTTGCCGGCCGTCAGGTACAGATGCTCGCGCGCATTGGCCTTGATGCCGTCATCCCGCAGCGGAACCTTGAGCTGGTACCAGGCCTGGGCCAGTATGGCGAAGGAGTCGTCGGCGCCGGCGTTGGTCTGGAACGCCGCGGTGTTGGCGGTGCTGGTGTAGGTCGGGCGCAAGCCGGTGCCGGTGCCCTGGCCGAAGCGGAAGTGGCTGAAGATCTTGCCCTCGGCATCGCCCATCTCGCCGCCGGGGAGCGTCACCGTCAGGTCGCCGCGATAGCTGGCGCGGGTTTCGTCGCTTGCGCTCGCCGTGTGGCCAGCGCCGACTTTCTGCACTACGCCGGTGAGGCTGCCGCCGACCTCGATACCTTCGAGCGCCTCGGCCAATTTCTTGAACGGCCCCTGCATCGCCAGGGTCTGGGCTTCGGTGGCCTTCAGCCGGGTGGCGAGTTCTGGCTCTTTTTCGGAAATGCGTTCGCTGGCGAGGGCCTTTTCGAGATCCTTGTTCTGGCGTTCCAGCGCTTCGATACGGGCGGCCAGCCGTTTCATTTCCGCCAGCACGGATGCCATGTCGTTGGCCGCGGCGGGCATGGCGAAGCCGGCCGCCAGAAGGGCGGCGATCAGCTTGACGCGCATGATCAGTAGCCCCCCTTCTTGCCGACGCCGGCGTAGGTGAATTCCCATTCGGCTTCGACCGCCTTGAACCAGGGGCGCACGCCCGTGGCGCGATCGGTGTGGCGGCCGAAATGGTTGCCGCTGGCATTTTCCTTGGCGCCAGGCGGGTAGATGGTGAACTTGACCCTGTACTTGCCCGGTCCCTTGAGCTTGACGTTGTCGCCGTAATGCGGGCCGTCGCTGGCGACCATGGGCATCATGTCGCCCTTGATGACCTCGTTGCCGCCGACCTTGGTCAGCTCGTACTTGACCAGCAGGTAGGGCACCCACATGCCTTCGGCAAAGCCGTTGGGATTGTTGCCCAGGGCGTGGATGTCCGCTTCGAGATGGATGTCCGACTCGGATGCCTTGCGCATGTGGCCCTCGGGTTCCATCTCGACGGCTTGCAGGTACACGGCGGCGACTTCCATGCCGGCGAGCTGCTTGGGCGTGCCAATCGGATATTCCAGCGCGGCGGCGGAGGCGGTCCAGAGCGTGGCGGTGATGGCGAGCAGGGACTGGGAAAAGCGCATGGCAAACCTCCAAAGGAAATAAATCGGACTTTGGCTGGCTTGCCGTGCGCGGGGGGCGCGGCTGGCTGGCTGGAAATGCGTGGGTGGCGGACCGGGCGCGCTGCGCCCGCCGCCTGTAATGCCTGAATCAGGAGCCGGACGGCGCTCCCATTTGTGTCTGCAGGTAGTTCTGGATGCCGACCTTCTCGATCAGCTCGAGCTGGGTTTCGAGGTAGTCGATGTGTTCTTCGGTGTCTTCGAGGATGTCTTCGAGGATCTCGCGCGAAACGTAGTCATTGACGCTTTCGCAATACGTGATCGCGGCCTTGGTGTCGGCGTGGGCGCCGCGTTCCAGGGTCAGGTCGCCGGCCAGGCATTCCGGCACGTTCTCGCCGATGATCAGCTTGTTCAGCGCCTGCAGGTTGGGCAGGCCTTCGAGGAACAGCACGCGCTCGATCAGGTGGTCGGCGTGGTGCATTTCCTCTATCGATTCCTTGTATTCGTGCTTGCCCAGTGCCTCGAAGCCCCAGTTCTTGTACATGCGGGCGTGAAGGAAGTACTGGTTGATCGCGGTCAGCTCATTGACCAGGCACTTGTTGAGCAGTTGGATGACCTTCTTGTCGCCTTTCATGTCGATCTCCCGATCACGCCGCCAGGGGCTGCGAACCCGAGACGGACAGTTGATGAGGCGCACGGGCATGAAGGTTGTTCTTCAGCACGTCGCGCGCGCAACCGGTGCAGCGACCACAGCAGGCGCCGACGCCCAGTTGCTCGCGCAATTCTCGCAGACTGCAGCAGCCTTCGGCGACGGCGCTGCCGATATCGCGTTCGGTCACGGCATTGCAAATACAGACGTACATGGTGGCTCCAGGTCTATTTGGTCAGGATCAGCTTGTCTTGCCGGGTGCGGCGCAGCCGATAGGTTTCGTCGCCGTGGGCGATCAGGACTTCATCCCGCTCGCCGAGCAGCGCGGCGCTTTCCAGCAGGGAACCATCCCGCGCCGGGAGGGGCTGGGGTTCCGGCTTTCCGGTCGGCACTTGGGGCGTGGGCTTCATGGGTTCTTCGTCTCGGTAAATCGTATTGGGAATGATTCTCATTGACTTGAACCGTTTTGTCAACAGGGAAATGGGGCGTATGTGGCCAGCCCGTGATTTTTTGCCGATGGTTTTCGTCAGGAAGGCGAAATCTTGGCGACGGTATAATTCAAGCTTTAACAAGAAGGAGTCTGCCGTGGGTCTCGATCGCGTTACGTCAGGCAAGGATTTGCCCAATGATTTCAATGTGGTTATCGAGATATCGATGCACTCGGAGCCGATCAAGTACGAGGTCGACAAGGAGTCGGGCGCGATTTTCGTCGATCGTTTCATGTCGACCTCGATGCACTATCCGTGCAACTACGGCTATATCCCGCACACCATTTCCGGCGACGGCGATCCTGTGGACGTGTTGGTTCTGTCGCAATTTGCCCTCCCGCCGGGCGTCGTGGTGCGCTGCCGGCCGATCGGCATGCTCAAGATGACCGACGAGGCCGGCGAGGATGCCAAGCTGCTGGCGGTGCCGGTGGACAAGCTGACGCCCATGTACCGCAGCGTTTCCAGTCCGCGCGACCTGCCGCAACTGGTGCTCGACCAGATCTCGCACTTCTTCGCCCACTACAAGGACCTGGAGCCCGGCAAGTTCGTCAAGATCAACGGTTGGGTCAATGTCGAGGAAGCGAAAAAGGAAATCATGGACGGCGTCGCCGCCTACGAGGCCGCCAAGGAAAAGCCGGCATACTGAGGCGCGCGTCCGGCCACCCAAGCCCGCCGCATGGCGGGTTTTTTTATCCGCTATAGTTATGGCCCCGCTCGATTGGGCGGCCACGCCATCCCAGGATCGCCCATGACCCGCCTGCGCATCGCCGTCGCCCAGTTCAACGCCGTCCTCGGCGACCTGGCCGGCAATTCAGCCCGCATACTGGAGTTCGCGCGGAGCGCCCGCGAGGCCGGCGCGCAGGTGCTGCTGACGCCGGAGCTGGCGCTCTGCGGCTATCCGCCGGAAGACCTGCTGATGCGGCCGGATTTCTATCGGGCCTGCGCCGCGCAGGTCGAGGTGCTCGCCCGCGCCGCGCCGCTGCCCATCGTACTCGGCTATCCGGAGCAGTCCGGCAGCCGCCGCTACAACGCGGCGGCCCTGCTCGACGGCGGCGAGGTGCGCGCCAACTACCGCAAGCATCGCCTGCCGAACTACGAGGTCTTCGACGAGGAGCGTTATTTCGCGGCGGGCAGCGAGCCCTGCGTGATCGACATCAACGGTATCCGCTGCGGGCTGGCGATCTGCGCCGATGTCTGGGAATACGGCGCCGCCGAGGCGGCGGCGCTGGCCGGTGCGGAGCTGATGCTGACGTTGAATGCCTCGCCCTTCCACATGAACAAGCAGGCGCGGCGCTACGAGGTGCTGCGCGACAGGGTGACGGCGACCGGCAAGCCGGTGATCTATGCCAACCTGGTCGGCGGCCAGGACGAACTGGTGTTCGACGGCGCGTCCTTCGCGCTCGACGGCCAGGGCCGCCTGGCCCACCAGTCGCCAGCCTTCGTCGAGGACCTGGCGATCATCGATTTTGCCGACGGCCAACTGCTGCCCGGCCGGATCGCCGAAACGCTGCCAGTCGAGGCGGAAGTCTATGCGGCGCTGAAGCTGGGCGTCGCCGACTATCTCGGCAAGAACGGTTTTCCCGGTGCCATCCTCGGCCTTTCCGGCGGCATCGACTCCGCCCTGACACTGGCCATCGCCGCCGACGCCCTCGGCCCCGACAAGGTGCGTGCGGTGATGATGCCGTCGCCGTGGACGGCGCAGATGAGCCTCGACGATTCCCGCGAGATGGTGAAGCGTCTCGGCGTGCAATACGACGAGATCCCGATCGCCGCCGCGATGGAGCAGTTCGCCGTGCTGCTGGCGCCGACTTTTGCGTCACTGGGCCCCAAGCCGGAGTGGGACACCACCGACGAGAACCTGCAGGCGCGCATCCGCGGCATGTTGCTGATGGCGCTCTCCAACCGCACCGGACGCATCGTGCTGACCACCGGCAACAAGAGCGAGATGGCGGTCGGCTACGCCACGCTTTACGGCGACATGGCGGGCGGATTCGCGGTGATCAAGGACGTGTTCAAGACCTTCGTCTATCGCCTGTCCGAGTACCGCAACACGCTGTCGGAGGCGATCCCGCGCAACATCATCACGCGCGCGCCCTCGGCCGAACTCAAGCCCGGCCAGACCGACCAGGACATGCTGCCGCCCTACGCGGTGCTCGACGCCATCATCGAGGCCTACATGGAGCGCGACGAAAGCCCGCGCCGGATCATCGCCGCGGGCCACCCCGAAGCCGACGTGCGCAAGGTGGTCGGCATGCTCAAGAAGAACGAATACAAGCGGCGCCAGGCGCCGGTCGGCATCCGCGTCACGCAACGCGGGTTCGGCAAGGACTGGCGCTATCCGATAACATCGGCTTACGCCGACGAATGGTGAGCCATCCCCCCGGCCCCCTTTAGTGCAGGCCAACGCCCGCTGCGCGGGCATTGGCCTGCACTGAAACACCAGACGGTGTTTTCCGCGGAAGGGGGTGACGGCGGCTCAGCCGCGGGGCGGCTTCGAATTGTTGACAACGAGGACCAGGGAAATGAAGAAGATTGAAGCCATCATCAAGCCGTTCAAGCTCGACGAAGTGCGCGAGGCGCTGTCTGACGTCGGCGTCACGGGCCTGACCGTGACCGAAGTCAAGGGCTTCGGCCGGCAGAAGGGCCATACCGAGTTGTATCGCGGCGCCGAGTACGTGGTCGACTTCCTGCCGAAGATCAAGATCGAAATCGTGGTCGCCGACGAAACCGTGGAACCCGCTATCGAAGCCATCATCAAGGCGGCGCGCACCGGCAAGATCGGCGACGGCAAGATCTTCGTTTCGCCGGTGGAACAGGTGGTGCGGATCAGGACCGGCGAAGCCAACGAAGCAGCGATTTGATCGCTGCTTCGTTGGCTTCGCCTGCGGCAAACTGGTTGGCCATCCCCCCGGCCCCCTTCCCGTGGAAGGGGGTGACCGAGCTAGTCCGCTGCGCTCGGCTATTTCTTCGAGCCGTCAATGAAAGGCAGCAGCCTTTCGCCCGTTTCACGTAGCCGTTCCAGGCTGTGGTACAGGAGCAGCAGCAGCAGTTTGCTGCCCAGCGAGGGCTCGAGCAGCAGGATGTCATAGACGGTATCGCGGGTCAGAACGGCGAAATCCGTTGGCTCCCGCGCGACGCAGGTGGCAAACCTCGGCTTGCCATCGATGATCGACATCTCGCCAAACGTGGCGCCCGGACCGATGACCGACAACAGCCTTTGCTGGCCATCGGCGTGCTGTTTGAGTATCGAAACTTCTCCGGTCAGCACGATGCCCAGAAAGTCACCGTCATCGCCTTCCCTTGCAATGACCTCGTCGCGCCTGGCGCAAAAACACTCCATCTTGGCGCACAGGCGCGAAATATCATGGTGGGTCAATTCCTGGAACAGCGAAATCCGGTCGACGAGTTCGAAGATTTCCTCCTCGTAACGGGAGCCTTTGCCAAGGTGGACGAGCCCCTCCAGGGCAGGCAACAAAGGCCTTCTGATGTTGAGGACGGCAACTTCGGTGACAGCGTTATCGCTCATGAATTTGGCTGAGTATTAAACATTTCATATATTGCTACTTTCGGCCTATTTTCCCCGGATTCATTGGCGCGTCAACGGCCCGTTCGGACTAACGGGTCAGGGAGCCGGGGCGGACCCCAACCATGTTTCGATGCCTGTTCCAGGTCCCTTGATGGAATTCCGGGGCTATGCCAATAGTAATACAAGGGCTTTCTGGCCAAGGAGGGTGCGGGTCGGATCAGGGGCATCGGGAGCCGCCCGGGGATTCATCTCGGGGCGGCGAGCAGCACCAGCGCCGCGCCGGCTCCGCCGTCCATGGTGCGCGCCTGGCAAAAGGCCAGCACCTCCTGGCGCTGGCTGAGCCAGCCCAGCACCAGCTTCTTCAGCACCGGTTCGCGTCCCGGCGAACCGATGCCCTTGCCGTGCACCACGCGCACGCAGCGCAGCCCGCGGCGATGGCAGTCGTGCAGGAATTCGGCGACGGCGCGGCGCGCCTGGTCGCGGTTCATGCCATGCAGGTCGAGTTTGCCCTGTACCACCCAGCGCCCGCGGCGCAGGTCACGCAGCACGGAGCGTTGCAGGCCTGGGCGCGCCCAGGCCGCCTGGTCGCCGCCGTCGAGTTGCAGGTCCAGCAGGTCGGCGCCGTCGATCGCCTCGCGCAGCACCGCCGCGTCGTCCAGCTGCGAATAGCGCGGGATCGCGGGCGGCAGGGGCGGTTCGTGATGCACCCGGTCCCAGGTGAGGGGCTGCGCATCGGCCACCGCGGCACGAAACGCGGCGCGGTCTTCCTCGGCGGGGGGCGACCGCCGCCGCATGGGATCAGCCGTCCAGGCTGTCGAGGTAGCGCTCGGCGTCGAGGGCGGCCATGCAGCCGGTGCCGGCGCTGGTCACCGCCTGGCGGTAAATGTGGTCCTGCACGTCGCCCGCGGCGAACACGCCGGGAACGCTGGTCGCCGTGGCGTTGCCGTTGCGCCCGCCCCCGGTGACGATGTAGCCGCCTTCCATGGCCAACTGGCCGGCGAAGATGTCGGTGTTGGGCTTGTGGCCGATGGCGATGAAGACGCCCATCAGCGCGATGTCCTCGGTGGCACCGGTCTTCACGTTCTTGATGCGCATGCCGGTGACCCCGGTCTTGTCGCCCAGCACCTCGTCCAGCGTGTTGTCCCATCTGATGGTGACCTTGCCGGCCTTTTCCTTCTCGAACAGCTTGTCCTGCAGGATTTTCTCGCCGCGGAACTTGTCGCGGCGATGTACCACCGTGACGTGGCTGGCGATGTTGGCCAGGTACAGCGCTTCCTCGACCGCCGTGTTGCCGCCGCCGATTACCGCGACGTGCTGGTTCTTGTAAAAGAATCCGTCGCAGGTGGCGCAGGCCGAGACGCCCTTGCCGGAAAACTTTTCCTCGGAAGGCAGGCCGAGGTATTGCGCCGAGGCGCCGGTGGCGATGATCAGCGCGTCGCAGGTGTATTCGCCGGCATCGCCGATCAGGCGCATCGGCTTCTCGGCCAGCTTCACGGTATGGATGTGGTCGAAGATCATTTCGGTATTGAAGCGCGCGGCGTGCTTCTCGAAGCGCGCCATCAGGTCCGGACCCTGCACGCCGTCGGCGTCGGCCGGCCAGTTGTCGACGTCGGTGGTGGTCATCAGCTGGCCGCCCTGCGCCATGCCGGTGATCAGCACGGGATCGAGGTTGGCGCGGGCGGCATAAACGGCGGCGGAGTAGCCGGCGGGGCCGGAACCAAGGATCAGCAGGCGAACGTGGCGGGAACTCATGGCGGCAACTTTCCGGAATGAACGAGCGGGGAATTATATGTCCCTGCATTCGGCAGGGACGGCATGGCAACGATATAGATGGGCCGCATCGCGACGCTTTCAAGCGCCGCCGGCGCTAGCGCCAGCGGTTGATCGCGTCGCGGGTTTCCAGCGCCACCTTGCGCGCGGCGGCGGCATAGTCTTCGCCCTTGCCGGCGTAAAGGATGGCGCGCGAGGAATTGATCATCAGGCCGCTGCCGGCGGCGGTCTTGCCGGCCATGACCGTGGCCTCGATGTCGCCGCCCTGGGCGCCGATGCCGGGCACCAGCAGCGGCATCTCGCCGACGATCTGGCGCACGCGGGCGATCTCGCCGGGGAAGGTGGCGCCGACCACCAGCGCGCACTGGCCCGTCGTGTTCCATTCCGCGGCGACTTTCTCCGCGACCAGCTCGTAAATCGCCGTGTCGCCAGCGCCGACTCTTTGAAACTGCAGGTCGCTGCCGCCGGGATTCGACGTGCGACAGAGTAGGATCACGCCCTTGCCCTTGTAAGCCAGCCAGGGCTCGACCGAATCGCGTCCCATGTAGGGGTTCACCGTCACCGCGTCGGCCCGGTAGCGCTCGAAGGCCTCGATCGCGTACTGCTCGGCGGTGCTGCCGATGTCGCCCCGCTTGGCGTCGAGGATCACCGGCACGCCGGGGTGCTTCTCGTGGATGTGCGCGATCAGGGCTTCGAGCTGGTCCTCGGCGCGGCGCGCGGCGAAATAGGCGATCTGCGGCTTGAAGGTGCAGGCCAGGTCCGCCGTGGCGTCGGCGATTTCGCTGCAGAAGCGGAAGATGGCGTCCGGCTTGTCCTTGAGGTGGGCGGGAAATTTCGCCGGGTCGGGATCGAGTCCGACGCAGAGCAGCGAGTTGTTGGTCTTCCAGGCGGCGGTGAGCGATTCGATGAAGGTCATGATCTGCGTTCCTGAGCGTAAGGGCGGCGCCACAGCGGTGCCAGCAGCACGAGACCCAGCAGCGGACCCGGCAGCAGCCACCAGGCGATTCTGGCGCCCCATTGTTCCACATGCGCGGTGGCGAGGTGTATCGAGGCCAGCGTGATGGCGAAGCCGATGCTGTTCTGGATCGCCAGCGCGCTGCCGACATCCTGCGGCGGGCAGGCGCGCGCCGAGAGCGCCGAAAACTGCGGCGAATCGGCGACCACGGCGAAACCCCAGAGCAGCAGCAGCGCCAGCAGCACTGACGCCGGTGCCGCGGCGGCGAAGGGGAACAGCAGGCAGCAGGCGGCGGAGGTGGCCAGCGCCCAGGCCGCGACGCGCGCGCCGCCGATGGCGAGGCCCAGTTGCCCCCCGGCGAAGCAGCCCAGCCCGCCGCAGCCGATCACGGCGAAGGCCAGCAGCGGGGTGCCCCAGGTCGGGTCGAGGCCGAGTCGCGCCGCCAGGCCGGTCGCCGCCAGCAGCAGTGGTACCAGCGTCCAGAAGGCATACAGCTCCCACATGTGGCCGAAGTAGCCGCCCGCCGCAGCGCGGAAATCCGCGATCGAGAAGGCATGCAGCACGTGGCCGAAGGCGATGCGCTGGCCGCGCCCGCGCAATTTGAGGTGCGGCCCGTCGCCGAGGCGGAAGATCATCAGCGCGGCGACCACGGCCAACGCCGAGGACGCCAGCACCACGTACCGCCAGGACCCGCCGCCGCCCAGCGCGCGCAGGCCGTGGGGCAGGGCGGTGCCCAGCGTCAGCATGCCGACCAGCCAGGCCAGCGCCTGTCCCGAACGCTCGGGCGCCCAGCCCACCACCAGCTTCATGCCCAGCGGATAGATGCCGGCCAGCGCCAGGCCGACGCAGAAGCGGCAGACCAAGGCCTGTTCCAGGCTGGCGGCGAACAGCGCGAAGGCGGCGTTGGCGGCAGCGCCGGCCAGTGCGCTGGCGGCGACGATGCGGCTCGCGGCGTAGCGGTCGGCCAGGCCGCTGGTGGCGGCGCCCAGCGTGCCGAGGATGAAGCCGAGTTGAACCGCATTGGTCAGGCTGCCGATCTCGGCGTTGCCCAGGCCCCAGGCCTGGGCCAGGTCGGGCGCGGCGGCGTTGGCGGAAAACCACAGCGAGGTGCCCAGCAGCTGGGCGACCACCACGACGGCCAGGGCGCTGTTCTCCCGGCCCCGGTCGCCAGCGTTGGCCTTCGCCTCGCCTATTTGCCCTTGCTCCAGGAATCCTTCAGCGTCACGGCACGGTTGAACACCGGTGCGCCGGGTCTGGAATCGACGCGGTCGGCGACGAAGTAGCCGTGGCGCTCGAACTGGAAGCGTTCTTCCGCCGCGGCGTCCTTCAACGCGGCCTCGAGTTGCGCGGCGACCACCCGCTTGGATGTCGGGTTGAGGTCGGCGATGAAGTCGCGGTCGCCGCTGCCCGGCGCTTCGACCGAGAACAGCCGGTCGTAGAGGCGTATCTCGGCGGCACAGGCATGCCTGGCCGAGACCCAGTGGATGTTGCCCTTGACCTTGTAGGCGTCGGACCCGGGCGTGCCGGATTTCGAGTCGGCGAAGTAGTTGCAATGCACGGCAGTGATGTTGCCGGCATCATCGCGGTCGGCGCCGGTGCATTCGACGACGAAGCCATAGCGCAGGCGTACGCGGTTGCCCGGGAAGAGGCGGAAGTAGCCTTTGCTCGGCGCCTCCATGAAATCCTCGCGCTCGATCCACAACTCCTTCGAGAAGGGCACCGGGCGCTTGCCCCACTCTGGCTTTTGCGGGTGGTTGGGGGCGAGGCATTCCTCCTCCTGGCCCTCCGGGTAATTGTCGATGACGAGCTTCACCGGGTCGAGCACGGCGATGCGGCGCGGCGCGGTTTCGTTGAGGTGTTCGCGCTGGCATTCCTCCAGCACGCTGATGTCGATCCAGGAATCCGACTTGGTGACGCCGATCATCTCGCTGAAGGCGCGGAAGCCCTCCGCCGTGAAGCCGCGGCGGCGCGCGCCGACCAGGGTCGGCAGGCGCGGATCGTCCCAGCCATCGACGTGCTTCTCGTCCACCAGCTGGATCAGCTTGCGCTTCGAGAGCACCACATAGGACAGGTTGAGGCGGGCGAATTCGATCTGCTGCGGCAGGGGGGTATTGACGCAACCGAGTTCCGCCAGGCGCGCCAGCAGCCAGTCGTAGAACGGCCGCTGGTCCTCGAACTCCAGGGTGCAGATCGAATGCGTGATGTTCTCCAGCGCGTCCTCGATCGGGTGCGCGTAGGTGTACATCGGGTAGATGCACCAGGTGTCACCCGTATTGTGGTGCGTGGCGTGGCGGATGCGGTAGATCGCCGGGTCGCGCAGGTTGATGTTGGGCGAGTCCATGGCTATCTTCGCCCGCAGCACGTGCGTGCCGTCGGCGAATTCGCCGCCGCGCATGGCGCGGAACAGCGCCAGGTTCTCGGCCGGCATGCGCTCGCGGTAGGGCGAGTTGCGGCCGCCTGCGGTCAGCGTGCCGCGGCTGGCGCGCATTTCGTCCGCCGTCTGCGAATCGACGTAGGCGTGGCCGGCCTCGATCAGCTTTTCGGCGAACTGGTACATCCACTCGAAGTAGTCCGACGCCAGGTACTGGTTGATTTCGTCGCCGAAGCGCCATTCGAAGCCGAGCCAATGCACGGCGTCGATGATGGCATCAACATACTCCTGCTCTTCCTTTTCCGGATTGGTGTCGTCGAAGCGCAGGTGGCAGGCGCCCTGGTAGTCCAGCGCCAGGCCGAAATTCAGGCAGATCGACTTGGCATGGCCGAAATGCAGGTAGCCGTTCGGCTCCGGCGGGAAGCGGGTGCGGATTTTCGCCCCATCCACCGCGGTGCCAGCGCCAGCGCTGTGCGTCCCTTCGGGAACTTTTTGCTGTTCGGCCGGGCCGGGCTTGCCGCTCCAGCGCCGCGCGGCGTACTTGCCGGACTTGAGGTCGCCATCGATGATGTGGCGGATGAAGTTGGAGGGTTTGTTGTCCGGTTCGGCCATGATCGGCGGCAGCAGGTGGCAAAGCGGCGATTCTACCGGCAGGCGTAAAATCCAAACAATGGATTCCTTCCCCCCATCCCCCTTGGAATTGAAGGAGGCGACACCGGGTCGCGTACTGCACCCGCTCCGGTTCAATGGCTCGCTGCCTGCTTGGGGCGGCCCGGCGCAGGCAACATGAACTGGACCAGTCTTCTCGCCATCGGCGGCGGCGCAATGCTCGGGGCGTGGCTGCGCTATGTCCTCGGACTCTGGCTCAACCCGGTCTTGCCCGCCATGCCGCTGGGTACGCTGGCCGCCAACCTGGTCGGCGCCTACCTGGTCGGCGCGGCGGTCATGGCCTTCCATATCAATGTCGATCTGGCGCCGGAATTCAAGCTGTTCTTCGTCACCGGCTTCCTCGGCGCGCTGACCACCTTCTCGACCTTTTCCGCCGAAGTCGTGGCCATGATCCAGCGTGCCGACTATGGCTGGGCCCTCGGCACCGCCTCGCTGCACCTGTTCGGTTCGCTGTTGCTGACCGGGCTTGGCATTTTCACCATCCACAAGCTGGCGCAATAGTTTTGGTGCCGTCGCGCCAGCGCCGACTATTGGCCAGCCGCGCTTGATTCCGGTTCCGGAACCGGGTATTCACTCCAGCCATCCTGGCGTCGACCGGCGCAACCTCGCCCGAGCGGCCCCGTTGGTTTCGATCCGGTTTTGTCGCGAGAGTTTCCGGGCGGACGGCTATCCGCCGAGCGTGCTCAGCAGCTGTGAAAGCTCCACTGCCGAGCGCACCTGCATCTTTTCGAAGATGTGGGAGCGATGAACCTCGACGGTGCGCATTGCGATGCCCAGGTCATCGGCGATGACCTTGTTCAGCTTGCCGGCGAGGATCATCTGCATAACTTCCTGCTCGCGCTGCGTAAGTTGCTCCAGTTTTTGGCGCAGAGCGCGAATTGCGTTGGCGTGGGCGCAACGCTTCGCGTCGTGCCCGATCGCGGCCAGCACCTTGTCCACCAGGGCGTTGTCATCGTAGGGCTTTTCGATGAAATCGAAGGCGCCGTCCTTGAGTGCCTGAACGGCCATCGGCACGTCGCCGTGCCCGGTGAGGAATATTACCGGCAGGTGGCAGCCGATACCGCGCAAGCGATCGAACAGTTCGATGCCGCTCATGCCGGGCATCCGCACATCGAGCAGCAGGCAGCCGCACAGTTCGCGACTGTCCGCCGACAGGAATTCCTCCGCTGATGCCCAGGTTTGGGACTGGACACCGCGCGACTTCAGCAGCCATTGCAGCGCATCGCGTACCGCCGGATCGTCGTCGACGATATGCGTGACGGGGCTGCTCACGGCGGCGCCAGGGGTAGCAGGATGCGGAATACGGTTCCTCCTTCCGGGTTGGCCTCGAACGAGAGGCGGCCCCGGTGATTCTCAATCACCGAACGGCAAATTGCCAGCCCCATGCCAAGGCCTTCGGTCTTGGTGGTGAATAGCGGGTCAAACAACTGATCGGCCACGCCGGGATCGATTCCGCAGCCGCGATCGGCGATTGCGAGCCTGGCGTAGCCATCGGCGCAGTCGAGTGCAATGACCAGTTGCCGCTGATCGGGCGCGGTGTCGCGCATGGATTCGATCGCATTGCGCAGCAGGTTGAAGAGGGCCTGCTCCAGCAGGACCGGATCGCCCTCGACCGTCACCTGCGGGAAAAGCGCCAGCGAGACGCGGATGCCCTTTTGCCGGATCTCGCCGTCCATCAGCGCCAGCGCGGCTTCGATGCGCTGCGCAAGATGAACTTTTTCGAAGTGATTTTCGCCCGGTCGGGCGAGGCTGTAGATCCGACGGATCACCTGTCCGGCGCGGTGTGCCTGTTCCACCGCCTTGTCCAGCGCGGGCAGCACGTCGGTCGTCGGCGTCTGCTTGCGCAGCAGGTTGGCCGCCCCGGTGCAATAGCTCGATATGGCGGCCAGCGGCTGGTTCAGTTCATGCGCGATGCTCGACGCCATTTCCCCCATGGCGACCAGCCGCGCCGTGGATTGCAGGCGATCCTGCTGCTGGCGCGCGCGTTCGTCGGCGTGCTTGCGCTCGGTGATATCGACCATCGAGCCCATCCAGCCGGAGTGCCGGCCCTGGGCGTCGATCAGCGGCGCCTCGTGGATCAGCACATCGATTACGTCGCCGTTGCGGCGCTTGAACTTCAGCTCGAAGCCTTCTTCCGGGCCCTGTCCGGCGAGGACCCGGTCATGCATGGCGCGGGTTTCGTCGAGATAGTCGTCAGCCCAGTAAGGCATCGGCGGACGGCGGCCGATCAGTTCCGCCGCCGACCAGCCGACCATGCGGCAGAAGGCCGGGTTGACGTAGATGATCTCCCCGTCGAGGTTGCGTGCGCGCATCCCGGTATCGAGCGAATCCTCCATCGCCTTGCGGAATGCGTGTTCCCGCTGCAACTGCTCCTCCACGGCCTGGCGACGCAGGACGTGGCGGCGCAGGATCCAGAGGCTCCACAGCACGATCAGCGCCAGGATGACCAGGCTGACCGAGAGCAGCACGCTGGCCAGGGGCCGCGGCGCGTGATAGGGCACGGCGTGTATGCTCAGGCCCCAGCCGGGAGGATCAAAGGCGACCTGATAGCCCTCTTCGGTCACCGCGGATTCAATCTTGGAACGTGTGCCTAGCACCTTGCCGGAATCGCCGACGATGCTGATGCGATAGCGCTCGGCCAGCCACCATGGCACGCTGTCGCCGAGAAGCTCGCGGATGCGGTAGACGCCTACGACCACGCCGACGATCTTGCCCTCGCGCGAAACAGGGACGTGGACTTCGAACTGCCAGTCGTCCGTGAAGTAGGGATAGGCTTTGCTGTAGACAGGCTTGCCCAGCGAGCGCGCGAGGCGAAAGCTTTGTCGGGACGGAAGGGCTTCCCCGGCTTCGCCTACCAGACTGGGATCCATGGTGATCGGATGCGCTTGTCGCAAGCTGCCGTCGGTTCCCAGCCAGATCAGTTGCCGCAGCCCGCTTTCGAAGCCGAATACGGTACGGGCGAAGGACTCGAAGGCCCTGGCGTCGAGCGTGTGCGCCAGGTCGATGCGTCCGAGGACTTCCTGGTTGCGCGTCAGATGAAAGCGAAGATTCTGTTCCAGCCACAGGATGTCGCTGATGAGCGTCGCGCGCCTTTCCTCTTTGTCGGCGCGATCAGACATCCAGAGCAGCAGGGCGACGCCGCTGACGAACAGGACAAAGGCCAGTCGCGGCAGGATCCACAGCCAGCTCCGTCGGCTGGTGCGCTCTGGCGGTGGACTGGGCGAGTGAAGGTTCACGCCACGATATTAGCGCGGCCCGCCGCACCGGGTGGCACGTTTGCGGAAATCCACAATAGGCAGCCCAAGCGGGGACATGGAGAATTCGCCTCACCGCAGCGTGCGGAGTGGTAATCTTTCGCGCACCACAACACCAACAGGAGGATGGAACATGAAAATGCATACCATGGTTGTCGGCCTAGTTGCCGCCACGTTCTCGATGATCGCCATGGCCCAGGCCCCGATCGTCATCAAGTTCAGTCACGTGGTGGCCGCCGATACGCCCAAGGGCAAGGCCTCGGAATTTTTCGCCAAGAGGGCCGCGGAGCTGACCAAGGGCAAGGCCAAGGTCGAGGTCTATGCCAACAGTGCGTTGTATAAGGACAAGGAAGAGATGGAGGCGCTGCAACTCGGTGCCGTGCAGATGCTGGCACCATCCTTGGCAAAATTCGGCCCGCTGGGCGTCAAGGAATTCGAGGCATTCGATTTCCCCTACATCTTCGACGACACGGCCGATCTGCACAAGATCACGCAGGGACCGATAGGAGCCGGCATGCTGGCCAAGCTGGAGCCCAAGGGTATCAAGGGGCTGGCCTTCTGGGACAACGGCTTCAAGTCCTTCTCCGCCAATACACCGATCAAGGCACCGGCCGACCTCAAGGGCAAGAAGCTGCGCATCCAGTCATCGAAGGTGCTCGAAGAGCAGATTCGCTCGGTCGGCGGCCTGCCTCAGGTTATGGCCTTTTCCGAGGTCTATCAGGCACTCCAGACCGGCGTCGTCGATGGCACCGAAAATCCGATCTCGAACCTTTACACGCAGAAGATGCATGAAGTTCAGAAGCATCTGACGCTGACCAATCACGGTTACCTCGGCTACGCGGTCATCACCAACAAGAAGTTCTGGGAAGGCTTGCCCGCGGATGTTCGTGGTCAGCTGGAAGCGGCCATGAAGGAGGCTACGGCCTACGCCAACAAGATCGCGCAGGAAGAGAACGACATGTCGCTCGAAGGTGTCAAGAAGAGCGGCAAGACGACCGTCTATGTGCCGACCAAGGAAGAACGCATGGCGTTCAAGAAGGCCATGGCTCCGGTGCACGTGAAGATGGCCGACCGTGTCGGCAAGGACCTGCTCCAGTCGATCTACAAGGAAACCGGGTTCGATCCCAACAAGCTTTAAGACAGATCGGCATCAAACCGCCGGCATGCCATGCTGCCGGCGGTAGCCTCAACTCGTAGAGCATCAAGCAGGCTACCGTCAATCCCGGGGGAGCATTTCCATGAAATTTCTCGATCATCTTGAGGAGTGGTTGATCACATTCCTCATGGGCGCCGCTACGTTGATCATATTCGCCGCGGTTGTCCATCGCTATGCCGCCAGCGCCGGAATCCCCGGGGTGCAGGATTGGCTGCTGTCGCTCAACTTCAGCTGGGCGCAGGAACTCTGCATCATCATGTTCGTCTGGATGGCCAAGTTCGGCGCCGCCTACGGCGTGCGCACCGGCATCCACGTCGGCGTCGACGTGCTGATCAATCGGCTCGAAGACAGCATGCGCAGCAAGTTCATCATATTCGGCCTGGCTGCCGGCGCACTGTTTACCGGCATCGTCGGTACGCTGGGCGCTCACTTTGTCTGGGAGAACGGCGCGCACTACGCGATATTCACGACCCTGGGCATGTCGGTCGGCGACGTACCCGAAGGCCCGACCACGCCTGACCTGGAATGGCCGACGTGGATCGTGTATTCGGCGATTCCGCTCGGCAGCAGCCTGATGTGCTTCCGCTTCCTGCAGGTGTTGGTGAGCTTCATCCGTACGGGTGATCTGCCACATCACGATCATGGCCACGTCGATGGTCTCGAGGAGGAAACACCGCCGGTCGACGTCAATCCTTACGAAATGGATGACAACCTGCACATGCGGGATCTCAAGCACACCATGGTGGGCGACGACCGTCGCTCGCGGAATGTTCCGACCGACCCGGATCGGCGCAAGGAAGATCTGGGAGGACAACCGAAATGAACGCCACCATCATTTTTGTGATCCTGCTGGGATTGATGCTGACCGGCATGCCGATTTCGATTTCGCTCGGCCTCACGGTGCTCAGTTTTCTCTTCCTCTTCACCCAGGTACCTCTGGAGTCCGTTGCACTGAAGCTTTTCACCGGCATCGAGAAGTTCGAGATCATGGCGATCCCGTTCTTCATCCTCGCCGGTAACTTCCTGACCCATGGCGGGGTGGCGAAACGCATGATCCGCTTCGCTTCGTCAATGGTCGGACACTGGCATGGAGGCTTGGGCCTGTCGGGCGTGGTCGCTTGCGCCTTGTTCGCGGCGATTTCCGGTTCGTCGCCGGCAACCGTGGTGGCGATCGGCTCGATCCTGCTGCCGGCGATGGTCAAGGCGGGGTTCCCGAACAAGTTCGGCGCCGGCGTGATCACCACCTCGGGCGCGCTGGGAATCCTGATCCCGCCGTCCATCGTCATGGTGATGTACTCGGTGGCGACCAATACTTCGGTCGGTGCCCTTTTCATGGCCGGCGTGGTGCCTGGCATAGGCCTGGCCATGGTTCTCGGCGGGGTAACTTACTACCGGGCGCGCAAGTTCGACTATCCGCGGTTGCCCAAGGCCACTTTTCCCGAGAAACTCAAGGCCTTCAAAGAGTCTGCCTGGGGCCTGCTGCTGATCGTGATCGTGATGGGCGGCATCTATTCGGGCATGTTTACGCCGACAGAGGCGGCGGCCATGAGCGCGGTGTATGCCTTCTATGTGGCCGTGTTTGTGTATAAAGATCTCGGCCCGAAGGATGTGCCGCGAGTGCTGCTCAATTCGGCAAACATGTCGGCGATGCTGCTCTACATCATTACCAACGCCGTGCTGTTCTCCTTCATCATGACCAACGAGAACATCCCGCAGGCGCTGGCGGACTGGATGCTGGGCCACGGCCTGGGCATGATCACCTTCCTGCTTGCCTGCAACATCATCCTGCTCTTGGCCGGCAACTTCATGGAACCGTCATCGATCGTGCTGATCTTTGCGCCCATCCTTTTCCCGGTGGCGGTCAAGCTGGGCATCGATCCGGTACATTTCGGCATCATCATGGTAGTCAACATGGAAGTCGGCATGTGCCATCCGCCGGTGGGCCTCAATCTTTATGTAGCCTCGGGTATCACCAAGATGGGCATCACCGAGCTGACGGTTGCGGTCTGGCCCTGGCTGCTTTCGATGCTGGGATTCCTGGTCGTGGTGACTTACTGGCCCGGCCTGTCGATCTGGTTCCCGAAGTATCTGGGCATGATGTAGCAATCCGACTGCCTCGGCGACAAGGGCCCGGCATTACCGGGCCCTTGTCTTTTCTGCGTCCGGCGGGCCGTCATGCCCGAAAATGGGCAGGAAACTGAGATAAAATATCAAGTTAGGTTTTTTGCGCAATTTATTCTTGTAGTTCAACCTGTTCTGGAGAAAGTAATGGCTGTCGAGCGTACCCTGTCGATCATCAAACCCGATGCAGTTGCAAAGAACGTGATCGGCAAGATCTATTCCCGATTCGAGACCAACGGTCTCAAGATCGCCGCATCCCGCATGATTCACCTTTCGCGCAAGGATGCCGAGGGTTTCTATGCCGTGCACAAGGACCGTCCCTTCTTCAAGGACCTGGTCGAGTTCATGATTTCCGGCCCCGTGATGGTTCAGGTGCTCGAAGGCGAGGGCGCCATTGCCAAGAATCGCGAACTGATGGGCGCCACCGACCCGAAGAAGGCGGCTCCCGGCACCATCCGCGCCGACT
Source organism: Sulfuritalea sp. (assembly GCF_017302275.1). Classification (GTDB taxonomy): domain Bacteria; phylum Pseudomonadota; class Gammaproteobacteria; order Burkholderiales; family Rhodocyclaceae; genus Sulfuritalea. The sequence goes on from NZ_JAFLDR010000032.1 coordinate 23,094, forward strand.
TCGCCGACAGCATCGACGCCAATGCCGTGCATGGCTCGGATGCGCCGGAAACCGCCGCGGTCGAGATCGCCTACTTCTTCCCGGCGCTGAACGTCTACTCGCGCTAAGCAGAAATGAGCGTCAACCTCCTCGATTTCGATGCAGAAGGCCTGAGCGCCTGGTTCGCACGGCAGGGCGAGAAGCCCTTCCGCGCGCGCCAGGTGCTGCGCTGGATCCATCAACGCGGGGAGGGCGATTTCAATGCAATGACCGACATTGCCAGGTCGCTGCGCGAGAAGCTCCTGGCCTCGGCCGCCGTGTCGCCGGCGCCGACTGTCAGCGACAAGCTGTCTGAAGACGGCACGCGCAAGTTCCTGTTCGATGTCGGCAATCGCAACGCGGTGGAAACCGTGTTCATTCCCGAGGATGACCGCGGCACGCTGTGTGTTTCCTCGCAGGCGGGCTGTGCGCTGGAATGCGCGTTCTGCTCCACCGGGCGCCAGGGCTTCAACCGGAATCTGACCACGGCCGAAATCATCGGCCAACTGTGGCAGGCCAATCGCGCCCTGGGGTTTGCCCCCGGGGGCGAACGCATCATCAGCAACGTGGTGCTGATGGGCATGGGCGAACCCCTGGCCAACTTCGACAACCTGGTGCCCGCCCTGCGCCTGATGCTGGACGACAACGCCTACGGCCTGTCGCGGCGGCGCGTCACGGTGTCCACCTCGGGTATCGTGCCGACCATGGACAGGCTGGCCGAGGCCTGCCCGGTGGCGCTCGCCGTTTCGCTGCACGCGCCGACCGACGGCCTGCGCAACAGGCTCGTCCCGATCAACCGCAAATATCCGCTGGCTGAGCTCATGGCGGCGTGCCGGCGCTACCTGGTCCATGCGCCGCGCGATTTCATCACCTTCGAGTACGTGATGCTCGACGGGGTCAATGACAGCGACGCCGATGCCCGCGCGCTGCTGCACCTGGTGCGCGACGTACCCTGCAAGTTCAACCTGATCCCCTTCAACCCGTTCCAAGATTCCGGTTTCCGTCGTTCCCCGGCGGAACGGGTGCGGCGCTTCGCCACCCTGCTCATCGATGCCGGCATCGTTACCACGATCCGCAAGACGCGCGGCGACGACATCGATGCCGCTTGCGGACAGCTGGCGGGACGGGTGCAGGACAAGTCGCGGCGTGTGGTTCGTCTTGCCGCTTCGGCCAGCGTGACGGCTGGCAGCCTTGCTGGAGTTGAACTGCACCCATGAACAATACGATCCTGGTTCTTTCGATGGCGTTCCTGCTGGCGGCCTGCACCACGTCCGGGTCCGGTTCCGGCGAGGGCGCGCAGCAGGCGGTCTCGGCACAGCCCGCGGCCAGCGAACAGCAGCAACGGGCCAGGGTCCATGTCGAACTGGGCTCCCTCTACCTGCTCGACGGACGCTTTGCGATTGCGCTCGAGGAGGCGCGCATCGCGCTCGCGGCCGATTCCGGCTATGCGCCGGCCTACAACCTGCTGGGCCTTACCCACATGGGGATGAACGAGCCCGGACTGGCCGACGAAAATTTTCGGAAAGCCCTCGGTCTGGCTCCCGGCGATCCGGAAATCAACAACAACTACGGCTGGTTCCTTTGCCACAATGGTCGAGAAAAGGATTCGATCGGCTATTTCACGGCGGCGGCAAAGAACCCGCTGTATCCGACGCCGACCAAGCCCTACACCAACGCCGGAATCTGTTCCCTGCGCATGAAGGACGACAAGGCCGCCGAGGATTACCTGCTGTTGGCGCTGCGTTTGTCGCCGACCAATACGCAGGCTCTGTACTGGCTGGCGGACATCGCCTATCGCAAGGGCCGCCTTGCGGAAGCCCGCCAGTGGGCGACCGATATCGAAAGAATGATGGAACCGACGGCCGAGCTCGTTTGGCTGGCCTTGCGCATCGAGCGCAAGCTTGGCAATCGGGATACGGAAGCGCGCTACGCATCGCAATTGCGCCGCCGCTTTCCCGGGTCGCCGGAACAGCGCCTGATGAACCAGGGGCAGTATGACTGAGGCACCAGTGACGGAATCCGCCGTACCCGAAGCGGAACAACCCGGCGCGACGCCCGCCGACAATTCGGCCGAACCGGCGCTGTCGAACACGCCGGGCGCGGTCTTGCATCGCGCGCGGGAAGAGCGCGGCCAGTCGATTTCCGACGTGGTGCAGGTAATCCGGTTCAGCGCACGCCAGATCGAGGCGCTGGAGCGCGACGACTACGCCGCCTTGCCGGGTCCCACCGCTGTTCGCGGGCTGGTGCGCAACTACGCGAAGTTCCTCAAGCTCGATCCGACTCCACTGCTAGCCCAGCTCGATCCGGCGGTACCGATTCCGGAATCCGACGTCCGTCCGCCCGCCAACATGGGGGAGGCCGAGGATTCGACCCTTGTCGAGAAAAGCTCCGCCAGCCTGCCGGCCATCGTCGCGGTACTTGTGCTCCTTGCCTTGGGAGCCTATTGGTTTCTCGTCATGTCCGGTTCCGACGAGCCGCCGGGCACGTCCGCCGTCTCCGGCATCGTGGCGCCGGCAACGAATCCGCCGACCTCGCCGCCCGTGGCTCCCGTGGTCGTGCCGACGCCGCCGACGACCGTCGAGGGCGCGCCGGTCGTCGCGCCACCGGCGGGCGGACTGCGCGTTGAATTCGACGACCGGTCCTGGGTCGAAATACGCGACGCGACGCAAAAGATCGTATTTGTCGGCGAGTACCCGGCCGGAACCCGGCAGGACGTCGACGGCAAGGCGCCGTTCCAGATCTGGATAGGCAAGGCATCCGGCGTGCGACTGTTCATGGGTGAGCGCAGCATCGACCTCAAGCCGCATACCCGCGAAGAAGTCGCGCGGTTTACACTCGAATGAGCGGCGTTTCCCGGGGCTTGGCGGCGCGGCGGAGCAGTCGCCGCGTCATGGTGGCGAAAGTCAGCGTTGGTGGTACGGCGCCCGCATCACCGGTGGTCATCCAGTCCATGACCAATACCGACACCGAAGATGTATTCACGACGTCCATGCAGGTGGCGCAACTGGCGCGCGCCGGGTCCGAACTGGTGCGCATCACCGTCAACACACGCGAAGCCGCCGCCGCCGTGCCGAAGATTCGCGACCGACTGGCGCAGATGAACGTCGACGTGCCGCTGATCGGAGACTTCCATTTCAACGGGCACAAGCTCCTCGCCGAGCATCCGGCATGTGCCGAGGCGCTGGCCAAGCTGCGCATCAATCCGGGCAATGTCGGCAAAGGGGCGCGGCGCGACGAGCAGTTCGCGCAATTGATCGAGATCGCCTGCAGGTACGACAAGCCGATTCGCATCGGGGTGAACTGGGGCAGCCTCGACCAGGCGCTGCTGGCCCGCATCATGGACGAAAACGCCACGCGTGCGGAGCCCAAGGATGCGACCGAGATCATGCGCGAAGCGATGGTGACCTCCGCCCTGGAATCGGCGGCCCAGGCCGAAGCACTGGGCCTGCCCGGCGACCAAATCATCCTGTCATGCAAAGTCTCCGGCGTGCAGGACCTGATCGCGATCTATCGCGAACTCGCGCGGCGCTGCGACTACCCACTGCATCTGGGCCTGACCGAGGCCGGCATGGGCAGCAAGGGCATCGTCGCGTCGACCGCGGCGCTGGGCGTGCTGCTGCAGGAAGGCATCGGAGATACCATCCGCGTGTCGCTCACCCCCGAGCCCAACGGCGACCGCACCCGGGAAGTGATCGTCGCCCAGGAGATCCTGCAGACCATGGGCCTGCGCGCATTCACTCCGCTGGTGGCGGCCTGCCCCGGTTGCGGACGCACCACCAGCACGGTGTTCCAGGAGCTGGCGCAGGATATCCAGAACTACGTGCGCGAGCGCATGCCGGAATGGCGCCTCGCCCGGGTCGGCGTCGAGAACATGACGCTGGCCGTGATGGGCTGCGTGGTGAACGGTCCCGGAGAAAGCAAGCACGCCAGCATCGGCATCTCGCTGCCCGGTACCGGCGAGGCGCCCGTGGCTCCGGTATATGTCGATGGCGAACGTGTCGTCACGCTGCGCGGCGAGAACATCGCCGCGGAGTTCCGTCAGATCGTTGACGACTACGTTTCGAGAAAGTATCCGGAAAGAGCGAGTCACTGATCGCGATTGGCGCAGTACCAACGCGCCTGCCGAAATAGACAAAACATGAGCCAGACATTGCAAGCCATCCGCGGCATGAACGACATCCTGCCGGTCGAAGCCGAACTCTGGGAGCAGTTCGAGGAGGCCGTGCGCGACTGGCTGCGTGCCTACGGCTACCGTCCGATACGCATGCCGATGGTCGAACCGACACCGCTGTTCGCCCGCGCCATCGGCGCGGTGACCGACATCGTCGAGAAGGAGATGTACTCCTTCGAGGACGCCCTGAACGGCGAGAGCCTGACCCTGCGCCCGGAGGGCACGGCGTCCTGCGTGCGCGCGGTGCTGCAGCACAACCTGCTTTACGACGGACCCAAGCGCCTCTGGTACATGGGCCCGATGTTCCGCCACGAACGGCCACAGAAGGGCCGTTACCGGCAGTTCCACCAGGTCGGTGTCGAGGCGCTGGGGTTTCCCGGACCCGACATCGATGCCGAGCAGATCGCCATGTGCGCACGCCTCTGGGACGACCTCGGGCTCGAGGGCATCCGCCTTGAAATCAACTCGCTCGGCCAGAGCGACGAGCGCGCGCGGCATCGCGCCGACCTGCAGGCCTATCTCGAAGGGCATCGCGAGCAGCTCGACGCCGATGCCCAGCGCCGCCTGCACAGCAATCCGTTGCGCATCCTGGATACCAAGAATCCTGCGCTGCAGGGTATGGTCGAGGCAGCGCCGAAGCTGATCGATTATCTCGGCGAGGAGTCCCTCAAGCATTTCGAAGGCGTGCAGCAGTTGCTCAAGGATGCGGTGATTCCGTACCGGATCAACCCGCGCCTGGTGCGCGGCTTGGACTACTACAACCTGACCGTGTTCGAGTGGGTGACGGACCAGCTCGGGGCGCAGGGTACCGTGTGCGCCGGAGGCCGCTACGACGGACTGGTCGCACAGCTGGGTGGCAAGCCCCAGCCTGCCTGCGGTTTCGCCATGGGCGTCGAGCGCCTGCTGGCGCTGTGGCAGGATCAGGGGCACCGTCATGAAGTGCCGGCGCCCGACGCGTATCTTGTTCATCAGGGCGAGGCCGCCGGACGATTTGCCTTTCGCATCGCCGAAGCACTGCGCAGCGGCGGATTCACCATCCACCTGCATTGCGGCGGCGGCAGCTTCAAGTCGCAGATGAAAAAGGCCGACGCCTCTGGCGCGCAGCTTGCGCTGATAGTCGGCGATGACGAGACGGCCGCAAACGAGATAAGCGTGAAACCCCTGAGGTCGGATGCCGATCATCCGGCGGCGCAGGTACGCGTGAGTTTTGACCAACTGGCCGATCATCTCGGCGATATTCTTTTTCCCATGGAAGACGACAATGGCAGCCTATGACCTGGAAGAACAGGAACAGCTCGACGAGCTGAAGACCTGGTGGAAGATGTACGGCAACCTGGTGACCGGGTTCCTGCTCGTCGTGGCGCTGGCCATGGCCGGCTGGCAGGGCTGGAACTGGTGGCAGCGCCAGCAGGCCGTCGAGGCGTCGGCGGTGTTCGCCAACTTGCAGGCCGCCGCGATGCAGCGCGACGCAAAGCGCGTCCGCGAACTGGCCGGAGAACTGGTCGACAAGTACTCCGTGACGGCTTATGCCGGCATGGGCGCATTGCTCGCGGCGCGGGTTCAGGTGGATACTGGCGATGCGCGCAATGCCCGCGTGCAGCTTGCGTGGGCGGCTGAAAACGCCAAGGACCCGGGTTTGCGCGAGTTGGCCCGGCTACGCCTGGCGACACTGCTGCTCGACGAAAAGTCCTACGATGAAGCGATGAAGCAGCTTGCAGCGGAACCGGCGGCGCCGTTCGCGCCGCGGTTCGCGGAACTGCGCGGCGACATCCTTGCCGCCCAGGGGAAAGCCGCCGAGGCGCGGGACGCCTATGACTCCGCGCTGACCAAGCTCGCGGCGCTGGCCAAGGACGACGAAGCCAGCCAACGCGCCGGCTACAAGGATGTGCTCGAAGCCAAACGCGACGCGCTCGGGGCGGCCAAGTGAGGCTGCCCGCCATGAGGTTTTCCCTGCTTGTCGCTGGCGCGTTTGCCCTGGGCGCCTGCTCGAGCGTGGAGAAGCTCAACCCCTTTGCTTCCAGCGGGCCCAAGGTGAAGCCGGCCGAACTGGCAGCGATCCAGGCCAGTGCCGAACTCAAGGGCTTGTGGCAGGCCGGTGTCGGCAGCGCCGGCGAATTCACCTTCTCGCCCGCGGTGGTTGGCGAGAGCGTCTATGCAGCGGCGCGCGATGGCTCGGTGGCGCGTTTCGACGCCGGCCGCCAGGTCTGGCGCATCGCGGCCGGGCAGGCCATCTCCGGCGGCGTCGGCAGCGACGGCAAGCTGGTGGTGGTGGGAACGCCCAAGGGGGAGGTGCTGGCCTTCGAGGCGGCCACGGGCCGCGAAGCATGGAAGGCACGGGTTAGCTCCGAGGTGCTGGCGGCGCCGGCGGTGGCGGAAGGACTGGCCATCGTTCGTTCCGGGGATTCGCGCATCTTCGGCTTCGATGTAGTGGATGGCAAACGGCGCTGGGTGTACCAGCGCAGTACGCCGCCCTTGTCGCTGCGTTCGAACGTCGGCGTGCTTCCCGCCGGAAAGTTCACGCTGGCCGGCTTCCCGGGCGGCAAACTGGTGGCGATCGCCAACAACAATGGTGCGGCGGTATGGGAGGTCACGGTGGCCCTGCCCAAGGGTGCCACCGAACTGGAGCGTGTGGCCGATATCACCAGTGCGCCGGTGGTCAGCGGCAGCACCGTTTGCGCTGCGGCCTTCCAGGGGCGGGTCGCATGTTTCGACAGCAATACCGGCAACACGCTCTGGTCGCGTGAAATGTCGTCCAGCGCCGGCGTCGACATCGACGACCGCCGTGTCTATGTGGTGGATGACAAGGGCGGCGTGCATGCGCTGGATCGCAACAGCGGGGCAAGCGTCTGGAAGCAGGACAAGCTCGCGCTGCGCGGGCTTACGCGTCCGCTGGCACTGGATGGCCGTGTCGCCGTCGCCGACTATCAGGGTGTGGTACACCTGCTGCGCGGTGACGATGGCGCGTTCGCCGCCCGTGCCAGCACTGATGGCAGCGCGGTGCGCGCCGCCCCGGTCCGCTTCGCTGGCGGATTGCTGGTGCAGACCGCGAACGGCGGCCTGCATGTGCTTGAAGTCCGCTGATTTCGTGCGCATTCGTCGCACGCACAATGCCGTGGTTGGCGGTACGGGATGAAGCCGACGCTGGTGATCGTCGGCCGCCCGAACGTCGGCAAGTCGACCCTGTTCAACCGCCTGACACGCTCGCGTGATGCGCTGGTCGCCGATCAGCCGGGATTGACCCGCGATCGTCATTACGGTCACGGGCGCCTCGGCAGCAAGCCCTACCTCGTGGTCGATACAGGAGGCTTCGAGCCGCAGGCCAAGGAAGGCATCGTCCATGAAATGGCGCGCCAGGCGGAGGCGGCGATCGCCGAGGCCGACGTGCTGGTCTTCGTGGTGGATGTGCGTACCGGCCTGGCGCCGCAGGATCGGGTCATCGCCGAACTGCTGCGCCGCAGCGGGCGCCCGGTGCTGCTCGCGGCGAACAAGGGCGAAGGAATGGATCGCGCCGTGGTTGCAGCCGAATTCTACGAACTCGGCTGCGGCGCCCCCTGTGTCATATCCTCGGCCCACGGCGAGGGCGTGCGCGAGCTGGTCGAACTGGCGCTGGCGCCGTTTCCGGGCGAGAGCGAAGCCGAAGACGCGACGGCCGGCCCCCGTGTTGCCATCGCCGGACGGCCCAACGTCGGCAAGAGCACGCTGGTCAATACGCTGCTCGGCGAAGAGCGGGTGATCGCCTTCGACATGCCCGGCACCACGCGCGATGCGATCGAGGTTCCCTTCGAACGCAATGGCCGTGCCTACACCCTGATCGACACGGCGGGCTTGCGGCGCAAGGGCCGGGTGTTCGAGACCATCGAGAAGTTTTCGGTGATCAAGACCCTGCAGGCGGTGGAGGAGGCCAACGTGGTGGTGCTGATGGTCGATGCCACCCAGGAAATCTCCGACCAGGACGCGCACATCGCCGGGTTCGCGATCGATGCCGGGCGGGCGCTGGTCGTTGCCGTCAACAAGTGGGATGTGGTGGACGACTACCGGCGCGAGCAGATCAAGCAGGACGTGGCGCGCAAGCTGAACTTCCTCGGTTTCGCCCGGGTTCATCACATCTCGGCGCTCAAAGGTCAGGGCATTGCTGGCGTCCTGACCTCGGTCGACAAGGCGTACGCCGCGGCCATGGCCAAATTGTCTACGCCCAAGCTGACGCGGGTGCTGATCGCCGCCCAGGAAAAACAGGCGCCGCCGCGCCATGGCGCGTTTCGTCCCAAATTGCGCTATGCCCACCAGGGCGGCAGCAATCCACCCGTAATCGTCATCCACGGCAATGCGCTCGAACACATTCCCACGTCCTACACCCGCTATCTGGAACGTTATTTCCTCGAGGCGTTCAAACTGCAGGGCACTCCATTGCGCATCCAGTACAAGACCAGCAAGAATCCTTTTTCACAAGAGGGGCGGCCGGTCAAACCGAAACTTCGGCGCGAAAAGTGAAAGTCGGCGCGGGTGGCACGGCACCGCAAAATCGATTACAGTAATTCACTCAAAAAACCAACAATCCCCAAAGGATCACCACCATGAGCAATAAAGGGCAAATGCTACAAGACCCGTTTTTGAACACATTGCGTCGCGAGCACGTTCCGGTTTCCATTTACCTGGTCAACGGGATCAAGCTGCAGGGGCAGATCGAATCCTTCGATCAGTATGTCGTTCTACTCAAGAATACGGTGACGCAGATGGTTTACAAGCATGCGATCTCGACTGTCGTCCCCGGACGGCCGGTGAGTTTCGCCCAGGAAGCCGACACCGATTGACGATTCAGCGCGGATTCCGGCGATTGCCATGAGGCGATTGCCCTGATGTTCGAACGTCCCGCCAGTGGCGAGAATGCGGTACTGGTACAACTTGACTTTGGCGAAGGCGACTATGAAGAGCGCCTCTCGGAGTTCCGCCTGCTGGTCGGAAGTGCCCGTGCGCGGGCGCTGGGGGTTATTTCCGGCAGGCGCGCAAGGCCCGACCCGGCGCTGTATGCCGGCAAGGGCAAGGTCGAGGAAATCGCCGCGGCGGTCCGCCTGCATATTGCCGACGTCGTGGTCTTCAACCACGAATTGTCGCCGGCGCAGCAGCGCAATCTCGAGCAGGCACTGGAATGCCGCGTCGTCGATCGCAGCAGCCTGATCCTCGATATCTTCGCGTTGCGCGCGAGGAGCCACGAAGGCAAGTTGCAGGTCGAGCTTGCCCAGTTGCAGTTTCTGGCGACGCGCCTGGTCCGTGGCTGGACCCACCTGGAGCGGCAGAAGGGCGGCATCGGATTGCGCGGCCCCGGGGAAAAGCAGCTGGAAACCGACCGCCGCCTGCTCGGCAAGCGCGTCGCGCTGCTCAAGGATCGGCTGAAACAATTGGAGCGGCAGCGCGCGGTCCGACGACGCGGACGCACGCGCGGCGAAGTGTTGGCGGTCTCCCTGGTCGGCTACACCAACGCCGGGAAAAGCACCTTGTTCAACGCGCTCACCAAAGCCGGGGCCTATGCCGCCGATCAGCTTTTCGCCACCCTGGACACGACCTCGCGCCGCTTGTTCGTGGCCGATTCCTGCCCGATGGTGTTGTCTGATACCGTTGGCTTCATCCGCGATTTGCCGCACGCCCTGGTAGCGTCCTTTCATGCCACCCTCGAAGAGACCGCGCAGGCCGATTTGCTGCTGCACGTTGTCGATTCCTCCAGCCCCGACCGCGACCAGCAGATCCACGCCGTGGCTGAAGTGCTGAAGGAAATCGGGGCACTCGATGTGCCGCAGATCGTGGTCTGGAACAAGACCGACCTGACCGCCGCCAGTCCCGGGGTCGAGCGGGACGACTGTGGTAAGATTTCGACCGTTCGACTCAGCGCCCACAGTGGAGCTGGAATACCGCTGCTGCGGGAGGCCCTCGCCGAATTTGCGGGACCGCTTGGCGAGTTCCGCGTTATTGCGGCCTGATGACATTCGCAATCCATCCCTAATCCTTCCTTTCCTGAACAAACACAACGTGATCGCCGGAATCCTCATGTCTCTCAACGACCACGGCTGGGGTAATCAACCCGGTGGCGGCAAGCGCGGCGGCGGCAACCAAGGCCCTCCCGACCTCGAAGAACTCTGGCGCGATTTCAATCGGCGCCTGTCGGGCCTGTTTGGCAGGAAGGCCGGCGGGGGCGGTGATGGCGGCGGTGATGGGGGAAGTCGGATGCCTTCGATCAGCCCCCGTCAGTTCGGCGGTGGCATCGGTGTCATCGTGATGCTGGTGGTTGCGATCTGGCTGGGCAGCAGCTTCTACATCGTCGATGCCTCTCAGCGCGGCGTGGTGTTGCAGTTCGGCCGCTTCAAGGAAGCCACCGAGCCGGGCTTGCGCTGGCGCCTGCCGTGGCCGATCCAGACCCACGAGATCGTCAATGTCACCGGCGTGCGCACGGTGGAAATCGGCTATCGGGGTTCGGACAAGAACAAGGTGCTCAAGGAAGCGCTGATGCTGACCGACGACGAGAACATCGTCAACGTGCAGTTTGCCGTGCAGTACCTGCTGTCGGATCCGCAGGCCTACCTGTTCAACAACCGCCATCCTGATGATACTGTCATGCAGGCGGCGGAGACCGCGATCCGCGAAGTGGTCGGCAAGAGCAAGATGGACTTCGTGCTCTACGAGGGGCGTGACCAGATTGCCGCCAATACGCAGAAGCTGATCCAGGACATCCTCGATCGTTACAAGACCGGTATCCTGGTTCGCTCGGTCAATATGCAGAGCACCCAGCCGCCGGAGCAGGTACAGGCCGCGTTCGATGATGCGGTCAAGGCAGGGCAGGATCGCGAGCGGCAGAAGAACGAAGGACAGGCCTATGCCAACGACGTGATCCCGCGCGCGCGGGGTGCCGCCTCGCGGCTGATGGAGGAGGCTACTGGATATCGGCAACGCATCATCGTCACTGCCGAGGGCGATGCATCCCGATTCAAGCAGATCCTGACGGAATACAGCAAGGCACCTGAAGTGACGCGCAGTCGCATGTATCTGGAAACCGTGCAGCAGGTCTACGCCAATACCAGCAAGGTGATGCTGGACTCCAAGGGTCCTGGCAATCTGCTCTACCTTCCCCTCGACAAGCTGATGCAGGCTGCTGGTGCTGCAGTTGCCACGCCGGTAGCCGTCGAAACAGCTGTACCTCGAGTAGTGCCCGGCGTTGCGACCGCCACGCCCGATGCTCCGCCGCAGACCGAGCGCACCGCGCCGGGCGACGCGCGCGCGCGCGGAAACCTGGGCTCTCGCGAGCGGGGAGAACGTTGATGCAGCGCCACTTGTCTTTCGTTGCGTCATTCATCTTCGGCCTTCTGGCGCTGTTCGCGATGACGATATTCACGGTCGATCAGCGACAGTTCGCAATCATTTTCCAGCTCGGAGAAATAAAGGAAGTCGTTTCCGAGCCGGGACTTGCATTCAAGTGGCCGCTGATTCAGAACGTGAGGATTTTCGACAAGCGCATCCTGACAATGGATAGCCCCGAGCCAGAGCGCTTCCTGACCGCCGAGAAAAAGCCGGTGCTGGTGGACTCTTTTGTCAAATGGCGCATCCACGATGTCAAGCAGTACTACGTTTCGGTCGGCGGCGATGAAACCCTGGCCAGGACCCGACTCTCGCAGACTGTCAATGCCGGGTTGCGCGAAGAGTTCGGCCGGCGCACAGTGCATGACGTGGTCTCCGGCGCGCGCGACGACATCATGGTCGTGGTAAAGAAGAAAGCCGATGCCGACATGCGTGCTATCGGTGTGGAAATCGTGGACGTTCGCTTGAAGCGTGTCGATTTGCCGCCGGAAGTCTCCGAGTCGGTTTATCGGCGCATGGAAACCGAGCGCAAGCGCGTGGCCAGCGAGTTGCGCGCCGAAGGTGCCGCGGAGGCGGAAAAGATTCGCGCAAATGCCGACCGGCAACGCGAGGTGATCCTGGCCGAGGCCTATCGCGATGCGCAGAAGATCAAGGGTGAGGGCGATGCCAAGGGTGCGGCGATCTATGGTCGTGCGTTCGGCGAGAACCCCGAGTTCTATGCCTTCTATCGCAGCCTCGAAGCCTATCGCGGCAGTTTCCGGAGCAAGAGCGACCTCATGGTTCTCGAACCCAATTCCGAGTTCTTCAAGTACCTGAAGAACAGCGGCAAGGGCAAGTGATCCCTTCGGTTCCGGGTTGCGATGCTCAATCTTCTGTTGCTGGCGTTCGCCCTGATGCTTGTAATCGAGGGACTCATGCCATTCCTCGCGCCACGCGCCTGGCGCGAAATGTTCCGGCGGGTTACCGAGTTGAGCGACGGGCAGATCCGCTTCATCGGCCTGACGTCGATGCTGGTCGGCGTCGTTCTGCTCACCATCTTTCGTTGATCCATGGCGAATCGGCGCTGGCTCCTGCCTGAGGCGATCGAAGACGCGCTGCCAGACGATGCGGCGCGCATCGAAGCGCTGCGACGCTGTTTGCTCGACGAGTTTTCCCGGCATGGCTACGAGTTCGTCATTCCTCCGCTGCTCGAGTATGTCGAATCCCTGCTGACCGGCAGCAGCCACGATCTCGACCTGCGCACGTTCAAACTTGTGGACCAACTGTCCGGTCGCAGCATGGGCGTGCGGGCCGACATCACGCCGCAGGTGACGCGCATCGACGCCCACTTGCTGAATCGAGGTGGCGTGGCACGACTTTGCTATTGCGGCAGCACGCTGCATACCCTGCCGGGCGGCTTCAACGCAACGCGCGAACCCCTGCAGATCGGGGCAGAACTCTACGGTCATGAAGGGCTGGAGGCGGACATCGAGGTAATCCGCGTCCTGGCCGCGGCACTCGGACTCTGCAACATCGCCGCATCGCGAATCGACCTTGGCCATGTCGCGGTATTTCGCGCCTTGGCCAGACATGCCGGACTGGCGCCGCAGGTCGAGGAGGATCTGTTCGACGCATTGCAGGGCAAGGACCTGCCGACGGTGCGCGAACTCGTCACGGGCGTATCAGGCCCCTTGCGCGAGGCATTTCTGGCATTGCCGGGACTCTATGGCGACCGCGATGTGCTGGACCAGGCAGAGAAGATCTTGCCGAACCTGCCCGAGATTTCCCAGGCTCTGTCCGATCTGCGCCGACTGGCGGACGCGCTTGCGGACTTGCCCCTGAGTTTTGACCTGGCCGATCTGCGCGGCTACGACTACCACAGCGGCGTCGTGTTCGCGGCATATTGCAGTGGCAATCCCGGGGCGCTCGCTCTCGGTGGCCGCTACGACAATTTTGGCAAGGCGTTCGGTCGGGCGCGGCCGGCCACGGGCTTTTCCATGGACTTGCGCGAGCTGGCGCGACTGGCGCCGCACGACCAAGGCCGCGCAGCGATTCTTGCGCCTTGGCCGGAGGATGATGCGCTGCAGGCCGAGGCCTTGCGCTTGCGGGCCCAAGGGGAGCGCGTGGTGCTGGCCCTGCCGGGGCACGAAGGCACATGGCACGAGGCCGGCTGCGACCGGATTCTGGTGCGCAGCGGCGACAACTGGATTATTGAATTCCTGAAGGAAGATTGAAATGGCGAAGAACGTCGTAGTGGTGGGCACCCAGTGGGGTGACGAAGGCAAGGGCAAGATCGTCGATTGGCTGACGGATCACGCGCAGGCCGTGGTGCGCTTCCAGGGCGGACACAATGCGGGCCATACCCTGGTCATCGGCGGCAAGAAGACGGTGCTGCACCTGGTGCCGTCCGGCATTCTGCGCGACGGCGTCACCTGCTACATCGGCAACGGTGTCGTGTTGTCCCCCGAAGCCCTGACCAAGGAACTCGATGAGCTCAAGGCGGCGGGCGTGGATGCCGACGCGCGCCTGCGAATTTCCGAGGCATGCACGCTCATTCTTCCCTATCACCAGGCGCTCGACATGGCGCGCGAGGCGGCCAAGGGAGCGAAGAAGATCGGCACCACCGGACGCGGGATCGGGCCGGCCTACGAGGATAAGGTCGCGCGGCGCGGCCTGCGCGTGCAGGATCTGCTGCGACCGAAGCGCTTCGCCGAAAAGCTCGCGGAAGTCCTCGATTACCACAACTTCACGCTGAAAAATTACCTTGGTGCCGATCCTGTCGATTTCCAGCAGGTCTTTGACGGCGCGATGGCCCTGGCGCCGCGGCTGACGCGAATGATCGCGGACGTGCCGCGTTCGCTCTATGAGGCGCACAAGGGTGGCGCGAACATTTTGTTCGAGGGCGCGCAAGGTACCCTGCTCGACATCGACCATGGTACTTATCCCTATGTCACCTCTTCGAATTGCGTTGCCGGCGGTGCGTCCACAGGTGCCGGCGTCGGGCCGGGAATGCTTCACTATGTCCTTGGCATTACCAAGGCCTATACCACGCGCGTCGGCAGCGGTCCGTTTCCCACGGAGCTCTACGATGCGCTCGACAAGCAGGATCCGGTGGGCAAGCACATGGCGACCAAGGGCCATGAGTTTGGCGCCACCACCGGCCGTGCACGCCGTTGCGGATGGTTCGACGCGGCGGCCCTGAAGCGCGCGATACAGATCAACGGTGTTTCCGGCCTGTGCGTGATGAAGCTCGATGTGCTGGACGGCATCGAGGAAATGAAGCTGTGCACCGGCTACAAGCTTGACGGCCAATTCACTGACATCCTGCCCGTGGGTGCGGACGATCTGGAGCGCTGCGAGCCGGTCTACGAGTCGATGCCCGGCTGGAACGAGAGCACGGTGGGCGTGAAGTCCTTCGACGGCCTGCCGAAGACCGCACAGGACTACATCAAGCGCATGGAAGCACTGTGCGGGGTGCCGATCGACATGATTTCGACCGGACCGGACCGGGAGGAGACCATCGTGTTGAGGCATCCGTTTCTTTGAGCAGACGGCAGAAAAAGCCAAGGGCCGTTGGGAAAAACCCGGCGGCCCTTGCTTTTTTCGTCATCGCATCACATGCTTGGTGCCCAGGAAGGGACTCGAACCCCCACGCCTCGCAGCGCTAGTACCTGAAACTAGTGCGTCTACCAATTCCGCCACCTGGGCAGGCGCGAAACGAGGCGCGAATTCTAAAGGAAATACCCAGATTGTCAAACAAGCCGCATAAGCCCGCAGCACTTTCCAAAATGCGTCGCGCCGACCCCCAGTTCGAGCGCGAAAAGGCCAAGTACGAGCATCCCTTGCCAAGTCGCGAGTACATCCTGCAGACGCTGAATGCCCAGGGCGCGCCGCTGGAATTCGAGCGCCTCGCCGGGCTGCTCGACATCCAGGCCTACGAGCTGGAGCCATTCCAGCGCCGGTTGGGAGCCATGGCGCGCGAGGCGCAGCTGATGCAGAACCGCCGTGGCGACTGGCTGATTCCGGACAAGGCTGACCTGGTGCGCGGGCGCGTGACCGGGCATCCGGACGGCTTCGGCTTCCTGACGCCGGAGGATGGCGGTACCGACCTGTTCCTTGCCGCCAAGGAAATGGACAAGGTGCTGCATGGCGACAAGGTCATAGCGCGCGTCATCGGCGTCGATCGCAAGGGCCGCCCCGAAGGCAAGATCGTCGACGTCACCGAGCGCGCCAACCGCTTCGTGGTCGGGCGGGTGATCGAAGAGCATGGCGTGCGTTTTGTCGCCGCCGAGAACAAGCGCATCAGCCAGGACATCCTGCTGGCACCGCCTGAGAAGGGCGCCCGCAAGCTGCTCAAGGCGCAAGCGGGCCAGGTGGTGATGATCGAACTGATCGAGCAACCGAGCAAGCATGGACAGCCCATCGGCCGCTTGGTCGAGGTGCTGGGGAACTATGCCGACCCCGGCATGGAAATCGAGATCGCGCTGCGCAAGCATGAACTGCCCTATGAGTTCTCGAGCGCCGCGCTGGCGGAAGCGAAGAAGCTGCCCGATGCGGTACGCAAATCGGACTGGAAGGGCCGTGAAGACGTCACCGGCCTGCCGCTGGTGACCATTGACAGCGAGACGGCGCGGGACTTCGACGATGCCGTGTATTGCCAGCGCAAGGGCAAGGGTTTCCGCCTGGTCGTGGCGATCGCCGATGTATCGCACTACGTGACCGCGGGTGGCGCGCTGGATGGCGACGCCTACGCACGTGGCAACTCGGTGTACTTTCCGCGGCGCGTGATCCCGATGCTGCCAGAGAGGATTTCCAATGGCCTGTGTTCGCTGAATCCGCAGGTCGAGCGCCTGTGCATGGTGTGTGACATGGAGATCGCCGGCAACGGCGCGATCCGGCGCTACCGTTTTTATCCCGCGGTGATGTTCTCCCACGCGCGACTGACCTATACCGAAGTGGCGGCCGCGCTCTACGAGAACGATGCCGCGGCGCGCGAGCGCCTGGCGCCGCTGCTGCCGCATCTCGAGGCGCTGGACGCACTCTACCGGCAGTTGGCGAAGGAGCGCGTCAAGCGCGGTGCGATCGATTTTGAAACTACGGAAACGCGTATGGTTTTCGATGACCGCGGCAAGATCGAGCGCATCGAGCCCTACGAGCGCAACGAAGCGCACAAGCTGATCGAAGAGTGCATGCTGGCCGCCAACGTTTGCGCCTCGGAGTTTCTGCGCGAGCGTGGACATCCGTCGCTCTACCGCATCCATGAAGGCCCGACGCCGGAGCGATTGACGAAGTTGCGGGATTTCCTTGCCACCTTCGGTTTCCAGTTGGCCGGCGGTGATGCGCCCAAGGCGCAGGACTATGCAAAACTGCTGGAAGAGATCGGCCAGCGCCCGGACCGGCAGCTATTGCAGACCGTGATGCTGCGATCCTTGCGCCAGGCCATCTACAGCCCGGACAACGTCGGCCACTTCGGCCTGGCCTATGAGAGCTACACCCATTTCACTTCGCCCATCCGCCGTTATCCGGATCTGCTGGTGCATCGGGCCATAAAGTCGGCGCTGGCGGTACGGCGCTTCGAGCCGGCGGGAGGAGCAAATGCGTGGGAGGACATCGGCCTGCACTGCTCCATGACCGAGCGCCGCGCCGACGACGCGACGCGCGACGTCGAGGCGTGGCTCAAGTGCTTCTACATGAAGGACCGCGTCGGCGAGATCTTCGAAGGCAGCATTTCATCGGTGGTGCCCTTCGGCATCTTCGTCGCCCTGGACGGCGTATTTGTCGAAGGTCTGGTCCATGTTTCCGACCTTGGGCAGGACTATTTTCACTTCGAAGAGAAATCGCACGCCATGGTCGGGGAACGCACAGGCAAGCGCTTCCGCTTGTCCGATCGGGTACGCGTGCAGCTGACCCGGGTCGACATGGAGGCGAACAAGATCGACTTTTGCCTTGCTGATGCCGAACCGGCGCGGCGCAAGGCAAAACATTGACAAAGGCACTGTCCGCTGCGCAAACTGGGCGCAATTCTTGAAGGCGATCTTCATGTACTCCGGAATCCTTGATCTCCCCTGGTGGGGTTATGTGATCGTCACTGCGGTGCTTACGCACATCACGATCGCCGCAGTCACCATATTCCTGCATCGGCATCAGGCGCATCGGGCATTGGACCTCGGCCCGCTTCCCAGTCATTTCTTTCGCCTGTGGCTATGGCTGACCACCGGGATGGTCACCAAGGAATGGGTAGCGATCCACCGCAAGCATCACGCCAAATGCGACACGGCAGCCGATCCGCACAGCCCGCAGGTGTTCGGCATCAATCGGGTGTTGTGGACGGGCGTGTTTCTATATGTCAGGGAATCGCGCAATGCCGATACGCTGGAGCGCCACGGGCGCGGGACACCCGATGACTGGCTGGAGCGGAAGGTGTATGCCCGAAAGTTCAAGTTCGGAATCGTGCTCATGCTGGGCCTCGATGTCGGCTTGTTCGGCACCTGGCCGGGCATCTTGATCTGGGGGGTGCAGATGGCCTGGATCCCCTTCTGGGCGGCCGGGGTGGTGAATGGCATTGGGCACTTCTGGGGCTATCGGAATTTCGCTTGCGCCGATGCCTCGACCAATTTCTTTCCGCTCGGCATCCTGATCGGCGGCGAGGAACTGCACAACAATCACCATGCATTCGCAACCTCGGCCAAGCTTTCCAGCAGGTGGTACGAGTTCGACATCGGCTGGATGTACATCTGCGCCATGGAAAAGCTCGGCCTCGCGCGGGTGAAGAAGGTCGCGCCACGGCTTCGGCTGGGCGCGGCGCGTCCGACGATAGACGTCGAGTTGCTGCAGGCGGTTTTCACACACCGCTACGACGTCCTGGCAAAGTACATAAAGGGGCTGCGCCAACTGGCGGCCGAGGAGTTTTCCCGACTGAAGATCGATGCGCACGAAGGGCGCGTGATGAAGCGCCTGCTTGGTCAGGACGGTGCTGTCCTGGCGGCGCCGCAGAGGGAGCGTCTGGCGGGACTGCTTGCCCAAAGCGAACCGCTTTCCCGCGGCTACGCCATGCGCGCCGAATTGGAGGCGCTGTGGGCTCGCTCGGCCGCATCGCACGACCAGTTGGTTACGCAGTTGCAGGATTGGGTGGCGCGCGCCGAGCAGAGCGGGATTCGCCAACTGGAAGAGTTTTCGCTGCGCTTGCGGCGCTATGCGGCCTGAAGTTGCCGCGTCCAACAGAAAAAACCCGCCGCAGCGGGTTCTTTTTTAAGGAAGCGTTGCCTTACTTCAGCTTTACTTCCTTGTAGGCGACATGCTTGCGCGCCTTCGGGTCATACTTCAAGAATTCCAGCTTCCCCGGAGTTGTTTTCTTGTTCTTCGTGGTCGTGTAGAAGTGACCGGTACCGGCTGTGGATTCCAGCTTGATCTTTTCACGTCCGCCTTTGGCCATGTTCGTTTCTCCTGTTAGACGCGCTCGCCGCGCTCACGCAATTCGGCGAGGACAACGTCGATGCCCTTCTTGTCGATGGTGCGCAGACCGGCGTTGGACACGCGCAGGCTGACCCAGCGGTTTTCGGTTTCACTCCAGAAGCGGCGGCTGTGCAGGTTAGGCAGAAAGCGACGCTTGGTCTTGTTGTTGGCGTGGGACACGTTGTTCCCAACCATCGGGGCCTTGCCCGTCACTTGACATACGCGAGACATGATGTGCTCCTGAATGCTTATTTCGCAAAGTCGGCGATTTTACCAAACAATCGCGTGAAAGCCCAATCCTTTTTAAATCAATCCGCGTTCGGCAAAGGAAAGCGGCCTGGCGCTGCCGGCGACGATGAAATGGTCGAGCAGTTTCACGTCGATCATCGCCAGGGCCTGTTTCAGCGACGAAGTGAGCACTTCGTCGGCGCGCGATGGCTCGGCCAGACCCGATGGATGGTTGTGGGCGAGGATGACGGCGCCGGCGTTGTGGTCCAATGCGCTTTTGACCACGACGCGCGGATAGACGCTGGTTTGCGTAAGGGTTCCACGAAACAGTTCCTCGCTGGCGATCAGGCGGTTCTGGGCATCGAGCCAGAGTGCAATGAAGACTTCATGCGGCAAGCTGGACAGCGAGAGCCGCAGCCAGTCTCGCACCGCCTCGGGCGAGGCAAGGGCATCCTTGGCTTTCATGGGCGAGGCAAGGGCGCGGCGCGCCAGTTCCAGAGCGGCGGCAAGCTGGGCGGCCTTGGCCGGGCCGATCCCGTGAAGTCGTGCGAGTTCCTTGGGAGTCGCCGCAGCCAGTGTGGCCAGGTCTCCATCGAAGCTTGCAAGCAGTTCGCGGGCGAGGTCCACAGCGCTCTTGCCGCGAATGCCGACACGCAGGAAGATCGCCAGCAGTTCGGCATCGGACAGGGCGGCGGCGCCTTGTTTGGCAAGTCGTTCCCGCGGGCGCTCGGCCTCGGGCCAATCGCGTATGGCCATGGTTTAGAATCCCTGCCTGGTTGCCGAATGGCGGGATTTTAATGTCATGAACGAATTTCAGGGCAAGCGTGTCGTCCTCGGTATTACCGGCGGCGTGGCGGCGTACAAATCGGCCGAACTGGTGCGACTGCTGGTCAAGGCCGGCGCCGAGACGGATGTGGTACTGACCGCCGCCGGGGCCAAGTTCGTTGGGCCCGCCACCTTTCAGGCGCTCTCCGGTCGTCGTGTGTGGCAGGCCTTGTGGGATGAGCGGATGGACAACGGCATGGCGCACATCGACCTGACCCGAGGCGCTGCGGCATTGCTGGTGGCGCCTGCCACGGCGGATTTTCTCGCCAAGTTGGCGCACGGTTTTGCCGACGATCTGTTGTCCACGCTCTGCCTCGCCCGAGCCTGCCCGCTCCTGGTGGCACCGGCGATGAACCGACAGATGTGGGACAACCCTGCCACCTACCGCAATGTGGCGCAACTGCGAGCGGACGGTGTCAGCGTTCTCGGTCCAGGGCACGGCGACCAGGCCTGTGGCGAAGTGGGAGACGGGCGCATGCTGGAAGCACAGGATCTGTTCGAGGATCTCCATGCCGCGCTGCAAGTCAAGTCGCTGGCCGGAAAGCGCGTCCTGCTCACTGCTGGCCCGACTTTCGAAGCGCTGGATCCGGTGCGCGGCCTGACCAATTCAAGCTCGGGCAAGATGGGTTTTGCGCTTGCCCGTGCCTGTGCCGAGGCGGGAGCGCACGTCACCATGGTGGCCGGTCCGGTAGTGTTTCCGACGCCGCGCGGCGTGCATCGGGTAAATGTCCAGAATGCGCTGCAGATGCGGGAAGCCGTATTGCAGGCACTGCCGGGGCAGGATGTCTTCATCGCTGTAGCGGCCGTGGCCGATTACCGCCCGCGCCAGGCGGCGGAGCACAAGATCAAGAAAGGTGCGCAAAGTCTGGCGATCGAACTGGAAGCCAATCCTGACATCCTGGCCGAAGTGGCGAGCCGTCCCGACGCGCCGTTTTGCGTCGGTTTCGCCGCCGAGAGCCGCGACCTGGCGACCTATGCCGAAGGCAAGCGCCTGGCGAAGAACCTCAAGCTCGTGGTCGGCAACCTGGTACAAGACGGCCTGGGCGGCGACAACAACACGGTAACCCTGTTTGATGTGCATGGTGCGCACCCCTTGCCGCCGGCGGACAAGCACGAGGTGGCGCGCGGCATCGTTGCGCATATCGCCGCCCTGCTGGAGAAATGACGTGGCAACGATCGACCTGAAGATACTCGACGCCCGCCTCAAGGATGAACGCTACATGCCGGCCTATGCCACGGCAGGCGCCGCAGGCGTTGACCTGCGGGCGTGCATTGACGTGGCGCTCAAGATCCATCCCGGAGAAACCATACTGGTACCCACGGGAATGGCCGTGCACCTGGCCGACCCGGGTTACGCGGCAATGATCCTTCCGCGTTCCGGCCTCGGACACAAGCATGGAATCGTGCTGGGCAATCTGGTCGGTCTGATCGACTCGGATTACCAGGGGGAGATATTCGTTTCGACCTGGAATCGCAGCCACGACACATTCACCTTGAATCCGCTGGATCGCCTTGCGCAACTGGTCGTCGTTCCCGTGGTTCAGGTGAAGTTCAATGTCGTCGACGATTTTCCGGCGAGCGAGCGTGGTGCGGGCGGGTTTGGCAGCACCGGGATCGCGGGATAGCTTTCAGGGCAGCCCGAATGATCCGGTCTTTCCTATCCCTGCTTGGAGTCGCACTGTTCGTGGTTACGCTACCGGCGACTGCCGCCTCCTCGCCGGCGCCCGCGCCGCGCGTTGCAGCAATCATCCAGTCGCGCTGTGCCTTGTGCCACGGAGCCGAAGGCGAAAGCGCCAGCGTCGTGTATCCGCGTATCGCCGCGCAGCATCCGGACTACCTGGTCAAGCAGTTGAGGGATTTTCGCGATGGTCGTCGCCGGAGCGAGACGATGACCGATATGGCCAAGGATCTCAACGATGATGTGATAGTGGAACTGGCGGCGTACTTCGCCGGCAGGAAGGCGGGTGCGCGACAGCCTGGCGATACAGACCTTGCCGCAGTGGGAAAGTACATCTATCAGCGCGGCAACGGCTATTCCGGCGTGGCGGCTTGTGCTTCCTGCCACGGTCCTGGCGGTCTCGGCACGGCGCAATTGCCTCGCCTCGCCGGGCAGCATCCGGCCTACATCGAAACGCAGTTGAAGGAATTCAACCGTCGCGCGCGCACCAACGACAATTCAATCATGCACTCGATTGCGTCAAAGCTCACCGAATTGGAAACCAAGGCCGTGGCGGTATACATCGGCGGCTTGCAGTAGGATCCCCTCGACGCTGTGCCGAGATCGATCGCGCAAAAACAAAACCCCGCCGAAGCGGGGTTTTGTTTTGGTGTGAAGCATTTCGATCAGGTCGACATTTCGGTAAGGATGTTCTTCAGCCAGCTTTCGGCGAAAATCGCCTCCATCTTGGCGGCCGAGAAATCCGCCGGGGACACGCCGCCCGAGTTCGGCACGGCGACGATCTTGCCGTCCTTGGCGGCATACACCGCAGCGACGCTGACAGCCTCCTTGTCGGTGATGTAGCTGTAGCAGGTGTTGATGCCCGACATGTCAGTCAGTTCCTTGCCATTCATCAGTGCAACGATGTTGGTCGCGCAAATCTTGGCTTCGGAGTTGGCCGAATAGCCCGACTTCGGCATCGCACCGGCGTTCGATGCATCGCCGATGACGTGAATGCCAGCCTGCTTGGTCGACTCGAAGGTGTTCGGATTCACCGGGCACCAGTTCTTGTCGTCACCGACCAGACCCGCGGCAACCGCGATTTGCCCGGCACGCTGCGGCGGTATGACGTTCACCACATCGCCCTTCACGTCTTCGAGGCCTTCGATCAGAACCGTCATCTTTCCGGCGTCCACTTCGGTCACCTTCTTGGCTGGACGATAGTCGATGATGCCCGCGTAGTTGTCCTTCCAACCCTTGGTGAACAGTGGGCCCTTGGAAGCAATCGCCGGGTTGGCGTCGAGGACGACGATCTTCGACTTCGGCTTGTGGGCCTTCAGGTAGTGGGCAATCATGCTGGTCCGCTCGTAGGGGCCGGGCGGGCAGCGGAAGGGCGAGAGCGGTACGGAAAGCACGACGGTGCCGCCGTCCTTCATCGCTTCGAGCTGCTTTCTCAGCAGCACGGTCTGGGGGCCGGCCTTCCACGCGTGGGGCATTATTTCCATGGCGGCGGCGTCGTAGCCCTTCATGTCTTCGAGACGGAAATCGATGCCGGGTGAGAGCACCAGGCGGTCGTAGCTGACGGTGCCCTTGCTGGTGGTGACCACCTTGGCCGCCGGGTCGATGGCCGTGACTTCGGCCTGGACGACCTTGATGCCGTGGTTGGCGGCCAGTTTGTCGTACTTGATGGTCAGCGGGCTGAGGTCCTTGAGGATGCCTCCGATGTACAGGTTGCTGAACGGGCAGGAAATGAAATGATCGTTGCGTTCGATCATCACCACTTCGATGCTCTTGTCCATCATGCGAATGTACTTGGCGGCGATGGTGCCGCCATAGCCGCCGCCGACCACCACCACGCGCTTGGCGCCCTTGGGCATCAGTTCGGCGGCACGGCCGATCATCGGCAGCCCCGCGGCGCCGGCGCCTGCGCCGACCAGTTTCAGGAAACTTCTGCGATCCAGTGTCATGTTGTCATCCCCCTTATTTAACGCTGGCGTAGAAGTGGAGCAGGGCATCGATGTCGCCCGCCGACAGCGGTTTGACCTTCTCCGCCATCTTCTCCGGCATCTTGCGCTTGCCCGATTGGTAGAGTTCCATCTGCATTTGCAGATAGGGTAGCCATTGACTGGCCATCACCGGCGTCTCGTCCTTGCCTTCGCGCCCGTCCTCGTTGTGGCAGCGATTGCAGTGCTCTTCCTGGAGGCTGGCCCCCTTCTTGACCTTGGCCGCGTCGACTTGCTGGCTGGTTACGTGCAGCTTCTGTTTGGAGAAAAACTCGCCCATCGCCTCGAAATCGGAATCGGTGTAGCCCTTGGCCAGCCGTCCCATAACGGTCGAAGGACGCTCACCGCTCTTGAACTTTTTCATCGCGTCGACGACGGCTGCCTTGGATTGGCTGGAGAGGCTGGGCATGGTCGGACCGGCGCTGCCGCCATTGGTGCCGTGACAGCCGGCACAGGCGTTCGCCAGCATCGTCGGCGAAGGCGGCGCAGCATGTGCTACTGCGGACATCGCAAGGACGCTGCCTGCCAGCGCCCATCCTTTCAACTTCATCGTCATCAAGTTTTCCTCCTTGGTTTTAAGAGATGCTGCGGTCCTACTGCTTCTGGACGTTGATGTAGCTCTTCGTCGCCGGGTCATCCTTGTCAAGGCCGAACTGATAGCCGAGCGACACGTAATGATAGCGGGCATTTGTGAAATCCTCGTGGATGGCGAAGCCGAAGTTATATACCTTGTCGGCGCCGATGGCATGGTCACCCTTGCCGCCGGACGCGGCCAGCGTGCGTTCCATCAGCACCACCCACTTGTTGCCTTCCTTCT
>NZ_JAFLDR010000033.1 GCF_017302275.1 Sulfuritalea sp.
CGGATCGAGCCGCCGGTGTCGGTGCCGGTGGCGGCCGGAGCGAGACGCGCGGCGATCGCGGCGGCCGAGCCGCCGGAGGAGCCGCCGGGCACGCGGGCGGTGTCCCAGGGATTCTTCACCGGGCCGAAAAACGAGGTTTCGTTGGACGAACCCATGGCAAACTCGTCCATGTTGAGCTTGCCCAGCGTGACCATGCCGGCGGCGGCGAGCTTTTCCACGACATGGGCGTCGTAGGGCGAAACGAAATTCTCCAACATGCGTGAGCCGCAGCTCGTGCGCCAGCCCCTGGTACAGAAAATATCCTTGTGCGCCAGGGGGATGCCGGCCAGCGGCGAGGTCGCCGTATCGCCAGCGCCGACTCTTGCATCGGCCGCGCGCGCCTGCGCCAGCGTCTGCTCGCGGTCGACGGTGATGAAGGCGTTGAGCGCCGGATTGAGTTTGTCGATGCGGTCGAGGAACAGCGTGGCCAGCTCGACGGATGAGACCTTCTTCGCCCTCAGCGCGGCGGACAACTCACGTAGGGATGCGTTGATCAGATCGCTCATTCCACCACCCTCGGCACCAGATACAAACCCGCCTCCGTTTCCGGCGCCACCGCCTGGAAGTCGGCGCGGCGGTCCGTTTCGGTGACCATGTCGGGGCGCAGGCGCTGCACCACATCGACGGCGTGGGCCATAGGCTCGATGCCGGTGGTGTCGACGGCCTGCAACTGCTCGATGAAGCCGAGGATGCCATTCAACTGGTCGCGTGTGGTTTCGAGTTCCGTGGCGGAAAGTTCGATGCGCGACAAAAGGGCGATGCGGGAGACGTCTTCCGGACTGAGGGACATGGCGAGGAGTGGGGTGGATAACGTGGAGCCCAACGGAAACAAGGCGGTCTGCGGCCTGAATCGAAGGGCGCGATAGGTTATCATATGCGACCTTGGCTATGCCGCCGCGCGAGATGCCGGCAAGCACCTGCGTCAGCCTAAACTGACAATCGATTTCAGCCCCGGCCTTCCCAAGGCGGGCTTCAACACTGGGACCACGATGTTCGGCTTTCTCCGCTCCTATTTTTCCAACGACCTCGCCATCGACCTCGGTACCGCCAACACGCTGATTTACGTGCGCGGCAAGGGCGTGGTGCTCGATGAACCCTCCGTAGTCGCCATTCGCGTCGAAGGCGGCCCCAACGCCAAGAAGACCATCCAGGCGGTGGGCAAGGAGGCCAAGACCATGATCGGCCGCAATCCGAAAGAGATTTCGGTGATCCGGCCCTTGAAGGATGGCGTAATCGCCGACTTCACCGTTACCGAGCAGATGTTGAAGCAGTTCATCAAGCGGGTGCACGAGTCGCGCCTGTTTTCGCCGAGCCCGCGCATCATCATCTGCGTGCCCTCGGGCTCGACCCAGGTCGAGCGCCGCGCCATCCGCGAGTCCGCGCTGGGCGCCGGCGCCTCGCAGGTGTACCTGATCGAGGAACCAATGGCCGCGGCGATCGGCGCCGGCCTGCCGGTGTCGGACGCCACCGGCTCGATGGTGGTGGATATCGGCGGCGGAACCACCGAGGTCGGCGTGATCTCGCTGGGCGGCATGGTCTACGCCAATTCGGTGCGTGTCGGCGGCGACAAGTTCGACGAGGCCATCATCTCCTACATCAGCCGCAACTACGGGATGCAGATCGGCGACAACAGCGCCGAGAACATCAAGAAGCAGATCGGTTCGGCCTTCCCCGGCGCCGAAGTGCGCGAGATGGAAGTCTCCGGCATCAATCGCGCCGAGGGCATCCCGCGCAAGTTCACGATTTCCTCCAACGAAGTGCTGGAGGCGCTTTCCGAGCCGCTCAACCAGGTGGTCAAGGCGGTCAAGGACGCGCTGGAAAAGACCCCGCCCGAACTCGGCGCCGACATCGCCGAGCGCGGCCTGGTGCTGACCGGCGGCGGAGCCCTGCTGCACGACCTTGACCGCCTGCTGACCGAGGAAACCGGCCTGCCGGTAATCGTCGCCGACGACCCGCTGACCTGCGTCGCCCGTGGCTCCGGCATGGCGCTCGAAAAGATGGACAAACTCGGCAGTATTTTTGCCAACGAGTAAGCCCGGCCCCGTGTAGCTTGCAAGCTGGCCCCGGGCTTTCCCGCGCGGGGCCCTTCCGGGTCCAATTCTTCCGAGGGCGCACCTGCCTTGATGTCAGTCGTTGGCCATGCTCCGCCACCCTTCTTCAAGCGGGGTCCGGCACCGCTCGTGCGGCTGGCTTTCTTTGTGTCCCTTTCGCTGGTCCTGCTGATCGCCGACCTGCGTTTCCATACCCTGGAATGGGCGCGGCTGGCCGTGGCCACGGCGGCGTGGCCCTTGCAGCGCGCGACGGGCATGCCGATCGATGCCGCCGGCGATTTCGGCGCCTACCTGTCGCGCCAGGCGACGCTGCTCAAGGAAAACGAGGACCTGCGCCGGCGCCAGCTTGGCACCGCCAACCTGCTGCTGCGCCAGGATCACCTCGAACAGGAAAACAAGCGCCTGCGCACGCTGCTCGATATGCGCGAGCGCCAGCCGGTGGAAGGACGCATCGCCGAGATACTCTATGCCGCGCGCGACCCGTTTTCGCGCCGCGTGATCATCGACAAGGGCAGCCAGCAGGGCATCGCCGCCGGACAGGCGGTGGTCGACGACATCGGCGTCATCGGGCAGGTGGCGCGGGTATTTCCGCTGACCTCGGAAGTGCTGCTGCTGACCGACAAGGAACAGGCGATCCCGGTCGCGGTGCAGCGTAACGGCCTGCGCGCGGTGCTGGCCGGCGCCGGTGCCGGGATGATGGAGCTGCGCTTCCTCGCCGCCAACGCCGAGGTCCAGGTCGGCGATGTACTGGTCACCTCGGGTCTCGACGGCGTCTACCTGCCCGGCCTGCCGGTGGCCAAGGTGGTGAAGATGGACCGCGACAGTTCGCATTCCTTCGCCCGCATCACCTGCGAGCCGCTGGCGGGTGTCGAGCGCCATGGCCTGGTTCTGGTGCTCGGTAGCCGCACGGCCTTGCCGCCCCAGCCGGACGATGCGCCCGCTACGCCTGACCTGCCGAAGGGCAAGCGCGTGAAGAAGAAAGTCCGCTGATGCAACCCACACATTCCTCGCGTCGCATCCTGCTGCCGGTCAGGAACTGGTTCATCGTGTTCACCCTGATGGTGGCCCTGGTGCTGAACCTGGTGCCGTTCGGCCGCCTGCCCGGCATTCCCGACTGGGTGGCCCTGGTACTGGCCTTCTGGTGCGTGCACCAGCCGCTGAAGGTCGGCATGGCGGCGGGCTTCGTGCTCGGCCTGGCGATGGACGTCGCCGACGCTAGTGTCATGGGCCAGCACGCCCTGGCCTACGTGCTGCTGGCCTTTGGCGCCGCCGGGTGGTCGCGCCGGGTGTTGTGGTTTCCGTTGGCGCAGCAGGCATTGCACGTGTTGCCGATGTTCCTCGGCATGCAACTGGTGATGATGGTGACGCGCATGATCGGCGGCTCCGAATTTCCCGGCGTGCTGTGGTTCCTCTCCAGCTTCACGGCGACGCTGCTGTGGCATCCGGTGACCTACCTGTTGCTGATCCCGCAGTTCCGGCCGGAAGACAAAGATGTCCACCGTCCGATTTAACGCTCACTGCACCCAGATACACTCACCGAAGATGAAACACGCGAAAGGCAAATTGAAGGCCCCCCACCCCCATCCCCGCCCCAGGGCGGGGCTACCAAGCAGCTCGCTTCGCTCGACTATTACCGGTCGCTTCGAACGAGTTGTTTCACGTCAATAGTGGAATTCAAGAACCCCCAGGAGGAACTCGAACGCTTCCGGTCACGCATCGCGGTCGCCGGCGGTTTCGTGCTGGTCTGTTTCACCCTGTTGTTCGCGCGCTTTCTCTGGCTGCAGGTCGTGCAGCACGACTACTACCAGACGCGTGCCGAGGACAACCGCATTTCACTGGTGCCCATCGTGCCCAACCGGGGCCTGATCGTCGATCGCAACGGCACGGTGCTGGCGCGCAACTACTCGGCCTATACGCTGGAGATCACCCCCGCGCGCGCCGGCGACCTGGAGAAGACCATCGACGGCCTGGCCACGATCATCGAAATCGAGGCCAAGGATCGCCGCCGCTTCAAGAAACTGATGGACGAGAGCAAGAGTTTCGAGACGCTGCCGATTCGCACCCGGCTTTCGGACGAGGAAGTGGCGAAGTTCATCGCCCACCGCTATCGCTTCCCGGGCGTCGAGATCAAGGCGCGGTTGTTCCGCCAGTATCCAGGCGGCGCCTATGCGTCGCACATCCTCGGCTACATCGGCCGCATCACCGACCGCGACCTGGAGAAGATCGAGGCGCGCGAGGAGGATGCCAACTATCGCGGCACCGACCACTTCGGCAAGACGGGGCTGGAGCAGCGCTACGAGTTCGACCTGCACGGCATCAGCGGCCATGAACAGGTCGAAGTCGATGCTGGAGGCCGCGCCGTGCGCACCCTGACGCACACGCCGCCGGTGGCCGGCAACCAACTGACGCTGACCATCGATGCCGAACTGCAGCGCATCGCCGAGCAGGCCTTCGGCGATCGCAAGGGTTCGCTGGTGGCGATCGAGCCGGCGACCGGCGGCATCCTGGCCATGGTCTCGGTACCCAACTACGACCCCAACCTGTTCGTCGATGGCATCGACACGCAGAGCTGGCGCGAACTCAACGAATCGCCGGACAAGCCGATGGTCAATCGCGCCCTGAACGGCGCCTACCCGCCTGGCTCGACCTTCAAACCCTTCATGGCGCTGGCGGCATTGGAACTGGGCAAGCGCCGCCCCGAGCAGGCGATTTCCGATCCGGGCTTCTTCAATTTCGGCGGCCACCATTTCCGCGACGACAAGAAGGGCGGCCACGGCATGGTGGACATGTACAAGTCCGTCGTGCATTCCTGCGACACCTACTACTACATCCTGGCCAACGACATGGGTATCGACAACATCGCTGCCTTCATGGGTCGCCTGGGATTGGGACAGCGCACCGGGATCGACATCGACGGCGAATCGGAAGGCGTCCTTCCGTCGCAGGAATGGAAGAAGAAGCGTTTTCGCAAGCCCGAGCAGCAGAAGTGGTACGCCGGGGAGACCATCTCCATCGGCATCGGCCAGGGCTACAACGCCTATACGCCGATCCAGCTGGCGCAGGCGACGGCGATCATCGCCAACAAGGGCGTGATGTTCCGCCCGCACCTGGTCAAGTACGTCACCGACACGCGCAGCGGCGACAAGCGCCTGATCGAGCCTGAGCCGCTGCGTGACCTCAAGCTCAAGCCCGAGCACCTCGAGGTCATCAAGCACGCCATGGTGGGCGTCAACAAGGAGGGCACCGGCGCCCGCGCCTTCGCCGGCGCCGAATACGTCGCCGCGGGCAAAACCGGTACGGCACAGGTGTTCTCCTACAAGGGCGCCGAGCACAAGACCGAAACCATGGCGGCCCACCTGCGCGATCACGCCCTGTACATCGCCTTCGCCCCGGCCGACGAGCCGAAGATCGCGCTGGCGGTACTGGTCGAGAACGGCGGCTTCGGCGCCCGGGCTGCGGCGCCGATCGCGCGCCAGGTATTCGACTATTACCTGCTGGGCAAGAAACCGAAGGCTCCCGCCCCGGCCGATGAGGACGCCGTTGAAGGAGATACGCGGTGAACCCCGGCTTCGGACTGTCCACGCTGCGCGGCTGGTGGCAGAAGCTGGTGGCGCCGCTCGACGGCCCGCTGCTGGGCATCACCGCCCTGCTGGTGCTGCTGGCCTTCGGCATCATGGTCAGCGCCTCGCCGGAGCGGATCAACGCCCAGCTGCTCAACATGGCGGTGGCGATCGGGGTGATGCGCGTCGTGGCCCAGGTGCCGCCGCAGCGGCTGATGCATCTTGCGGTGCCGATCTACCTGCTCGGCCTGCTGCTGCTGGTCGGCGTCGCCCTGTTCGGCGACATCTCGAAGGGGGCGCGGCGCTGGCTCAACCTCGGCTTCATGCGCATCCAGCCGTCCGAACTGATGAAGATCGCGATGCCCCTGCTGCTGGCCTGGTTCTTCCAGCAGCGCGAGGCCATGCCACGCCTGCGCGATTACGCGATTGCCGCGCTGCTGCTGCTGCTGCCGGTGGGCCTGATCGCGCGCCAACCGGATCTGGGCACCGCCATCCTGGTACTTGCCGCCGGCTTCTATGTGATCTTCTTCGCCGGCCTGTCGTGGAAGATCATTATCGGCATGGCGGTGGCCGCCATCGCCGCAGCGCCGCTGGCTTGGAATCTGCTGCACGACTACCAGCGTCACCGGATACTCACCCTGCTCGACCCGGAAAAAGACCCGCTGGGCAAGGGCTTCCACATCATCCAGTCCACGATTGCCATCGGCTCCGGCGGCATTTTCGGCAAGGGCTGGAAATCCGGCACGCAGGCCCAGCTCGAGTTCATTCCCGAGCGGCATACCGACTTCATTTTCGCGGTGTACTCCGAGGAGTTCGGTCTCTTCGGCAACCTGATCCTGCTGGTGCTCTACGCCCTGCTGATCGGCCGCGGGCTGATGATCGCCGCGAACGCAGCGACCCTGTTTTCGCGCTTGCTGGCGGGCGCGGTGACCATGATTTTCTTCACCTATGCCTTCGTGAACATGGGCATGGTCTCCGGCATCCTGCCGGTGGTCGGCGTGCCGTTGCCACTGGTCAGCTACGGTGGCACGGCGCTGGTGACGCTGTTCATCGGCATCGGCATATTGATGTCGATCCACGGCAATCGGATGTTGGTGCAGAAGTGACCCGCCTTGCGCCATTGATGTTGACCCTGGCGCTTGCCGCCTGCGGCACGCAGGCGCCACGACCGGTCGATGACAGGGGCGAGGCGCCGCCAGCCGCCGTGCCGCCAGCGCCGACTCTCAAGGCCGAAGCGAAAAAGCCGCCGCCTGCGATCAAGTACAGCGGTGGTTTCTACAAGGATGACGGTCCCGGCGACCAGGTGCCTGCCGACATCGAGGCGATTCCCGATGCGGTGCCGAAGGCGGAGCCGCTGCACCGCTTCGCCAACAACCCGTATTCCGTCTTCGGCCGCGACTACGTGCCGCTGCGCACGCTGCAGCCCTACAGGGCGCGCGGCATCGGCAGCTGGTACGGCCGCAAGTTCCACGGCCAGAAAACCTCCAGCGGCGAGCCCTACGACATGTTCGGCATGACGGCGGCGCATCCGACGCTGCCGATCCCCTCCTATGTGCGCGTGAGCAATCCCGCCAACGGCAAGTCGGTGGTGGTGCGCGTCAATGATCGCGGGCCCTTCCATGCCGGACGCGAGATCGACCTGTCGTGGACTGCGGCCTGGAAGCTCGGATACATCGGCAGCGGCAGCACCCTGGTCGAGGTGGAAAGCGTCCTGCCGGGCCAGGTGCTTGCCGCCGCGCCGGGTTCGGCGACCGCGCCGCCGCGCCGCGACGAGGACGATCCGATCGCGAAACTGGCGGCGGCCGAACCGGAGCCGCCGCTGCCGCAGGTGCAGGACGCCCGCGGCCATTTCCTGCAACTGGGCGCC
Source organism: Sulfuritalea sp. (assembly GCF_017302275.1). GTDB lineage: Bacteria > Pseudomonadota > Gammaproteobacteria > Burkholderiales > Rhodocyclaceae > Sulfuritalea. The sequence continues at coordinate 7,518 of NZ_JAFLDR010000033.1, forward strand.
TTCGGCAACCGCGACAACGCCGACGCGCTGCGCGCGCGCCTGGCACGCGAACTGGGTGATCTCGCCAGCAGGCTGGCGGTGCAGTCGGCCGGCAAGCTGTTCCGCGTCCAGCTCGGCCCCTGGCCCGACGCCGCCGCCGCACAGCTCGCCGGCGGGCGCCTGCGCGAGAGCCTGGGCATGACCCCGCTCATCGTGCAGCGCTAGCGGCTGCCGGCGCCGGCCAACTTATAATCACCATCCTTCCGCGTTTCGGCACACCCCATGCGATTTCTCGTTCTGCTTTTCACCCTGCTGGCCGGGGCCGCCAGCCATGCCCAACCCCTTCCCGCACCAACCCTGAGCGCGCGCGCCTGGTTGTTGATGGACTATGCCAGCGGCCAGGTTCTGGCCGCGCAGGAGCCCGACCTCAAGCTGGAGCCGGCCTCGCTGACCAAGGTGATGACCACCTACCTGGTCGCCGAGGCGCTGCAGAACAAGACGCTCTCCCTGACGCAGCCGGTGACGGTGTCCGAGCGCGCCTGGCGCACCCAGGGCTCGCGCAGCTTCGTGCCGGTGAACAAGGGCGTGTCGGTCGACGACCTGTTCAAGGGCATGGTGATCCAGTCCGGCAACGATGCCTCGGTGGCCCTGGCCGAGGCCATCGGCGGCACGGAGGACCAGTTCGCCGCGATGATGAATCGCAGCGCGCAACGGCTGGGCCTCAAGGACAGCAATTTCCTCAATGCCAGCGGCTATTTCGAAGGCCCCGCGCCGACCCATTATTCGACCGCGCGCGACATGGCGAAGCTGGCCGCCGCCCTGATCCGCGACCATCCGGAAACCCATGCCCTGCATGCGATCAAGGAATATACCTACAACGGCATCCGCCAGCACAACCGCAATCGCCTGCTGTGGGCCGACCCGACCGTCGACGGCCTCAAGACCGGCCATTCCAGTGCCGCCGGCTACTGCCTGATCGCCACTGCCAAGCGCGGACCGCGCCGGCTCATCAGCGTGGTGCTCGGCACCGCTTCCGAAGAAGCTCGCGCCCGCGATTCGCTCAATCTGCTCAACTGGGGATTCACCGCCTTCGACGCGGTCAAGCTCTATGACAAGGGGCAGGCGATTTCACAGCTGCGGGTGTTCAAGGGGGCGCAGAACGCCGTCGGTGCCGGCTTCGCCGAGGACTTCGTGATCTCGATTCCACGTGGCGCGACGGACAAGGTTGGCGCCCAACTGGTCAGCCGCCAGCCGCTGCTGGCGCCGATCGCCGCCGGCAGCCAGGTCGGCACGCTGCGCCTCACCGTCGCCGGCCAGCCCTGGGGCGAATATCCGGTCGTCGCCCAGGCGGAAGTTCCCGTCGCCGGCATTATCGGCCGGCTGTGGGACGACATCCGGCTGTTCTTCCAATGACGGCGCGCGTTTTTCTCGATGGTCGGTGGTTGCCGCCCGAGGAGGCGCGGATTTCCGTCATGGATCGCGGCTTCCTTTTCGGCGACGGCGTCTACGAAGTGATCCCGGTCTATTCGCGGCGGCCCTTCCGCCTCGAACAACATTTGCAGCGCCTGCAGCACAGCCTCGACGGCATCCAGCTTGCCAATCCGCATGGCATGAGCGAGTGGATCGGCTACGTTACGCAACTCGCCGCCGAGGCGGAATGGGAAGACCAGTCGATCTACATCCAGGTCACGCGCGGGCCGATGGCGGTGCGCAACCACGCCTTCCCGAAGGAGGTGACGCCGACTTCGGTGATCCTCGCCGAGCCGATGACGACGCCGCCGGCCAGCCAGCGCGAGCAGGGCATCGCCGCGGTGTCCGCGGCCGACATCCGCTGGCTGCGCTGCGACCTCAAGACCACCTCGCTGTTGGCCAACTGCCTGCTGCGCCAGATGGCGGTCGCCGCCGGCTGCGTCGAGACCGTGCTGTTTCGCGACGGCTTCCTCACCGAAGGCTCGGCCTCCTCGATTTTCGTCGTCAGGGACGGCGTGCTGCTGGCGCCGATCCAGAACCACCTGATGCTGCCCGGCATCACCTACGACGTCATCCTCGAACTCGCCGCACGCCACGGCCTGCCCTATGAAGTGCGCGACATCACCGACGCCGAAACGCGCGCCGCCGACGAGCTCTGGATGTGTTCCTCGACCAAGGAGGTGCTGCCCATCGTCACGCTCGATGGAAGCGCGGTTGGCAGAAAAGTCGGCGCGGGCGGTACGCCAGGACCGGTGTTCGCGCAGATGTACTCGTGGTACCAGGACTTCAAGGCCACGGTGATGCGAGGCGCATGATGAAATGCGCCGCTCGCAGGGCCGCCCCAAGGGCGGCGCAGTCACAAGTATGGAGCCGCGCAGCGGCGAACCCTTGTCACCCCCTTCCGTGGGAAGGGGGATGGGGGGAAGGTCCTTGACCACCCTGCTCGAATTCCCCTGCGACTTTCCGCTCAAGATCATGGGCGCGAATGCCGACGGTTTCGCGCAGTCCATTGCTGAACTGGTGTGCGTCCATGCGCCGGACTTCGACGCCGCGACCATGGAGAGGAGGCTTTCGAAAGCCGGCAACTACCTGGCGCTGACCTGCACCGTGCGCGCCACCTCGCAGGCACAACTCGATGCGCTCTATCGCGGGCTGACCGCGCATCCCATGGTCAAGGTCGTGTTGTGAGCGCGCCGATGCTGCGCGAACTCGGCCGCGTCGACTACGCGCCGACCTTCGCCGCGATGCAGGAATTCACCGCCGCGCGCGCTGCGGATACGCCGGATGAACTATGGCTCTGCGAGCATCCGCCGGTGTTCACCCAGGGCCTCTCCGGCCGGCCCGAGCACCTGCTGGCCGACATCGGCATCCCCGTGGTGCAGATCGACCGCGGCGGTCAGATCACCTACCACGGCCCCGGACAGGTCGTGATCTACCTGCTGCTCGACCTGCGTCGTCGCGAGTTCTCGGTGCGCGGCCTGGTCCATCGCATCGAGCAGGCGGTGATCGATCTGCTGGCGGACTACCAGGTGCTTGCCGAACGCCGCGCCGGCGCTCCCGGCGTCTATGTCGGCGCCGCCAAGATCGCCGCGCTGGGCCTGCGCATCAAGCATGGCTGCAGCTATCACGGCGTCTCGCTCAACATTGACATGGACCTCGCGCCCTACGACGCGATCAACCCCTGCGGCTATGCGGGCATGGCCGTGACACAACTGAGTGCGTGTTCTCCACAATGGCGCGCCGGCCTGGAAGCTGCGATAGTAGGCAGGCAGCTGGCCGCGCACCTGGCCAGGCAACTGGAAACGGATTACAAATGACGACCAAGCAAAAGGGCGAAGCCAAGACCGCGCGCATCCCGATCAAGGTGGTGCCGGCCGAGACCACGCTGAAGAAACCTTCCTGGATTCGCGTCAAGGCCGGCAACAGCGCGGCGCGCTTCGGCGAGATCAAGCAGATCCTGCGCGAACACCAGCTGCACACCGTTTGCGAGGAAGCCACCTGCCCCAACATCGGCGAGTGCTTCGGCAACGGCACGGCCACCTTCATGATCCTCGGCGACCTGTGCACCCGACGCTGCCCCTTCTGCGACGTCGGCCACGGCAAGCCGCTGCCGCCCGATGCCGAGGAGCCGGAAAAGCTCGCGCGCACCATCGCGGCCATGAAACTCAAGTATGTCGTCATCACCAGCGTGGACCGCGACGACCTGCGCGACGGCGGCGCCCAGCACTTCGCCGACTGCATCGCGAGGGTGCGCGAATACTCACCCGGAACGAAGATCGAAGTGCTGGTGCCGGACTTCCGCGGCCGGCTCGACATTGCGATCGACATCCTCGCGGCGACGCCGCCCGACGTCATGAACCACAACATGGAAACCGTGCCGCGCCTCTACAAGCAGGCCCGCCCCGGCGCCGACTACGCGCACTCGCTGCAACTGCTGAAAGCCTTCAAGGCGCGCGTTCCGCATGTCCCGACCAAGTCGGGCCTGATGGTCGGCTTGGGCGAGACCGACGAGGAAATCCTAGAAACCTTGCGCGACCTGCGCACCCACCACGTCGAGATGCTGACCATCGGCCAGTACCTCGCGCCTTCCGGCCATCACCTGCCGGTGCTGCGCTATGTGCATCCTGATGTCTTCGCCATGTACGCGCAGGAAGCCGAGGCCATGGGCTTCACCCATGCGGCGTCGGCGCCGCTGGTGCGTTCCAGTTACCACGCTGATTTGCAGGCGCACGGCGCGGGCGTGGCTTAAAGCGATAGTGGTTGTTTCGCTATGCTCGGTGAAGAGCGGAAAAGTATGGTTAAAAATGCACATAGGCCCCATAGGGCCTATGTATCTTGCAATTAATCAAGAAGGTTGCTGGATATCAGGCTTCTAGAGCGGCATCATGCAACTTCTGTGTGTTAGTTCCAGCGGTGTTGCGTGATGACTCTTGTTGAAAGCACTGAAAAAGATCTGAGTGGCGCAATTCCGTTGCTGACCTTACAGACTCAGGCCAGCTAGCCACTTCATCTCTGGCAGCTTTAACTTGTTCCGCTAACGACAGCGGCTTCTTCATCAATTTTCTCCTTAACTTGATTCGTGAAACAACGCCGAATTCAAACCGAGCTTCTTTGCGAGTTCTGGAATGAATTCCCTAATGATTTGTTTTTCTAAAAATGTATGGGTTGTACCGTACTGTCTAAATCTCGGTCGGTGATCACTTTTTGGCCAGTCGACAATTCGCCCAGAGTCATCTTTCCTACTATCGGGGCTTGGCATATCGAAAATTTCCATGTACTGCCTAGGCGCTACTCCAACAAACGGCTCGAATCGAATTCGTCCAACTGTATGCTTTGCGGGGTCCACTACGATTGAGTCCGAATAGAAATCTCGCGCTTTGCTCTTCGGATAAGGTTCAATGTAGACCACCCGATCAATTCCAGCAGCAATGATATGTCTTGCGCAAAGGTGGCACGGGAAGGTCGTCGTGTAAAGCGTCGCCGCCTTAACTGGAACACCTCGTCTAGACGCATCGATTATAGCTGCCATTTCGGCATGAACACTTCGACCGAACTCGATAAGGCCCAAGATTTGAGTACCCTTTAAGACGTTCTTTTCCTTGCCTGTAAGCAAAGAAGATACCAACTGCTTGATATCAACGTTCTTATCCCTGAGTAAGCCATGGTCTTTGAACCGGCCAAGTATTTCAGCCAAGGTTTGTTCGCGTTGTTCGTTGCTTGCATCACGGCCGAGATGAAAATCTCTTCCATCAGGTTTGTCGCCTACCCAGTACAACCCACCCCCCGCTTTCGGCACATCGTTACAGCCAACGGCGATGAGGTCACATTCGGAGGAAGCAATCGAGGCACCAACCTGTCGAGCCAAGTCGGCAGATCGCAATGCGGCTGACCTAGCGTGGTACATCCCAAATTCATCGCGTGTTGGAGTGTGAAAAGGGTGCCCAAAAACTAGCTCGACGAATCGTTTGATATTGCGTTCCAATTGTTCCTTGTCAGTAACGTCTACGAATAAGTCTGCTCGCGGAAAGGCATCCTTTACGTCTTGACCGAGCGACTTCCCTGCCTCCGATTCGTCTTTCTCGATTAGTCGTTCCGCCTCTGCTCTCGCTCCAGTCGAATTGAGATGCTTCGATTTGGTGATCTTCGCTGCCAAGGAGTCAACTCTGGATTCGCGTGGCGCGTAGACGGAAATCGCAAAAAAGAATCGGCCATAGATATTTCGAAGGGCCTCAACTTCATCCGGGTGCTTGAGGGAATGCAATATGTAAGCGTTTCGCTCAGGTGAATCTAGGAACTCGCTGCGTCTAATTTTGTCGATTCCAGCAAGTGCAAGCAAAGCCACTGCGCCGCCGTTTCCTGCAACCTCACGAATTCGTGTCCCTTCATTCATGAGGTTATCAACGCGCTCATCGTGTGGAAGACCGCTGAAATCTACTACAAGTAGTTCCTCAATGAGCTTGCTCAGTCGAATCTCTTGCTTCGGCACGTTATAACCGACCTCCATTAGCGCCTTTCGCAAGATTTTGAAGACTATCTTAAGGTCGGTACCAGCCGGGCCGATCAAGCCGAAAAACAACTCTGGAAAACGACTGGGTTCTGGATGGTTAGTTTTTCGCTGCCCGGTACCACTAGTTCCAGTCATGCCATCAGCACTCCAGTTGGTAAAGGTTGCGGTACGGACAGGCTAGGCGACTAGATCATATGTGCCAGGGCCTTCACAATGATGCAGCCTAGAAATCAATTCGCTCATTGCAGTACATTGTTAGCATATTTCAATATCATGTCTTTGATTGCGAAAGATGCACTAGGACCTATGCCCAATTTAGCGGATTAGGGGATTCATCGAAAACTTCACAGTGGCTAAGCCCAGTCGCCGCGCAGGGCCGTAACATCGGCCTGCAGGCGTTCCGGCAGCGCTGCTGCCGCCGGCACGGCGGCACTCCCCACAAGCTCGATCTTCGAGAACAGGCCGCGGCGGAAGGGTTTGGTCATCGCCGGGCCGTCCTTGCGCGAGAAGAAGCTGCCCCACAGGCCGCGCAGGGCCATCGGCACCACCGGCACTGGGTTGCGCGCGAGGATACGGGTGATGCCGGGGCGGAAGGGGTTGATGTTGCCGTCGGCGGTGATCTTGCCCTCGGGAAAGATGCCGACCAGGTCGCCGGCATCGAGCGCCTTGCCGACTTCCTCGAAGGCCCTGTCCATCATCGCCGGGTCTTCCTTGGCCGAGGCGATGGGGATGGCCTTGCTGGTGCGGAAGACGAAATTGAGCAGCGGCCAGCGGAAGATGTGGTGGTCCATGACGAAGCGGATCGGGCGTTTGCAGGCGGCCATGATCACCAGCGCATCGACGAAGCTGACGTGGTTGCAGACGATCACCGCCGGGCCCCCTTCCGGCACATGGTCCAGGTCCTGTATGCGCAGGCGATACACGGTGTGGATCAGCATCCAGATGATGAAGCGCAGCAGGAACTCGGGCACCAGGCCGTAGATGAACAGCGCCACCGCCGCATTGCAGACCGCGGCCACGGCGAACAGCATCGGTATGCTCAGGCCGGCGGCGAGCATGCCCGCGGCGGCCAGCGCGCCGACCACCATGAACAGCGCGTTGAGGATGTTGTTGGCGGCGATGACGCGGGCGCAATGCTCGGGGTTGGAGCGTTGCTGGACCAGGGCATACAAGGGCACGATGAAAAAGCCGCCGAAAATGCCGATCAGGACCAGGTCGGCCAGCACGCGCCAGGTCGAGGCGAACTGCAGCAGGGCGATGGCGCCGATGCCGGCGGCCGGCGTCGCCGGCGAGGCGAAGGCGAGGTCGAGCGCGAACACGGTCAGGCCGATCGAACCCAGCGGTACGAGGCCAAGTTCCACGCGCTTCGCCGAAAGCTTTTCGCACAGCAGCGAGCCGACGCCGATGCCGAAGGTGAAGGTCGCCAGCAGCAGCGTCACCGCGGTTTCGCTGCCGCCCAGCACGTCCTTGGTATAGGCCGGGAACTGGGCGAGGAACAACGCGCCGAACAGCCAGAACCACGAGATGCCCATGATCGACAGGAATACGACCTGATTCTCTCGCGCGAAGCCGATGTTGCGCCAGGTCTCGGTCAGTGGATTGGGGTTGATCGCAAGAGTCGGCGCTGGCGGTACGGCGACGGGGATCGCGCGCGAGGCCAGGTAGCCGGCGACGGCGACGACCAGGCCGACGGCGGTGATCCAGACGGTAGCCGCCTCGCTGGCGGCGAGCAGTCCGCCGAGCAGCGTCCCGAGCAGGATGGCGACGAAGGTGCCGGCCTCGATCAGCGCGTTGCCGCCGACCAGTTCCTCGCTCTTCAGGTGCTGCGGCAGGATGGCGTACTTGACCGGCCCGAACAGCGTCGATTGCGCGCCCATCAGGAACAGGCTGAGGAACAGCACGTTGAGGCTTTGCACGAAGAAGCCGACGCCGGCGATGAGGACGATGGCGACTTCGAGGAGCTTTGACAGCCGTGCCAGCTCCGCCTTGTCGTACTTGTCCGCCAGTTGCCCGGAGGTGGCCGAGAAGAGGAAAAAGGGCAGGATGAAAATGCCCGCCGCAAGGTTGGCCAGCAGTTCGGGCTTCATCGTGGTCCAGCTTGCCGCCTGGAAGGTCAGCAGCACCACCATCGCGTTCTTCAGCACGTTGTCGTTGAAGGCGCCGAGGAACTGGGTGACGAACAGCGGGGCGAAGCGGCGCGCGCGCAGCAGGCCGGATTGGTTGCTCATGAACGTGTCCTTTGCGGATACAAGGCGAAGTGGCGGATTCTAAGTTGTTTGCATGCCGGCCCGGGCGGGCGCGCCGGCCGGCGGCAGCGTGCGCAGGCGCATGGGCGCACTGCCGAAGCCGGCGCGCTCCACCCAGGCGAACACCGAGTCCACCGTGACGGTGTCGATCTGCCCGGCCATTCTCCGGCCGAAGGGATGGTCGTCGAAGGCGATGTGGGCGGTAGCCACGCGCGCGCCCAGTCGCTTCAGCGGATCGATCTGCAGGGTGGTCGGCCGGTAGTTGTTTGAGCGCAACCAGTCGCGCGCCGTGGCGCGGCTGGTCACGGAAGGCTCGATCAGCATCGCCAGGGTTTCGATCGCCCACTGGTTGCTCTGCTGGTAGGGGCCGGACCACGGGTAGGCCAGCATGTTGTAGCGCGGTTCGTGAAGCACGGCCAGCAGGCCGTCGTCCTTCAATTGCTCGACCATGCGAGCGGCGATCTCGTGCTTGAGCGCGACCACGCCGGCTTCATGCAGGTACAAGCCGTCGCCGAAGAATTCGGCCAGGCCCTGGCGATGGAGCGTGCTGCGGCTGGAGCCGCATTCGTTGAGCTTGTGTACCACGCGCCAGGCGCCGCGACCGTTTGCCGCGGCATCGTCGCGGTAGGCGATGCCCAGGTGCGAATAGCGCAGGCCGTACTGGCCCAGGTCCTGTCCGGCGCGGGCGATCAGCAGCACCGTGCTGCCGTCGCGCTGCGCCATCTCGTCGAGTTGTTGCGCCACGCTGGCGGCCAGCGCGAGGTCGCGGCGGATCGAGTCCAGCGTCGGGCGGCGCGCTTCGCAGTTCTGTCCCGCCAGCGCCGGGGTGGCGAGGCAGGCCAGCATCAGCGCGGCCACGGCGGCGCAGAGCACGCGCCTGATCTTGTCGAGGGCCTTCATCAGCGGATCCTTTCGTTATGCAGCAGGGATTCGCCCAGGGCGTTGGGCACCAGGCAGACCACCTCGCCGGCTACCGACAGCAACCAGCCGGCGGCGATCACGGTGACCGAGATCGCTGTCCCGGCCACCACCAGCGACGCGGCGGCGGCTTGGCCGCTGAGGCGCAGGCTGGCGGTGGCGCCGTCCGAAGCACGGCGCAGCAGCCAGACGGTACCCGCGGCCGAGGCCTCGACGGCGACCACGGTCAGCACCGCGCCGGCGCTGAGGATCATCACCGGCGCCGCGCTGAGCACGGCGATCGGCAGCGAGAGGGAAAGGCTCGACGCGGCGCTGGCATCCGACGCGCCACCATGGGCGCGGCCGGGGCCGGCGAACAGCACGGCGGCCGGGGCGAGGGCGATGCCGCAGAGTGTACGCAAGGCGCGGCGACGGGAAATTGAGGTGGTCATGATGGTCTCCTTGTACGGGTGGTTCAGTGGTTGGCGACAGCGACGTCCGAAGCGGCTGGGGTGCTGGCGGCTTCCTCGCCGCGCTCCAGGCGGTCGGCCTCGTAGGAGTCGCGCAGGGTCTTGGCCAGGGTGAAGGCCGACGAGATCAGGTAGAGCCAGCTCACCAGCAGGTAGGCTTTCCAGGTCGGGTTGATCTCCATGCGCCACAGGCCCCAGGCGGTGAGCGCCATCGACAGCGCGAAGCCGCCCCAGACCACCAGCGCCCACATCGGCGTGTCCGCGGGCGAAGCAGCGTTGTCGCGCACGTACTTGGCGAGCACGAAGGCCGACGAGAGGCAGAAGAAATAGCCCATGACCATGAAGGCGCGGTCGAGGTCTCCGCCCGGCAGCCAGGCCAGTCCGGTGCCGCAGACCAGCAGGGCGATGCCGAAGGAGATCCAGACCTGCAGGCGCCAGGCGCCGGTGTCGCGTTGGACGATGCGTACGATGTTTTCCATGATGTGCTCCTTGTGGTTGTTGATGTGACGGACGCATCATGGGCAAGGCCGTTCGACGGTACAAGCAAGGGCGACGATGTGCTCTAATGCGTGACTTGCAGTATCGTTTCAAGATACTTTTTTAGGAAGTCGCCAACGTCATGAGCACTACCGCCGATCTGATCTCGCTGCTCAAGAACGAACTCAAGGCCGCGGGCGTTACCTATGCCGTGGTCGCCGAACGTCTCGGCATGGCCGAATCCAGCGTCAAGCGCATGTTCGGCAAGGGCGGCGACATGCCGGTGTCGCGCATCGACGACATCTGCCGCATCATCAACCTCGATTTCGCCGACCTCGCGCGCCGCGTCGCCGATACCCAGCCGCTGATGCTGGAGCTGACGCTGGCGCAGGAGAAGGCGGTGGTGGCCGACCGCACGCTGCTGGTGGTGGCGATCTGCGTCATCAGCCAGGTACCGGCCGAGGAAATCCTCGCCACCTACGAACTGACCGAGGCCAGGCTGGTGAAGGCGCTGACCCAACTCGACCGCATCGGCATCATCGACCTGCGCCCCGGCAACCGCTACCGCCTGAAGGTGGCCAAGGGCTTCCGCTGGCTGCCGCAGGGTCCGGTGATGGAGTTCTTCCGCAAGGAGGTGCTGGACGACTATTTCGCCGGCGGTTTCGACGGCGAGTCTGAAGTGCTGATGGTGGTGCATGGCGAAATCGGCCGCGGCCTGGCCAATTCCTTCCGCGAACGGCTGATGCGCGTCGGCCAGGACTTTTCCAACCAGCACCTGGCCGACCAGAAGCTGCCGCCCGACCAGCGGCGGCCCTACACCATCGTCATCGGCATGCGCTCATGGCTGATGGCGGCACTGGCGGACATGCAGCGGCGGAAGCCGGCTGCGGCGCCCGCAGCCGGAAGGCCAGGCGGCCGACGATGAGGGCGGCCGCGCCCGTCGCCAGCAGGTGCTTCAGCGTGTGGCCGGAGACCGGGTCGAGGACTGCGGCGATCTGGTGGTCGTTGATTTCCGTCAGCTTGGCGACAACATAGATTGCCAGGGCGCCGCCGAAGGCCAGGCGATCGGCGGTGGGCGCGCGGTATATCCACTGCCAGAGCGGTATCAGCAGGATGGGCAGGCCCTGCAGCAGCAGGTAGGGGCGCAGGTCGCCGCTGCCGGCGAGGTCGGTGAAGTACCACCAGGCGACGCTGGCGACGGCAGCGAGGGCCAGCCAGTGGGTCAGCTTGCGGCTATCGATGCTCCGCAGGTCGCCCAGCACGCCGGCCAGCAACCCGGCGCAGGCCAGGGCGATCGGCAGGCGGTCCCAGACCAGGCGCGCGTTGTCCGGGGCGAGGTGGTACCAGGTCGAGCCCAGCGCGGTAAGGAAGAGCCCGGCCAGGAACAGGCGGTAGCCGGCGAAACCATGGCGCAGATGGGGATGGCTGCGGTTCGGCATCAGCCGCAGCCAGCCCCAGAAAGCAACCAGGGCGAAGCCGAGGTTCGACGTCACGTCGCAAAAATGGGGAATGCCAAGCCAGTGCGTCTGGTCGGCGAAGTCGTGATAGCCCGCGGGCTGGTGGATGGGACCGTGGAACAAGGCAGCGGCGGCGAGCAGCAAGGTTACCGCCGTCGGCAGGTATTGCAGCGTGGATTTCATGGCGTTCTCCGGGTTGAAGGTGAAGCCAGGATGCGTTCGGTGCGGGGTCCGGTAAAGCACGAATGCGGAAGGCGCGGCGTCCGCGCCCGCCGGGATCGCGAAACGATACCCTTTTTGCGGCAGGGCCGTGCTGACACGGGCGGATGGCTATACTCCGCCGGTCCCGACCGTTGCTGACGGCAGGCGAACCAGATGCAATAATGGACGATAACCAAACGGAGGAGACCGCAATGGAAAAGCCCTGGATCAAGAACTATCCCGCCGGCGTGCCGGCCGAGATCGATTACACGCAGTACGAAACCGTGGCGGCGATGCTCGAGGAATCGATGAAGAAGTATGCCGCGCGCACGGCCTTCGTCTGCATGGGCAAGTCGATCACCTACGGCGAACTGGATGCCGCCTCGGCGAAGCTAGGCGCCTGGCTGCAGTCGCGCGGCCTCGCGCCCGGCAGCCGCGTGGCGCTGATGATGCCCAACATCATGCAGTACCCGGTCTGCGTCGCGGCCGTCCTGCGCGCCGGCTACGTGGTGGTCAACGTAAACCCGCTATACACGCCGCGCGAACTCGAGCACCAGCTCAAGGACAGCGGCGCCCAGGCCATCGTCATCATCGAGAACTTCGCCACCACGCTGGAGAAGGTGATCGCCAACACGCCGGTCAAGCACGTGGTGGTGGCGGCGATGGGCGACCTGCTCGGCGGCCTCAAGGGCATGCTGGTGAACCTCGTGGTGCGCAAGGTCAAGAAGATGGTGCCCGAGTTCTCGCTGCCCGGCTCCTTCCGCTTCAACGACGTGGTGGCGCAGGGCGCGGGCATGACGCTGAAGAGCGTGCCGCGCACGCGCGAGGACGTCGCCTTCCTGCAATACACGGGCGGCACCACGGGCGTGTCGAAGGGCGCGACCCTGCTCAATCGCAACGTGGTGGCCAACATGCTGCAGGTCGAGGAATGGCTGCAACCGGCGGTCAACACGCGCACCGCCAACGTGCAGCTGAACTTCGTCTGTTGCCTTCCGCTGTACCACATCTTCGCGCTGACGGTGTGCAACATGATCGGCACGCGCATCGGCGCCTGCAACCTGCTGATCCCCAACCCGCGCGACATTCCCGGCTTCGTCAAGGAGCTGTCGACCTTCAAGTTCAACATCTTCCCCTGCCTCAACACCCTCTTCAACGCCCTGGCCAATAACCCGGAGTTCGCCAAGCTCGACTTTTCCAGCCTCAAGATCAGCCTTGGCGGCGGCATGGCGACGCAGAAGCCGGTGGCGGAAAAATGGACCGCGATCACCGGCAGCAGCATCGTCGAGGGCTATGGCCTGTCCGAGACCTCGCCGGTGGCGACCTGCAACCTGGCCACCCTCAAGGGCTTCACCGGCACCATCGGCCTGCCCATGCCGTCGACGGAAATCGCCATCCGCGACGACGAGGGCAAGGACGTGCCGCTGGGCGAGTCGGGCGAAATCTGCATCCGCGGCCCGCAGGTGATGGCCGGCTACTGGCAGCGCCCGGAAGAGACCGCCAACGTGATGAGCGCCGACGGATTCTTCAAGTCGGGCGACGTCGGCATCATGGACGAGAACGGCTACACGCGCATCGTCGACCGCAAGAAGGACATGGTGCTGGTCTCCGGCTTCAACGTCTATCCGAGCGAGCTCGAGGAAGTGGCGATGAACTGCCCGGGAGTCCTGGAGGCGGCGGTAATCGGCGTGCCCGACGAGCACTCGGGCGAGGTGCCGAAGATCTTCATCGTCAAGAAGGATCCGAACCTGACCGAAGCGCAGGTCATGGACTTCCTCAAGGAGCATCTCACCGGCTACAAGCGGCCGAAGTATGTCGAGTTCCGCCCCGACCTGCCGAAGACGCCGGTGGGCAAGATCCTGCGTCGCGAACTGCGGCCGAAGTAAGCTTCACGCTCGTCGGCCGCCGTCCATTCGGGCGGCGGCCGTTGCTTTTCAAGGAGAGTCCGAACATGCGTCCCTTATTCACCCTGCTTGCCGGCCTGCTGCTGGCCACTTCCGCCCACGCCCTGAGCCTCGCCGACATTTCCGGCAAAGACGCCGGTGGCGGCCTCAAGGAGGCGCTGACCCAGGGTGCCGCCAAGGCCGTCGACCTGCTCGGCAAACAGGACGGATTCCTCGGCAATCCGAAAGTGAAGATCCCGCTGCCGGAAAGCGTGCAGAAGGTCGAGGGCGTGATGCGCGGGCTGGGCATGGGCAAGCAGGCCGACGAGCTGGTCAACGCCATGAACCGCGCCGCCGAGGCCGCCGTGCCGCAGGCCAGGACCCTGCTGGTGAACTCGATCAAGCAGATGTCGGTACAGGATGCCAAGGGCATTCTCTCGGGCGGCGAGGACGCGGCGACGCAGTACTTCCGCCGCACCACCTCCGGCCCGTTGGCGGAGAAGTTCAAGCCGGTGGTCAAGCAGGCCATGGCCAAGGTCAAGCTGGCGGAGAAGTACGACCGGCTCGCCGGCAAGGCATCGAAATTCGGCCTGGTGCGCGAGCAGGATGCGCAACTGGAAAATTACGTGACGCAGAAGACGCTGGACGGCCTCTACCTGATGATCGCGGAAGAGGAGAAAGCCATTCGCAAGGATCCGGCCGGCGCGGCCGGCAAGCTGGCGCAGAAGGTGTTCGGCGCGCTGAAGTAATTTCGCCGCCGCCAGTCCCAAGAGTCGGCGCTGGCGGTACGCCGATCTCGCCCATGTTCAAGCTCAATCCGGCGCAACTCGAAGCCGTACGCCACCTCGACAGCCCCCTGCTGGTGCTGGCCGGCGCCGGCTCGGGCAAGACGCGCGTCATCACCCAGAAGATCGCCTGGCTGGTCGAGGACTACGGTGTCAAACCGGGCCAGATCGCCGCCATCACCTTCACCAACAAGGCGGCGAAGGAGATGAAGGAGCGCGTCGGCAAGCTCATCGGCGGCCGAGCCGAGGGCCTCATCGTCAGCACCTTCCACGCGCTCGGCGTGCGCATCCTGCGCCAGGAGGCAGGCAAGCTGGGCCTGAAGCCCGGCTTCTCCATCCTCGATGCGGCCGACACCGCGGCGCTCTACCAGGAGCTGGCCGGCAATGTCGACAAACTGCGCCTGCGTGCGCTGCAGTCGCGCGTCTCGTTGTGGAAGAACCAGCTGGTCGAACCCGAGGCCGCGCTGGCCGAGGCTGCCGATGACATCGAGTCGACTGCGGCCACCCTGTATGCCGCGTACGATCGCACCTTGCGCGCCTACCAGGCAGTCGATTTCGACGACCTGATCCGCTTGCCGGTGAAGCTTTTCGGCGAACACGACGAGGTGGCCGAGCGCTGGCGCAGCCGGCTCTGGCACGTGCTGGTCGACGAGTACCAGGACACCAACCGCGGCCAGTACCGCTTGCTGCGCTTGCTGACCCGGGGCCGCGATTCCTTTACCGCGGTGGGCGACGACGACCAGTCGATCTATGCCTGGCGCGGCGCCGACAGCGAGAACCTGCGCCTGCTGAAGGAGGACTATCCCGGCCTCAAGGTGGTCAAGCTGGAGCAGAACTACCGTTCCACGGCGCGCATCCTGCACGCCGCCAACACCCTGATCGCCAACAATCCCAAGCTGTTTGAAAAGAAGCTCTGGTCCGAGCACGGCCAGGGCGAGGCGATCCACGTCCAGAACTGCCGCGACGGCGAGCACGAGGCCGAATGGGTGGTCTCGCGCCTCTCGGCCCACCGCTTCGAGCGACGCACCAATTTTTCCGACTACGCCATCCTCTATCGCGGCAACCACCAGGCGCGCGCCATCGAGCAGCAACTGCGCGCGCAGCGCATCCCGTACGTCATTTCCGGCGGGCAATCTTTTTTCGATCGCGCCGAGGTCAAGGACATCACCTCCTACCTGCGCCTGCTTTCCAACCAGGACGACGATCCGGCCTTCATCCGCGCCGTCACCACGCCGAAGCGCGGCATCGGCGGCACCACCCTGGAAGCCCTGGGTCGCGCCGCCGGCCGTCGCCACCAGAGCCTGTTCGCGGCGATCTACGCTCCGGGCCTGGACGCCGATCTCAACGTCAAGCAGCGCGCGGCGCTCCGCGAGTTCGGCGATTTCATCAAGCGCATGGAAGCGCGCGCGGCGAAGGAAGCGGCCGGCGCGGTGCTCAATGACCTGGTGCGCGCCATCGGCTACGAGAGCTGGCTGTTCGAGTCACTGGAGCCGCGCGAGGCCGAATCCCGCTGGGCCAATGTCAGCGACCTCGTCGCGTGGCTGGAAAAGAAGGGTGTCGAGGAGAGCAGGAACCTGCTCGAACTGGCGCAGTCCGTGGCGCTGCTGTCGATGCTGGACCAGAACGACGGCGAACAGGATGCCGTGCAACTCGCCACCCTGCACGCGGCCAAGGGACTGGAGTTCCGCCACGTCTTCCTGGTCGGCGTCGAGGAGGGCCTGCTGCCGCATCGCGACTCGCTGGAGCCGGGCAAGCTCGAAGAGGAGCGGCGCCTGATGTACGTCGGCATCACCCGTGCCCAGGCCAGCCTGACCGTCAGCCACTGCGAAAAGCGCAAGCAGGGCCGCGAACTGATGCTGCGCGAGCCCTCGCGTTTCATCGTCGAAATGGGTGCCGAGGTCGCCTCGGCCGTACAACAGCGCAACACCGTTCCCGAGCCGGATGCCGCGCGCGCGCGCGCCAGCGCATTGCGCGCCATGCTGGCTGGGAAACGCTGAGCATCATCCGGAAAGCAAAAAGGGACCGCAAGCGGTCCCTTTGGCGTGGCGCGGGGCCGGCCTACTTGGCGGCCGGTTCCTTGAGGTTGCCGCCCGACTTGTTCGCCACGTAGGCGATGGCGCGCGCCAGTTCCGCGTCGTTGGCGTCCGAGGCGCCGCGCGGTGGCATGCCGCCCTTGCCGGCGATCGCCGATTTCATCAGGCCGTCGAGGCCAAGCGCAATGCGCGGCGCCCAGGCCGCCTTGTCACCGAGTTTTGGGGCATTGGCCACGCCCGAATCGTGGCAGGCGCCGCAGACCGCCTTGTAGATCTGTTCGCCGCTGCGGCTGCCCACCGCCGCCGTGGCGGACTCCGCGGCCATTTGCACCCGGGACACCGGCGCGATGCGTTTGTTGGTGGCCTCGTCGGCGTCCTTGGGGCGGCTGCCCATGGCGAAAGCACTTACGGAGAGTACAAGTACGCCCGCCGCGGCGAGGGTACGGCCATTCAAGTGTGCCATGAGCATCTTCCCGAGTGAGTCGAACAGAGGGCGTGATTATAGCGGAATCGCCCGCTGGCATTGGACGCAGGCACCCGAACGCGCTATGCTTCGCCCCCTCCGCGCGCTCGTAGCTCAATGGATAGAGTACTGGCCTCCGAAGCCAGGGGTTGTGGGTTCGATCCCCGCCGAGCGCGCCAGTTTTTGTTTCGTTGATTTTGGCGACCGGCAGTTCCGATCCGCAATCGTCGGCAATTCCAACCCGGTCGCGCCCGATGCCGGGTCAGCGCAGGCTGCGTTCCGGACTCTTGAAAACCTGCTTGCGGTGCCAGTCGAGAAATTCAGGCTGGGGCATGTAATCACTGCTCTGCGGCAGGATCAGGCTGGCGCCGTGATACGCAAGAATCTTTTCCGCCGACTCGTCGCTACCATTGAGGTGCTGGCTGAAGACCATCTGGTAGCTGCGTGGCAGGATGGTGAAGGCGCCGAGATCGAACACCTTATGGTGTAGCGAGCATAGGGCGATGCCGTTGGGGACGACATCCGGCCCGTTGGCCTGAAACCACTTGATGTGCGCCGCTTCGAGCCCTATCGGCTGATGCCCGAGGCGCAGGTTGTGGCCGCAGACGCTGCAGCGGTACTGGTAGGCGAGCAGCACCTTTTCGCGAAACGCCGGATCGCGGCGCCGGATCTGTTCCGGCGTCGATGTGGCTTCCGTCAGGTGCGTCGGCAAGCCCACCGCGGCCAGCACGTCGGGTCGGATCGACTCCGGGAAGTGGGCGTCGACGATGCGCTGGGCGATGGTGGCGACCAGTTGCGGATCGCGCAACAGGTCCGCTCGCAGCGCCGGCGGGAAGCCGCCGCGTACATGGTTGGAGCGCAATTCACCCAGGGTCGGTGTCGCCGATGGCGGCCGGGACAGGATGTCCGGCGGCCCCTCGAGCCGCCACAGGCCGTCGGTCTGCAGGTGCCAGAACGGATGGTGGCGGGAATTCCCCGAACCATCCGGGCCGAATTCGTCGAGCAAGCTTTTCAGACGGGGTTCGGCCTCGTTCCAGTCGATCGTCGCCGTGTCGCCGGCGCCGACTCTTGCGAGCGCGAACAGAACCAGCAGCGGCTTGTGCACCGCGCGCTGGTCACCGCGCTGCCATACGCGCATGCGGTCGAATGTCCGGAGGATCTCGTCGCGCGTCATGGCCAGTATTTGGCTTTTTCCGGCAACACCCAGCGCACGCCGCCGCGCGGGTCGGGGCCGTCTCCGGCGTAGCGCGGGATCAGGTGGATGTGCAGGTGGGCGACGGTCTGCCCGGCGGCGGGGCCGTCGTTGATGCCGATGTTGTAGGCGTCGGGGCGGCGTTCGGCATCGAGCCTGGCCTTGGCTTCGTCCAGCAGGCGCAGCATCTCCTCCCGTTCGGCAGCCGTGGCTTCGAAGAACGAAGCGACATGCCGGCGCGGGATGATCAGCGTGTGTCCGGGCGACACCGGAAAGCCGTCCGTGATCGCGGCGGCGAGGTCGGTTTCGCCGACGATGCGCGTCGGCGCGACGGTGCAGAACGGGCAGGGACGATTCATCCGGGATGGTCCGTGGTCATGTCACCTTCGGCAGGGGCGAACGCGGGTGTGGATTCGGCACACGTGGTAGCGGGCGCTGAGACCCCTGACGTCTCGCTCAGCGGTCGCCCTCCAGCAGCCGTACCAGCGCGTGGATGGCGCGATTGACGGGTGTGGCGATGCCCAGCGCCGCGCCGCGCCGCAGCACGTAGCCGTTGATATGGTCGATCTCGCTCTTCCTGCCGCGCGCCACGTCGTGCGCGGTCGACGATTTCTGCGTCGCCATCGACTGCGCTATGCCGGCCACCGTGGCGCGGATGTCGCCGGGCACCGTGACGCCGTCGGCCTGCGCCACCGCCAGGCATTCGGCGACGATGTCGTCCATCACATCGGCGACGCCTTCGCCCGGCGCGATGCGGCCATAGGGCAGTTGGGTGATCGCCGACAGGCCGTTGTAGACGCAGTTGATGATCAGCTTGGCCCACAGGGCGCCGGCGACGTTGTCGGAGACCGTTACCGGCACGCCGGCCAGGGCGAATTCGGCGACGACCTCGGCGCCGCGCGAGAACGGCCCGATCACCAGTTCGCCGCGCCCGTGGTGGCGCAGGTGGCCCGGCCCGGCCATTTCGGTGGCGACGTAGACCACGGCCGGATGCACAGGTCGCTCCAGTGCCGCCTGCAGGCGCTCGGCATTGTCGTAGCCGTTCTGCAGGCTCAGCACTGTGGCATCGGCTGCGAGGTGCGGCGCCATCTCGGCGGCGGCCTGCGCGGTGTCGGTCGACTTCACGCAGCAAAGCACCATGTCGGCGCCGGCGATGCCGGCCGCGTCGGTGCGGACCGCCACCCTGACGTGTTCCTTGAAGCTCCGGGTCTCCATGTAGAGTCCATCGCGGTTGATGGCGTCCGCATGCTGCTGGCGGCCGATCAGCACCACTTCACGGCCGGCGCGGGCCAGCATGCCACCGTAGTAGCAGCCCACGGCGCCGGCACCGAGTACCGCGGTCTTCATGGCCTCAGCTTCCCAGCCTGACCGCGACGATTCGCTCCGGCAGTTTCCCGCGAATCCTGGCGAACTCCTGGTGGTCGCCGTTCATGAAATCGAGCGCGACCTGCTGAAAGGCGAGGAGGGGCGATGCGTATTCATGGCTGGCGCGTACCTTTGCTGGACCTGCCTCGGACGGGACGAAACCGTGGAAATGCCGGCCCCGCGTTGCGGGGTCATCGATGATTCTAGTATGGGCAAGGCATTTCCGCCTCAGGGCGTGCCAAGCGGCCGCGTACCGATGGGTCTTGCCGCGTCGCCGGCGACCGAAGCAAGTCCCGGCGGGGCGCCGACTTTTGTCCATGGCCGGGATGTCCTCCGGAAATCCCGGCGCCTGCGGCGGCCTCGGATCAGTCACCGGCCGCGCCGCGCACCGCCTTGAAGCGCGCCAGCGTGCGCTCGCGCGCCGCCGCATGGTCCACCACCGGCGCCGGGTAGTCGCGGCCGATGACGACTCCACAGGCGGCCTGTTGCGCCGCATCCATGCGCCATGGCGCGTGGATGAACCGGGCCGGCGCCGCCGCCAGTTCCGGCACGTAGCGACGGATGAAGCGGCCCGCGGGATCGAACTTCTCCGACTGGGTCACGGGATTGAAGATGCGGAACCAGGGCTGGGCGTCGCAACCGGTGGAGGCGGCCCATTGCCAGCCGCCGTTGTTGGCGGCGAGGTCGAAGTCGAGCAGCTTCTCGGCGAACCAGGCTTCGCCCAGGCGCCAGTCGAGACCGAGGTCCTTGCTCAGGAAGCAGGCGGTGACCATGCGCAGCCGGTTGTGCATCCAGCCGGCCTGGTCGAGTTGGCGCATTGCCGCGTCGACCAGCGGGTAGCCGGTGCGCCCGGCCTGCCAGGCGGCGAGCAGGTCGGGTGCGTCATCCCAGCGCAGGGCGTCGAAGTCGGGCTTGAAGCACTGCGTGACCACGCGCGGGTGGTGCCACAGTATCGCGTGGTAGAAGTCGCGCCAGACCAGTTCAGAGAGCCAGGTCTGGGCGCCGCGACCCGGCTGCGACTGCGCGTAGCCGGCGAGCTGGCGGATCGAGATCGTGCCGAAGCGCAGATGGGCGGAAAGGTAGGAGCAGCCCTTCTGCGCGGGGAAGTCGCGTTTCGCGGCGTAGTCGTCGATGCGCTCGGCGAAATCGCGGAACATGGTCTGCGCGCCGCTCATGCCGGTGGGCAGGCGCAGCGCGGCGAGGTCGGTGCTTTCGAAGCCGAGTTCCTCGAGCGTGGGCACGCGCTCGCTGGCGCGCGGCGGCGCCAGCCGCGGGGCGAACGGCTCGACCGGAAAAGCAGTGAGGTCGGCGGCCGCGAGGCGCCGGAGCCAGGCGTTCTTGTAGGGCGTGAATACCGAGAAGGGCCTGCCACCCTGCGTCATGACCTCGTCGCGTTCGAAGATCACCTGGTCCTTGCAGTCGATCCAGCAAGAGTCGGCGGCGGCGACACGGCGTGCGACCTCGGCATCGCGCGCGATCGCCGCCGGCTCGTAGTCGCGGTTGGCCAGCACGGCGGCGACGCCGAGTTCGGCGGCAAGGCGGGGGATTTCCTCGCAAGGATCGCCGTGGCGCACGATCAGGCCGCCGCCCATGGCGCGCAAGGCCGCATCCACTTCCTCGAGCGCGCGCAGGATGAACTCGACGCGTCGGTCGCGGCGTGGCAGGCGGTCGAGGATGGTCGTGTCGAAGACGAAGGCGCAATGCACGCCTTCGAAATCCCGCAGCGCGAGGTGCAGCGCGGCGTGGTCCTGCACGCGCAAGTCGCGACGAAACCAGACGAGGGCAGTGGACATGGGGGTTTTCGGACGGGGACGCTCGGGCACGGGCCGACAGATTACAATGGCGCCACATTCATGGAAACCATCAGCCTCGCCAATCACTTCCTGATCGCCATGCCCGCCATGGCCGACCCGAATTTTTCGCGCACGCTGACCTACATCTGCGAACACAACGCGGATGGCGCCATCGGCATCATCGTCAATCGGCCTATGGACATGAACCTCGCCGGGCTCTTCGACCGCGTCAGCATTCCGCTCGACGACGGTGAGACCGAAGCCCGCTTCGCCGAGCTGCCGGTATATTTCGGCGGCCCGGTGCAGACCGATCGCGGCTTCGTCCTGCATCGCCCGGCCGGGCATTGGCAATCGTCGCTCAACGTCAGCGAGAAGATCGCCCTGACCAGTTCGCGCGACATCCTGCAGTCGATGGGCAGTACCGGCGAGCCCGCCGAAGTGCTGGTCAGCCTCGGCTATGCCGGCTGGACCGCCGGCCAGCTCGAATGGGAACTGTCGCAGAATTCCTGGCTGACCGTCGAAGCCGATCCCGGGATAATCTTCGTGACACCGCCGGAAGAACGCCTGCCGGCCGCGATGCAGCTGCTGGGCGTGGATTTCGCCAGGCTCTCGGATGTGGCCGGACATGCCTGAGGCGGGGGGGGCGGTACTCGCCTTCGATTTCGGCCTGAAGCGGATCGGCGTCGCCATCGGCATGCAAATGGAATCGGGCTGCGCCGGCGCGGCGCGGCCGCTGACCGCCATCGACGGCGAAGCCAGCGACGTGCGCTTCGCCGCGATCGCCGCCCTGATCGCCGAGTGGCAGCCGCGGCGCCTGCTGGTGGGGCGCCCGCTCAACGACGACGGCACGCCGCACGAGATGACGGCGCGCTGCGACCGCTTCGCCAACCAGCTGCGCGGCCGGTTCCACTTGCCGGTCGATGCCGTCGACGAACGCTTCAGCTCGACCGAGGCCGACGCGACGCTGCGCGAGCGCGGGCTGGACTGGCGCCGGCGCAAGCAGCAGGTCGACGCCGAAGCCGCGCTCGTCATCCTCAACAGCTGGTTCCAGACCCATGACCAACCTTCAGCCCATGCAACTGCCTGACGCCGAAGCACTCTGTTCCGCCCTCGCCGAGGCCATGCGGCCGTGCGTCGATTCCGGGCGTACCGCGCTGGTCGGCATCCACACCGGCGGCGTCTGGGTCGCCGAACGCCTGCACGCCGCGCTGGGCCTGAAGATTCCTTCCGGGTCGATGGACGTGTCCTTCTATCGCGACGATTTCAACCAGCGGGGGTTGCACGCGAATGCGCGGGCCTCGCACATCCCCTTCGACGTCGAGGGCGCCCATGTGGTGATCGTCGACGACGTGCTTTACACCGGACGCACCATCCGTGCCGCAATGAACGAACTGTTCGATTTCGGCCGCCCGGCGCGGATCGACCTTGCCGTGCTGACGGATCGCGGGGGCCGCGAACTGCCCATCGCGCCGACCTTCTGCCCGCATGCCATGAGCCTGCCGCCGGCGCAGATGCTGGCGCTGGAGCGCGCGGCCGACGGCGGGCTGTCCTTCCGGGTGATGGAGAAATGAATTTCATGTCCGCCGGCGGCAACCCCCAGTTGAACAAGCATGGCGAACTCAACCACCTGCTGACCATCGAGGGCCTGCCACGCGAAGTACTGGCGCGCATCCTCGATACCGCCGCGCCATTTTCCGAGGTTGCCGAGCGCGAGGTGAAGAAGGTGCCGCTGTTGCGCGGCAAGAGCGTGTTCAACCTGTTCTTCGAGAATTCGACGCGTACCCGCACCACTTTCGAAATCGCCGCCAAGCGGCTGTCCGCCGACGTCATCAACCTCAACATCAGCACCTCGTCGGCCAACAAGGGCGAAACCCTGCTCGACACCGCGGACAACCTCGCCGCGATGCAGGCCGACATGTTCGTCGTGCGCCACGCGTCAAGCGGCGCGCCCTACCTGATCGCGCAGCACCTGGCCGCCACCGGGCGCGACCACATTCATGTCGTCAATGCCGGCGACGGTCGCCATGCGCACCCGACGCAGGGCCTGCTCGACATGTACACCATCCGCCACTACAAGAAGGATTTCAGCCAGCTCACGGTCGCCGTGGTCGGCGACGTGCTGCATTCGCGCGTGGCGCGCAGCCAGATCCACGCGCTGACCACGCTGGGCGTACCCGAAGTGCGCGTGATCGCGCCCAAGACCCTGCTGCCGACGGGCATCGAGCGCCTCGGCGTGCGGGTGTTCAACGACATGCGCGAGGGCCTGCGCGGCGTCGATGTGGTGATGATGCTGCGCCTGCAGAACGAACGCATGCAGGGCGCGCTGCTGCCTTCGACGCAGGAATACTTCAAGTCCTACGGGTTGACGCCGGAGAAGCTGGCGCTGGCCAAGCCCGACGCCATCGTCATGCATCCGGGGCCGATGAACCGCGGCGTCGAAATCGATTCCGCCGTCGCCGACGGCAGCCAGGCCGTGATCCTGCCGCAGGTCACCTTCGGCATCGCGGTGCGAATGGCAGTGATGGTCATGCTGGCGGGAAATTGAACCCGATGGCGTCGCAATACGAGCTAATGCTCGCTCAATACAAAAGCGGGGCCCAGCGCGCCCGCGTCTTCAGCGAGTCGTGGGTGGAGGCAAATCTGAATTGTCCCAAGTGTAACCATCGTCTTTCGCGGACCAGGAACAACACAATGGCGCGAGACTTCACCTGCGAGAGTTGCAGGGCGGGGTTTGAGCTGAAAAGCAAGAAGGGACTTTTTGGCGCAATCGTGCCGGATGGCGCCTATGATTCGATGGTTTCGTCGATTCGCTCAGACCAAAGGCCACATCTGCTGTTGCTGAATTACACGCAGGACTATCGAGTACAAAGCGTTGCGGCGGTTCCGCGCCAATTTCTCGTCGAAGAGATTGTTATTCCGCGGAGGCCGTTGGGGGCTCACTGTCGCCGCGCGGGTTGGCGAGGATGTAATCTGAATATTGGAATGCTACCGCCCGACGGGCGCGTGTGTTGCGTTACGGACTTCAAGGCGGAGCCTACAGAGCGAGTTCGCGCAGCTTGGACGCGCTCAGAGTTCTTGGACGAATATCGAAGTTCGCAACGCGGCTGGATTACCTTAACGATGTCGCTAGTGCGACGAATCGGAACTGAGACGTTCTCGCTTCGGGACGTGTATGCGCTAGAAAGTGAGGCCCAATTGGCCTTTCCTGACAACTTGCATGTTCGAGAGAAGCTGCGCCAGCAACTTCAGGTGCTCCGCGATAAAGGGTGGCTAGAGTTCTTGTCGCGGGGAACGTATCGCTTGACCCATGGTGTGCCCCCACAATGACTTCCAGCCTTTTCCCGTCTCCTGAATGCCGCCCAGGCCCCACACAAAAGAATCGACCACGTGTATTAGTGATCGTTTCGGGCGGCGTCGCCGAGTTTGTTGCCGACACCGGAGTGGAAGTCGCGGTCTTCGACTGGGACAACTATCGAGCCGATCCGGTTGGCACTCCGATCCCATCAGCCCTATTTGCCGACATGGCTAACGATTGCGATATTCCGGTTTCAAATTCTTAGCATTTTGACGCCATGAAAATCCACATCAAGAACGGTCGCCTGATCGACCCGGCCAGCAACACCGACAAGCCGCTCGACCTGTTCATCGGTGCCGGGCGCATTGTCGGCATCGGCACGGCGCCGGCCGGTTTCGAGCCCAACAGCGTGCTCGACGCGACGGGCTGCGTCGTCTGTCCCGGATTGGTCGACCTCGCGGCACGCTTGCGCGAGCCGGGCTTCGAATACCGCGCCACGCTGGAATCCGAAATGGCGGCGGCGGCGGCGGGCGGTGTGACGTCCCTGGCCTGTCCGCCGGACACCGATCCGGTGCTGGACGAACCCGGCCTGGTGGAAATGCTGACCCATCGCGCGCGCCTGCCCGAGTTTGCCCACGTCCATCCGGTGGGCGCACTGACCGCACAACTCGAAGGCAAGGCGCTGACCGAGATGGCGGAATTGAGCGAGGCCGGCTGCGTCGCCTTCGGCCAGGCCAATCGCGCCATTGTCGATACCCAGGTCCTGCTGCGCGCCATGATGTACGCGGCGACCTTCGATTTCCCGGTCTGGCTTCAGGCGCAGGACCCATTCCTGGCGAAGAAGGGCGTCGCCCATGACGGTGAGGTCGCTGCCCGCCTCGGCCTCGCCGGCATCCCGGTGGCGGCCGAAACCATCGCCCTGGCGACCATCCTGCACCTGGCCCGCGAGACCGGCGCGCGCGTGCATGTGACGCGTGTTTCCTCGGCGGCGGGTGTCGACATGATCGTCGCGGCGCGTGCCGCCGGCATCGGCGTGACCTGCGACGTGGCGGTGCACCACCTGCACCTGTGCGAGGTCGATATCGGCTTCTTCAATGCCCATGCCCGGCTCGACCCGCCGCTGCGTTCGGTCCGGGACCGCGATGCCTTGCGTGCGGGACTGGCCTCGGGCGCGATCGACGCGCTGTGCTCCGACCATACGCCGGTCGATGATGACGGCAAGCAGATGCCCTTCGACGAAGCGGAAGTCGGCGCCACCGGACTCGAACTCCTGTTGCCGCTGACCCTGAAGTGGGCGCGGGAAATGAAGCTGCCGCTGACCACCGCGCTGGCCCGGGTGACCTCCGATCCGGCGCGCATCCTCGGCGTCAAGGCCGGCAGCCTGGGCGTCGGCGCCGCCGCCGACATCTGCGTCTTCGATCCGGTGGCGGAATATGCCGTCACGCGCGAGAACCTGCGCAGCCAGGGCAAGAACACGCCCTTCCTCGGCGTCGAGTTTCCCGGCCGCGTGCGCTACACGCTGATCGATGGCCACCTGGCCTTCGACGGCACGCTCGCCTGACAGCGGCGCTCCTTCCGCGACCGCACTGCCGCAATCCGGAACCGCCTTCCCGCGGCGGCGTGAAATAGGTCACGCCATAGGCCGAACGGACTATCGTGGAATCGCGCCGAGGCCCGAACGGACTATTGCCGAATTTCCCGCCACGCCTAGGATGACGAGCAAGGGCAGTGGAATCGGTTCAAGGTGACGAGTTCCAGACCGCCTGAGCACCCCGACAGACAGGAGGCGATCATGTCCCAATCACGCAATCTTCTGATTTCTGGCTATTCAGGCCAGCCCTTGCATCTTGCGCAGTACCGGCCCGTTGACCACGGGAGCTACCATGAACCCGAACGTTCCGGCGTGGTGGTGCGCAACCTGGACGACATCGGCCATGCGGTGGATGTCGGCCATGTTCCGGATTTCTGGAAGCCCTGCGAAGACTGGACCCTGGACTGAGTCCGGTCCGGGCGCGGGACGGGGCAGGCGCCGACGCAAGGCTGCCGTCTCGACACCCGTGGAATTCAGGGGAGCACCGACACCATGAACATGCAGCTGGCCATCGATAACGAACCGATCCGGTCCCGCGCGAGCGCGATTCCAGGGCTGCGCAGGCTGGCCGATACCGTTCGCCAGCATCTGGCCGCCGGCCGTACCCGCGACGCCGGGCTTTTCATGCGCGAACAGCGCTTGCCGCCGATCGCGCTGGGGTATGTGGCTGCCTGTCTGGCAAGGCAGGGCGTCAAGCAAAAGGATATCGAGGCGGCGCTGTTGTACTGAGCCGGCCCGGCCTCCGGCATCAGTCCGCGATCGCGAAGACCCGCTTGACCCGCGTCGCATCGACGCCGCCCACGCGCACCCGCTTGGCCCGCGACGACTCGCCGCCGAGCAGATCGACAGCGGTCTTGGCGATGCCGAGGCGGTCGGCAAGAAACCTCACCAGGCAAGCATTCGCCTTGCCGTCCACCGGCGGTGCGGCGAGCTTGATCTTCAGGGCATCGCCGTGGGGTCCGGCGACCTCCGTCGTCTTCGCTCCGGGCTGGACGTGCAGGCGCAGGATTACGCCATCGCCGTCGGCCAGAAGCCAGCTCATTGCATGAGCATCAGCGGCATCACGCTGTGGCGCAGGCTCGCGATCACGAACAGGGCGATCTGCAGCACCAGCAGCAGCGCCAGCGGCGACAGGTCAACGCCGCCGACCGGCGGAATGATGCGGCGGAACGGGCGCAGCAGGGGGCGGGTCAGCGTGTTGAAGACGTCGGCCAGCGGCGCATGGGGATTGACCCAGGAAAACACCGCCGACACCAACACCGCGCCGAATACAAGGTAAAGCCCCAACTTGGCCACTTCCAGGAGTGCCAGCGCCGCGACCACGAGAGTCGGCGCTGGCGACACGGCGGCCAGCACGCCGCTGAAGCCCAGCGCCACGCCCTGGTAGGCCACCTGCCACAGCCAGGCCAGCAGCAGGCTCGCCATGTCGAGACCGAACAGGCCGGGCACCAGGCGGCGCACCGGGCGCACCATCCAGTCGGTCACGGCGACCACGAACTGTCCCAGCGGATTGCGGAAGGGAGTGCGCGCCCACTGCATGGCGAAGCGCACCAGCAGCGCCAGCGACAGGAAGCCGCAGATGCTGTCGAGGACGAAGAGGAGGATCTGGACCAGCATCGCTGCGCCTTAAGCCGGCCAAGCCGGAACCCAACAGGGAAGGCTTCGATGAAGAACCCTGATGCTTGGCCGGAAAGGCGAATTGAAGGCCCGCCCCTCCCATCCTCCCCTCACGGGGAGGTGACTGATTGGCTCGCTTCGCTCGAAGTTCTTTGCAGGATGCGTCATGATTTGGCCTTCAGTGACTAATCTTTGCCCAGCACGTCGCCGAGTTCGCGGCCGCGCGAATCGGCGGCGAGGATGCCCTTGGCGATGGCGCCGGCGATGTCGCTGGCGGCGAAGGACAGCAGCGCGGCCTCGGTGGTGCCGCCCTTCGAGGTCACCCGCTCGCGCAGGGTGGATATCGATTCGCTGCTCTGCTCGGCCAGGCGCGCGGCACCGATGAAGGTTTCTATACTCAATTGGCGCGCGGTGGCGGCATCGAAGCCGAGCTGGATACCGGCCGCCTCCATCGCTTCGAGGAAATAGAAGACATAGGCCGGGCCGCTGCCCGACATGGCGGTAACGGCGTCCATCTGCGTCTCGTCGGCGATCCAGACCGTGCGGCCCACCGCCTGCAGCACTTTCTCGGCGTGGGCGCGGCCGTCGCGATCCACGCTCGGGTCGGCGCACAGCGCCGTGATGCCGGCGCCGATCAACGCCGGGGTATTGGGCATGGTGCGCACCAGGTTCGCGTAGCCACCCATCCAGCGCGACATGTCGGCCATGCGCAGGCCGGCGGCGATGCTGACCACCAGTTGCGTGCCCAGTTTGCCGCGCAAGGGGGCGACCGCCTCCCGCATCTGCTGCGGCTTGACCGCCAGCACCAGCACTTCGCAGTCCAGCGTGGCGGCATCGACCGCGGCCGTACAGCGCACGCCGAAGGCTTCGGTGAGCTTCTCGCGCGATGCGGCGAAGGGCTCCACCACCTGGATGCCGGCGGCGGAGAACCCTTGCTTGCGCAGGCCGCCGATCAGGGCGACGGCCATGTTGCCGCCGCCGATGAAGGTGATTTTCATGGTGTGTATTGCCTCTGTCCGAAAATTGCCGTGCCAATGCGCACGATGGTGGCACCTTCCATTATCGCTGCTTCGAGGTCATGGCTCATGCCCATCGACAAGGTGTCCAGCGCAAGGCCGGCGTCGCGATCGATCGTTTCCAGCGTCCGACGCAACAGGCCGAACTGGCGCCGTTGCAGTTGCATGTCGTCGGTGGGCTCGGGTATCGCCATCAGGCCGCGCAGCCGCAAATTCGGCAAGGCGCCGATGGCGACGGCCAGTTCGCGAGCCTCCTGCGGCGTGCAGCCGCCCTTCGACGCTTCGCCGGAGACATTCACCTGCAGGCACACCTGCAGCGGCGCCATGCCCGCCGGGCGCTGCGCGGCAAGCCGCTGCGCCACCTTGAGGCGGTCGATCGAATGCACCCAGGCGAAGTGCGCGGCCACCGGCCGCGTCTTGTTGCTCTGCAGGGGGCCGATGAAATGCCATTCCAGGTCGCAGTCGGCCAGTTCGGCGGACTTGTCGAGCGCTTCCTGCACGTAGTTTTCGCCGAAGGCGCGCTGACCGGCCGTGACCGCCCGGCGCAGGCTGGCCGCCGGCCAGGTTTTCGAAACCGCGAGCAATTGCACCGAATCGGGCGCGCGCCCGGCGGCAAGGCAGGCGGCGGAAATGCGCGCACGCACGGCTTGCAAGTTGGCGGCGATTGATGTCATATAGCGTCTGCAAAGTATATCGCAGCCCAACTACAGGAAAGCGCTCATGGATATCACAGAACTGCTCACCTTCGTGGTCAAGAACAAGGCATCCGACCTGCACCTTTCCGCCGGCCTGCCGCCGATGATTCGCGTCCATGGCGACGTGCGCAAGATCAACCTGCCGCCGATGGAACACAAGGACGTGCACGCGATGATCTACGACATCATGAACGACGGTCAGCGCAAGATCTATGAGGAAGTCCTCGAATGCGACTTCTCCTTCGCGATCCCGAACCTCGCGCGCTTCCGCGTCAACGCCTTCGTCCAGAACCGCGGCGCGGCAGCCGTGATGCGGACCATTCCGTCGAAGATCCTGACGCTGGAAGAGCTCAAGTGCCCGAAGATCTTCGAGGAACTGGCCGACCAGCCACGCGGACTGGTGCTGGTCACCGGGCCGACCGGTTCGGGCAAATCGACCACGCTGGCGGCGATGGTGAATCACAAGAACGAAAACGAGTACGGCCACATCCTCACCGTCGAGGACCCGATCGAATTCGTCCATGAAACCAAGAAGTGCCTGATCAACCAGCGCGAGGTCGGCCCGCACACGCTGTCCTTCAACAACGCCCTGCGCTCGGCGCTGCGCGAAGACCCGGACGTGATCCTGGTCGGGGAAATGCGCGACCTGGAAACCATCCGGCTGGCCATGTCCGGCGCCGAGACCGGCCACCTGGTGTTCGGTACGCTGCATACCTCGTCGGCGGCGAAGACCATCGACCGCATCATCGACGTCTTCCCCGCGGCGGAAAAGGAAATGATCCGCGCCATGCTGTCGGAATCATTGAAGGCGGTCATCTCGCAGACGCTGTGCAAGACCATGGACGGCACCGGCCGCGTCGCCGCGCACGAGATCATGGTGGGCACGCCGGCAATCCGCAACCTGATCCGCGAGGCCAAGGTGGCGCAGATGTATTCGGCGATCCAGACCGGCCAGCAATTCGGCATGCAGACGCTGGACCAGAACCTGCAGGACCTGGTCAAGAAGAAGGTCATCTCGCCCGTCGAGGCGCGCAGCAAGGCCGCGAATAAAGACAATTTCCCGGTCTGATGACCGGGTAATTGTCTTTATCGCAATAAGGGGCCCGCCCCCTCCCGGCCTCCCCCTCGCGGGGGAGGTGACAAAGTTAGAGCCGCTGGCGCGGCTGTCGTACGAAGAAACAACCGGAGATTGACTCATGGAACGCGATGAAGGCCTGAAGTTCATGTACCAGCTGCTGACGATGATGATGCAGAAGAAGGGTTCCGACCTCTTCATCACCGCCGGCTTTCCGCCCGCCATGAAGATCGACGGCAAGATGACGCCGGCCACCACCCAGCCCCTGTCGCCGCAGCACACGCAGGAACTGGCGCGCGCGATCATGAACGACAAGCAGGCCGCCGAGTTCGAGGCGACCAAGGAATGCAACTTCGCCATTTCGCCCGCCAGCATCGGGCGCTTCCGCGTAAATGCCTTCGTCCAGCAGGGCCGCGTCGGCATCATCATGCGCACCATCAACGTCCAGATCCCCGAGTTCGAGGACCTCAAGCTGCCGCCGGTGCTGAAGGACGTCTCGATGACCAAGCGCGGGCTGGTGCTGTTCGTCGGCGGCACGGGCTCGGGCAAGTCGACCTCGCTCGCGGCGATGATCGGCTACCGCAACCAGAACAGCTACGGCCACATCATCACCATCGAGGACCCGGTGGAGTACGTGCATGACCACCGCAACTGCGTCATCACGCAGCGCGAGGTCGGCGTCGATACCGACTCCTGGGAAATCGCGCTGAAGAACACCCTGCGCCAAGCGCCGGACGTGATCCTGATCGGCGAAATCCGCGATCGCGAGGTCATGGAGCACGCCATCGCCTTCGCCGAAACCGGCCACCTGGCGATGGGCACGCTGCACGCCAACAACGCCAACCAGGCCATCGACCGCATCATCAATTTCTTCCCCGAGGAACGCCGCCCGCAGCTGCTGATGGACCTCTCGCTCAACCTCAAGGCCATCGTTTCCCAGCGACTGATCCCGGTCAAGGAAGGCAAGGGGCGCGCCGCCGCGGTCGAGGTCCTGCTCAACTCGCCGCTGATCGCCGACCTGATCTTCAAGGGCGAGGTCCATGGCATCAAGGAAATCATGAAGAAGTCGAAGGAGCTCGGCATGAAGACCTTCGACATGGCGCTGTTCGACCTGTTCGAGGAGGGTCGCATCAGCTACGACGACGCGCTTCGCTTCGCCGACTCGATGAACGAAGTGCGCCTCATGATCAAGCTGCACAGCAAGGAATCGCAGGACATGGACCGCAACGCCGGGATCCAGCACCTCGACATCGTCTGAAAAGACATGAGGCCCGGCCATGAGGGACCTCAATAGCCACGGGGTACCCATCGTCGCGGGGATATCCCAAGCAGTGCCTGTTGAGTCGGCGTTCGTGAACCTGAAACCACCGTTCGGGCCGAGCCGTCGGCTTGCCGGACGGGCGAAGCACCGCGCGCCCCTCCTTCGACAGGCTCGGAACGATCGGAAAGGCAGGCTCAGGCGGAACCTTCATGCCGATCGCAGCGGGCTCGACAAGGGAGATCGGGGGGGCTGCCGGGACAGCGGGTCCAGTGCTTGCAGGCCGCGAGGCCGCCAGTGAGCAACCGTCAGGACGACGCGCGAAGGCTGGCGGAACCCGCGCTGTTGATGGCGCTGGGGGAGGGCGATCTTCCGGGCTGGGCGGAAGCCCTTACATCCCTTGGCTCCGCGTTTTCCGACATCCTGGCGAAGCAGGGCGAAGTCGGCTGGGAGGAGGTCGCGAAGTTGCTTGCCGCGCGTTACGAGGAACTCACGCCAAACCTGACGGATTCGCAGAGCTCATACGTCTCCACGCTGGCCAGGTTCGGGTGCCTCGATCTGCTGCCGGAAATCGCCGACCTGATCCGCGCACGCACCGGCTCGACGTCGGCGGACGCAGCCCGGACGGCGTCGAGCAGCGGGGGGGCATTCGCCGACTTCACCTTCATCGATATCGACGCCAAAGCGACCTCATCGCCCCCGCAAAGGGTCGAGGCCAAGGCGGCGATCGAGTCGATCGAACACCTGACGAAGAAGATTTGCGGCACCTGGGGGTCGCGCGAACTGGATGCCTTCCTCAATACGCTGATCGTCGATTCGCGCGACGGCGGGCGCA
Organism: Sulfuritalea sp.; assembly: GCF_017302275.1. Taxonomy (GTDB): domain Bacteria; phylum Pseudomonadota; class Gammaproteobacteria; order Burkholderiales; family Rhodocyclaceae; genus Sulfuritalea. Next base: position 40,115 of record NZ_JAFLDR010000033.1, read on the forward strand.
AGGGGTTGCCATGGGAGGCGGCGAGCGACGTCATGTTCCTGATCGACCTGAATCGCTCGGTACGTGCGCTGGACATGGCGAAAGTGTGTGGGATCCGATTCGACGAGGCCTTTCGCCGGGTCCAGGCAGCCGATGTAGGAATCAACGTCGGCGGCGACGCGTGGAGCAACCCGATCTCGTCGCGCGATGCACTCGGCCGGCAGGGGCCTGCCCCGACGGCGGACCGTCAGCGAGACCGCGCCGGCCCGGACTGGCAGGGGAGCCTGCTGAAGCGCGTTATCGATCTCTTGATGATGCTGGCGACCAACAAGTATCTGATTGCCGTGATTGTGCTTATCCTGTTGGCGAAGTTGTACTTCAAGTGATCCCGTCCGATGGCGCGCGCCGTGCCGGCGACCATCGGAAAACCGTAAAGCCGGCCTACCTCCGAGTGATCTGACTTTCGGAGCCTGGGGATTCGGAAACATTTACCTCTCCACCCTCGCCTCGCGGCAATGCCGTCGCCACACGCTGCTCAGCCCCCTTCAGTCCCCCGTTCGCGGCGGTTGCCGCCGGCGACGATTTCGATGTTGTAGAGGCGGCATTCGAGCGCGCCGTTGAAGAGCGGGATCTTGCGCGAGGTTTGCAGGCGGATCAGTTTCGGCAGGCGCGTGTCGGCGGAGAGGAACCAGCAGCTCCAGCCGGCGAAATGCTGCTTGAGGGCATTGCCCAGCGCCGGATAGAAGGCGGCGAGTTCTTCTTCGCTGCCCAGGCGTTCGCCGTAGGGCGGGTTGGCCACCAGCACGCCGGCCGGGGCGGGGGCGGTGCGGCTCAGCAGGTCGGCCCTTTCCAGCGTGACGAGGTCGTCCAGCCCGGCACCGGCTAGGTTCTGCCGCGTGCGCGCGACGGCGTCGGCGTCGATGTCACTGCCATACAGCGGCAGCGCGCGCGCCTCGCGGCGGCGCTCGGCGGCGGCGCGCTGCAACGTGCGCCAGAGGCCGGCATCGAAGGACTTGAGGTGTTCGAAGCCGAAGTCGCCCGGCTCGCGCGAGAGGCCGGGCGCGTCGTCGAGCGCCATCTGCGCCGCTTCGAGCAGGAAGGTGCCGCTGCCGCACATCGGGTCGAGCAGGGCGGTGCCGGGCTGCCAGCCGGAAAGGCGCAGGATGCCGGCGGCGAGGTTTTCCTTGAGTGGCGCGCCGACCTTGGCCAGCTTGTGGCCGCGCACGTAAAGCGGTTCGCCCGAGGTGTCGAGGTAGAGCGTGGCCTGGTCGGCGGTGATGAAGAGGTGGATGCGCACCTCGGGGTTCTTCGTATTGACGCTGGGGCGGCGCCCGGTGTCGGCGCGGAAGCGGTCGCAGACGGCATCCTTGACCTTGAGCGTGATGAACTCGATGCTCTTCAGCGGCGAACGGATCGCCGTGACATAGACGCGGATCGATCGATCGACCGAGAACAGCCGCGTCCAGTCGATGTCGTGGGCCAGTCGGTAGATGTCGGCTTCGTTGCGATAGGCGCCGCGCGCGACGCGCCACAGCACGCGCGTCGCGATGCGCGATTCGAGGTTGATGCGGTAGCCGGTGTCGATGCCGCCGCTGCAACTGGCCCCGCCCGGCACCGTCGCCACCTCCTTGCCGCCGGCTTGGACGAGGTCTTCCGCGAGCAGCGCTTCGAGGCCGCGCGGGCAGGTGGCGAAATAGTGGTTCACGGCGGGAGTCCTGTGGCGGTCGACGCCGACATTATCGTTGCAATTGGTTTGGTCCGAGTGCATCGGAACGGCTTGGATCGCCGTGTCGCCAGCGCCGACTCTTGATGTTCCGTCATTCCGGCGAAAGCCGGAATCCAGAAGCAATGCAAGGTCGCCGGGACTCGCCCCGGCGGGCGAGGTACTTTCTTGCTGCGCGGCAAGAAAGTACCCAAAGAAGCGCGCCCCGCTTCCACGGCCTGACGGCGGAGGGCTCGCCAGAGGCTCGCCCGTTCGCGCGGCGCAAGGCCAATCAATCGGCCTTGCGAAAACCCGCGCCCACCCCTCTCTGCGGAAGGCCCGCCGGGCCGGTCGCTAAACTAGCCGGCCTAAAAGCGGCCGGCGTCGAACAAAGTGCCCGGACTTCCCCCGGCGAACCTTCCTCGCTCGGCGGGTCAGAGGAGAAGGAAGACCGTCGCATTGCGGCTGCGGTGCAGAAAGAAGGCCGGAGGTCGATGAGTTGGAACATCCGTTCTGTGCCCTAAGCGGAAGTTAGTCGCTTGGGAAAGCAGAAGTTCAAAGTTCGACATGAGTGGCGTCCAAAAGGCGCAGTCGTTTTGACGTCCGCTCGATTGAAGGTTTTAGCCAAGTCAGGAAGCCCCTCGGCTCTGCCGGGGTGACAGTAGCAGTTTGACATTTTCTGGAGTGCCGGAATCTGCTGTTGCAGGATTGCATATGTTCGCGGCGGTTGTTTCACGGGGTTCTCGACTTTGGATTGCGATAAGCCCCCTTTGAGGGGGCCGCAATCCCGAAAGCCCCCGGCTTTGCCGGGGGATGGTTACGCTGCCCTTCACTCACATGCATGTTAGACCAACGAGAGGCTGCGCCAATATTCTTGAACGAGCGTTGCGCAGGTTAGGTCATTTCGGAGCTGAATCGGGCCAATGTTCAGCCCTGTGTGAGATGAAAGCTCATCGGCGACCACTTTGCAGTCGCTTGGGGAGATCCCAAACGCGCTACCAAAGACGCCCTGCGTGGTCTTTTTCATCGATGATCCACTGGTGCCGAATAGCAGTTCCATGTTCAGACGATGAAAGGCGAAGCCGAGGAAAACTAGGCGCTTCGTATCAGCGACAGTGGCGCGAATTGAATCGATGTCGCTGACAGTCGGGTCGGTACCTTCAGTGAAGGTTCTGAGCTGTTGCGACACGGTGACCAACTCATTGACATGTATGTCGGCTCCGAAGTCAATCGAGGCTTGCCGCCGCATCCATGGAAGACTGCCAACCATACCGTATGGGTGGTGAACCTCCAGGTTTGTGAGTAGCTCAGCGGACTTATCAGCACTGGAGCCGTAGTAGTTCTGGATTGCGTTGAATAGATAGTGCTCGAAGCATCGGTCGTAGTTGAACGTAATGACTCCGACGCTGCGAAGGCGCGCCGGCAAATCTTCAGCGCGGCAATTCTCAGTGAGCAGTTGGAAGAAGCTGTTGAACCAAGTCTTGGCGTTCCTCGCGAAGTCGAGCTTGTTGTGGATGTTTCTCCCATTGATGGTCAGGGTACTCTTCCCCTCAGCCGCCAGAATCGCCCGGGCAATCGCCAGCTTGCCGCAAACGGCGATCTTCGGCTCATCAGCATGGCAGTCAATGAAGTTGTCGATTGATATCGCTTGTGGCATCGCATCGCGGATGCGCCAGCACATGTGCACGAACGGATTGATATTCCTGGTTTGCTCCTTCTCTTTGGACGCGATCAGGCGAAGTGCCTCTGCGATTTTGTAGTCACCGCTCGCTTGCCGAAGCCCGTGCTCGAAGCGTATGTCAAGCAAGCGGCCAATGTCGGACTTGAGTTCCGTTCCGATTGGAAGGCTCACCTCCTTGCTTGCACCTGCACCGAGCACTAGGACCAGAGACTTCACTGTTGAATACTCCAAGCTGTGCGACGCATAGTGGTTTCTGTGCAGCCTAACAAAGCGCGGAGGGCATCCAAGAGCTGCGCGTAGCGCTGCATCTCGGGCTGTCCGGTGACTGATGGGTTAGCCATAATGAGCCTTGCGATGGCAGTTTGGACAAACCGCGATGGCATTTTCGACGGTGTCCTCCCCACCGTCAGCCAACTGCTTGACGTGGTGAGCTTCCAAGTACGGTTCGCCGTCCGATTTCTTGAGAAACGGCGCCGGTTTCTTGCAAGCTTGGCAGACCCCTTTTGCGCGTGAAAGAACTTCTGCAACAACGTCAGGGTTTCGTTGAAATACTCGCTGGATGACAAACTGCTCCGGCGCATGCGCCGAAGCCTTGCTTAGCCGCTCCCTTCTGCGAGCTGGATCTGCGAGAGACCAACGAACGGCGTCCTCAAAGTGGTCTCCAACTTCATCTGCGGTAGTCACATCCACAACTATGAACCCGATGCTTGTTAGCTCGCGCTTGGCGTCATTGGTATGAAAACGTGGTGGAGGAAGCTCAGTAGCTAGCGAGTAGATGAGCTTGAGCGGGTAGAGTCGCGAGGAATTTCCTTGGACGAACCACCGTTTCGGTTTCCGATGCGAAGAAGGACGATCACCTTTTTCAAAGCGCCGAAACGCAGCGAGAATTTGGGTTCGTGTGACCACGCGGAGTTCCTTATAGCTAACGTGAAACGGGCAGAAATGTTGCAGGGCTTCGCAGACGGCTTGTTGCAGAACCTGGAACACACGTCAAGCAAAATGTCCGCTTATCAAAGGATTCGGCAAGTCGACTTACTATTGTGCCAACTAAACTCTCCCGAAAATCCTGCATGAAGAAAGATCCAAGTCACATACTACTCCATGCCGAATGACTGCTATGGGGATAGCTATTGAATGACGGGAAGTGGCCGGAAGGAGCTGCCGCGTTTCTTTGGCTACTTTCTTGCCGCGCAACAGGAAAGTACCTCGCTCGCCGGGGCGAGTCCCGGCATGTCCCATCGAAGCTGGATTCCCGCATACGCGGGAATGACGTCAAAAGTCGGCGCTGACGCTACGGCAATCCAAGTGAGGCGAGGTGGTTTCCCGCACTCACGGTTCAGAAAGGCTTCAGCACCACGAGGTAGCAGACGGCGACCAGCGCCAGCACCGGCACCTCGTTGAAGAAGCGGAACCATACGTGGCTCTTGATCGAACTGCCACCGGTGAATTCGGCGAGCAGCATGCCGCACCAGGCGTGGTAGGCGGCCAGCCCGATCACCAGCGCAGTCTTGGCGTGCAGCCAGCCGCCCGTGAAGCCGTAGCCGAACCACAGCCAGAGGCCGAGCGCCACGGCAAGCACGCCGAGCGGGGTCATGAAGCGGAACAGCTTGCGCGCCATCAGCAGCAGGCGCTCGCGTTCGGCCACGCTGTCGGCGGGAACCATGGCGAGGTTCACGAAGATGCGCGGCAGGTAAAAGAGTCCGGCGAACCAGCTGGTGACGAAGACGATGTGAAAGGTTTTTACCCAGAGCATGGCGTCATTCCCTGTTTCGCGGCGGCGATGCCGTCGTGCACGGTCGGATAGCGCAGGCGCAGTCGCAGCTCGCGCTTCATGCGGGCGTTGTCGAGCCGGCGTGATTCGCTCATGAACGACCACTGCATCGCCGGTACCGCGCGGCGCACTTCCTCGCGCGGCAGGCGCCGGGCGCGCGGCAGGGCGAAGGCGTCGGCCAGCGCGTCGAACCATTCGCCCATCGCCAGCGCCGAGTCGTCGCTGATGTTGTAGGCGCGGTTGGGTCGCGCGCGGGCCAGCGCGGCGATGCAGGCGCGCCCTAGGTCCTCGGCGTGGATGTGGTTGGTGTGGCTATCGTCGGCGTGCAGCATCAGCGGCAGCCCGCGCTGCAGGCGCTCCAGCGGCAGCCGGTCGCCGGCATAGATGCCCGGCGCGCGCAGGATGCTGACCTGGCAGCGGCGCCCGCGCTGGCGACCGAAGCGGCGCAGGCGGCGTTC
>NZ_JAFLDR010000034.1 GCF_017302275.1 Sulfuritalea sp.
ATCTGAGCGAACTGCACACGACCGCACGCAACAAACTCAAGAGCGCTCAAAAGCGCCCCTCGATCATCGCCGCTTGCTGGATGCAGGCTACCTTGTGGTGATGTCATGAATTACGGAAGTCTCAATAGGTTCGTTTGCAGCAGCGCCAAACCGGCGCGCCCGGCCACCGCGATGTTCCGGACCGGCAGCGGCGGCCGCCAGGCCGAGGTGGCCAGCACCCGCGCCTGCGCCAGGGCGACGTGCAGAATCTCGTCAGCATGCGGCACGACAATGTCGGCAGCGTCGAGATAGCCGCGCTGTTGTGCGTCGATGGCACTTTTGCCGATGGTCGCCATGAAGACGGTCTGAAAGGCGCTCTGGATGAACGGCAGAATATCCTTGTGCATCGCCGCTTCGGCTTGGCGGCTGGCGCGCACGGCGAACTCCTTGCAACCCCCGCCGGCCGGGATCAGTCCGACGCCGACTTCGACCAAACCCGGTTGGGTTTCCATCGCCGCGACGACACGGGCGCAATGCATCACCAGTTCGCACCCGCCACCCAGTGCCATGCCGCGAATCGCCGCGACGACCGGAACCTGGGCGTACTTGATTGCCTTGGTCAGTTCCTGGAAGCGGCGTAATACAGCATCGAGCGCTGCCCAGTCCTGCGCTTGCAGGGTCGGCTGAAGCGACTTGAGGTCGGCGCCATACGAGAACGGGGCCTTCGGCTGCCAAATGACCAGTCCGCGATGTTCCCGTTCGGCGATGCGAAGCGCCTCCAGCGCGCCATCGACGACCTCGGGACCGAGCGTCCCGCCCTTGCTCTTCAGCGAGAGGATGGGTATATCGCGGGCGTCGTCATGACACCACAGACGCACACCGGCATTCTCGAACAGCGTCGTTCCGGGCGCCTCGGCGGCTTCGCCCAGCAAACGCTGCGGATAAAGCTGCCGCTGGTAGACCCCGAGCTTGCTGGTTGCCAGAGGGGACCCGCTCGCCGCCGAGTAGGAACCACTAGCGCCATGTACCCCCGTACGACCGTCGAATACCCAAGCCGGCAGGGCGACGTCGGACAATGTCCGTCCCGCCGCGATATCTTCGGCGATCGCCCCGGCCACTGCCTGCCAGCCAGCTTCCTGCCAGCTTTCGAACGGACCTTGCTGCCACCCGTAGCCCCAGCGCATCGCCAGATCTATGTCGCGGGCGCTACTCGCAACTTTCTCCAGATGCACAGCGCAATAATGGAAGAGATCGCGCTGGATCGCCCACAGGAAAGCGGCCTGCGGATGCGCGGAAGCTCGCAGCCAAAGCATTCGCTCGGCGGGATCCTTCAGCTTGAGAATGGCTTCGACTTCGGGATCAACACTCGTTGCCGCAACTGATCGATGGCTCTGCGCGGCGAGGTCGAGGACAAGAATCTCCTTGCCTTCCTTGCGGTAAATGCCGCCGCGGCTTTTCTGCCCGAACGCCCCCTTTTCGACCAGAACTTCAAGCCAGGCAGGTACCTTGAAGCAGTTCCGCCACGGATCGTCGGCTAGCAGTTCGGGCAGCTTGCGCAAGACGCTGGCAAAGGTGTCAAGTCCAATCACGTCGAGCAGGCGGTAGGTGGCGCTCTTCGGCCGCCCGATCAGCGGACCGGTCAACGCATCGACCTCGTCAAAACTCAGGCCAAGACGCTCCGTATGCTGCATGACAGCAACAAAAGCAAAGGTACCCACCCGGTTGGCGACAAAGTTTGGCGTATCGAATGCCCGGATGACCGATTTGCCGAGGCCGGTAGTCAAGAAGGCTTCCAGGTCATCGACGAGCGTCGGGCTCGTCGCCTGTGCCGGAATCAGTTCCACCAGGTGCATGTACCGCGGCGGGTTGAAGAAATGTACGCCGCAAAATCGCGAGCGCACCGCTTCCGGCAGTTCGCCAGCGAGCAGATTGATCGACAGACCCGAAGTGTTGCTGGCGAGAATCGCGTCGACACGCAAGTGCGGTGCGATCCGTGCATAGAGTTCGCGTTTCCAGTCGATGCGCTCGGCAATCGCTTCGATGATCAAGTCACATTCGGCTAGGCGAGAAACGTCCGCGTCATAGTTCGCCGGCTCGATCCAGCCGGTAAGGTCACGCGCCGCGAGTGGCGAAGGATCGAGCTTTTTCAGCATGTCCACGGCCTTTTTGGCGGTACTGCTGGGGTCGCCCTGCTTGGCCGCCAGATCAAAAAGAATGACCGGAATGCCGCAGCCAACCAGATGCGCCGCGATCTGCGCCCCCATGACGCCGGCCCCGAGGACTGCGGCCTTGCGGATAAGAAGATTACTCATGCCTGCTCCTGGTGATGAAGGAAGTCGCGCAAGGTTCACTGCGCGGGAATTTCGCGTTTGCAGCCACCGGCATCGATCGCGACGTAGGTCAGCACCGCTTCGGTCACCTTGACCGTGAGGACGTCATGCGCCCGGCGTTGGGCAAAGACCTCGACCGACAGCGTGATCGACGTCCTGCCGACCTTGACGATCTCGGCGTAGAAGCTGACGACATCGCCGACCGAGATCGGCTGCTTGAAAAGAAAGGAATTGACGGCCACAGTCGCTACGGCGCCGCCGGTTCTCAGCTGCGCGGCGATGCTGCCGGCGATATCGACCTGCGACATGACCCAGCCACCGAAGATGTCGCCGTTGGGATTGACGTCAGATGGCATCGGCATGACGCGCAGTTGCGGCTGCCGGCCCGCCGGAAGCTTCGCAGGTTGATTCACCATCAGCGATCGATCCGGCGCGAACGGTATCTGGCCACGGACGATCGCCTTCACGCGTGGATCGGCCTCCCGTCTAGACCACGCGCCGCTTCCATCACCGCCTCTGACAAGGTCGGATGGGCGTGGATCATGGACTGAACGTCTTCGGCCAGCAGTTCGCCATGCTTAGCCAGCAGCAGTTCGTGAATTAGTTCTGTCGCGTCGGCACCGACGATATGGGCGCCAAGCAATTCGCCAGTCTGCGGATCGGCCAAGACCTTCACCAAGCCCTCGGTGCGCCCGACGGCGACGCTCTTGCCGGCGCCGCGATAGGGAAAGACCGATTTCTTGAACTTTATCCCTTCCTTCACGGCGTGCGCCTCGCGCAGCCCGAATCCGGCCAGCTGTGGCTCGCAATAGACCGCCGAGGGCACAAGCTCCGGATCGACCCGTGGCTCGCGCGGCGAGTGACCGGCAATATGCTCGACGGCGATCTCGCCCTCCTTCGACGCGACGTGTGCCAGTTGCGGGCTACGGGTGATATCGCCGATCGCATAGATCGACTTGACGCTGGTTTCACCGTAATCGCCGGTAACGATATAGCCCTGATCGTCGATTTTGACGGTGAGCTTTTCCAGACCCAAATCCCGCGTATTCGGAACGCGTCCGAAGGCAGCCAGCACCTTGTCCGAAACGATTGTTTCCGACTTGCCGTTGGCGCTGACGACGACCGCGACGCCGGCAGCAGTCTTTTTGAGCGAAGCGGCGCGGCTGCCGGTACGGACATCGATTCCCGAGCGTCGGAAAGAGGCCTCGAGAACCTGCGCCGGTTCGTGATCTTCGCTCGGTAAAATATGCGCTGCCATTTCGACCAGCGTCACCTTAACCCCGAACGCATTCATGACGTAGGCAAATTCGCAGCCAATTGCGCCGGCGCCGAGGATTGTCATGCTTTTCGGCAATTCGGTCATCGCCAGCAGGCCCGATGAGGAAACGACCGACTGTTCGTCGAACTCGAAACCGGGAACGACCATCGGCCGTGAGCCGGTGGCGACGATGATGGTTTTCGCACTGAGAATTTTTCCGTCGAACTCACCGCCATGCAGGGCGATGCGGCCCGGGGCACTGATCGACGCCGTCGCCTTGAAAACCGACAACTTGTTCTTCTTCAACAGCCCGGCTACGCCGGAGGTCAAGGTTTTTGCCGCATCCCGTGACTTGGTCTGGACGGCGGCGTAACGAAAGCCAGACCGATCGATGCGGACCCCAACCGCTTCCATGTCCTTCAGCGCAAGAAACTCATTGGCATGGTGAATCAGACTCTTTGACGGAATGCATCCCCAGTTCAGGCAGACGCCGCCGAGTTCAGCTTTCTCGACGACGGCAACCGACAAACCAAGCTGGGCAGCGCGAATGGCCGCGACGTAGCCGCCCGGGCCGCCACCAACGATAACGATGTCGTAGTTTGTGTTCACGATCGGCTCACAGAACCATCAGCTCAGGATGGCTGAGGAGGTCAGCGATCTTGCGGTTGAAGCTGGCCACCGGCACGCCATCCATCGCCCGATGATCAAAGCTCAGCCCGCAAGGAAGCATCGTTCGGATAACTATCGCGCCATCGATCACCACCGGTTTTTCAATCGGTGTTCCCGGCTGGAAATTGAAGACCTGCGGCTGATTGAGCAGCGGTGTTGACACGCACCATTCGCCGCCCATGAAACCGGCCGTGCTCGACAGGGTGACGGTGCCGTCGGCGGTATCCCGGGCGGTCAGGCTACCATCCCTCGCTGCCGCGACCAGCCGCCGGATTTCGCGATCGATCTCAAGCACGCCCTTGCTCCCGACGTCGCGCAGCACCGGCACCACCAGCCCCGATTCATATTCGCTCTTGCCCGGCAGAGCCGTCGCAATGCCTATGTTGACGTTCTCCCAGACGATGATTTCGTCGCCGACCAGCGTCGAGTTGATGATCGGAACCTGGCGACAGGCCAGCGCCATCGCTCGCGCATAGAATGCCGTCATCGAAACGCGGGTGCCAAGTTCCTCTTCGCGGGCCAGGATCGTCTTTCTTGCGGCGACAAGCTTGGTGACGTCGATTTCAAAGAAGACATAGGTATGGGCCGCCGTCGTCTTCGACTTGAGCATCCGCTCGGCAATCGCCTTGCGCATGCCGGCCAGTGGAACCCGGGCTTTTTCCCTCATCCCGGCCGCTTTGGCAGGCGTCCTCGGTGCCGCAACGCTCGCCGGACTGGCCAACGCTGCCAGCACGTCGCGCTTGACGATTCTGCCGCCCGGACCGGACCCGGCCAGAGAGGCCAACTCAAGTCCGTTCTGCGCCGCGATCTTCTTCGCTAATCCCGAGACCGGCTGGCGCCGGCCCGGAGCCGAAACTGCAGGCGCCGCCACCGCTGCCGGCGCCGTCACCGCCGGCGCCATCCCGGCCACCGGGGAACCCGACGCCGCGAGGGCTTTCGCCGACGCCAGCAGCTGACGGTATTCCTCCTCGGTTTCAGCAATCTGTGCGATTGGCTGCTCGACCGGAACGGTCGTCCCCACGACTGCGCAAATGTGGAGATAGCCACGATAAGGAGACGGCAGGTCCGTCACCACCTTCTCGGTCTCGATCGACAGCAGAATAACGTCTTTCTCGACGCGCCCACCTTCCGCCACCGCCCATTCGGCGATGGTCCCTTCTGACATACCCATGGCCAGCTGGGGCATTACCATTTCGCGGATCATCGTGGCTCCTCAGCGGCAGACTTCGCGGATCGCGGCTTCGATCCGATCGGGCGTTGGCATTGAATAGGCGTCGATGTAGCCCCCGGGAATCGGCATGTTCGGATGGCATACCCGCTTGACCGGCGCGTCGAGCAGGTCGTAGCCCTTTTCCATCATCAGGGCGCAGACTTCGGCGGCGAATCCGGCGCGCTCGTAGTCTTCGTCCACGATCACCAGGCGCGAGGTCTTTTCGACCGACCTGAGCAGACAATCGAGATCGAAGGGCTCGAAACTGCGCGGATCGATGACTTCAACACTGATCTCGTCCTTCAGCGCCTCCGCCGCCTTCAGGCTGTGATGAAGTTGCAGGCCGCTGGCCAGAACCGTCACGTCGGAGCCCGCGCGCTTGACGTCGGCAACGCCGAGCGGCACGACATAGTCCTCCAAGGGAACATGTCCTTTGGTCGCCATCAGGCTGGTATGCCAGAGGAAGAACACCGGGTTGTTGTCGCGGATGGCGGACTTGAGCAGGCCCTTCGCGTCGTACGGTGTCGACGGCAAGCACACCTTGAGGCCGGGGTGATGGATCAGCGCCCCGTAGGGCAAGGTCGCATGCTCGTTGCCGACTCGCCGGCCTACCCCGCATGTACCGATCATCGTCAGCGGCAAGGGGTGCTGACTGCCGTGGAGGAAGTGGTACTGGCCGGACTGGAGAAAGACCTCCGACCCGGCAAAATAGGAAAATCCTGCGTACATCCAGTCCAGTACCGGCCGCAGTCCTTCCTGCGCGGCGCCGTAGGCGACCCCGAAATTGCCGGGTTCGGCCAACGGCGCATCGATGACGCGTTTGCCGCCGAACTCGTCGACCAAGCCCTTGGTATAAAGGAAAGTGCCGGCACGAATGCTGATGCCAAGGAGAAAGACATCCTCGTCGCGGCGCATTTCCTCGGCGAGCGCCTCTTTCATCGCGTCGCCCAGCGTTATTTCCCGTGTAGTGCTCATCTTGTCCTGTCCCTTCGCGTTCACTGTGCGTAAACGCCGTTCATGAGTTCGTCGATACTCGGGGTCGCCTTCGGGCTGGCCTCGCAGAAGAGTTCGATCTCGTCGGCCTCGCGTTCGGCGTCGGCCTTGATCTGCTCGATCTCGTCGGCCGTGTACAGCCGCTGCTTTATCAGCTTGGCCGCCGCCAGCGCGACCGGATCGAGAGTCTCCCGCCACTCCTGCATGAGCTTCGGATCGCGGGTCACGGCGCCTTCGTTGTTGAGGCCGCCGACGTTGTGTTCCTGGCTGCGATAGGTCTTCAGTTCGACAAAGAACGGGCCTTTGCCGGCGCGGGCATGGGCGATCGCCTTGAGGGCCGCTTCTCCGCACGCGAACAGGTCCTGGCCATCGACGATGAGCGCGGGAATTTCGAAGGTGGCCGCGAGGCGGGAGACGTCTTGGACCGGAAAGGTTTCGCTCGCCGCAGTGCTCTGCGATATTCCATTATTCTCGCACCAGAAAATGTGCGGCAGCTTCCAGTTCGCCGACATCAGCATTGCTTCGTGCGCCCGCCCTTCCTGATAGGAGCCGTCACCCGAGCAGTTCATGACGACCTGATCGGTGCCGCGATAGCGCGCCGCAAACCCGTAGCCGATGCACGGCGGAAAGTTGGCGCCGATGTTTCCCGACCAGCCAAAGATATGGTGGTCAGGAAATGACACATGGAAACTCGAGCGACCCTTGCAGCAGCCGTCGACGCGCCCCATGTGCTCGGCGACATAGGTCCGCAGATCGACGCCCTTGCCGATCATGTGGGCGAGACCGTGCGCCCGGTAGTGCGGATTCATCGCGTCGTCCTGACGCAGGAAGCTCCCGGCGGCAACCCCCGGGGCAAGCGCGATGCCGCCCTCGTGATAGAACCCGACCATCTTTCCCGCCCGGATGATGCGCATCATCATGCGGTCGAGAGCATGCGCACGAACGAGATTCGTGAATAGCAGCTTCTTCTGTTTGCCATTAAGTGCCATTGCTTTCCCCTTTTTCGGTCGCGAGTCAGCTCGCCGTCGTGACCTTGCCTTTTTTCAGATAGATCGACTTCTCTTCCTGGAAGAACTGGATACCGGTACTCCCCGCCTCGGGCAGCCCGAAGCCAGATTCCTTGACGCCGCCAAAGCACTGCTGCGGCTCCTTGTAGGCCGAATGAACGTTGACGTGGGTCAGCCCGACTTCCGTGTGCTCGACGAAGTGCAAGGCCTTGTCGAGATCGCGCGTGTAGATCGACGACGACAGGCCGTAGGGAACGGCATTGGCGAGTTCGAGCGCCGCACGATAATCGACGACACGGAAAACCGACAGGACGGGACCGAATATCTCGGTTCGCGCCGCATCGAGCTGCTCGGTGGCGTGATCGATCAGCGTCGGTTCGATGAAGCAGCCATGGTCCAGCGCTTCGCCGCGACAACGATTGCCGCCGGCGACGATTCGCGCCCCCTGTTCCCTGGCGCGCGCCAGGTGGTTCATAACCGACTCCAACTGCTGAGCACCGGCCACCGGGCCCATCGAGCTCGCCGTGTCATCCCACGGACCGACGCGAAGGAGCCCGATCCGCTCGATGACTCGGGCGACCAGCTCGTCGGCAACGCTCGCCTCGACGATCAGGCGACTGGTTGCCGTGCACCACTGGCCGGCACACGAGTAGGCGCCGATGACGGCGTCCTGGGCTGCGAGCTCGAGGTCGGCATCGGCGAGAACGACCATCGGGTTCTTGCCGCCCATCTCGAGCTGCGTCCGGGTGAAGTTGTCGGCGGCGCGACGGGCAATCCGGCGTCCGACCTCGGTCGAGCCGGTAAAGGTCACGGCGCGAATCCGCTGGTCGGTCACCAGGGCGTCGGAGAGTTCGCTCCCGGAACCGGTGACGAACTGGACGACGCCGTCGGGAATCCCGGCCTCAACCAGCAATTGCACGACCAGCTCGCCGACTCCGGGCGTCTGGCTGGCCGGCTTGAAGATCGCGGTGTTGCCGGCCATCAGCGCGGGGCCGATCTTGCGCCAGGGCACGTTGAAAGGAAAGTTCCACGGCACGATCACCGAAACGACGCCGAGCGGCTCCTTGCGCGAGTAGCCGAGCAGACCATCACGGTAGCAGTCGCTGGCGCGTCCGAACTGCCGCTCGCCTTCGCCGATCTGGTATTCGAGTTCGAGCGCGGCGGCATCGATCTCAGTCAGCGACTCCGCCAGGAGCTTGCCATTCTCCAGCGAAATGCACCGGGCGATTACATCGCGGCGCTCGCGCATCAGTCTCGCGGCAGCACGGAGAATTCGCGTTTTCTCGCCGAGTCCGATCTTGCGCCAGGTAGCGAAGGCCTGCTGCGCCCCGCTGATCGCCCTAGCGACGTCGGAAGCGCTGCTAAGCGGGTAATCATGGCAGCGCCGTCGCAAGTCGGCCGGATCGAAGACGGAATACGTCCGGCCCGATTCCGAATCGCACCACTGTCCGTCAATGTAATTCTTGTACTTGAGTTGCATAGTTACAATTTCCAGGAAATTTCATCGATAAGGCTTGCGCAGATACACTCCGGCAAGCACGTGCTACGAAAATGCTCTGCCAAGACCGATCGCCGTCGTCGCAATTGCTACGAGAAAGCCGACGTCAGCCAGACCCATCATCGGGCGAAACCGCGCCAGCGCCGCGCTTGTCCAGATGACGGTGGACACCATCAGCCCAATCCCCACCGCATTGACGACCATGGGCGCCAGCGCAAGACGGGGCAGGACCACCGAGACGAGCACGCAGACCACGGAAAATAGGAAGCCGTGCGCATGCACCGTCACCGTCCAGCGAAATGCCGTGTGCAGGTGGTGGTACTCGGCCAGTTGGCCGGTGTTGGCCAACGCTTCCAGTCTTTCCGCGACGCCGAGGTGCTTGACTCCGAGATAGAGACCGATCAATGCAGAAACTAACATCCAGGTAAAACCGAATATTTGAAGCAGGTCGCTCATCGCCATTCCTAACCGAGCCCGGATTCGATCCGGGTGATTTCCGAGAAGGCGCTCCAGTCGGCCTGTTCCATTCCGGCGTCGATCGCCCGCAGCATCTTGCGTTCGACAACTCGGCCGATGTCGAAGGTAACGCCGGCGCCTTGCGATGCCGCGAGCATCATGCGGACATCCTTAAGGCCACCTTTCATGCCAAACCCGCCTTCGCTGTCGAATTTACGATCGACGAGCTTGGCGGCGTAGGTTTTGAGTGCAGGGTGAGCAAAGGCGTCGTTGAAGAAGTCATTGATGTGCTGCGCCGCGATTCCGGATTTTTCGGCGAAGGCGTAAATCTCGCTCATCAACTCGATGCATGACACCGCCGTGTAATTGACGCAGAGTTTCATGCAGTAGGCGACGCCCGGTCGATCGCCGAGCGGCACGACCTTGCGCGCGTAGGCGGCACAAAGCTCGGTTACCGCATCCACCGCCGAGGCGTCGCCGGCAAGAAAGGTGATCAGCTTGCCGGCGGCGGCGGTGTCCGGTCGTCCGGCAACCGGGCCGGCGACGAAACGGGTTCCGTGTTGGCGATGAATTTCACCGAGGCGATCAGCGCATTCGGGAGAGATCGTCGTGAGGCAGAGATGAACAGCTCCGGGTTTCATCGCCGTCAGAAAGCCGGCTTCGCCCTGAAGGTTTTCGAGGATAGAGGCATCGTCCATCAAGCTGGTCAGCACGATGTCGGCGTCGGCCACCGCAGTACGCGCAAAATCCGCCCCACTCGCCCCGGCCGCAATCAGCGGCTGCATTTTTGCTGCCGTCCGGTTCCAGACGCTCATTGCAAAACCCGCCCGCAAAATACAGCCGGCGATCGCTGACCCCATGTTACCAAGACCAATGAATGCAACTTTCATTCCTGTTCCTTCCGTGGCGGCCGACGCGTCGACCGTGAATCTTATTGATTGTCCCGGCGTCGCAGCGCCGCTGCGCGAGTCCTACAAATCTGGCTGGCGCTGGCCCGGGTTGGCTCGTTTTGTTGGTTCGAGCTGCAAGCGTCCAAGATAGGTGCTCTTGCTCAGCGTAACGTCCCGGGACTGTCCATCGAAGCCATCCTTGCTGATTTGCAAGGCATACTTCGCGCCGTCCGGCGACAAGCCATCGAACTTGAATTCGCCGAAGAGGTCAGAGGTGGTCCGCGCCTGCTCCTTGCCGCCCTTCGAGAGGACGATCTGCGCTCCGTGCAGGCATTCGACGACACCGGAAACCTCGCCGATGACTGTGCCACCGACAAAATCCTGATCAAAGCGATACAAGTTCTTGTAGTACACGCGGGGCGCAGTTTGCAGTTCAGGAAGCAGGACGCTGAGTTTTTCAGCGTCGGCGATCAGTTTCATGGCCTCGCCGTCAATGTTCAGCGCCCGCATGGCGCGTGTCGGGCAAACCTGGACGCATCGGGGCTCCGTCCAGCCCTGATCGAGAAGATGCGCATCAAAAGTCCAAATCTGAGGTAGCTGCCGCTCCTCGTTCCACCAGATGGCTCCGTAGGGACAGGCCTCAACAAGGTCGCGACGCCCCTTGGCGCGTTCCGGGTCGATGATCACAATGCCGTCTTGGCGCTTGCGCACAACCCCTTCACCTCCAGCCTTGATGCAAGGAGCGTTGTCGCAGTGGTTACAGGACGTCGGTAGATACGCAGCATCAACCATAGGGCCATCACCACGCACACGGCGTGAGATCTTGATCCAATGATGTCCATGCTTCGGCTGTGCCGCAGAATATCCGGGGAAATCGTTCTCGATGTACTCATCGCGTACGGCAAGTGTGCAGTTATTGCAGTTCTCGCACTTGGCAACGTCGACTATCAAGTTCCATCCTTTTGCTCCATGTCTAGTTGTCATTTCGTTTTCCGCCTCGCTCAATGTCGTATCGACCATTACTAGCCACATTTGATCGCCTCGCACTCCACCAACTAAGTGGGCAACAACTGCAACGCTTATCTACAAATCACTGGCAATTTACCTGTTGCCATTAATGTCATTTTGACATTCTAGTATAACTCTACAATCTCATCAACACGGCACCGTGTCACTGAGATACGCACGTATTTTTAGAATTTCAGATTACTCAAGACGCACTACGTCTTCGTATGGCAAACGCGGGCCGCGGGGATAATTGTGGGCATCGTCTCCGTAACCGAGATTGACGAGAAAGTTACTTGCCCATTCACCATCCGGAAAGAACGCCGCATCCACTACACTTCGATCGAATCCGCTCATCGGGCCGCAGTCCAGTCCGAGTGCGCGGGCCGCAAGCATGAGGTAGGCCCCTTGCATTGAACCGTTACGAAGACCAGTCTCCTGAGCGAGATCCGAACTAGCCTCGTAAATCGGCTTCGCGTTGAAGGCGCGGAACTGATCGGGCAATTTGTCAAAAAATCGCCTGTCGATCGCCAAGAGGACAGTCACTGGTGCCAGTTTGGTTTTCTCGACGTTCCCGGCAATCAATGCCGGCATCAACTTCTTCTTACCTTCCTGGGATCGGATAAAGACGTACCTCGCAGGTTGCGAATTCACGGCGGTCGGCCCCCACTTAAGTAGCTCATACAATTCGCGTAACGTATCCTCCGATACTGGGCGATCTGTAAATCTATTGAATGTGCGCGCGTCAATGAACAGTTGTTCGAGCGCACTGATGTCAAGCTTATGTTTCATTGCAAATTCTTCCTTTGATGAATTAAGAGGGACGCGACATTCTCAGAACTGCGACTCGGCCAGTTCCATGACTCGTCCGGCACCCTTGGCAACTGTGTGAGCGAATCCAGGCGCCTGCGCTAGAACGTGATCGGAAAAGAAACGCGCACAGCCAATTTTGGCTTCAAGAAAACTCCTGTCTCCTTCGTCGCGGTCAATGCATTCAGCCGCCGCGAGCGCGCTCCTAGCCAATAGCCAGCCACCCGTAACTATTCCTGTCAGTTTGAGAAAGGGTACAGCCCCGACTGCGGTTGCCCGAATGTCGACTGAGTACATCTCAAGAACGTGCGCGACGGCGCTGTCCAATGCGTCAATGCCTGCGCGCAGCGCGCAGCAAATTGCCTCAAAGTCCTCACCACCCCGAATCGTGAGCGTCGGCAAAAGCAAGCGCATTTCGCGCATCACGCTTCTGATCGTCTTTCCGTCCTCTCGAGCAATCTTGCGGCCAATAAGATCATTCGCCTGTATCCCGGTCGTTCCTTCATAGATCGCGGTAATGCGAACGTCGCGAAGGTATTGAGCTGCTCCCGTTTCCTCGATATAGCCCATCCCGCCGTGAACCTGGATTCCGATCGTGGCTACCTCGATTCCGGTCTCTGTACACCAACCCTTTAAAACAGGAGTCATCAAATCAACGAAAGCCCGGTTATGGGCTTGTACCGCCTTATCCGGATGAGTATCGGCGAGGTCGTAAGCTCCTGCTACCGTGTACGCCAGTGCACGCATTGCCTCGGTTAGCGATTTCATCAACATCAACATGCGCCGCACGTCAGGGTGTGCAATGATTGGCACAGACCTGCTGCCGCCAGCTATATCACGTCCCTGTACACGTTCCTTTGCAAAAGCCGCCGCCTTTTGGTAGGCGCGCTCTGCAACTGCTAGTCCCTGCACACCACTGACCAGACGTGCGTCGTTCATCATGATGAACATGTACTCAAGACCCCGATTCTGCTCGCCGACTAAGTAGCCAATCGCCCCTTCGCTGTCACCAAAGGACATCACACAGGTCGGACTGGCATGGATGCCAAGCTTGTGTTCGATCGACACACAGCGCGCGTCGTTGCGCTCACCAAGACTGCCGTCTGGGTTTACAAGAAACTTCGGCGCGAGAAAAAGCGATATTCCCTTGACCCCTGCAGGCGCATCCGGCAGACGCGCCAGAACCAGATGGACAATGTTTTCCGCCATGTCGTGGTCACCGTAGGTGATGAATATCTTCTGTCCGACGATGCGAAACGTACCATCTGCCTGAGGCGTGGCTCGGGCACGCACGGCCGCAAGATCTGACCCGGCCTGTGGCTCGGTCAAATTCATTGTTCCCGTCCATTTGCCCGAAACCATCTTTTCCAAATAGATATGTTTTAGGGTATCGGTGGCGCTGAGTTCAAGCGCTTCAATCGCTCCAGCGTTCAACGCAGGACAGAGAGCGAACGCCATGTTGGCGCTGTTCCACATTTCACGTGCCGCAGTTGTGACAAGTTTCGGCATGCCATGGCCGCCATAATTCTCATCGCAACCAATACCATTCCAACCATTGGCGACGAAGGCGGCATAGGCTTCCTTGAACCCCCTGGGCATGCTTACTTCGCCATTACGCCAGACCGCACCTTCACGATCGCCGCTCTTGTTGAGCGGCGCAAGAACTTCTGCAGCGAACTTTCCAGCCTCGTCAAGGATGACCGCAACGGTCACCGCGTCAGCCCCTTCGTTGCCGGCCAACCGACCTATTTCATCCATTTGCGCCAGATGCTTCATGACAAAGCGAATGTCATCAAGAGGCGCCGTGTAATGGCCCATCATCATTTCCTTTGTGCGTTAATAGTTGCGCTTCGCCCATCAAGGCACGAGTGCGATTTTTCCGTAGGAGTGACGCTCTTCGATCCAGCGGTGCGCATCCTCCACAGCCTCAAGCGGAAAGCTGCGCGTGCAACTATCAAGCCTTTCGGTGCTTAGCCACTCTTCAAGAAAGGTAGTGGCTTTACGAAACTCCTCGTCGTTCCGAACCGTATAAACGGAAAAGATCGAAAGCGTTAGGGACTTGGGCATGATCGCGTTCGGATCGATGAGACTTCTGCCACCGGCATAACCGTTGATTAGCCAGCGGCCGCGAGGTCGGATTGCCAAAGGATCTGTTTGCAATGTCGCTCCAGCTACGCTGTTCATTGACACGTCAACTCCCTTACCGCCAGTGATCCGTAAAACCTCAGCGACGTAATCGGTGGTCAGAGTGTTAATGCAGTGATCAGCTCCAGCAGCGCGGCAGTACTCAAGCTTCTCGTCGGAGCTGGCGAGGGCGATCACCACGTTATTGGTACCGCGACGCTTGGCTATTTGCGTAACCAGAGTCCCGATCCCACCAGCGGCAGCATGCAAGAGAATGACCTCGCCCGCCTGCACCTTGCCGAACGTGTAGTAGTACAAGTAGGCTATCCGCAGATTGACCAGATAAACGATACCTTGTAAGCAGCTTGCGGAATCCGGCAAACGAACCAGATCGCGAACTGCTGCCTTGGCATATTCTGCGTAGCCACCGGTATGCATGTCGGCCATAACCCTGCAACCTGGCTGGACTGTCGTGACCCCGGGACCAATCTTTTCGACGATGCCGG
Organism: Sulfuritalea sp.; assembly: GCF_017302275.1. Classification (GTDB taxonomy): domain Bacteria; phylum Pseudomonadota; class Gammaproteobacteria; order Burkholderiales; family Rhodocyclaceae; genus Sulfuritalea. The sequence goes on from NZ_JAFLDR010000034.1 coordinate 14,736, forward strand.
CAACCTCTCTTCCGGGCGTAAACGGAAGCGCCGGTAGATTGACGTAGTCTCCCCGTCGCATCTGCGTGTCCGCAAAAACAATTCCTGCCGCACCGACCCGAATCAAGACCTCGCCCTCGCCCGGATCCGGTAATGGCAGGTCGACAACATTAAAATTTTCGGTAGAGCCAAATGAATTGATCTGAACGGCTCTCATGTTCATGCTTCCACCATTGCGTTCCAACGATCGATTTCGATTAAGCAGGAATTAGGGGCGCTGCCCTCAGTACCCTGCATCTGCCGCCGATCAGGGGTCAGCCCGTTAACGCATCCACCACGGTCAGCGACTCTTCCTTGCGAATCCTTGACCAGGTCATACTCGGCACTAGCCTGGAACGAGACAACCACGCCTGCAACCACCATCGGTGAAATATCGGCGGCACATAGAACCGCCCCGCGGTCGTTGAATAGCCGCACCAGATCATGTTGGTGGATACCACGTCGTCCTGCATCTTCAGGATTGATGCGCACCAACCAGTAGTAGTGTCCATCTACAGCAATACGATGGTCTTCAATATCATTGGTGACGCTGTCCTTGCCGTCGTTATAGGTGTGGAAGCTGAAACGCGAGTGCGGCGAAATCATCTGCAACGGATATTTTTTCATCAATTCGCCGCTGTGAAGTCCTTCCCATGCCGGTATGTATCGATTGAGTGCTGGACGTTCCGGATTGTCGGGGTCGCAGCGCTTCAGCGTTTCGGACACGAACTCGATTTTCCCAGACGGAGTCTGCAATCCCTTACCGAACTCTTCCGCATATTGCGACGGCAGGGGCATAGGTTCAGGAACGTCCTTACGCCGGTCTTCGGCATACCAGCGAAAGTTAACAGGATCGCGAGTTTTTTCAGGCTCTGCAGGAACAACGTAATACCCCTTCTTCACAAACTCAGCCCATCCGATACGCTCGGGTAAGTCCGACGAGTCGAACACACGCTTACACCAGTCGAGCTCGCTGCCCCCTTCCGAAAACAGCGCGCCGAGTCCGAGTCGGGTGAGAATATCGAGAAAGATCTGGTAATCGGATTTCGACTCGCCAAGTGGTTCAATGCATTTGTGCTGCATGACCGCAACCCGGTGGTTGAGTTGGCCCTGAAGGTGGTGCACATAGCCAGCGCAATTTGACCATTCGCCGATATCCCAGCGCTCCAACGCAGTACAGGCTGGCAAAATTACGTCCGCGAACTTGGCCTCGCCTTCGAACCAGATCGACTGGTTGACTACGCACTCAAGGGATGAATGCCGGTACATCTCTGCAAAACGACCAGAATTGGCCACCGTACCGAAGGATGAACCGCCATAACGGTACATCATATGAATTGGCGAATAACCTGGCATCGGATACTCAAAGGGCGCAAACTGCGCTTCCAGCGAAGATCCGTCCCAAGCGTACCCGGTCGCTCGCCCATTAATGATCGCCTCTGGAAGACGTTGGCGCGGCACCATCTGCTTAACCGGATTCATCGTCAGCACATGCGGCATACGTTGGTAGTTATTGACTGCGCATGCTGAGAACTGAAGCTCCCCCGACATGCCTCCCTCCGCATAACCGGGAAAATAGAACGCAAAATCCAGAGGAGTCCCTATCTGGAGATTGCCGAAGTTCACGCCCGGTTTGCCCCAGCCCTGCATTGCCATCATCAATATCATGCAACGAGCCCACTGCCCTCCCGTTGCGTTTCGGCAAGCACCTCCAAAGCCGGTCCCGCCGCTGCCCGGTGCTAGGTAGGTTTTTTTGTTTCCCCACGCCCGCGCCAACGCACGTACATCAGCCGCCGGAATACCGGTCTCAACCTCCTGCCACTCGGGAGTTTTAGGCACGCCGTCGCTGGTGCCAAGCAGATAATCCTGCCACTCGTCAAAGCCGGTAGTTCGCTTCGACACATAGTCCATGTCGTAAAGCCCTTCCACCGCCCACACATACATTACAGCAATAGCTAGCGCCGGATCGGTTCCGGGTCGTATCGGTAGCCATTTGCCACCGTACACCTGTGCCGTCGCCGTGTAGTTGGGAGTTATATGGACAAATTCGATGCCCAATTCACGCGCCCAGAAGCGGCGTTCGGTTCCTTCAGCACCACCGTATGCCCCAGGCACCGACTGTGGATCGCCAGACCAGAAGACGATCATTTCACATTCCTTGAGGCAATCCTCAACCGTGCCGTACGAGGCGGCAACACCGATGCGCATGCTGTTTCCGAAATGGTGCTGGGCGCCCCAGTACCAGCCCTCCCAACTATCGGGGTTCAAGTGAACCCGCGTGTAACCGATCAGATTGCCGAATCGCTGCATCGCGCTCAAGTAGTAGCCGACGTTGCCCCATTGATGATGCGAACTGTGGTAGAGCGTGATCGCACCAGGACCGTGCTCCCGTTTCATTCGTTTGATCTCTCCGACAACGATATCCAGCGCCTCGTCCCAACTGATGCGCACGTAACCGGAAACTCCGCGATTTTGAGGATTGCGTTCCCCGGCCGGATCAAAGTCAACCCGCTTCATCGGATACAACACTCGCTTTTCCGAGTAAACCAGCGACTTCAGTGACAGCGCATGCGGAGCCACCGTTGCCTGCCGCCGTGGCGAAAATGCTTTGCCCCGCGCAAGGATCGTCCAACTCGGTGCGTCGGTATCTTCAAAATCAATGGGGGTCGTGCGGATGATCCGGCCACCCTTGACCCAAACGAATAGCGGCCCTCCATTGGTAGTGGTCGTAAAACGCGTTGTGCCGTCGGGCATCGCCGTGCCAAATGTAAGGCTTGTCATCTGAATGCGATTCAATAGCTGCATGAACCAAACTGCAAGGTCATCGGGTCCGGCGACAACAACCTTGAAATTTTTCGCCGCATGAACGATATCGAGCGGCTTTTGCATCGGTGGTGGCTTTAGAAAAACGAATGCGGTAGGCAAATCCTTGAAGACCATGGCTACATCTGGGTTCGGGTGAATGCCGGCGACCGACCGCACTACGCCATGATTAAAAGTAAAGTAGCGCCCGATGCTATCGTCTTTGAGCTTGATCTGAACGACGCAATTGTGGCGACGCATAAACTCGAGAAACGACGAATTTTTACGTGCTGTTTTGGTTAGAACCCGAGGCAATATCGCGAGCACCGTTTTCAATAGAAATCGTTTCATTCAGGCTTCCTCATTTCTTGTTTGACGCATTGCAGGACAATTCAATCCGGACGGATGACGTTCCAATCGGCCCCCTCGGAAGAACGGTTCGACGCAAGCGACTGCCGGAAAACAATCCACCCACGATCGGAGAAATGCGACGAGATCCCTGCGGCGCCAGTCCAGCCTCTATGGCTGGAGCCAATTCAACGTCAAGACTAAACAGGGGGGGGGTAAGATTTTGCATTTATGCTTAATCCATTCAGCGGACACCTTCGCCGACCATGCCGTCTGGGGTAAAGATCAAGTCGGAGAAGGGAGCTGTGATCTTGATTTGAGACGGACTCTCATTGAAGAGGACGTTCATGAACATGGATCCGGAGATCAGATCGTAGACACCCCAACCGGCATCGATAGTGGCGGGGCCGTCAGGCAGGACGACGGGGATATTGAAGGGCATCCGGGACAGTTGGCCATTGGCATCCCATCGGTCAGCAAGTACGGCCAGCCACGTATCCTCGTCGAGGTAGTAACGGCTTTTTGGCGAAGTGTGACGTTGACCTGGTTTGAGAGTGGCCTCGACAATCCAGACCCGATGCAGCTCCCAGCGCACGTGATCGGGGTTGAGGAAATGATCGCCCACCACGTCCGCATCCTTGGTCGGCACCAGGGTACGGTTGCTGTTGTAGGGGATGTAAATCTCTTTCTTACCCACGAGTTTCCAGTCGAAACGATCCTTGCGCGCGGTGAACACCGTCACCTCGTCGAAGCTGACGATGCCTGCAGAGAAGGGCGTCGGCGTATCACAGCACGAGTTGGGCAGCTTGCGCACACGGCGCTGGCCAGTGAGATACACCCAAGCGCCAGTCTTGCTCTCATCGAGAGTGAGCCGGGCAGCGATCCCTTCGCCGGCGCGTACCGGCGGTCCTGAGTTGAAGGAACGCACCAGCCAGTATTCGCCCTGAAATTTGCTTTCGCCGTCCTTGATGTAATACGGCATCTGCTGTTCGTTGGTCGATTCAAGCACCGGCACGCGACGACCATCGGCGGTAACCATGTAGCCGTGAAATTTCTCCCACTTCTGCGACGGCGGGCGCCAACGCAACTCATGGTTCCAGAGAGCCTCGATGCCCGTCTTGGGGATCGGAAACGGAATGCCGCCGTAGGCACCGTCAGGTTGCGGGCCAGCCCCCCCCTCAGCGATCTTGGCGCGGGTCGCGTTCTTGAAGGTGTTGTCATATACCCACTGCGGTGCGGCGGCAGTGCGGTGAGTCGGATAGACGTCGATCCGGTAATTCGGATACTTCTTCATCAGGGCCTTGACACCCTCGGTAAGCTTGTCGGCGTGCTGATCCATGTTCTTGGCACTGATGGAGAACAGCGGCTTCTCGTTGGCAAAGGGATCAGGGCGGCGATCACCGCTCTTGTAGCCGGGACTCGGCTTGGTATAACCGCCGTCCCACGCTGGAATGGTGCGATCTTTGTTACCCGCCTTCTCGGCGCCGAACGGGGTTAGGTCAGATTTCAGGCGGGCGGCTTCCTCGGCAGTAACGGCGGCACCAACTGGCATGGCAACAGCGAACGTCATCACCAAGGCTACACAGCGCAATGAAGTATGCAAATGGAAAGTCATGTTCTTGTCTCCTCAGAACGTGCGGCGCAGCGAGAACGCGACAAAGTCGCGATCCTTCATGGTCTGGCCATAGGTATAGTTGTTTAGGGCATTGGCAAACGTCTTCTCCGGACCGAAGTAATGGGTGTAAGCCAGACTGAAGCGCCAAGCATCGAGATAGGTGCCATTGACTCCGATGCTGACGTCGCCCCCCCCGTCGGCAGGCATCGCTCCCGGGCCAAGAACCATTGAGCGCGAACCACGCGTTCCGTATCCGAGGCCAATAGGCACGGAGAGATCGAGACCGGAGACTACCTGCCTATACATCGGCTCGAAGATGAAGCGCAGAGCCGTGGCATCACGGGTTGCATTCGGGTCAATCGCAGCACCATTCGCCGTGATATGCAGCACCCGGTTCCAGGCAACCTCGCCTAGAAAGGTGGCCTCGTTAAACAATCCTGACGGCGGTAAAGACCAGAGTGTCGACAGATTGATGTGGGCCGTGTTGCCCAGTGGATACGCCGGGTTGTTGCTGTTGTTGGTGGCCACTCCACCAAGAATGCTGGTATCGACCGGCGTGCTGCTGGCCAAGTCCTGGTCGCGGCGGAATGAGACTTCGCCGGCCAAGTTTACGTCGCCGAAGGTGTGACTGAAGCTGCCACCGAAGGCGGTGATGCCTTCCTGATAAACAAAGCGATAAGACACCGGCACGCCGGGCATTGCACAACTGGCCGGTCCCGTCGGAACTGATCCAGGAACCACACAACCCGGACCGGGAAATATTCCGATTACCGGTTGCAAGCCAATGTTGACTACCTGCTGGGGGCTCTTGCCGTGGAAGCGGATCAGATAGAGTCCGTAATCGGTACTACCGTCTCGAATACGCAACTGCAAACCTCCCTGACCTGAATTTTTGGCCGACTGGTCGTCGACGTGGGGAATCGCATTGCCTTGGAGGAAGGGCGGATTGGGCAACCCAAGCAGCAATTGTTCGGCGCCACCCGGGCCGGTATCGGTCGCCGAGAAATAGCTGCCGGCGACCGGCAGACGGTTAGCCTTCCAGCGCAGCTGGTAGTAGCCGCCCAAGGTGACATCCGAAGTCAGTTGTATCTGGCCCGATAGCATCTGCACCGGACGAATCGCCTCCTTGAACTGCGTGTTGGGCACCGATAACAACTTGACGACGTCAACGGGCATCATGCCGCCAGCAATACCGTTGGCGCCAAAAAACAGTGACTCACCCCAGACCAGCGAATGCTTGCCCGCGCGCACTGTCGCTGCGCGCTCGCCTAAATCGAACTTGCCGAAGACGAATGCGTCGAGCAGTTCGCCACCATTGCCGTGGATCTTCCTGGCCTCACTGGTGAACTGGTTATAGGGCACCGACGCCTGGTTGGCCGTGCCGTCGTTGGGGTGATCATTATTGCGGTTGTATTGAGCGTCATACCATGCCGCACCGCTTAACCTCAGGCCGACGTTCTTGTAGCTCACATCGAACTCCGACAGGAGATCAACCCGATTTGAGATCAGTCCCTTCTTGAAGTTGGCGTCGCCATCGTTAAAGTTGGGGTTCGCTGTCAGGGTGGTACTCGGATCTTTAACACGCCACGCCGAGCTGTACTTGACGGTGTTGTCCCAGCGCATCTGTACATCGGAATTGCCGCTATCAATCTCAAAGGCCCACGCACCCGCACAAGCCCCGATCGTTCCCAGTAATACCAACGCGAAATTCGCCAAAAAAACGCTAGCCGCCAGCTTGCCGCCGACGCGGATCCGCTTTGCCATTTTGTCTCCTCCTAATAAATTTATCGGCTCGAAGCCATGGCCCAACACCCCCTAGCGCTCTTCATATCGTGGCGCCATTGTGACATTAGTGTCATTGCCGAATTGAATCTTAAATAAACAGTATTGTCAAGTTGACTTGTCTTGTCATTTCTTAAAGTGGCAAGAAAATAGCTCGAACCTCGCGTCTTAAAAATGACCAGCCTGACGAGTGATCACACGTTGGAGACTACGGAATGCAAGCACCATCGGTACAGCAACGCGAAAAGCACGGCATACCACACCTTTTTTGCGGCTCGATCACCGTCAATAGTTGCCAACTAAAACCTGATTGATTGTTAAAGATCAACCTTCAGAACGTCAGATTTCGCCCTTGATACACAGGGCAAGAATTGCCGGTTTTCTTTTTGTTCTGCCGGCGTCAAATAGTGGTCACGATGGTCTGGTTCTCCCTCCAGCACCCGAGTAAGACAGGTTCCGCATACCCCTTGCTCACACGATGCTGGAACTGTTATCCCCGCGGTCGCTAGTGCTGCAATTGCGGTTTGCCCTGGCGCCACCAGCACGAAGCTACCGTTACTGTTCAGATGTAGGGAGAAGGCCTTGTCAGCAGCCCCTGCTACCGCAGTCGCACCAAAGTATTCGTAATGGACATTGCTGGCGAGCCATCCATGCACTTGTGCTGAACTTTTCACGGCCTCAATAAATCCCTGAGGACCGCAGACGTAAAGGTGCGTGTCTGGCGAAGGAAACGCGAGCACCTTAGATAGGTTCAGCCTCTGTTCTGGCACCCCATCATCATAATAATACTTGACGTGATCCGAGTAACGGGCGCAGCGAAGCAGGTCCGTGAAGGCCATTCGTGACGCGTTGCGACCACAATAATGCAGATCAAAGTCCTCTTCATGCATTGACAGCGACTCAGCCATGGCAAGGATGGGAGTGATACCGATTCCCCCGGCTAATAGCAGCGATTTCCGGGATGACGCAACCAGTGGAAAGTGATTGCGCGGTTGGCTTATAGTCAGGTCGTCCCCTTCCTGTACCTGATCATGCAAAGCGACCGAGCCGCCACGAGAGGAAGTGTCGCGCAACACGCCCAAGACATAACGATGGGTCTCCTCAGGCGAGTTGCAAAGGGAATACTGACGCACCATCCCGTTTGGCAAGTGGACATCGATATGTGCCCCGGCAGCAAAAGGCGGCAATGACTTACCTCCCCGTGCAACGAGCTCAAATCGCGCAATGTTTTGCGCAACAATTTCTTTGCGCATTATGCGGACCAGGATGTTCTTTTCTTCTGAGGTATCACCCTCATGCTGCCTGTGCATGTGCACACTCCCGCTGTCGCAATTGTTGCAATACACGCCTTACTCGCACAGCAGCCGCATCTCCGGCCAGAAGAACCGGGTTCAAGGAAAGGAGATCAGGAGTTCCCATGTAATCGGCCACGGCCTCGATCATGGGTTCATCCTCGGTTTCGAAAGCCTGCTTGACCTGACCTTCCATAAATTCACTCACCGCTTCGTCACCGATTGCAAAATTGCGCGCTGAGACCCAGAAGTAATGAGTCTCGGAGTCCGAGGCAGGCGTAAGAAGGTGTGCAAAGTGCAAATCCACTCCACCTCCCGAAGAATTCCCAATTCCCGTGTAGCCGACATCCAATTGAAGATTCGAAGGCGGATTCCAGCGCATATTGGCTCGGCCATCAGCATCAAGTGTTGGAAATTTCCAGAATGGCCTGAACTGAGGGGAAACCAAAACGTTTTTGAGCCAATGGTTAGCAATGACGACATCACCTTCTTGCAGCATTTCGAAACGCAGGCCCTTGACGTCATCTCGGTTCGCAAGCGTGGTCGGATGAAGAAAAGGCGCGTGGCTCAGATCCATTAGATTGTCGAGAACCACTTCGACGTGGGCCTTGAGCTTGTAGTATCCAGCAATCAAAGACCGGTTTTCAGCATCGAAGAACGAGGTGAGATCCAACACCTTCTCGGCAGCGGCCAGTGCTGGGTTCCCGGGCCAGATCCAGATTAGGCCATCTCTTTCGACCAGAGGATAACGACGCACCTTTGCAGTACTGGGAATCTTTCCGTCTCCATGCGGACTAAGAACGCACAAGCCGCTTCGGCCATCGAATTGCAGTCCGTGGTAGGGACACTCGATATTGCTGCCTACAACCTGCCCCTTGTGCAAGGGTGCAAAGCGGTGGGGACAACGATCGTCCAAGGCGCAGGGATATCCTTCCTCGGTTCGGTATAGAACCACGGACTGCCCAGCGATCATCTGCTTAATTGGTTTAGTGGTTACATCCTTGGCGAAGGCCGCCACATACCACTGATTCATCAGGAATTCCATTTTTTTCTCCACATTTGAGGATGGTCGCCGACCCGGAGACCTAAAAAACTAGAGTTTGCTTTTAGTTATTTAAAGCAGAGTAGGCCTTAACCTTTCACCTCTCAATCGTTCAAATGCACCACATAATTGATGCGGCACAGCAGACTAAGCAAGGTGAGCCTCATCTTTCGTCTTCTAAGAGACGAGGAATAACGCCCCGGAAAACTCGAATGAGAACGTCGTCGGAATTCTCCGCTGAGTTTCTTTGTAACTGCAATCTCCCAGCCCTGTAGACCATTGCCCCGTTTGAGCGCCACGGTGCCCCCCCTTTCGTCAGATGAAAGGGTGGCAATGTGACAAATGACGTTGTTTTGTTAGCTGAATGGCATCGAAATAGATATATCTATTTGGCCTAGGGCATGGTCGCCGACAGTTTTGAAGGCAATTACGTATTCATGAAGGGCGGGCGACGTAAGGCTCCCGTACAGGCATGGTTTGAACGCAATTTGCAGCCAGCCACCTCCGCCTCAGATGGAAAGGAACTCAGCAAATGCTCAACAGGAATTTCGGAATGGTCCGGACACCTATCGTGAAAGAGCTATTTCCTGCCATGCATAGCTCTATTTCCGTTGCCATGCGTGGTAACGAAGGCCGTCGATGCAGCGCTTCGTTGGGCATTCGTTTGCCGAGTCAATGCGCTGAAATTCACAAGTACGCGCGCCGGGGGATCGCGCACAGTTGCTGTTGCGGTGACGTGAACGGAATGGAAACGTGGAAGTCGTCTATGTCGAAACGAGGGACACGGCGAAGTGGGCTTGCTGATTGGAGGGACTCGAATGCACCAACTACCTGAGACCGGCTATTTGCGCCTGCCGCAGATCATTGGCAATCCCAAGGCCGTTCCACCAATGCCGGCACTGATTCCTGTCGGCAAGTCGACATGGTGGGCTGGCGTGAAATCGGGGCGCTACCCGCAACCGGTGAGAACGCTTGGAGTGCGCATTACGGCGTGGCGGGTTGAGGACATTCGCGACTTGATCCAGCGCTGCAACCTGACCGGAGAATGTGGAGCTGAATCTGACGCGTAGTCTCGGATATCCCTGAAGGGGAAAGTACCTCGCGATCCGGGTTTGATTCTGAGCGAGGAGCTTTTGACCTTGAACCCCACAAAAAAAGGATCTTGCTCTTGGGGGTCTGTGGATCTGTGGTCAGAGGGCAGTGCGGTGGATAACAGCGTTATCGTTACCCACGGCAAGCTGCCCGTTTCGCCGCCAGGCGGACTGTCCACATATCCATGGACCCTGCGCTTGTGGCTGTTGCACTAGGCGCAGTTGTCGATCATCAAACTGGCTCCGACATCTAACAAGAATATCCTCAATACCACCAAGCAAGCCCGGCCTATAGCCGGACCCGCTCCACAGCTGCCTGCCAGGTGCCTTTAACCGGCGTGCAGATACCAGTTGCTCGTGCTGATGGTTGTCCGTTTCCATTAGAGCCTGCACTTTGCAATTGGTACCGTCCATCGCGGTACTGCGAAGTTACACGCCCGGTCCTTCACTCGCAAAACAGTTTAGCTTCCCTGCAAATCCACGGAAGGTGTGGCAACAGCCTGGGACCCGCTCCTGCCGACGTCACCAGGCAAGAGCTCCTGTTGATCGATTGGCCGTAGGAAACGAGCCCGATGAGCCGCCGCGTCTCGTCGATGCAGCCCACGGCCGGTTGGTCAGATGCGGGCGCCGAGTCTTTGACCGGCACATAGATTGGGGCACCGGAGTCGCCAGGGCAGCTCGCGTTCGCTGCGGCACCAGTGTCGCCAGGCTGCGCCGACGCCTGCCAACTGATCAACGTGTCACCCACCGTGAGATTTAGCCAGCCCACGTCGAGCCCGGGATTCACACGGTCCGATGCAGGCCGGTCCAGCGTGGCCCCGTATCCCGCTAGAGTTCCCAACAGCGCACCGGGTGCGGCGGGTCCATCCTTGTCGGGGACCCTGGGTATGCCCAGTGGTTTCGCTAGTTCAAGCAACGCAACATCCACCTCGCCACGTTCTTGCGGCGAGCGTCCCTCGCGCAATGCAGCAGTGTAGGCGTCGGGCACACGCGCGGGGCCGGCAAGTGTTGCCCGGGTGTCCATACCTGTTCCATCTCGCAACCGTGCCACCTTCTCGTTCAGCATGACCACGGTCTTCGAGAAGTCACTCACGCGTACGCCATCGTCGACGCAGTGTGCCGCCGTTAACGCCCACTTTGGATCGATAAGCACACCTGAACAGATCCAAGTTACCGACAGAGTAGAGTTGGCAAACGCAATCGCAACGACCTCAGGAAAGCCGAGCGAGCTGTACTTGCCTGCAAGGCGCCCATTGGGCTGTAGTTTGAAGAACTCTGGAGGCTTAGGCACAGGGCTGCAGCCTTGCCCAGGTGCAGTGAACACCGAGCCATCTGCTTCAGTACCCGGATGAACTTGCAGGAGCATTCCATTCTGGCGAAATTGGGCAAGCCACGTCGGCACGAACTCGAGCCGTTCGTCTTGCCTGATGAGATAGTTGCGGAATAACAGCGAGCAATCCTTTACTGGCTTTGTCGCTCTCAGCGCTGCCCCCATGTACAACCTAGACCCTTGGTCACCACCCTGCAACGCTTGATGTAGGCTGCTAGAAAGCTGTACGGACTTGAATTCGCGCTTGAGTTCGGCAAGCTCCTTGTCGAGCGCGGCGTAGTCGACATGCCCACCGGACACGGATTCCCGGAGAAAGATTCGCTGCGTGCTTGCCGTCAGACTTCTGGATGAGGAGTTGGCGTACTCGCGCGCTTCTTTACTGACTACCGGGTCCTTGATTGCCGCTCGCGACTCCGATGGCAATGCTTGCAGCCACACGCCCAAGATTTTGAGCGACTCGTCGTCGCTGCAACTTCGCCTTAGTTCCGCCTGTGCCGCCATCCATGTAACATCGTTCCCTTGCGCCCGAGGTTCGTTGGCGGCACAGAATGCACCTAGCGCGAAGCAGGCCGCCCGCATCGTCAACTGGCAGTCACCTCGTGCTCCGTGCATTGGCCAAGGCTCAGATATCGAAGGGCACAGGCTGGCCTGCGGCGCGGGCCGCCGAGTTGGCCACCACCTTCGCGCGCAAAACCTCTGCCTGCAGCACCAACTGCGCGGAGCGTGGCTCGCCTGCCGCTTCAACCACCTTCGCCTCGGCCTCATCGACCTTGAGCATGGCCAGCCTGAAGGTCACAAGTGCATCGCGCTTCGCATTCTCCGCAGCCTGCCGGCCTTCCTCCTTCTTCGAGGGGAGCAATTCGTTCTGCAATTCGTTCTTGAATTTGTCTTTGTTCGACGCGAAGGCGCTCGCGACGGCTGTAGCGAACGCCGTAGGCTCGCGCGTTTCAACCACGGTCGCTTCCCATGCAAATGCGCCGAACTCTTTCTGCCTCGGCCCTGGCGGAGTGCATTTGATTTTGCCCTGAGGAGTCGTCTCGCATTTCTCCGCGGCAACCTTCACGAAATCCTCGGCCCATTTTTTTTCCAACTCAGCTTTCAATTCCGCCTTAGCGTACTCGAGGTCATTTAAGGTCTTTAGGTGGGCAATGGGACATCTCGAATCCTTAGGTAGGTTTCCTCCGTTTTCGATGAGCTTATAGAGTGAGTCGCAGTACGCCCCTAGCTTGTCCACGAAATTCTTTCTCTTGTCCGTTGTGTCCTTTCGGATGCTCTGCACGGTCCACTCTGGTTCAAGCAACACCGGCTCCGGCGAAGTGTTGTTCTTGAGTCGCGCTGCCTTGACATATGGAGCAGCTACGATCCTCTGGGCACTTGCGGCCGCCTCAATGTCTGGCGTGATGGGGAAGAAGGCGACCCGCTGTGAGCTAGCGACTGAATTCATACTTGCCTCGATTGTCGGGTCGACTTCCGACAGGCCAACTGCATTCTTTCTGATCTCTTGTGAATCACCTCTTGTACCTGGCCGCACAGCACTGTAGTCGAAGCTGAGTGAGCCAAACGGCTGGCCGTCCTCACGGCTACGCAAGGTAATCGCCACGGAATAATTGCGGTCATCGCGGTAGGACCAGCCGGTTTCCTGGAACTTGGTGATGTGTAGAAACTGGCTGCGGACCGTCAGCGTCTGTGCCGTACTAGCCGAACGCTCAAAGGCAGCCTCAAAGTAGAACTGTGGAAGGCTGACGAGGCGCGTGAGCGCTGGGGACTTGGACCGCTGCCGCGCGGCGTCAAACCATGGTCTGCTGGCCTCGTTGCCGGGAACGAACAGAACTACACAGCCACTGCCACCCCGCGCTAGGGACAGATCGCCCGTCGGCTCCATCGAATAAAAAGTGTCGTTGGCGCTACCTCTGAAGCCGACCGACTTCGTCGTCGCGACGCCGGCAAAATACGCGCCCGCCACGTCGACTACCGTACCAATCAGGCTGGAGGCTAAGCCCTCGAGAGCCATTACCCCAAGTGCAGACTGTGAATCCATCGGTGGCACAACACTAGGGCAAGCGTCCTCGATGACTACGGTCAGGGCAAGCGGTGAATCCACCGCATGCGATGTGCAGGCAACCGATAACCCCAAAAGGCATGCAACGCCGCGACTGATCCGCATGGTGTTCTCCCAGTCACTAATCAAGTGAATGATGCGTCATAAGGGAATGTTCGCGCAAGTCCCCTAACTATTCGGTGGGGTTGACAGAATATGTCATACGGAATTAATAATACAACCTCATGCTAAGCATGGAGGTGCGCAATGCGAGTCAAGGAGAGAGGTACGGAACTGAAAGCCGCCGCCTACGGCGGAACCTACGTCGTGGTCCTGGCATGGGACACCTTGAACGGCAAGATGCCGACTCGCAAGGATTTGCTGGGTTATGCCATCGAGCGCGCTGAGCTCGACACGGACGGCAACGAAGTCGAGCGCTACTGGATGCGCGGCATCAAGCGCTTCAAAGACAAGGATAAGGGCCTTCCGCCCGGTACCCCAGTCTCGACCGCTGAGCACCCGATACAGGGCTTTCTCTGGGCCGACTACACCGCCAAGTCAGGGACGAAATACCAATACCGGATAGTGCCCTTGTTCGGAAAGGTCAAGCAGCCCAAGCTAGACGATGCGGCGGGGGTGACGCTCGACGTTACTACCGAAATCGAGGGAGACAGGCCGGAGCCTAACATCGACAGCCCTCGCCACGATGTCTTCTTCAACCGGGGCGTAATAGGATCACAAGCCTACGCCCGCGAGTTCGGCAACCGCGACCCGGATGCCGAGAATCCCCGATCGAAGGAAATGAAATGGCTGTCGCGCGGTTTGTTTGAAGCGCTGGTGCGCTTCATCGGACTTGCGGGGGATGGCATGGGACTTCGCGCCGCGCTGTATGAGTTTCACTATCAACCGGTAGCGAATGCCTTCGCCAAGGCCATCGAGGCCGGGGCGGACGTGAAGATCGTCTATGACGCGGAGAGCAGCTACAAGACCGAGAACGAGGCGACAATTGCTGCCGCTGGCCTAGATGACTACGACGCGGCCATACCCCGGACGGTCAGCGAGGGCATACGGCACAACAAGTTCATCGTCTTGCTCAAGGACGATACGCCCATCGCAGTATGGACAGGATCGACCAATATCTCTGCGGGAGGTATCTTCGGCCATTCCAATGTCGGCCACGTAGTCTGGGATAAGAAGATTGCGGCCAAATACATGGACTATTGGCAACGGCTGGCCGACAACCTGACGCCGACCAAGCTGCGCGCTCCGAACAGGGCTGCTACGCCCATTCCCTCGGGGAAGCTGCCAAAGAACTCAGTCATACCGCTTTTCTCGGCGCGGGACGACAAGGACGGCAGCGAGACTCTGGATTGGTATGCCGCCAGATTCGCCGAAGCCAAGGAAGTCTCCTGCATGACCTTTGCCTTCAACATCGATACAGTGTTCCAGAACGTCCTTAACCAGGAAAACAACGTTCTCCGGTATGTCCTGAAAGATGATCCGCTGGGCGAGGAGGAGTCTATCGGCCATGATCGCGACGTGATATTCGCCTCAGGTGGCTATCTGGGAAAAGATGCGCTGGCCAATTTCCTGGCGGAACGCTCCAATCCTCTCAACCGCAACCGCTATATCCACAACAAGTTCATGCTCGTTGATCCGCTGAGCGACGACCCGTTGATCGTCACGGGCTCGGCGAACTTCAGCAAGCCGTCTCAGCGAATCAACGATGAGAACATGCTCGTCATCCGCGGAGAAAAGCGCGTGGCAGACATCTATTTCGGCGAATTCATGCGGGTGTTTGATCACCACTACGCCAGGTACATCGTTCGGTTGCTGCGCGATGAGGGACGCTCAGATCAAGACGCTGGGTATCTCAAGGAGGAAACGGCAAAGTGGCTGAAGCCCCACTTTGATTCGACCAGCTACAAGTCGAAGCGGAGAAAGTATTTCGCATCGCCGAAGAAGTGACTGCGCACCGAGAACTTCACGCCGCTATGGTAGATGCCGGCCCGCTGTGGTGGCACATTGTTTGTCCCGAGCGGCATATCCAATGGCCGGGTGCCGCCATTCCGAGGAGCGAACGGGTCCGCTCCAGCCAACCGGCTGTCGGTGAGTAATGCTGAGCGACTCATCCACTTGGATTCCTGCCGTCGAACCTTGATGGAGATGAATCACAGCAGTGGACACCTTGCGCTCAGTGCCCAAGTCAAGTTCGCCGCCGAAAAGTAGTCGCCGAGACTTGAATCGTGCGGTCCGGCGAAGACTTTCGACGAGGAGGGAATTGATTCGTTGATTGGCTCTACCTAGGTCTCGCCAGTTTTATCATTCACGCTACGTTACAAGGCGACAACTTCCTCAGCGCCGGGTTGCGCCACGAATCGGCTTGACCACCGCATCGGTCTGCACCGTGGCGCAATACACGGACCACTCCGCCATCAATGCAGCACGTTTGGCAAACTGCGAACCTCGCTGGTAGGCGCGTTCGACGGCATCCGGCAAACGGTGCGCCAGCGCGTGTTCGGCAACCTCACGCGGGTAATTGGTAGTCTCAGCCGCCCACATACGGAAGCTACTGCGGAAACCATGAACCGTGACTCCCTCACCGTTGGCATCCGCCCAGACAGGCTTGTCGTCGCCATTCATGCGTCGGATCACGGCGGTCAGCGACATATCGGACAAAAGCTGATTTTTCGTACCGGCGAACACAATCTCGCCAACCTTCGGCATGGATTCCAGCAAGGCCAACGCCGCATCGCTCAGTGGAACCTCATGTTCACGTTTGGCCTTCATACGCTCGGCGGGTATCGTCCAGACCTTGCCAGCTGTATCGAACTCAGTCCATTTGGCGCCGCGCACCTCGCCTGACCGACAGGCTGTCAGGATAGCGAACTCCACTGCGCGGGCGGATACACCCTCACGCGCTCTCAGGGCCGACATGAACGCGCCAATACGCTGCCACGGTAGCGATGGATGGTGCTTCGTCCTGCTGGACTTGCTGATGGTCGCCAGCAGGTTGTCCAGGTGGCCCTTCCAGCGCGCAGGATTCTCGCCGGTGCGATAACCGCTTGTCGTGGCCCACCCCAGCACTGACTCGATACGACCGCGCAGGCGACTGGCTGTTTCGGTCTTGCTCTCCCATATCGGTGAAAGACATTTCACGACCAAGCCGGTGTCGATCTCGGCCACCGGCAAGTGGCCGAACACCGGACTGGCGTAAGTGTTGAGTGTGTTTGTCCATTGGTCGGCATGCTTGGCGTTCTTCCAGCCTGCCTTGTGCGCCAGGATATACGCCTCGGCGCACTGGTCGAACGTCATCATCTTGGCACTGGCCAGTGCGCCGGCGATACGGTCCTGCCTCTTGACCACCAAAGGGTTGATGCCATCGATAAGCAGCTTCCGCGCGTCCAGAGCCTTCTGGCGCGCCTCGGCCAGGCTCACGGTATGCGTCGGCCCCAGGCCCATGCCGAACGGCTTGCCGGCCATCATGTATCGAAGCAGCCAGGACTTTGCACCAGTAGTGGTAATCTGAAGAGTCAAACCGCCACCGTCGCCGTACAGCCCGGGCTTGCTCAGCTTGGCGACCTGAAGTGCCGAAAGACGCTGTTGTCGACGTACCATGAAATTTGCTCCGCCAAATAAATTGACTATCAAAATGACTATCAAATCATAGCTGGATTTGGCCGGATTGTCCAGGACGGCCTTGGACAACGATTCAGCGTATCTTATTGTTATGTATGTAACTTCTGAACCGCGTTGGATTGCGTCGGACTACCCCGGAGCGGACTGCGTCTCCGCCAAAAACCAAGCAAAGACGCCCCTTTCCGGGGCGTCTTGCTTTTCTGCCCATGGTTTGCTCTGATGGCGGCGACACTTCGCAGCGATGGGTTCGTTCCGGGAGTTCGTCGATGCACGACATGCCGATTGACATAAAAAGTCGGCGCTGGTGGAACGGCGCGTTGATTCCGCGCACCGCGCAGCCGGGCGCCCTGGCGCCCGTCCGGTTGCCGCCGTGAGCCGACGCGAGATTCTCGCGCATCTGCTGGCGCTGTGGCTGCTGCTGGTCGCGGCGGGCGGGTTTTATGCCTACCAGAAGAGCGCCGCGATGGTGCCGGCACTGATCGCTTATCTCGACAGCCCGAAGAAGCCCGAAGTCCGCGCGGCGCTTGGGCGCTTGCAGGAACTCGGGCCGGCAGCCGCCGCGGCAGCGCCACGCTTGCTGTCCATGGTCCGCGCGGAGGCTGCGGACGCCGAGGGAGCGATCACCGCGCTGAGTCGCATCGACCTGGCGGCCACACTGGCCGCCCGCGATCACGTCCGCGCGGCGCTGCGCGATCGCGGCATGAACACCCGCCGCCGTGCCGCCGAACGCCTTGGCAGCCTGGGCTTGCTGGCGCGGGCGGCGAGCGGCGACCTGGCACTTGCCGCGCACGATCCCGACGCCGTGTTGCGCGACCGCGCCGTCGCATCGCTGGGGCGGATCGGCGTACCGGCCGGCACCGTGGTGCCGGCCCTGATCGCGGCTCTCGACGATCCGGCGGATCATGTGCGCCACACCGCGATCGTGGCGCTGGAATCCCTTCCTGCCGACCAGGCACGGGCGGCGCTGCCCGCCCTGCGAAGGCTCGCGGAACGAGGCAGCGGGCTGGACCGGCGCGCGCGCCATGCGCTTGCCCGCCTTGATGGGCCGCTGCCGCCGGCGGGCGAGTTGGGCGCTCTGCGCTACATGCTCGGCGGGGGGAAGCGCTTCGGTTCGCTGGATTACACCCTGCAGCAGATCGCGCGCCACGGGCCTGGCGCCGCGTCGGTGGTACCCGAACTCCTGGCGCTCCTGGCTGGCGACGATGAACTGATACGTTACACCGCCATCGAAACCCTGATTGCCATCGGCCCTGGTGCAGCCGCCGCGAGGCCGGCGCTGGAAGGCATCGCCGCGACAGGCGCGGCCCCGCTGCGCCAGGTCGCGCAGGAAGCGCTAGCCACGTTGGCGGGAGCACCACGATGAGCGGGAACACGCGGCGGCGCACGCTGCAGCTTTACTGGGGCAGCATGGCCACTGGCGCGCTGCTGCCCCTTGCCGTGGACCTCGTCGTCGCGGCGACACGGCGCGCGCAGACGCCGGCGCAGTACTTCGAAGGCTTCTACCTGCGCCTGTTCGCGCCGCAGGAGAGCGTCTTGATGCTTACGCTGTTGGGCGGTGCGCCCTTCCTGCTGTTTGGCGTTTTCGCCCTGATCCACCTGGGGATGGCGGATCGTCGCGGCGAAGCGCTTGCCTCGCGCCGCCAGTTCGCGCTGCAGTTGGCGTTTGCCACCATGGTCGCGCTGTCCGCCTGGGGCCATTACGGCATCATGACGGCGCGCGGCTCGACGGCTGCGCTGGGTTTTCTGTTTCTGCCGTTCCATGTGCTTGCCATGGGAGTCGTGACCTATGCGTCTGGCCGCTGGTTCAAGCGCTTTCGGCACGGCCCGGCAGGCTGAGGGGGCCGGCTGTCGTCGCTGGCGGCTTGCGTCAGCGATGACCGACGACAATTTCGAGAAGACCCCGAAAGCGCGTCATGCCCCTTATGGCATCATCGGCGCGAACTGGATTCCTTCGTTACGCAAGTGGCTCCGATGAAAATAGCCTCCGGCCTCATCGCCTTGTTCGCTCACGCTACCCTCCTGCACGCCGCGGAGGACTTTCCGCGATACACGCTGGAGACGGAAAACCACGTGGTCGAAATCACCACGCGCTGCCGCGTGGGCTCCGTGGCATGCGACCGGGTGAGCTACCGGGGCGTCAACAAGAAGACCGGCGCCACCATCGCCCTGCGCGGAAAATCCTTGCATACCACCTGCGCCGACGGCGTGACGCCCTGCCGATTCCTGGGCTACCGTTTCCGCAATGGCAAGCACTACTACTACGTGTGGGAGGACGCGGATGGCGAAAAAGGCACGCTGGAAGTGATAGCGGCGGACAGCAAGGTCCTGCTGCAGGAGCGCGGCACATGGCAGTGAATCCGGATGCCGAGTTGACCGCGTCGCCGCCGCCGTCGGCGGATGCGCGGAAAAGCCTGGTCTGGCCGCTGAGAATCAGCGTCGCATGGCTGCTGGCGTGGGTCGGCCTTGTGCTGTGGGCGGCCCAGAGCCTTGCCACCCGCTGGCCCTATGAGCTGCATCCGCTTTTGGTCGTGTTGACCTTGGCCATACCCGGTATCGTGTTTCGGACCGCGGATCTGCTGTTCATGCGCTGGCGCCGATGCCGCCTCGCGGGCTGGCAGCGCACGGGCGGTCGTCTTGCAGCGTTACCCTTGGGCGTGTTTCTGGCCGTCAGTTTGTTTTCGGCCGTGGAACCGATGAGCATGGCCCGCTTCGAGCGCGAGATCGCTTCCCTGGTGGCCCAGGTCCAGGCCAGTACCCCGGTGACCTGTCCCGCTGACGGCAGGTATCCGGTCGATGCCGCGCTGAACGCCTATCTCGAGCAGTCAGGCGGCCTGCGCCAGGGCACGCTGCATCAGGGCAGCGGGCGCTTCATCATCGAACTCGCCGGACGCTCGATCGACATCGACGGCAGCACCCTTTATTACGACTCGGCGACACGCAAGTGGAACCGCTTCCACAATGACAATCGCGAGCGGGCAAAGGCGTTCGAAACCCTGGTCAAACCCCTGGCCCCGTGCCGGCTTACCCTGTCCTAGCGCCAATCCCCGGCAAAGCGCCCGGCGTCCGCCAGCCATTCTCGGAAGTCGGCGCGAAAGCCCTCGGCGTCGGCCAGGAACTCCTCCTCGCCACCCGTCAGGGGATTGGGTCTGCGTGCACGGCGCGACATGCGCTGGAGGACGTCGGCAATGCCCTCGATCCGAGCATAGCTGTGGAACCAGTCCTGCGTCGCCATGAGTTCCAGGCCGACGTGCGCTTGCTCCGGCAAATCGGTCAAACGCGCAGAGATTGCGCGGTAAACCTCGTATCGAAACTCGGCGAAGGGCCGCTGCTGCAGCGCCTCCCAGTCGCTCGCCAGCAGGTGGTCGTAGAAGATGTCCACCAGTACGCCGGCATAGCGCCGGCGCGGGGCCGAGACGCGGGCGCGACTGCGGCGGAAGGCGGGGTGCGTCTCGGCATGGCTGTCGATGGCGCGATGCAGCGCGACGCCGCGCGCGAGATCGGCGGGCAGGCCCGCCGGCAGCGGGCCCTTGATCCAGTCGCCGACGACACCGCCGACCACCAGGGCAGGGGCGTCGCCGGCCAGCAGGGCGTGGGCGAGGAAATTCATGGGCGGGTATTATCGGGCCATGGATGAACTGCTCAGCGCGATCGAACTGCAATCCGGCGAAACGCCGCGGTTTTCCGTGATCTGGATGCACGGCCTCGGCGCCGACGGTTCGGATTTCGTGCCGGTGGTGCCGGAACTGGGCCTCGACGATGGGCCGGCCATGCGCTTCGTCTTCCCCAATGCGCCGCAGATCCCGGTGACCTGCAACGGCGGCTATGTGATGCCGGCCTGGTACGACATCATCACCCTGGACAGCAACACGCGCACCGTGGACGAAGCCGGCATCCTGCGCAGCCGGGAGGCGATCCGGCGCCTGATCGAACGCGAAAACCAGCGCGGCGTGCCCTGCGAGCGCATCTTCCTCGCCGGCTTCTCGCAGGGCGGGGCGATCGCCTACGCCACCGCGCTGACCCATCCGCAACGCCTGGCCGGCATCATCGTCCTGTCGACCTACATCCCGAACCCGGCCCTGCTCGAAGCCGAAGCCACGGCCACCAATGCCGGGCTGCCGATCTTCGCCGCCCACGGCACGGAGGACGAGGTGGTCGCGCCGGCGCTTGGCATCCTCGCGCGAGGCCTGGTACAGCGCCTGGGCCATGCGCTGGAATGGCGCGAGTACCCAATGCCGCATTCGGTGTGCATCGAGGAGATCATCGACATCGGCGCCTGGCTGCGCGGCCGCATGGACGGCATCGGCACCGCGAAATCGCCGTAGTGCCAGCGCCGACTTCCCGGGTAGGCGCAAAAAATCGCCGGTTTGACCCTCGTCGGGCGCAATATTAGCGATTACCGTTGATCGCGATCAAACCATCGCATCTCATTCCAATGCAGGATGGTGGCCGAATTTGCCGTGAAGCCTGCCGCTTCGCAATTTACCCCCCTATTGGAGGAAGACGTGGCCATCAACCAAAAGCCCTGCGCCGGCGCCGCCCAGGACCGACCATCCGACTGCCCGGTGCAGCCCGCATCCGCCGATCCCGCGGCGAACCAACTGAAGACCACGCGTCGCGACTTCCTCCGCGCCGGCGGCATGCTCAGCCTGTCCTCGCTGATGGGCACGGCGGCGCTGATGACCCAGTCGGACAACGCCAACGCGGCGGTCGAGTGGGGCGAGCATTTCCAGAAGAACTACCGGCTGATGACCACCGAAGAGAAGAACGAGGCGCGCCTGCGGCTGGAAAGGCGCTATTCGGACGAATACGGCAAGAAAGTCAGCGTCGACACCACCGAGGCGCAGCCCGGCATGCTGATGGGTTACGCGCTGAACATCCGCAAATGCATCGGCTGCCGCCGCTGCGTGCATGCCTGCGTGGCCGAGAACAACCAGTCGCGCGGCCCGCGCCCCGGCGAAAAGATCGAATGGATCCAGGTGCTGCGCATGGAGCGCGGCAAGTTCGAGCAGGAGAAGATGAACCACGGCTACCCGGAGGGCCTCGGCATCCAGGTCGGCGGCAACGCCTACACGCCGGCCGGCCAGGTGCTCGAAGGCCAGTACCACTACAACCCCAAGGCGGTGCCCGAAGCCGACGCCACCTACATGCCGATCGCCTGCATGCAGTGCGAGAAGCCGCCCTGCGTCAAGGTCTGCCCGGTGCGCACCACCTACCGCGAGGGCGACGGCCCGGTGGTGATCGACTACAACTGGTGCATCGGCTGCAAGATGTGCATGAATGCCTGTCCGTACTGGGCACGCCGTTTCAACCTCACCACGCCGGTGCTGCCGAAGGAAGAGATGAACCCGGTGACCCACTATCTCGGCAACCGGCCGCGCATGCGCGGCGTGGTCGAGAAATGCCACTGGTGCCTGCAGCGCACCCGCCACAACCGCTACCCGGCCTGCGTCGAGGTCTGCCCGGTCGGCGCGCGCAAGTTCGGCAACCTGCTCGATCCGGAAAGCGAAGTGAGCAAAATCCTCGAGCGCAAGAACGTGTTCCGCCTCAAGGCCGAGCTCAACACCTTCCCGAAATTCTTCTACTTCTACGATTGAGGAGCGGACCGTGCTGACCAGCTTCCTGACCGATTACACGCGCTACGTCCTCAAGGGCGGCAAGCAGTTCTACACTTGGATGGGCGTGCTTTCCGCCTTCATCCTCGCCATGCTTTTTGTCTTCTACCTGCAGAACACCGACGGCCTGATCGTCACCGGCATGACCAGCCAGATCAGCGACGGTCTCTACCTCGCCAACCTGGTGTTCCTGGTCGGCGTGGCGGCCGGGGCGGTGACCATCGTCTTCCCGGCCTATGTCTATCACCACGAGGGCATGCACAAGGTGGCCGTGCTGGGCGAAATGCTGGCAATCACCGCCGTGATCATGGTGATGGTGTTCGTCTTCGCCCACATGGGCCGGCCCGACCGCCTGTGGCACATGATTCCGCCGCGCGGCATTTACAGCTTCTCGTCGATGCTGGGCTGGGACGTGATGGTGCTGAACGGCTACCTGATCCTCAACTTCGTCTGCGGCTTTTACTACCTGTGGTGCAAATACACCGGCAACCCGGTCAACCAGAAATGGTTCATCCCGCTGGTGTATGTCGCGATCGCCTGGGCGCTGTCGATCCATACCGTGACGGCCTTCCTGATGGCCAACAACCCGGCGCGTCCGATGTGGTTCCACAGCATGATGCCGATCCGCTTCATCGCCACGGCCTTTGCCGCCGGCCCGGCGCTGATCATCCTGATCTTCCTGATCATCCGCAAGAACACGAAGTTCTGGGTCGATGACAGCGCGATCAAGCTGCTCACCACCATCGTCCAGTTCTGCCTGGGCATCGCCATCTTCCTCACCCTGTCGGAAGTCGTGATCGAGCTCTATGCCCGCACCGAGCATGCCAACGGGCTCTACTACCTGATGTTCGGCCTGCACGGCCTCACCGCCCTGGTACCGTGGTTCTGGAGTTCGGTGGTGCTGATGATCGGCGCCTTCGTGATGTTCTTCATGCCGTCGTTCCGCAATGACTTCGACAAGCTGCGGATCCCGTGCGCGATGGCCTTCGCCGGCATCTGGATCGAGAAGGGCATGGGCCTGATCGTCCCCGGCTACATCCCCTCGCCGATCGGCGAAGTCACCGAATACCACCCGAGCTTCGTCGAGTGGCTGATGGTGCTGGGCATCTGGGCCTTCGGCTTCTTCATCCTGACCATCCTGCTCAAGGGCGCCATCGGCATCCTGCTGGGCGAGATCAAACACGGCGGCCCGGCGGCCGCCGTCAAGTGAGGCTGCCATCATGAGAAAGCTCGCATCCCTGTCCGTGATCCTGGCCCTGTGCGGCGGCGCGTTCTATGCCGTCTCCGCCGCCGAAAAGGCGGCGGAACCCGCCAAGGAAGCGGCGGCGGCAAAAACGCCGCTCGAATGTTTCGAAAGCCGCAAGGGCGCCTCCGAGCTCACCCAGCGCGACGTCCAACCCGGCTGGCCCAACGTCAAGTGTTCGCCGACCACCGGCGCCGCGCTGTGGTACGGCGACCCCTATGACGGCACGGTGCCGATGGGCAAGATGCCGGGGCTGGACATCGCCGAGGGCAAGGCGGTGGTCAAGCCGCGCACGGAAAAGCTGGCGCTGATGCCGATGTGCGGCGTCTCTTGCCACAACGGCGTCGGCCCGGCCTTCAATCCGCCCAAGCTGCCGAAGGACAAGAAGCCGGCACCGGTACCGACCATGGAAGCAATGGTGCCCGACCTGGCGAACTTCCAGCACGGCCGCGGTCGCATCTGGTGCATGGACTGCCACCACACGACCCAGCGCAACATGCTGGTCGACCACTTCGGCGATCCGGTCAGCTTCGACCAGCCCCAGCTCCTGTGCGGCAAGTGCCACGGCGACAAGCTGCGCGACTGGCGTGACGGCATCCACGGCAAGCGCATCGGCGAATTCGTCAGCACCGGCAAGAAGCGCTGGTTCACCTGCACCGAGTGCCACAACCCGCACAACGTCCAGGACGGCGCGCGCAACAAGGGCTTCATCCAGGTGCAACCGGAGCCTTCGCCGCAGTTGCCGCGCGGCATGGCCAACGCCGACCACGAAAAGCTGCACCCCATCCCGCACTGATCCGGTGCCGATGTCCGATACACCGGAAAAGCCACTCCGCGGCGACCCGACCTGGGTCGCCCCGGCGCTGACGCGCGACGAAAAAACGCGCCACGTCGGCAAGACGCCGGTGTTCTTCGGGCCGCCGCTGGCCATTCACACCGACGGCCTGAAGAACGCGATGGAGATCAGCGGCCGTCTCAACCGCACCGCCGAGCGCTACATGGAGCTGATTGGCCGTCACGGCGTCGAGCTCACCGAGCCGGAACGCCGCTGCATCGCCCACATCTGCCACATCGGTTTCATGTCGCCGCTGGAAATCCGCGAGCTGCCCTTCGAGGTGAGCCTGACCCGCTTCGAGTGCGAGGGCCTGGACAAGGCCGCGCTGACCAAAAAGCTGGAAGCGGCGAGCTTCGCCGACCTGGTGGCGGTGGTCGAATCCCTGGGCTTCTGACCATGGCAAACCGTGTCGACTGGAACCCGCGCCACGCCGTGGGCAATGAAATCCTTGATGCCCAGCATCGGGATCTCCTGGCGCGCTGCAATGCGCTGGGCGACTGCCTCGCGGCGGACGGTCCCGACACCGACCCCGAGGCCGACCGCCGTTTCGATCTCGCCTTCGAGGAACTGATGGCGCTCGCCCGCGCGCACTTCGCCGCCGAAGAGGCGCTGTTGGCGGCCCGGGGATTTGCCGGGCTCGATTCGCTGCGCAACGAAGTCGAGGAGTTCAACTTTCTCGCCGCCGAAATCGTCACACCCGCGAACTTCGACCGGCAGGAACTGCAAACCTTCCTCAGCCTTTGGTGGGCGGGCCATGTCGCCGGCACCGCCGGCGAGCATCGTGCCAGTCTGGCCGGGCCACCGGCGGAATCGCCGTAGTCCCGGCGCCGTCCCGCGGGATACCGCTTCGCATAACTCTTACAAACGCCGCAGTGCCTCGCGCACCAGCGGCTTGAGCCGCGCCTCGTCGGCGGTGCCCAGGCTGGCGAGGATCTGCTGGCGCATGCGCGGATCCCAACTGCGCTTGAGGTGGCTGGCGACGTCGGCCACCGCCTGCTCACGATCCGGCATGGCTTCGAAGAAGGCGCCAATCTGGTTGGCCATGGCGATCAGCTTTTCCAGATTCATGCGAGCACCTCACGGCTCGGCTGCGGCGCCGTGTAGCCGACACAACGGTCGTCGCGCAGGAAGCCGAACAAGGCCAGATTGAATTTCTCCGCAAGCCGAACTGCCGTGGCGGTCGGTGCCGACACCGCCGCCAGCGTGCCGACGCGCAGCGCGACGGCCTTCTGCACCATCTCGACGCTGGCGCGGCTGGTGATGATCAGCGCATCGCCGGAGGCATCGATGCCCTCGCGCGCCAAGGCGCCCAGGGTCTTGTCCAGCGCGTTGTGGCGGCCGACATCCTCGCGCACGTGGCTGATCGCGCCGTCGCGGCCAACGCGGCAGGCGGCGTGGGTGGCGCCGGTCGCCTGCTGCAGCCGCTGCTGCTCCGGCAGCGCGCGCATCCCGGCGTAAAGCGCGTCCAGCGGAAACGCCTCGCCGGCAGGCAGCGGCGTCAGTTCGCGCAGCACCTGGTCCAGGCTCTCGGTGCCGCACAGGCCGCAGCCGGTGCGCCCGGCGAGGCTGCGGCGACGCTCCTTGAGGCGCATGAAGTCGCCGGCGGCAATTTCGACTTTCAAGGTGATGCCGGCCACGGATTCCTCGACCTCGATGCCGAAGATGTCGCCGCGCCGCGCCACGATGCCCTCCGACAGGCTGAAGCCGACGGCGAAGTCTTCAAGGTCGGATGGAGTCGCCAGCATCACGGCATGGCTGATGCCGTTGTATTCGAAGGCGACCGGTGTCTCGACCGCCAACTGGTCGGAACGCGCAACGCCCTCGCGCCAGACGCGGCCTTGTTCGACCGGCTTCATGCGCCGCCGGACCGCGATACCTGCACCGCCGTGACTTTGTACTCGGGGCAGTTGGTGGCCCAGTCGGAGTTCTCGGTGGTGATCACGTTGGCGCCGGATTCGGGAAAGTGGAAGGTGGTGTAGACCACGCCCGGCGCCACGCGCTCGGTGACGGTGGCCGGCAACAGGGTGCGGCCGACGCGCGATTCCACGGCGACGCGGTCGCCTTCGCGGATGCCGCGCTCCTCGGCGTCATGCGGGTGGATCTCCAGCAGGTCGGCGGCATAGAAGTCGGTGTTGGCGGTACGCCGTGTCTGTGCGCCGACGTTGTACTGCGAGAGCACGCGGCCGGTGGTCAACAGCAGGGGGAAGCGGCGCGTGACCTTCTCGTCGGTCGGCACGTACTGCGTGACCAGGAAGCGGCCCTTGCCGCGCACGAACGCATCCACGTGCATGGTCGGCGTGCCTTCCGGCGCCGCATCATTGCAGGGCCACTGGATCGAACCCATCTGCTCCAGCCTGGCGTAGCTGACGCCGGCGAAACTCGGCGTCAGGCGCGCGATCTCGTCCATGATCTGGCTCGGGTGTGCGTAGTGCATCTCGTAACCCAGGGCCTTGGCCAGCGCCAGCGTGGTTTCCCAGTCAGCCTTGCCGGCCAGCGGCGGCATGACGCGGCGCACGCGCGAGATGCGGCGCTCGGCGTTGGTGAAGGTTCCATCCTTTTCGAGGAAGGAAGCGCCGGGCAGGAAGACATGGGCGTACTTCGCGGTTTCGTTCACGAACAGGTCCTGCACCACCACGCACTCCATCGCGGCCAGCGCCGCCGTGACGTGCTGCGTGTTCGGGTCGGACTGCGCCGGGTCCTCGCCCTGGCAGTAGAGGCCCATGAAGGAACCGTCGAGGGCGGCATCGAGCATGTTGGGAATGCGCAGGCCGGGCTCGGACTGGATTTGTACGCCCCAGTCGCGCTCGAAGAGTTGGCGCGTCGCCGTGTCCGACACATGGCGGTAGCCGGGCAGCTCGTGCGGGAAGCTGCCCATGTCGCAGGAACCCTGCACGTTGTTCTGTCCGCGCAGCGGATTGACGCCGACGCCCTCGCGGCCGACATTGCCGGTGGCCATGGCCAGGTTGGCGATGGCGATCACCGCCGTCGAGCCCTGCGAATGTTCGGTGACGCCCAGGCCGTAGTAGATCGCCGCGTTTTTGCGTCCATTCACGCCGGTGGCGTACAGGCGTGCCGCGGCGCGTACTGAGGCAGCCGGCACGCCGCTGGCGGCCTCCAGCGCCTCAGGCGAATTTTCCGGCCGCGCGGCGAACTCGCGCCAGTCGGCAAACGCCTTCGCTTCGCAACGCGCGGCGACGAAAGCCTCATCGACCAGACCCTCGCTGACGATGACGTGGGCCATGGCCGAGAGCACGGCGACGTTGGTGCCGGGCCGCAGTTGCAGGTGATGGGCGGCGCGCACATGGGGCGAACTCACCAGGTCGATGGCGCGAGGATCGATCACGATCAGTTGCGCGCCCTCGCGCACGCGGCGCTTGAGGCGCGAGGCGAACACCGGATGGGCGTCACTCGGGTTGGCGCCGATCACGACGATGACATCGGCCTGCTCGACGGACTTGAAGGTCTGCGTGCCGGCCGACTCGCCCAGGGTCTGCTTGAGGCCGTAGCCGGTCGGCGAATGGCAGACGCGGGCGCAGGTGTCGACGTTGTTGTTGCCGAAGGCGGTGCGCACCAGCTTCTGTACCAGGTAGTCCTCTTCGTTGGTGCAGCGGCTGGAGACGATGGCGCCGATCGAGTTGGTACCGTGCTTGGCCTGGATGCGGCGGAATTCCTTCGCGGTATGGCTCAGCGCTTCCTCCCACGACACCTCGCGCCAGGGATCGCTGATCTTCTCGCGGATCATGGGTTTGGTGACGCGGTCGGGGTGGGTGGCGTAGCCCCAGGCGAAGCGGCCCTTGACGCAGGCGTGGCCTTCGTTGGCACGCCCCTCGTCGGCGGGCACCATGCGCACGACCTGCGTCCCTTTGACCTCGGCACGGAAGCCGCAGCCGACGCCGCAGTAGGCGCAGGTGGTGGCGACGCTGCGCTCGGCCTGGCCCAGGTCGATCACCGTCTTCTCAACGAGCGTCGCCGTCGGGCAGGCCTTGACGCAGGCGCCGCAGGAAACGCAGTCGGAGGCCATGAAGGACTCGCCCTGCCCCGCCGTGACGCGCGAGCCGAAGCCGCGCCCGGTGATGGTCAACGCAAACGTGCCCTGGGTTTCCTCGCAGGCGCGCACGCAGCGGTTGCAGACGATGCACTTGGCCGGGTCGTAGCTGAAGTAGGGGTTGGATTCGTCTTTCGCCGTTTCGGTGAAATGGTTCTCTCCCGGGTTTGCGTCACTGGTGCCGTAGCGCACTTCGCGCAGCCCGACCACGCCGGCCATATCCTGCAACTCGCAGTCGCCGTTGGCGGCGCAGGTCAGGCAATCCAGCGGATGGTCGGAGATATAAAGCTCCATGACATTGCGCCGCAGCTTGGCCAGTTGCGGCGACTGGGTGCGCACCTTCATGCCGGCTTCGGCCGGCGTGGTGCAGGAGGACGGATAGCCTTTGCGTCCCTCGATTTCGACCAGGCACAGGCGGCAGGAGCCGAAGGGCTTGAGGCCCTCGCTGTCGCACAGTTTGGGGATCATCACGCCGGCGGCAACACCGGCGCGCAAGAGCGGGGTACCGGCCGGAACGCTGACGGCGATGCCGTCGATTTCCAGAGTCACCGTATCGCCAGCGCCGACTCTTGCGCCAGCCATGTTGAGTTCCTGCGGAGCATTCATGCGAAATCCTCCGGAAAGTGATTCAGGGCCGACATCACTGGAATCGGCGTCATGCTGCCCATGGCACAGGCCGAGCCCTGCACCATGGTTTCGCAGAGGTCTTCCAGCAATTCAATTTGCGCGGCATCGCCGGCGCGGATGCGGTCGATGACTTCAACGCCGCGCGTGGAGCCGATGCGGCAGGGCGTGCATTTGCCGCAGGATTCGATGGCGCAGAACTTCATCGCGTAACGCGCCTGTTTCGCCATGTCCACCGTGTCGTCGAAGGCGACGATGCCGCCGTGACCGAGGCCGGCACCGATGGATGCAAAGGCCTCGTAGTCCAGCGGCGTGTCGAATTGCGGCTCGGCAAGATAGGCGCCCAGCGGCCCGCCCACCTGCACCGCGCGCAGCGGCCGGCCCGAACGCGAACCGCCGCCGAAGTCGTAAAGCAGTTCGCGCAAGGTCACGCCGAATGGCACTTCGACCAGGCCGCCATGGCGGATGTTGCCGGCGAGCTGGAAGGGCAAGGTGCCACGCGAGCGCCCGATGCCCAGGTCGCGATAGGCCGCCGCGCCACCGGCGAGGATGTCGGGCACGCTGGCCAGGGTGATCACGTTGTGGATCAGCGTCGGCCGCCCGAACAGGCCTTCGATCGCCGGCAGCGGCGGCTTGGAGCGAACGATGCCGCGCTTGCCCTCGATGCTTTCCAGGAGCGCGGTTTCCTCGCCGCAAACGTAGGAGCCGGCGCCCTTGCGCACCTCGATCTTGAATTGACCGAGGAAATCGCCGGCCGCCGTCAGGGCCGCCTGCAGCGCGGCGATGGCATGCGGGTATTCCGAACGCACATAGATATAGCCGCGATTCGCGCCCACCGCGAGTCCGGCGATGGCCATGCCTTCGAGCAGGCAGAAGGGGTCGCCCTCCATCAGCATGCGATCCGAGAAAGTGCCGGAATCGCCCTCGTCGGCATTGCACACCACGTACTTCTGCGTCCCTGCCGTGTCATGCACGGTGCGCCACTTGATGCCGGCGGGAAAGGCCGCGCCGCCGCGCCCGCGCAGGCCGGAATCGGCGATGGCCTGCACGATCGCGGCCGGCGCAACGGCAGGCGCCCGGCGCAGGCCTTCGCCGCCGCCACGCGCGACGTAATCGGTCAGCGAGCGCGGATCGACCACGCCCAGGCGCTGGGTTACCCGCCGTTCCTGCCGCGCCAGCCAGGGAATCTGCTCGGTGGGCCCGAGCCGCAGCGGGTGGTCTCCGCCAGCGAGAAAATTCGCGGCGAACAAGCTGCCGACCATATCGACCGTCACCGGACCATAGGCGATGCGCCCCTGCGGCGTGACCACCTCGACCAGCGGCTCCAGCCAGACCATGCCGCGTGTGCCGTTGCGCACCAGGCGCAGTTCGATGCCGCGCGCGGCGGCCGTGGCGGCGATCGCGTCGGCCACGGCATCGGCACCCAGGGCCAGGGCGGCGGCATCGCCGGGAAGGTAGATGGTGGCCCTCATCGCTCCGACTCCAG